>NZ_JAUCPU010000001.1:0-873575 GCF_030373105.1 Arthrobacter sp. zg-Y877
TGGGGGAAACGCCCGGTCCCATTCCGAACCCGGAAGCTAAGACCCACAGCGCCGATGGTACTGCATCCGGGAGGATGTGGGAGAGTAGGTCACCGCCGGACAATATTTGAATAACAGGATGAGCCCGTACCAGTGCTGGTACGGGCTCTTCCTCTTTAACCCGCCAGGCCTAACCCGGGCGGGCCCTGACCTTCGGGGTACTGCCGGCGGGTTCCTTTGGCCGCCGTCGGGGTTCGAACGTCCTGAGTTGGGGCCGCTCAGGTGCCCGTGGTGTCGAGACTCACCTGCATCGGACCGCTTTGATCCCCTGTTGAATCGGCACCTGGACTGCCACTGCACTAGAATTACCCTGAGGCGCGACCGCCTCCCACGACTTTTACATCTTCATTACAGGTACATAGTGACGAGCGACTGCAGTAATTCCGTTGGTCGGCTCACGACGAGAGGAACTCAGCAGCATGTCAGAGCAAAATAACAGGGATCACCGCGGCGGCGAAGGAAGCAATTCTTCCAGCGGCAGCTCGTCAGACCGGCGCGACGACCGCGGACGCCCCGCGACGAACGACCGCAACGCTCCCAAGCGGTTCGAAGACCGCAAGCCCTCCTTTGGCGGCCGGCCCGCACGCGACGGCGAACGGAAGTCTTTCGGCGACCGGGGGGCCTCCTCGGAGCGCAAGCCGTTTTCAAAGGACCGCAAGCCCGCTTTCGGCGATCGTCCCGCCCGTGGCAGCGACGACCGCCGCCCCGCCCGTGATGGTGAGCGCAAGCCGTTCACCGAGCGCAGCGGTGAGCGGAAGCCTTTCGGCGACCGTGGCGATCGTAAGCCGTCGTTCGGTGGCGATGACCGTCGTCCCGCCCGTGATGGGGACAGTCGTCCGTCGTTCGGGGATCGTGCGGAGCGAAATGACCGCGCCAGCCGCGGCGCCGATGACCGTCGTCCGCCGCGTGATGGTGAGCGTAACTCCTTCGGTGACCGTGGGGATCGTAAGCCGTTCTCGCGTGATGATCGTCCGCAGCGTGACAGCCGTCCGCCGCGTGATGGTGAGGGTAAGTCCTTCGGTGACCGTGGGGATCGTAAGCCGTTCTCGCGTGATGATCGTCCGCAGCGTGACAGCCGTCCGCCGCGTGATGGTGAGCGTAAGCCGTTCGGTGACCGTGGGGATCGTAAGCCGTTCTCGCGTGATGATCGTCCGCAGCGTGACAGCCGTCCGCCGCGTGATGGTGAGCGTAAGCCGTTCGGTGACCGTGGGGACCGTAAACCGTTCTCGCGTGATGATCGTCCGCAGCGTGACAGCCGTCCGCCGCGTGATGGTGAGCGTAAGCCGTTCGGTGACCGTGGGGACCGTAAACCGTCCTTCGGTGGCGACGACCGTCGTCCGGCCCGTGATGGTGAGCGTAAGCCCTTTGGCGACCGTGGGGATCGTAAGCCGTTCTCGCGTGATGATCGTCCGCAGCGTGACAGCCGTCCGCCGCGCGATGGAGAGCGTAAGCCTTTCTCGGAGCGCAGCGGTGAGCGTAAGCCTTTCTCGGAGCGCAGCGGTGAGCGTAAGCCCTTCGGCGACCGCGGCGACCGCAAGCCGTCCTTCGGCGGCGATGACCGCCGTCCACAGCGTGACAGCCGTCCGCCCCGCGGCGACCGGCCCGAACACGGTTCGGACCGCCCGTCGTTCCGCCGTGACGATGCCCCGGCCGCACCGCGGCCCCGCAACGCCAAGGACCTGCGCAGCGCCAACCGCCCCGACCGTGAGCGTTCACCGGAAATCGATGAGGACGTCACCGGGCAGGAACTGGACAAGGTCACCCGCGCCCAGCTGCGCAACCTGGAGGAAGTCAACAGCGAGTGGGTTGCCAAGCACCTGGTGATGGCAGGCCGCCTGATTGACGACGAACCGGAGCTGGCATTCCAGCACGCCCTTGCCGCGAGCCGCCGTGGCGGACGCATGGCAGTGGTCCGCGAGGCTGTCGGCCTGACCGCCTACGCAGCCGAGCACTTCGGTGAGGCGCTGCGTGAGTTCCGCACCTACCGCCGGATCAGCGGTTCCAATGCCTACCTGCCGATGATGGCCGACTGCGAACGCGGTCTGGGCCATCCGGAAAAGGCACTGGACATGGCCCGGTCCGATGACGCCAAGGACCTGGATACCGCCGGACAGGTGGATCTGGCCATCGTCGTCTCGGGTGCCCGGATGGACATGGGTCAGTTTGATGCCGCTGTTGCAGCACTGGAAATCCCGCAGCTGGACCGCAACCGGGCCTTCTCCTACAGCCCGCGCCTCTTCCGTGCCTACGCCGACGCGCTGGAAGTTGCCGGCCGCAGCGAGGAAGCGCAGAAGTGGCAGAAGCAGGCCCTGCGCGCTGACGAAGCCCTGGGCTTCGGCGACTTTGCGGAGCCGGAAATCTTCGACCTCGTGCCTGAGGAAGAGGAACGTCCCAAGCGTCGTCCCGAGGCCCGTGAGGACCGCTCCGGCGCGTATTTCGCACCCGCCGAAGAGGCTCCGAAGGACAACCTCGATCCAAATGAAGAGGTGGACGCGCTTCCCACGGATGAGCAGGAAGGCCTCCTCACCGAAGACAGCGACGTAAATGACGACGGCGAGGCCGTGGAAGTCGTAGTGTCCGATTTCAATTACGACGACGACGACGAGGAAACTGCCCGCGAAGACGCCGATGAGACGGGGCCGCAGCGTCTTGACGACTAACCCTTCACTGGTCTCCGGCTACGACGCGGTCTTTTCCGACCTGGACGGCGTGGTCTACGCCGGACCGCACGCGATACCGGGGGCCGTGGAGGCGCTGGACCGGCTGGCCGATGTATCGGTCCAGCTGGCCTACGTCACCAACAACGCCTCACGCTCTTCGGAGACGGTTGCGGCACATCTGCGCGAACTCGGAGCACCCGCCACGGCGGAAAATGTCTTCGGGTCCGCGCAGGCGGGGGCGGAACTGCTGGCTTCCAAGGTTCCCGCGGGGGCCAAGGTGCTGGTGACCGGCAGCGCAACCCTGGCTGCCGCCGTCGAGGCCCAGGGACTGGTGCGGGTCTACTCGGCGGATGACGCGCCCGACGCCGTCATCCAGGGCTTCGACCCATCCCTGGGATGGGCCGATCTGGCCGAAGCCGCATTCGCCGTCGGACGCGGAGCCGTGTGGGTGGCCACCAACACAGACCTGTCCATCCCGCAGGCCCGCGGCATCGCGCCCGGCAACGGCACGCTGGTGGCTGCAGTCGGCGCAGCCACGGGCCGGGTTCCCTTCGTCGCAGGCAAGCCGGAGGCGCCACTGTTTACGACGGCGGCACGGCACCTCGACGTCCACCGTCCGCTTGTGGTGGGGGACCGGCTGGACACCGACATCCTGGGCGGAACCAACGCCGGCTTTGACACCGCACTGGTGCTCACCGGCGTCGACACTCCGTTGACTGCACTGGCGGCGCGGAAACCGGAGCGGCCGGTCTACCTCATCGAGAACCTGGCGGCGCTTTTCGAACCGTATCCGGTGCCCGTTCCCGAGGCTGGAAAATACCGCTGCGGCCAGGCACTGGCCTGGGTGGAGGACACCGTCGTCGTGATAGCCGGGGATTCCTCGGACCTGGACAGCTGGCGGGCCGGCTGTGCCGCATGGTGGGCAGCCCGGCCGGACGCCGCAGCGGCGCTTACCCCGGAGATCCGCTGGACTGTCACCGGCCGCAGCTAGGCTTCTTAGAGAAGATCCACCCGTCACCAATGCATCCCGCATGCAACCGCAGGAGGAAGACACATGCCTGAATCCCAGCCGGCACAGCCATGGCCGCAGGCTCCGGCCACCACGGATGATGCCGCCGTTGACTCCCTCCTCGATGTCCTGCCTCCGCTGGCGGCACAGCCCGTGGCCGGCCATGCGGCCGTTTACGCAGGACTGCATGACGCGCTGCTCACCGAGCTGAATACTGAGCCGAACACTGGGCATGCCGTCCCCGCGCCGGTACCCGGAATCTTCCCCCGGACAGCAGACTAGGCATGCCCCGACTCGACCAGGAACTCGTCACCCGCGGACTCGCACGCTCGCGCACCCAGGCAGCAAAGCTGATCGCCGCAGGACGGGTCCTGCGCGCCGGAAAGCCCGCCGCCAAGCCCTCGGCTCCGGTGGAAGCCAGCGAACGGCTGGAAGTGCTCGACGACGGCCTGCCCGACTACGTCAGCCGCGCCGGCCACAAACTCGCCGGTGCCCTCGCGGCGTTCCCCGCCGTTGACCCTAACGGACTGCGCTGCCTGGACGCCGGGGCCTCTACCGGAGGGTTCACCGACGTTCTACTCCGCGCTGGTGCCACGCATGTCGCCGCCGTCGACGTCGGGCACGGACAACTCGTGGAAGCGCTTCGGCGGGATCCGAGGGTCAGCGTTTACGAAGGGATGAACGTTCGGTACCTGGACCCGGAGGATATTGGCGGCACCGTCGACCTCACGGTCGCGGATCTCTCGTTCATCTCCCTGACCAAGGTGGTGGGACCGCTGGCTGCTGCGACCCGCCCGGGCGGCAGCCTCCTGCTTATGGTGAAACCCCAGTTCGAGGTGGGCCGTGAGAAGCTGGACCGGACCGGAGTGGTCACCGATCCAGCCCGGCACCGGTCTGCCGTGGCTTCGGTGGCGGCGGCCGCCATGGCTGCCGGCCTGGAGATCGGCGGCATTGCCCCGAGCCCGCTTCCCGGCCAGAACGGCAACGTGGAGTTCTTTATGTGGATGCAGGTCCCCGTCCCCGGACGTGGAAGGCCTGGGGAAACGGGGCACAGTGAGGGAACTCCGGCCGAAGACGCCGCCGCCAGGCTGGTGGATGAAGCGTTCACCGGGTTTGCGGACCGGTTGCCGGCCGTAGAAGACTGACGATGGGTATGCCGCAGGCACCACCCGGAGGATGAAGAGGATGAAGACGCAGATGAGCAGACGGATACTGGTCCTGGCCCACACCGGACGACGGGCCGCCATGACCGCTGCCCAGGAAGCCTGCACCCAGCTTCATTCCTCGGGACTGGTTCCGGTCATGCGGCGGCGGGACCTCGAAGACATCCAGGCCGAATACGGAGTGCTGGCCGCACCCACCGAGATCCTCGATGAAGACGTGGCGCTGGATGAAGTGGACCTGGGCATGGTCCTTGGCGGTGACGGCACCATCCTGCGGGCAGCCGAACTGGTGCGCGGAACGAATGTCCCGCTGCTTGGGGTCAACCTCGGCCACGTGGGCTTCCTGGCCGAGAGCGAACGCGCCGACCTGGCACAGACCGTGCACTGGGTGGTTGAACGCGCCTACACCGTCGAAGAACGCATGACCATCGACGTCAAGGTCTGGCACGGCGGCGAACTCCTGGCCCGCACCTGGGCCCTCAACGAGGCCGCCGTCGAAAAGGCCGACCGCCAGCGGATGCTGGAAGTGGTCATCGAGGTGGATGCCCGCCCCATCAGCTCGTTCGGATGCGACGGCGTTGTGCTGGCAACACCCACCGGCTCCACCGCCTACGCCTTCTCCGCCGGCGGCCCCGTGGTCTGGCCGGAGGTTGAAGCCCTGCTGCTGGCACCCATCAGCGCCCACGCCCTGTTCGCCAAGCCGCTGGTGGTATCACCCACCTCGGTGCTGGCCGTGGAGATCCTGACCCGTACGGACGCCGCCGGAGTGCTGTGGTGCGACGGCCGGCGCAGCATCGATCTGCCCCCGGGCTCCCGGGTGGAAGTGACCCGTTCCAAGACTCCGGTCCGTCTGGCCCGCACCCACCTGACGCCGTTCTCTGAACGTCTGGTGCGCAAGTTCCAGCTTCCCACCCATGGGTGGCGCGGTCCTGCCCCGGCTACCACCGCCGGGACCCAGCTCAGCCCCGTACCGGGGCCGGGGGACCGGAACACGGATTCCGCCGGCAACGGTGCAGTAACCGGCAGCCCGGAAGCTGCCGGCACATCAACCGGTGACACAGCGGTTTCGGACAGCGGAGGCTTCGTCGCATGATTGAGGAAATCCGGATCAGGGACCTCGGCGTCATCACCGACGCCACACTGGACCTGGGCCCCGGCTTCACGGTGGTTACCGGTGAAACAGGTGCGGGCAAAACGATGGTGATCACCGCCCTGGGACTGCTCCTGGGTGCCCGGTCCGACGCCGGCGCCGTGCGCATCGGCGCGAAGTCCGCCGTCGCCGAGGCACTCGTGCACGTGGACCCGAAAAGCGCTGCGGCGGTCCGTGCAGGCGAAGCGGGAGCCGAGCTTGAAGAGTACGACGGCGCGGCCGAACTGACGCTGGTCCGTACCGTCAACGCCGATGGCCGCAGCCGTGCCCACGTGGGTGGACGGTCCGCCCCGGTGGGCGTCCTGGCGGAAGTGGGCGAGCACCTCGTGGTGGTCCACGGCCAGACCGACCAGCTGCGCCTCAAGAGTGCCGCGGCCCAGCGGGAGGCGCTGGACAAGTACGCAGGTGCCCCGCTGGCCGCCGAACTCGGTGCCTACCGCGAGGACTACGCCCGCTGGCGCGCCGCCGCCAAGGAGCTGTCGGAACTCCGGGACCAGGCACGGGACCGGCTCCGGGAAGCCGAGTACCTGACCGCCGCGCTGGAGGAAATCGAGGCGGTGGATCCGCAGCCGGGGGAGGACGACTCCCTCAAGGCGGAGGCCATGCGCCTGAGCAACCTCGAGGAGCTGCGCACCGCAGCGGTGAGTGCCCATGCGGCCCTGATCGCCGACGACTTTGCCGACGGCGGAGACGCCACCTCGCTGGTGGACGCAGCCAAACGCCAGCTGGAGTCCGCAGGGGAGCATGACCCGGCCCTGGCCGCGTCCGGACAGCGGCTGGCCGAGGTGGGGTACATCCTCGCCGACATAGCCACCGAGCTGGCCAGCTACGGAGCCTCCCTGGACTCCGAAGGACCTGAACGGCTCGCGGAAGTGGAATCCCGCCGCGCCGATCTGGCGGGACTGGTCCGCAAGTATGCCCCTTCGATCGACGGGGTCCTTGAGTGGAGCGGCGAAAGCGCCAAGCGGCTGGCCGAACTCAGCTCCGACGACTCCCGGATCGACGCCCTCGAAGCGGAAATAGGCGTCCTAGCCGAACGCCTGGCCACCCGGGGAGCGGCCCTGACCAAACTCCGTACCGATGCCGCAGCAGAACTCGCGCAGCGGGTCAGCGACGAACTGACGGCGCTGGCCATGAAAGACGCCAATCTGGTCATCGAGGTGGAACCGACCGGTGAGCCGGGACCGCACGGTGCCGACAGCATTTCCTTCCTGCTCGCACCGCATCCCGGCGCTCCGGCCCGGCCCCTGGGCAAGGGTGCCTCAGGCGGCGAACTTTCCCGCGTTATGCTGGCGATCGAAGTGGTCCTGGCAGCAGTGGATCCGGTGCCCACGTTCATCTTCGACGAGGTGGATGCAGGCGTCGGCGGCAAGGCCGCCGTCGAAATCGGCCGCCGGCTCGCCATGCTGGCAAAGCAGGTGCAGGTGATCGTGGTAACCCACCTGCCCCAGGTGGCGGCGTTTGCCGACCATCACATCCGCGTGATCAAGACTTCCACGTCCACCGACGACGGTACCGGCGTCACGGCCAGCGATGTCCGGGTGCTGGGCCAGGAGGAGCGCATCAAGGAACTCGCCCGGATGCTCGCAGGGCAGGAGGACTCGGCTTCGGCCCGTGCCCACGCCGAGGAATTATTGGATTCGGCGGGGCATCTCCAATGATGTTCCGAAAGAACCCAGACGCAGGACAAACCCGAAACGACAAAAGGTGATAGGCTCGAACTCCGTGGTGCAGCGATCAAATTCCAGGTTTCCCAAGTCGTCTTCTACGACCAAACACATCTTCGTCACCGGTGGCGTGGCGTCCTCACTCGGTAAGGGACTGACAGCGTCAAGTCTCGGCCATTTGTTGAGGTCGCGCGGCATAGCGGTGACCATGCAAAAGCTCGATCCCTATTTGAATGTGGATCCGGGCACAATGAACCCCTTCCAGCACGGTGAAGTCTTCGTGACCGACGACGGCGCCGAGACCGACCTCGACATCGGGCACTATGAGCGGTTCCTTGACGAGAGCCTCGACGGCTCCGCTAATGTGACCACCGGCCAGGTGTACTCGACGGTTATCGCCAAGGAACGCCGCGGCGAATACCTCGGTGACACGGTCCAGGTCATTCCGCACATCACCGACGAGATCAAGCGCCGGATGCGCCTGCCCTCCGAGGCGAAGAAGACCCCCGACGTCATCATTACGGAAATCGGCGGCACGGTGGGCGACATCGAGTCCCAGCCGTTCCTCGAAGCGGCCCGCCAGGTGCGCCAGGACATCGGCCGCAGCAACGTCTTCTTCCTGCATGTGTCCCTCGTGCCGTATATCGGTCCGTCCCAGGAACTGAAGACCAAGCCGACGCAGCACTCCGTGGCTGCCCTGCGGTCCATCGGTATCCAGCCGGACGCCATCGTCATCCGCTCCGACCGTCCGGTGCCCGACGCCATGCGCAACAAGATCGGCCGCATGTGCGACGTCGATGTTGATGCCGTAATCGGCTGCCCGGATGCCCCGAGCATCTACGACATCCCGAAGACCCTTCACTCCCAGGGCCTGGACGCGTACATCGTCCAGCACCTGGACCTGAAGTTCAAGGACGTCAACTGGACCAAGTGGGACCGCCTGCTTGAATCCGTGCACAACCCCAAGCACCACGTGGACATTGCCCTCGTGGGCAAGTACGTGGACCTGCCGGACGCTTACCTCTCCGTCACGGAGGCGCTGCGTGCCGGTGGCTTCGCCAACCAGACCAAGGTCAATATCCGCTGGGTTCCCTCGGATGACTGCGACACCCCCGAGGGTGCGGCCAAGGCCCTGGCCGGCGCGGATGCCATCTGCGTGCCCGGCGGTTTCGGTATCCGTGGCCTCGAAGGCAAGCTGGGCGCGCTGACCTACGCCCGGGAGAACAAGCTTCCGACGCTGGGCCTGTGCCTTGGCCTGCAGTGCATGGTCATTGAGTACGCCCGGAACGTGGTGGGCCTCGAAGGTGCTTCCTCCTCCGAGTTCGAACCGGATACCCGGTTCCCGGTCATCGCCACCATGGCGGAGCAGAAGGACATTGTTGCCGGCGGCGGCGACATGGGCGGCACCATGCGCCTGGGCCTGTGGGACGCGAAGCTGGAACCGGAATCCGTGGTTGCCAAGACCTACGGCAAGACGGAGGTGGCCGAGCGCCACCGCCACCGCTACGAGGTCAACAACCAGTACCGTGACCAGATTGCCGACGCCGGCCTGGTGTTCTCCGGAACCACCACCGACGGCGGCCTGGTGGAGTTCGTCGAGCTTCCCGCCGACGTGCACCCGTACTACGTCTCCACGCAGGCACATCCGGAGCTCAGCTCCCGCCCGACGCGTCCGCACCCGCTCTTCGCCGGACTCGTCAAGGCTGCCCTGGCCCACCAGAGCGGCAAGGCCTAGCCCCGTGGCACGGACCGAGGGGTTCGCCGACGAACAAAGCCCGCGCCCGCTGCTGGAATCGGAAACGGTTTACAGCGGTCCGGTGTGGGACGTGGTCAAGGAGAAATTCCTCCTGACCGACGACGGCGAACCCCTGGTCCGTGACTACATCGCCCACCCCGGCGCGGTGGCCATCCTGGCCATGAACGACGCCGGACGGGTGCTTTTGATCAACCAGTACCGGCATCCGGTCCGGATGACCCTGTGGGAAGTCCCCGCCGGGCTGCTCGACGTGGACGGTGAAGACTTCCAGGTCGGCGCCGCCCGCGAACTCGCGGAGGAAGCAGACCTGCAGGCTGCCCAGTGGCACGTCCTCACGGACCTGTTCCTCTCGCCCGGCTCCTCCCGGGAAGCCCTGCGCATTTACCTGGCCCGCGGCATTTCCGAGGTCCCCGAGGCGGACCGGCACACCCGGACCCACGAGGAAGCCGAAATCACCACGGCATGGGTGGACCTGGACGAGGCCGTACAGGCAGCCCTGCAGGGACGTATGCACAGCCCGTCCGCCGTAGCCGCCGTCCTGGCCGCCGCCGTCGCCCGCGGCAACGGGTTCCGCGATCTGCGGCCCGCCGATGCCCCCTGGCCGGAACACCACTCCCAGCACTCCACCTGGGCCAACGGCCCGGTGAGCTAGAACCAATGCCCAGCGCTGACGCTGATGGCGGCTCGACGAACAATGACACCATTGCCATTAAGCTGCCCGGCCTGAACCCCACCCTCAAGCTGGATCTGGACTCGGAAGAAGCCCGCCGGCTGCGCGACGCCGACCTGGCCGAGCTGGACCGCACCGGCTCCGTCACGCAGCCCGCTACGCCGGAGCCCGCAGTCCAGGAGGCGGCGGCGCCGGATTCCCCGGCTGGCGCGGTGCCGGATCCCGCACCCAAACGCAGGCCGAAGGCCGCGGCTGGAAGCGCAGCACCGGCCCGCTCCCGCGCCGCAACCATGAAATCGGCGGCGGATGAGCTCCGTTCCACACCTGCAGGCCGGGCCATCGGCAGCTACCTGCAGCACATGGCCGTGGAACGCGGTCTGGCCGTGAATACCCTCGACGCCTACCGCCGGGACCTGCTGCGCTATGCCCGTTTCCTGGACGCCAGGGGAGTGGAGGACATTTCCCGCATCTCCCGGCACGATGTCACGGCGTTTGCCCAGTCGATTTCCGAAGGGTCCGACGGCGCCTCGGCGCTGAGCGTCCGGTCCGCCGCCCGCACCATCGTGGCGGTGCGCGGACTGCACCGCTTCTGGGCGCTCGAAGGCATGACCGCGGCCGATCCGGCGTCGGACGTACACCCACCCATGCCCGGCAAGCGCCTGCCGAAGGCCATCAGCGTCAACGAGGTCACCCGGATCCTGGAAGCGGTCTCCCTGGACACCCCCTCCGGGCTGCGCGACCGTGCCCTGCTCGAATTCCTGTATTCCACGGGAGCGCGCATCAGCGAGGCCGTGGGCCTGGACGTGGATGACCTGTCCCTGGAACGCATCCCCGCCAAGGGACCGGATGTCGTCCGCCTGTTCGGCAAGGGGTCCAAGGAGCGGCTGGTCCCGCTGGGGTCCTATGCTGCCCGCGCCCTGGACGAATACCTGGTGCGCGGTCGCCCGGCGGCCTCGGCCAAGGGCAAGGGCACCCCCGCCCTGTTCCTGAATGCCCGGGGCGGACGCCTGTCACGGCAAAGCGCCTGGACCATCCTGAAGAACGCCGCCGAGAAGGCCGATATCGGCCGGGACGTTTCACCGCACACGCTGCGGCATTCGTTCGCCACGCACCTGCTCGAAGGCGGCGCCGACGTGCGCGTGGTCCAGGAACTGCTGGGCCATGCCTCGGTGACCACCACCCAGGTCTACACGCTGGTGACGGCCGAGACCCTGCGCGAGGTCTACGCCGCGGCCCACCCGCGGGCACTGTAGTGGCCGTACCCGCAGCACCGTACCGGGCTGCCCCGGTTGTCCTCTGTTTCCTGTTCCGGGAGACGGCGGATGGGCGGCAGGTGCTTATGGGAATGAAGAAAACCGGCTTCGGCCTTGGCCGTGTGGTGACGCTCGGCGGACACATTGAAGCCGGAGAAACCCCCGAGCAGGCCGCGGTGCGCGAGGTGGAGGAGGAGTCCGGCGTCGTCGTCGCGGAGCGGGACCTGGAACGCGCCGGCACCATTGAGTGGATCTTCCCGGCCCAGCCCGGCCTGGACATGTCCACCGTCCTCTTCAAAACGTCCCGTTGGAGCGGCGAACCAGTGGAGACAGACGAGATCCTTCCGGCCTGGTATCCAATAACCGCCATCCCGTACCCGCAGATGTGGGCGGACTCGGCCCACTGGATGCCCCGCCTCCTGGCCGGCGACTGTTTCAACGCCGTGATCACCATCGCGGACGACAACGTCAACGTCGCCAGCGTCGTCTTTTCCTAGCTGCACCGAACGCAAAGAGGCCGCCTTCGCGAAAACTCCGAAGACGGCCCCTGGGAATGCTGCGGTTACGGCAGGTGCCGCTCCTCGGCTCCGTTGTATTCGCTCAGCGGCCGGATCAGGGAGTTGGCTTCGAGCTGCTCCATGATGTGCGCCGTCCACCCGGTGATCCGTGCGGCCACGAACAGCGGCGTGAAGGTGAGCGTGTCAAAACCCATCAGGTGGTACACGGGACCGGCCGGGTAATCCAGGTTCGGCAGGATGTTCTTGCGCTCACCCATGGCCGATTCCAGGGCAGTGTAGAGCTCACCCATGTCCGGACGGTCGTAGTGCTTGACCATGTTGTCCAGGGACGCCTTCATGGTCGGCACCCGGGAATCGCCGTTCTTGTAGACGCGGTGGCCGAAGCCCATGATCTTCTTCTTCTCCGCCAGCGCCTCGTCCAGCCAGGCCGCTGCGTGGGCTGCGACGTCGCCGCCCGCCGCGCTCTCGGTGATCTCGGCGAATGTATGCATGACCGCTTCGTTGGCGCCGCCGTGCAGCGGGCCCTTGAGCGCACCGATGGCACCGGTCACGGCCGAGTGCAGGTCGGAGAGCGTGGAGGTGATCACCCGGGCGGTGAAGGTGGACGCGTTGAAGGAGTGCTCCGCGTACAGGATCATCGACACGTTGAACGCCTCGACTACCTCGGGAGCGGCTTCCTCGCCGAAGGTCATCCAAAGGAAGTTCGCCGAGTAGTCCAGGTCATCGCGCGGATCCACGACGTCCTCGCCGCGGCGGCGGCGCTGGTCATAGGCGACGACGGCGGGCATGGCAGCGAAGAGGCTGACCGCCTTGTCCATGTTGGCCTGGACCGAGGAATCCCCGGCCTGCCCATGGGACGCACCCAGGACCGATGCCGCGGTACGGCACACATCCATCGGGTGGCAGGTCACAGGCAGCGCGTCAATGACGGCCTTCAGCTCGGGGGTGAGGGCACGCTGGCTGCGTTCCCCCTCCGTGAATTCGGCGAGCTGCTCCTCGGTGGGCAGCTCCCCGTTCCACAGCAGGTAGGCCACCTCTTCGAAGCTGCAGCGGGCGGCCAGTTCCTGGACCGGGTAGCCGCGGTAGAGCAGGGAATTGGTTTCCGGGTTGACCTTGGAAACGCGGGTGGTGTCTACGAGTACCCCCGCCAGGCCCTTGTGGATCTGGGTGTCTGTCATTGTTGCTGACTCCTTCGTCGTGCAGGAAATGCGGAGCGGGTCCTAGCGGGTGCCCGGGACCTGGAAGTTGAAAACTGACGTGTCGAACTGGTTGTACGCCTCATAATCCACCAGTTCATACAAACGCGCACGTGTGAGCATGTTCGGCACATCGGCCTGCTGGGTGCCGTGCGCCTTGATGGTCTCCAGGGTGCGCTCTGCGGCGCCCATGGCGCTGCGCAGCAGGGTCACCGGGTAGATCACCATGTTCACGCCTGCCGAGGCCAGCTCGTCGTAGGTGAACAGGTCGCTCTTGCCGAACTCGGTCATGTTCGCCAGGATCGGCACGTCGACGGCGGCACGGATGGCCGCGAACTCCTCGAGGGACTTCATGGCCTCCGGGAAGATGGCGTCCGCTCCGGCGTCGACCAGGGCGCGTGCCCGGTCCTGTGCCGCTTCCAGGCCGTCCACGGCGCGGATGTCTGTGCGGGCCATGATCAGGAAGTTCGGATCCCGGCGGGCATCGGCTGCGGCGCGGATCCGCTTGACCGCGGTGTCGGTGTCCACCACGTTCTTGCCGTCCAGGTGTCCGCAGCGCTTGGGGTTGAACTGGTCCTCGATGTGGCAGCCGGCAAGCCCGGCGTTTTCGAGTTCCTGGATGGTGCGGGCCACGTTCATCGGCTCGCCGAACCCGGTGTCGGCGTCCACGATGGCCGGCAGGTTGGTCATCCGGGCAATCTGGCCGGCGCGGGTGGCCACCTCGGTGAGCGTGGTCAGGCCGATATCCGGCAGGCCGAGGTCATTGGCCAGGACGGCACCGGAAATGTAGACGCCGTCGAACCCTTTCTCCTCGATCAGGCGGGCCGAGAGCGGGTTGAAGGCACCCGGGAACTGCTGCAGGGTGCCGGAGGCCAGTCCTTCGCGGAAGGCAACCCGCTTGGCCTCGGGGGTTACGGAGGAGTACAGCATCTAGAAGAGTCCCTTCGGTGCGGCGGCGGGGTTGATGACGCCCTCTGCGGCGTTGATGTTCAGCTGGTCCAGCTGTCCCGCGGCCAGTTCGGGCAGCCGCTGGACGGTGGCGAGGAAGCGTTCGATTTCCTCGGCGGATACCAGGCCCTCGGCCAGGGTGCGGAACTTGGTGATGTACTGCTCCCGGGTGAACGGCTTGGCGCCGAGCGGGTGGGCGTCGGCGACGGCGATTTCGTCGGTGATGACGGTCCCGTCGGTCAGCACGATGGTCACCTTGCCGCCGAAGGCCTTCTCGCTGATGTCCAGCGAGTGGTAGCGGCGGGTCCACTCCGGATCCTCCACGGTGGTGACCTTGTGCCACAGCTCCACGGTGTCCGGCCGGCCGGCGCGTTCGGGGGAGTAGGAGTCCACATGGTGCCAGGCGCCGTCCTGCAGTGCGACGGTGAAGATATACGGGATCGAGTGGTCCAGGGTCTCGCGCGAGGCGGTGGGATCGTACTTCTGCGGATCGTTGGCGCCGGAGCCGATCACGTAATGGGTGTGGTGCGAGGTGGCGATGAGGACGCTTTCCACGTTCGCCGGATCCCCAGCTTCGGGGTGCTCGCCGTGGATCTTCCGGGCCAGGTCGATCCAGGCCTGGGCCTGGTACTCGGCGGAGTGTTCCTTGGTGTAGGTGTCCAGGATGGCGCGCTTGGCTTCGCCGGCTTCGGGCAGCGGCACTTCGTAGGCGGCCTCGGGGCCGTCGAGCATCCAGGCAATCACCCCGTCTTCACCTTCGTAGATGGGGGTGGGGGAGGTCTGGCCGCGCATGGCCCGGTCCACGGCCTCGACGGCCATCTTGCCGGCGAAGGCCGGGGCGTGCGCCTTCCAGGTGGAGATCTCGCCCTTGCGGGACTGGCGGGTGGCCGTGGTGGTGTGCAGGGCCTGGCCTACGGCCTGGAAGATGGTGTCGACGTCGAGCCCCAGCAGCGTGCCGATGCCGGCGGCGGCGGACGGGCCGAGGTGGGCCACGTGGTCGATCTTGTGCTTGTGCAGGCAGATGGCCTTGGCCAGGTTCACCTGGATCTCGTAGCCGGTGGCGATGCCGCGGATCAGGTCCCGGCCGGAGGCGCCGGTGTGCTGCGCGACGGCGAGGACGGGCGGAATGTTGTCGCCGGGGTGGGAGTACTCCGCGGCGAGGAAGGTGTCGTGGTAGTCGAGTTCGCGCACGGCCACGCCGTTTGCCCAGGCGGCCCATTCGGGGGAGGTCTTGGCGAGGACGCCGAAGACAGAGGCACCCTTGCCGTGGGCGGAGGGGGAGAAGGACAGCGCCTGGGCGCGGGCGGCAACGATCGGAGCCCGGTTCAGGGAGGCGATGGCCACGGAGGCGTTGTCGATGATGCGGTTGATGACCATGTCCGTGACGTCTTCGGTGACCTCTACGGGATCGGCGGCTACCTTGGCGATCTTGTACGCCAGCTGGTCTTCGCGGGCCAGTTTTTCGTCGCTGCGGTAGACGCGGACTTTGTTCAGGTTCAAGGGGTGGTCCTTTTCTCGGGGATGGTGCTGTCAGGGGAAGCGATCCGGGCGGATCGGAGGTGTTCAAGACTTTTGTGCAGGTGGACCGAGACGGAGGCGCTCGCCAGGTCCGGGTCCCCGCTGGCAACGGCTGCGGCAATGGTGGCGTGTTCGCCGGCGGTTTCCAGCAGCCGTTCGGGATTGTCCTTGGCCAGGCGGCGCACCCGGGCCAGGTGCAGGCGTACGTTGCCCAGGGCCTGGGTCAGATACGAGTTGGCGGCTGCGGCATCGATGGCGGAGTCCAGCTCGGCCACCAGCTCGTAGTACCGGCTGCGGTTCTGCCGGTCGTCGGTGCTGATCAGGCTGCCGGCGGAACGGAACCGGGATACCAGCCCGTGGAAAACCGATGCCTGCCCGCGCACCGCCGCCAGGGCTGCACTTTTGCATTCCAGGGCCTGGCGCAGTTCAAAGAGCTCGGCGACAGTGTCGAGGGAGATGCCAGTAACGACGACGCCGCGTCCGCTGTGCGGGGCGGCCAGCCCGTCAGCGCTCAGGCGGCTGAGAGCTTCACGCAGGGGAGTGCGGGAAACACCCAGGCGTTCGGACTGCTCCACTTCACCCAGTACGGTGCCGGGGGGCAGCTTCCAGTCCACGATGTCCTGCCGCAGGGCGGCGTACGCGCGGTCACTTGCCCGCATGGTGCGCCTCCTTGATATCTGCGTCACGTTCTCCACAGTGTATACACGAGCGGGCCACAAAGCGTATCCGTGGTCACATTGGTGCCTCTCGGCCGCGGTCTTGTATACAGAGTCTCCCTGCATGCTCCGCTGTTCCGCGGCCGGCCGCCGCTGCCTGCCCACTGGATTCGGGCCTTCGGCGGGCGGCCGCCGGATGGAGTAGCCTCTCGGCCATGGAGATAAAGATTCAAGACGGCGCGACCTACACGCTCATCAAACGAGTTGACGCGGCAGCTGGGCAGCAGCCGTACCGCTGGGTGGGCGACAACGGTCAGGAGATTGAGTTGACCGACGAAGAAGCTGCTGGACTTTAGGAGATTTTCTCCCCACATACATCTGCGTTCCAGAAGGCCTCCGCGTCCATGCCCCTAGTACCATGGCGCGTACCACGCCGGATCAAGGAGGATTCATGGACGCGCAGACCGCTGGAGCCTACGAACAGGCCTACGCCCGCAGCAGCACCGACCCCGAGGGGTTCTGGCTGGCCGCCGCCGCGCTGGTGGACTGGGAGAAGCCGCCGTCCCGAGCCCTGGAGGATGCCAACGCTCCGCTGTACTCCTGGTATCCGGGCGCGGAGCTCAATACCTCCTTCAACGCCCTGGACCGGCACGTGGAGGCCGGCCGCGGAGACACTGCAGCACTGGTCTATGACTCCGCCATGCTCGGCACCAGCCGCACCTACACCTACAGCGAGCTGCTGGCGGAAACCGAACGCTTCGCCGGGGTGCTGCGCGGCCTGGGTGTCGGCCCGGGCGACCGCGTGGTCATCTATCTGCCGATGATTCCCGAGGCCGTCATCGCCATGCTGGCCACCGCCCGGCTGGGCGCGGTCCACTCCGTGGTCTTCGGAGGCTTCGCCCCGCGGGAGCTTGCGGCCCGGATCGACGACGCCGGCCCCACTGTCATCGTGACGGCCAGCGGCGGGCTCGAACCCAAACGGGCCGTCGAATACCTGCCTGCCGTCGCCGAGGCCCTGGAAGTCGCGGCACACCGGGTGGCCGCCGTCGTCGTGGCCGAACGGACCGGCTTCACCTCCACCCGGGAGGAGTTTGACGGTACCGGCGGCGCAGCCTGGCATGACTGGGCCGCGCTCGCCGCCGACGCCGACCCCGCCGGACCGGTGCCCGTGGCCGCCACCGATCCGCTGTACATCCTCTACACCTCCGGCACCACCGGCGCACCCAAGGGGGTGGTGCGGGACAACGGGTCCCATGCCGTGGCGATGGCGTGGTCCATGGAGAACATCTACGGGATCGGTCCGGGGCAGGTGATGTGGACGGCCTCCGACGTCGGTTGGGTGGTCGGGCATTCCTACATCGTCTACGGCCCGCTGATCGCCGGCGCCACCACTGTGCTGTACGAAGGCAAACCCGTGGGCACCCCGGACGCCGGAGCCTTCTGGCGGGTGGCAGCCGAGCACGGCGTCGACGTCCTCTTCACTGCGCCCACCGCGCTGCGGGCCATCCGGAAGGCGGACCCCGACGCCGTCGAACCCGGTCGCTACGACCTGTCCCGGCTGCGGCACCTCTTTGCCGCTGGCGAGCGCCTGGACCCGGCCACGCTGGAGTGGGCGGGGACCGCACTGGGTGTGCCGGTGATCGACCACTGGTGGCAGACCGAAACCGGGTGGGCCATCTGTGCCAACCCCGTGGGCCTGGAGGAGCTGCCGGTCAAAGCCGGGTCGCCCACCGTTCCGGTGCCGGGATTCACCGTGCGGATCCTGGGGCCGGACGGAAAGCAGGTACCGGCGGGCACCGAGGGCAACATTGCCCTCGAGCTGCCGCTCCCGCCCGGTACCGTCCGGACCCTGTGGGGCAGCGACGAGCGTTACCGTGCGGCCTATCTGGACGTCTTTGACGGCTACTACGCCACGGGGGACTCCGGCTACGTGGACGAGGACGGCTACGTGTTCGTGATGGGCCGCACCGATGACGTCATCAACGTGTCCGGGCACCGGCTTTCCACCGGCGCCATGGAACAGGCCGTCGGCTCCCACCCTGCGGTCGCCGAAGCGGCGGTGATCGGCATCGCGGATCCGGTCAAGGGCCAGCGCCCCTCCGGCTACGTGGTGCTCAAGGCCGGCACGGAGATCGACTCCGGGGTGCTGCGTGCCGAGCTGGTCGAGCTCGTGCGCTCGCAGATCGGCCCAGTGGCGGACTTCAAGGAAGTGTTCGTGGTGGACGCGCTGCCCAAGACCCGGTCCGGGAAGGTGCTGCGCAAGACCATGCGACAGATCGCCGACGGCGTTCCGCACACCGTGCCCTCCACCATCGAGGATCCCGCTGTGTTGGAGGCCCTGGCGACGGTGCTGCGGCCGGTTCCCTAGCGGCAGCCTCCAGCCGGCCCTACCGGCGCCAGCTGTACTCCAGCTCCGGCCGGCCCCGTGTGCCGTACCTCGGCGAGCGCAGCACCGACTGCTGGTCCGCCAGATACTCCAGGTAGCGGCGTGTGGTGATCCGGGACATCGCCAGCGCCTCCGCCGCTTCAGCTGCGGACAGCGGCGCCCGGGCGCGCTTGAGCAGATCCGCGACGGCCTCCAGTGTCTCCCCGGACAGGCCCTTGGGTAAGGGGCCGGGGACGGCAGGACGCAGGGCCGCAAAGGCGCTGTCCACTTCGTTTTGCGTGGTGGACGCCGCCTGCTGTGCCACCCGGCGCCGGTACTCGGCATAGGCGGTCAGCTTGGTGCTGAACGCCGAAAACGTAAACGGCTTGATGAGGTACTGGACGATGCCGCCGGACATGGCACTGCGGACGACTGCCAGGTCCCGGACAGCGGTGATGGCGATGACGTCCACGGGCAGTCCTGCCCCGCGGATCCGGCGCAGCAGGTCCAGGCCGTGCAGATCCGGCAGGTTCATGTCCAACAGGACCAGACCTATCTCCGCTTCGCTGCCTGCCGGGGCAGATTCGGCGGCCTTGAGCGCCTCCAGGGCCTCGGCGCCCGTCCGGGCGATACCTGCCAGCCGGAATCCCGGCACCCGGCGGACATACTCCGCGTGCGCCTCTGCGGGGATCTCCTCATCCTCGACCACCAGGACGCCGACGTCGGAACCGGGGGAATATCCGCTCATGGGGTTACCTCCGCCAGGTGTACGGGAGCCTGCGCCGGAACGGGCAGCTCCACACTGAAGCAGGCACCGGGCCCACCCAGCACCCGGATGCTGCCGCCAAGCCGCGTCACGGCCTGGCGCACCAAAGCCAGGCCGATCCCGCGGCCGGTGCACAGCCGGCCTTCCGCCAATTCCTTGGTGCTGAAGCCCTGTTCGAATATATGTTCGAGTATTGAGGGATCTACGCCGGGGCCGTCGTCCTGCACCTCGATCAGCAGCTGGCCGTCACCACAACCCAGCTGCAGGACCACCGAGTGCTCCGCGGCGTCGAAGGCGTTATCGAGCAGGTTGCCGATGATCGTGACCAGTTCCACCGGTGGCACCCCGGCCCCGCTGAACCGTTCCGTCCCGGATTCCACCACTATGTCCAGCGCAATGCCGCGCTCGCGGGCCTGGGCGGCCTTGCCCATCAGCAGGGCGGTTACCGCCGGTTCCTCCACCGACGCCAGAACCTCGTCGGCGAGCTGCTGGGACTGTTCCAGGTCGGCCGTGGCGAACCGCAGTGCTTCGTCACTGCGGCCCAGCTCAATCAGGGACGCCAGCGTGTGCACCCGGTTGGCATGCTCGTGGGCCTGGGCGCTCAGGGCATCGGCCAGCGTGTGCATGGAGGCCAGCTCGCCGGTGAGGGATTCGACGTCGGTATGGTCCCGCAGCGTGGTGACGGTACCGAAACGCCGGCCGTGCGGCCCTGCGGATACCGCCGCGGACTGGTTGACCACCAGGATGCGCTCGCCGGTGAGGTGAATTTCCTCCCGGGCGGTCCGGCCCGAGCGCAGCAGGGAGGTGAGCGGACCGGGCAGGTCGGGCAGTTCCTGCCCCGGCGCGGCGGTGCCCGCCGGCGGCAGGCCGAGGAGGACGGCGGCTTCATCGTTGTAGAGCACCAGCTGTCCGCGGTCGTTCAGCAGCACCAGGCCCTCGCGTACCGAGTGCAGGGCCGCATCGTAAAAGGCGTACAGATGGGTCAGTTCGGCGGGCCGCAGCCCCCGGGTGGCACGGCGCAGATAGCGGCTCAGTCCGTAGGAGCCCAGCGCGCTGAGGGCCAGGGCTGCTGCGTCAATGGCAAACAGTTCCGGAAGCCGTGCATCCCGGGCAATACCTACCCGGTCCACCGTGATGCCGGCGGCGACGAGCGCGGTGACGTTGCCGGCGTCGTCGTACACCGGTGTGATGGCGCGGACCGAGGGGCCCAGGGTGCCTGTGTAGGTCTCCGTGAAGCTCTCCCCGGCCAGGGCCTGGTCCACGGAGCCGATGTAGGCCTTACCGATCTGCTCCGGGTTCCGGTGCGTGAACCTCGTGCGGTCGGTATCCATGATCGTCAGGAAATCGATGCCCACGCGGTCCATCACCTCACGCGCGTAGTCCTGCAGGGCGGGCTCGGGGGAGTCGACGGCGGTGCGGACAGTACTGCTGGCGGCAACGGTTCCAGCCACGGCCAGCATCCGCTGACCGGTCTCCTCGTAGGTGCTCTCCTCGGCCTGCTGGTACAACCCCCAGGCCATTCCACCCGAGGCGCACAGGATGAAGGCGAGCTGGGCCAGGAACAACCGGCCGGCCAGGGTGCCACGGTGCACGTTCGTCCTTTGATTGCGATTCGTTACGGCTGCGTTAGGAGTTTTGTTGAGAACAGTATGAACACAAGGGTGACTGGGGTCACATCATCGGTGGATGATTGAGGCCGACCAAAAGCAACAAGGAGTACGACATGGCAGCTGCCGCTCAACCCTCCGCGGGCTCACCGAAGAGCCCCAAGCGGGACAGAACACATTTCCTCTACATCGCCGTCATTGCGGCGGTTGTCCTCGGTGCCGTACTCGGACTGGTGGCCCCGGAGTTCGCCAAGTCCCTGAAGCCCCTCGGGACCGGGTTCATCAACCTGATCAAGATGATGATCGCTCCGGTCATCTTCTGCACCATTGTCCTAGGCATCGGATCAATTGCCAAAGCCGCCACGGTCGGCAAAGTCGGCGGTCTGGCGCTGGGCTACTTCATCATCATGTCGACCTTCGCCCTGGCCATCGGGCTCGTGGTCGGCAACCTGATCCACCCGGGCGAGGGGCTGGACCTGCAGGCCTCGGGTGACGCCGCGCCGTCAGCTCCCGAAGAGTCAGAGGGAATGACCGGCTTCCTGCTGAGCATCATCCCCACCACGCTGCTGGCTTCCCTTACCGGTGAAAGCATCCTGCAGACCCTCTTTGTTGCCCTGCTGGTCGGCTTCGCGCTGCAGAAGATGGGTACTGCCGGAGCTCCCGTACTGAAGGGCATCGGCTACATCCAGGCCCTGGTCTTCCGCATCCTCATGATGATCATGTGGCTGGCGCCCATCGGCGCCTTCGGTGCCATTTCCGCCGTCGTCGGCGAAACCGGCATCCAGGCAATCGTGAGCATGGCAACCCTGATGGTCGCCTTCTACATCACCTGCATCCTCTTCATCGTCGTCATCCTGGGCGGCCTGCTGAAACTGGTGACCGGCGTCAGCATCTTCAAGCTGATGCGGTACCTGGGACGCGAATACCTGCTGATCTTCTCCACGTCGTCCTCGGAAGTGGCCCTGCCGCGCCTGATCGCGAAGATGGAACACCTTGGTATCTCCAAGCCGGTTGTCGGTGTCACGGTCCCCACCGGTTACTCCTTCAACCTCGATGGAACCGCCATCTACCTGACCATGGCGGCACTGTTCGTCGCCTCGGCCATGGGCAAGCCGCTGGAACTGGGGGAGCAGATCTCCCTGCTGGTCTTCATGATCATCGCGTCCAAGGGCGCCGCAGGCGTCACCGGCGCAGGCCTGGCCACCCTGGCCGGCGGCCTGCAGTCGCACCGCCCGGACCTGATCGAAGGCGTGGGCCTGATTGTGGGCATCGACCGCTTCATGTCCGAAGCCCGTGCCCTGACCAACTTCACCGGCAACGCTGTCGCCACCGTGCTGATCGGCACCTGGACCAAGGAAATCGACAAGGACCAGGTCACCGCGGTCCTGGACCGCGAACGGCCCTTCGACGAGGCGAGCATGAATGTCGACGCCGGCACTGACGAACCGCGCCAGACGGCGGAGTCCGCCGAACTCGCCGCTTCGGTGCCCAGCCCCGCCGGAAGTTCCGCAGTGGGCGGTTCCACCGGAGAGGCCCGGCACTAACCGCCAGGCCTAACTGCAAAGCACTACCGAAGAACGCGCTCCGCCGGGTAAGGCGGGGCGCGTTCTTTCTGTCGAACCGAGCTTGGGTGCCGGGGTGCCGTTCTTTGGCGGGACATCCTGCGCCGCCGATTGCAGTCCGCGCCAAAGGTTCGACTTCTACTTGAGCGTCAAGGCTCGCCGGGCGCCGGGGCCCCGATTCGCGCGGAACACCGTTGCGCGGCTGTAACGTTGTCACTGACAGCCCGCAGCACAGCTAGATACGGAAGCGTGGATTTATACGTGAGCAGCGATCAGAGTTCATCAACTCTGCAGGACGCAACCGCAACCGATTCGGCGATGGGCCCTACCGGACGTCCCCTGACGGTATTCCCTGAACCTCCCGTCCTCACGTCCCATGGTCCTGCCCGGATCATCGCGATGGTGAACCAGAAGGGCGGGGTCGGTAAGACCACCTCCACCATCAACCTGGGCGCTGCCCTTGCAGAGGCCGGCCGCCGCGTACTGCTGGTCGATTTTGACCCGCAGGGTGCCCTGTCCGCCGGAATGGGTGCCAACCCGCACGAACTGGACCTGACCGTCTACAACGTGCTGATGGACCGCAAGGTGGATATCCGCGAGGCCATCCACGAAACCTCCATCGAGAACATCCACCTGCTGCCGGCCAACATCGACCTTTCCGCGGCCGAGGTCCAGCTGGTGAACGAAGTGGCCCGCGAGCAGGTGCTCGAACGGGCGCTGCGCCGGGTGTCGGACGACTACGACGTCATCCTCATCGACTGCCAGCCGTCCCTGGGCCTGCTGACCGTCAACGCACTGACGGCAGCCCACGGCGTCATCATCCCGCTGATCTGTGAGTTCTTCGCCCTGCGCGCCGTTGCGCTGCTGGTGGAGACCATCGAGAAGGTCCAGGACCGGCTCAACCCCGGGCTGCAGGTGGACGGCGTCCTGGCTACCATGTACGACGCCCGCACCCTGCACAGCCGCGAAGTCATTTCCCGCCTGGTGGAAGCCTTCGGCGACAAGGTCTTCGAAACAGTCATCAAGCGGACCATCAAGTTCGCCGATGCCACTGTGGCGGCCGAACCGATCACCACCTACGCCGGCAACCACCCGGGCGCCGACTCCTACCGCCGTCTCGCCAAGGAACTGATTGCCCGCGGCGGCGCGCCCTAAACCGGCGCACGCGGGACCGGGGTCCCCGAGGTCGGGCTCCCCGAAGGCGGGGTCGTCTCAACCGGCGACCCCAAAATCGGGGCCCGGCACGGGGAAGCCGGACCCGCAGGATTCCGGTTCGGAGGAGCCGCGCGCCGGGTTTGAAGTCCGCCTGACGAACTTCACCGGCCCCTTCGAGGTGCTGCTGGGACTGATCTCCAAGCACGAGCTGGACATTACCGAGATAGCCCTCGCCGCCGTCACCGATGAGTTCCTGGGCTACATCCGGGAGCTTTTCGGAACCGGCCCCGAAGTTGCCTTGGACGAGGCCAGCGAATTCCTGGTCATTGCGGCCACCCTCCTGGACCTCAAGGCCGCGCGGCTCCTGCCGAGCGGTGACGTCGAGGACGAGGAAGACGTAGCCCTGCTCGAGGCCCGCGACCTGCTGTTCGCCCGCCTGCTGCAGTACAAGGCGTTTCGGGAAATGGCCCGGCAGATGGGGGAGCGGCTGGCCGAAGAGGCGCAGCGTTTCCCCCGCCAGGTCTCCCTGGATCCGCACTTCGCGGCGATGCTGCCGGAACTGATCTGGCGCACCACCCCTCAGCAATTTGCCGACCTGGCCGCCCGCGCCCTGCAGCCCCGGGATGAACAGCCCCCTACGGTGGGCCTGGAACACCTGCACGCACCCAAGACCAGCGTCCGCGAACAGGCCCTGATCCTTGCCGAACGGCTGGCGGGGAACGGAGCGGCAACATTCGGGACTCTGGTGTCCGACGCCGACGGTCCGGTTGCGGTGGCCCGGTTCCTGGCGCTGCTGGAAATGTTCCGCGACGGGTCAGTCAGCTTTGAACAGGAAACTCCGCTGGGCGAACTGCTGATTACCTGGACCGGGGATGCGGATGCGGCTGCCGGACTGACCGGCGGCGTGGACGAATACGACAGCGAGACAGACAGCGTTACCGAAGGGGACCAAGCATGACGGCGGAGCCGGTTGTTGGGACTGTCCAGAGCGGCGGGGATGGTGCCGTAGATGCGGCCTCACTGCCCGGCGGCGTGAAGGCCGCTGTGGAGGCGGTGCTGATGGTGGTGGATGAACCTGCCGCCCCGGCACTGCTGGCCTCGGTGATCGGCGTCCCGGAGACGGAAGTGCTCGCTGCCCTCACGGAACTGCAGCAGGAGTATGACGGCTATACTGGGGGTGGACCCGAGGGCGCACCGCGTGGTTTTGAACTCCGCGACGTAGCAGGCGGATGGCGGATTTTTTCCCGCGCTGACTATGCGCCCGTTGTGTCGAAGTTTGTACTGGAAGGCCAGAGTGCACGGCTGTCGCAGGCCGCACTGGAAACACTGGCGGTGATTGCCTATCGGCAGCCCGTCTCCCGGGCCCGGGTCTCCGCGATCCGGGGAGTAAACGTCGATTCGGTGGTCCGCACGCTGGTTCAGCGTGGATTGATCGTCGACGCCGGCACCGAACCGGAAACCGGTTCGCTGCTGTACCGGACCACGCCGTACTTCCTGGAACGGCTCGGTCTGGGCAGCCTCGACGAACTTCCGCAGATTGCACCGCACCTGCCCGGGCTGGAAAACCTGGCCGAATTTGAAGACACTACTTATTAACCGCTACACCCAAAGGACTTACTCATGACCCCAGCACCCCGTTCCGGATCCGGCCGCAATACCCCGCGCGGCGGCGGACGCAGTGCCGGTGGCCCCGCCGGCGGTAAAGGCTTCGGCCGCGGCTCCAAGCCTTCCTCCAACCGCACCGGCGGCCCCCGTTCGGCATCGGGCCTGAAGCCCGGCGAAGACCGCGCCAACGGCTACCGGCCCGTCAGCCCGGAGGCCGCCCGTCCAGAGAAGTTCAAGTCCGACGCCGTGAAGGCGTTCGGCGACAGCAAGCCCAGTGGTGCCCGGACCGGTGCCCCCAAAACCGGTGGTGCACCGAAGTCGGGCGCCAAGTCCGGTGCCGGTAAGTTCGGCGGCCCGCAGGCAGGCCAGCGCAAGAGCGGTGACCGTGCCTTCCGGAATGAGCGCTTTGGCCAGAACCTGGGTCCCGTGCGCCGGTCGGCCACCCGCCGCCCCGCCAAGCCGGTGATTTCGGAACAGCACAACCCCGAAGGCATCCGCCTGCAGAAGGTCATGGCCAGCGCCGGGGTCGCCTCCCGCCGGGTGTGCGAAGAAATGATCGCCGAAGGCCGTGTGGAGGTTGACGGCCAGGTCGTCACCGAGCTCGGTGTCCGCGTTGATCCGGCCACTGTCGCCATCCACGTGGACGGCATGCGCCTGCAGCTGGATGAATCCCAGAAGTACTACGTCTTCAACAAGCCCCGCGGCGTCATTTCCACCATGGAAGACCCCGAGGGCCGGCCCTGCATCAGTGACTTCCTCAAGGCCACCAGCAAGAACGAGCGCCTGTTCCACGTTGGCCGCCTGGACAACGAGACCGAAGGCCTGCTGCTGCTGACCAACGACGGCGAGCTGACCAACCGTCTCACCCACCCTTCCTACGAAGTGCCCAAGACCTACCTCGTCCAGGTCCGCGGCCCGATGGGCCAGGGCGTCGGTGCGCAGATGCGTGAAGGCATCGAGCTCGAAGACGGCTTCGCGAAGGTCGATTCCTTCAAGCTGGTCGACTCCACCCCGGGTCACCTCCTGGTCGAGGTCATTCTGCACTCGGGCCGCAACCGCATCGTCCGCCGCCTGTTCGACGCCGTCGGGCACCCGGTCGAGCGCCTCGTGCGCACCCAGATCGGCCCGATCCGCCTGGGTGACCAGCGCCAGGGCAGCATCCGCGTCCTGGGCCGCGGTGAGGTTGGACACCTCCTCGCTTCAGTAGGACTCTAGCCAATGGCCGCTGCCGCTGACGGGGGCACCCACCTGTCCGGATCCGTGCTGATCATCGGCACGGGTCTGCTGGGCACGAGCATCGGCCTGGCGCTCCGTGCCCGCGGCATCGATGTGGTGCTCTCGGACCTGTCTCCCTCGACAGAGGCTGTGGCCCGGGACATCGGTGCCGGGCGGCTCCTGAGCGTTTCCCGCCAGGGATTCGACCCGTCGCTCGTGGTGGTTGCCGCTCCGCCGGATGTCACTGCGTCCCTGGTGGCTGCAGCGCTGAAGGACTGGCCGGCCGCCGTCGTCGTTGATATTGCCAGCGTGAAGTCGGCTGTCCTTACCGACCTCCGGGAGTACGACGCCGAGCTCAGCCGTTACGTGGGCACCCACCCGATGGCGGGCCGGGAGAAATCCGGGCCGGTGGCCGCACGCGCGGAACTGTTCAACGGCATGCCCTGGGTCATCTGCCCGCCGCCGGAAGCGGCTCCGGAGGCCGTGCGCCGGGCCGAGGCCCTCGCGTTCGACCTGGGCGCCGTGGTGTCCCGGATGTCCGCCGAGGACCACGACGCGTCGGTCGCGCTGACCTCGCACCTGCCGCAGGTAATGGCTTCCCTGGTGGCCAGCCGGCTGCAGGAAACCCCGCCGCAGGCACTGGGCCTCGCCGGCAACGGCCTGCGGGACGTCACCCGGATTGCCGCCAGCGATCCGAATCTCTGGGTGCAGATCCTCAGCGGAAACGCGGGGCGGCTGGTGCCGATCCTGCACGGGGTCCGCGAGGACCTGAACCGGTTGATCCGTACCCTCGAGGATCCGGTGGCCGACGGCGCGCGCCTGGACATGGCGCAGCTCATTGCCGAAGGCAACGCCGGGCAGGCCCGGATTCCGGGCAAGCACGGCGGCCCGGCGCAGACCTTTGTGTCCTTCACCGTGCTGGTGGATGACACTCCCGGCCAGATCGCGCGGCTGCTCACCGAGATTGGTGAGATCGGCGTGAACCTGGAGGACCTCCGGCTGGAGCACGCCTCCGGCCGGCAGGTGGGGCGGGCGGAAATCTCCGTCCTGCCCGGCCGGGTGAATGACCTTGTTACTGAATTAAGCGCCCGCGGGTGGAAGGTAGTGCAGTGAGTTATAACGTGGATCCGGCCCAGTTCCGGCAGGGCAAGCCGCTGGTTGTGGCCATTGACGGACCGTCAGGTTCCGGCAAGTCCAGCATCAGCCGTGAAGTGGCACGCCGCCTGCACGCCGCCTACCTCGACACCGGTGCCATGTACCGTGCGGTCACCCTCTCCTGCATGGAAGCGGGGATTGACCTGACGGATTCGGTGGCCGTTGAAGCTGCCGCCGAAAACGCCGACATCGCCCTGAGCCTGTCCCCGAACGAGGAATGGGTCCGCGTCAGCGGGCGGGACGTCACTGAGGCCATCCGCGAACCGGCCGTTTCCTCCTCGGTCAGTGCCGTCGCGACCACGCTTGGCGCCCGCGCCGAGCTGGTCCGCCGCCAGCAGCAGCTGATCCGGGACTCCGGGCTGCGGATCGTGGCCGAAGGCCGGGACATCACCACCGTGGTGGCCCCGCACGCCGAGGTCCGGATCCTGCTCACCGCCAGTGAGGAAGCCCGGCTCCGCCGCCGCGGCATCCAGCTCGGCGGCACGCAGACCGCTGCGGCCCTGAAGGAACAGGTCCTGGTCCGCGATGCCAAGGATTCCACCGTGGTGGATTTCCAGCAGGCCGCCGACGGCGTCACCACCATCGATTCCTCGGACCTGGACTTCGAAGAGACCGTCTCGGCGGTGCTTGACGTGGTTTTCAGCAGTACCCACTAACTCCCTGCCGGGGGACCCGGCACCAACTACGGGCACCTGCCCGTGTTTCAATGGGAGGAGGGCATTCGGCGGCAACGCCGCAAGGACCCTCCCTCACACTTACCGGGCTGAACGTCCGGCGACGGCCTGTACGCAGTGCTGCAGACCTCAACGGAAAGAAAGCAATTCAATGAACGGAAAACCTCTCAACGACGACACCGCCGGTGACGGGATCTCCACGGACGAGTACATCCCGTCCGGAGTGGACTCGATCGACGAGCGCCTGGCGGCAATGGACGACGACGAGGCCGATATACGCGCCCGCTCCCTCCGCGCCGGTCTCGACGACTACGAACTTGATGAAGAAGACGCCGCGCTGCTTGCCGGCGGCTTCGAAGAATACGACGAAGACGCACCGGTCCGCCAGGATCCCGTGGTCGCCATTGTTGGGCGCCCGAACGTGGGCAAGTCCACCCTGGTGAACCGTATCCTCGGCCGCCGTGAGGCCGTCGTCGAAGACACCCCCGGTGTCACCCGTGACCGAGTGTCCTACCCGGCAACCTGGAACGGCGTGAACTTCACCCTGGTGGACACCGGCGGCTGGGAGCACGACGCCCGCGGCATCCACCGCCGGGTTGCCGACCAAGCCGAAATCGCCGTCGACCACGCCGACGCCGTCATGCTCGTGGTTGACGCAACAGTCGGCATCACCGCAACGGATGAAGCCGTGGTGCGGATGCTGCGCGGCAAGGGCAAGCCCGTCGTCGTCGTCGCCAACAAGGTGGACGACATCCAGAACGAAGCCGACGCGTCCTCCCTCTGGGGCCTGGGCTTCGGCGAGCCGTACCCCGTCTCGGCCCTGCACGGCCGCGGCACCGGCGATATGCTCGACGCCGTCCTCGACGTGCTGCCCGAGTACTCCGCCTACGGTGGACTGGACCGCTCCGGCGGCCCGCGCCGCATCGCCCTGATCGGCCGCCCGAACGTGGGCAAGTCCTCGCTGCTGAACAAGCTGGCCGGTTCCGAGCGTGTGGTTGTTGATGACACCGCAGGCACCACCCGTGACCCGGTGGACGAAATGATCGAACTCGGCGGCCGCACCTGGCGCTTCGTCGACACCGCCGGCATCCGCCGCCGCCAGCACATGGCCCAGGGTGCCGACTTCTACGCGTCGCTGCGTACCCAGGCTGCCCTGGAAAAGGCCGAGGTCGCCGTCGTGCTCCTCGCCGTGGATGAAGTCCTCAGTGAGCAGGATGTCCGCATCCTGCAGCTGGCAATCGAATCCGGCCGCGCACTGGTCCTCGCCTTCAACAAGTGGGACCTGCTCGACGAAGAGCGCCGCCGCTACCTCAAGATCGAGATCGAGCGGGACCTGGCTCACGTCGAATGGGCTCCGCACGTGAACATCTCCGCCAAGACCGGCTGGCACAAGGACCGGCTGGTTCCGGCGCTTGATACGGCACTGGAGAACTGGGACAAGCGCATCCCCACCGGCAAGCTCAACGCCTTCCTGGGCGAGCTGGTTGCCGCCCACCCGCACCCCGTGCGCGGCGGAAAGCAGCCCCGTATCCTCTTCGGCACGCAGGCGTCCTCCCGCCCGCCGAAGTTCGTGCTGTTCACCACCGGCTTCCTGGATCCCGGCTACCGCCGCTTCATCACCCGCCGCCTGCGTGAAACGTTCGGCTTCGAAGGCACGCCCATCGAGGTCAACATGCGTGTCCGCGAGAAGCGCGGCAAGAACAGCAAGCGCTAAGCGTCAGCATGACGTGCCCCGGTCCTGCTCTCCCTTTTCGGGGAAGCGGGGCCGGGGTTTCTGCGTTCTTCATAGCCGGAACCCTGCCGGAAGCTCATCGTTGTACAGGTAACGGGGTTATCCGGCCGCGAAAGGCCCATTATCTGTACAGTCATGCCGGTCCGAGGTGAATCGAGCCCATTATCTGTACAGCCATGCCGGCTAGGGCCCTCCGTGCCCTGACGTGGCCGAGCACACGACCCCCGATGCGGCGGAACATCCGGTTGTGGTGTAAGGTATTTGAGGTAGTTCGGCCGGAAGGGATTCCGGGGGAACTGCGGGTTGTGGCGCAGCTTGGTAGCGCACTTGACTGGGGGTCAAGGGGTCGCAGGTTCAAATCCTGTCAACCCGACGGTAAGCCTGATGAAACGTAAGTTTCGTCAGGCTTTTGTCGTTTAAAGCGGGTGCAGTGCCGGGCTGAGCCTGCCGCAGAGCCCGGCACCTGTTCTAGTCACCACCCTCAAGGAAGCCGCCGTCGAGGACCCAGTTGTAGCGCAGCCGGAGTGCGCGCTCGGTGCTCGCTGCCAGCGTTGCCAGCAGCAGCGTGAAGTTCGCGGCTGCCGGAAGCTGGAACGGGCTGGAGAACGTGCCGATGCTCTCCGCGATGGGCGGAAGCTGCATGATCTGCTCGATGATCTGCGGAACGCCGAGCACGAGCGCGACCACGAGTACGCTGGCCGAAACGATACCAACGGTGCGGCTCAGCGCAGGGTTGGTTCGTTCCAGGTGGGCGCGCAGTCCTTCGCCCGAGGCGGGATCGGGCACAAGTTGCCGCTCGGACCCGTCGTGCCTCACGTAGTGGCTGCGCCTGAGCCCGAAGATGCTGACCTCGACCTCGATGGCCCCACCCGGCACTGCGAACACTGCCGGAAGTTTCGATCCGGCCTGGTTGACCCCGTCGAGGTAAAGCTGCGCGCGCACTTCGCCGTCCGAATCGCCCCCGTGCCGGACGTCTACTGACCAGGTCTCCGGTGCACCGTCCTCGCCCGTGAGATGCAGATGGAAGAGGGAACGCGAGAAGAGCTGCCACCATCGATAGCGCGGAAGCCTATGGCCGTCTCCGGGTTCCAGCGTTTGTTTGGGTGTCACTTTTTCCTCCCGGAATCGCTTCTTTGGAGCAGCCCTGCCAGCGCGGCTACGTTCCTCCGATGGATCGTCGATCCGTACTTTCATGTGACTCAGACCCCGACGACGAAGGTGAGGGCGGCCCAGAACGACACTGTGGCCACAGCCGTCCACAGGACGATCGCCACCCCTTGCCAGAGCAGCACCCAGCCACGGGGGGTTCCGCTGGCGACGAGGATGACGGATGTGAACTGGGTCGGAATTGCAAGGGGACCGAGGATGCTTGCCCCGGGGACACCGAAGCGGACGAGCCACTTCATGAAGCGCTGGCGCCCCTTAGATACAGGCTTGGCCGGCGCTGTCTCTTCTATCGCAGCAGCACCCTCGTAACCCAGACCTGCCGGCACGCGCTCCATGCTCCGAGCCGCCGCGACGCCTCCTTTCTTCTGGTTAGTGACGGCCGTGCGGGCCCGCGACGTGAAGAGCACCACGAGCACAACGCTCAGGAAATTGCCGACCGCGCCGGCGATGCCGGCAACGATAGGGTGAAGGCCGCCGAGGATGCCGATAATGGAGGCGCCTTCAGTCTCGATGAAGGGGACAGCCCCGGCGAGCATCACGATGAGGGGCCGGATGATCTCGGGCACTTGGGCCGCAAGTTCCTGGAAGTTGATGATCAGTTCTTGAATGGGGTTCATGGCTCGGGGCCTCTTTCTAGTGTGGGTCGTGGGTGCGTGCGATTTGCGAAACTGTCCCCAGCAGAAACCGTGTTCTCCGGTCTGGGCTGGACCGTACTGCTTTGCCTGCACCTGCAGGCGTGCCTTCAGATTGGCACCGGTGGCGGTGCCTTCGCGTCGGTGGAAGCCCCTGCCTTTCCGCCGGTTCCTGCCTACCCGCTGGGGCGGAGCTACTTCGTTGCGTAGGTGAAAGTTGTCTAATAGGGTGCCGTCATACTGTGAAGGGAGCGACACTGGTGGACTTTCTGGGCCGAGCCGCGGAGCGCGCAGCGGTCGATGACCTTCTCTCGCAGGCGCGGGCGGGACTGAGCGGGGCACTCGTTGTGCATGGGGAAGCCGGTATCGGTAAGACGGCGCTGCTCGAGTACGCCCGCGGCAGGGCTGATGCCTCGGGGTTTCGGGTGGTGTCCTCGGTCGGGGTGGAGTGCGAAACACAGTTCGCTTTTGGTGGCCTGCATCAGTTGTGCGCACCCCTGCTGGACCGCATGGGTGCCCTGCCCGAGCCGCAGCAGACCGCCCTGGGTGTGGCGTTCGGGCAGCAAAGCGGTGCAGTGCCGGATCGGTTCCTGATTGGGCTGGCCACTCTCAACCTGCTGGCCGAGGCCGCTGAGGAAGGACCCCTTCTGTGCCTCGTTGACGATGCGCAGTGGCTGGACGAGGCGTCGGCTCAGGTCCTCACATTTGTGGCACGACGGGTCGCCGCCGAGCCGATGGCACTGGTGTTCACCCTGCGGGATCCCACCGACCGCGATGTGCGCGGGTTCGACGGCATACCCGTCGTACGCTTGGGTGGGCTCGACGAGGCCGACGCGCGGGAGCTGCTGGCAGCAGCCGACTACGTACCCCTGGACGACGGGATGCGTGAGCATGTCGTCGCAGAGGCGCACGGGAACCCTCTCGCGCTGCTGGAGCTGGCCCGAAGCGCGCCGGCGGCGTGGGTGGTCGGCGGATTCGAGCCGGTGCCGGGCATCACGCACCGCATCGAGGACACCTTTCGGCGCCGCGCGGACAGCCTGCCGGCACCTACTCGACTATTGCTGCTGGTTGCCGCGGCCGATCCTACCGGCGAGGTGGCGCTGCTGTGGCGTGCGGCCGCGCACCTGGGGATCGCCGGCGAGTCTGCCGCGCCCGCAGAGGCCGCCGGACTCCTGGAGATTGATACACGGGTGAGGTTCCGCCATCCGCTGGTGCGTTCGGCTGTGCTTCGGTCGGCCGTCCCGCTGGAGCGTCGCCGTGCGCACGACGCGCTGGCCGCTGCCATCGATCCGGACGTCGACCCCGACCGCCGCGCCTGGCACCGGGCTCAGGCCGTGCTGGGCACCGACGAGGACGCCGCCGCTGGGCTGGTGCGGTCAGCAGACCGGGCGCGTGCCCGCGGCGGGGTTGCCGCCGCAGCGGCGTTCATGGAGCACGCGGCCAGACTGACCCCTGACCCTGCCGCCCGCGCGAGCCGGGCGCTGGAGGCCGCGCAGGATAAGCACGAGGCTGGTGCGGACGCCTCGGAGCTGCTGAAGATCGCTGCGGCCGGTCCGCTCGATCCCTTGCAGCAGGCGCGCCTCGAACTGCTGCGTGCCCGGATCGCGTTTCATCTCGTCCGGGACAGTATCGGCGGGGGAATGCTGCTGCACGCAGCCAGGAGCCTCGCCCCGCAGGATGCGGCGCTGTCCCGCGAGACCTATCTTCATGCGCTCGAAGCGGCGATTGTCACCGGCAACTTCGTCCGGGGCCGCAGCATACCGGAAGTTGCCGAGGCCGCCCGGGCGGCGCCCACTCCTACATGGCCGCAGAGGCCGGTGGATCTGTTGCTCGATGGGTTGGTTGAAACGTTCACGCAGGGGTACGCGGCCGGCGTGCCCGGGCGGCGGAGGGCGTTGGAGGCCTTCGTCCATGAGCCGGACGCTGACACGCTGGACGGCGCCAACGGCTGCCGCTGGGGGTGGCTCGCCATCCGAACTGCGATGTCAGTGTTCGACGACGAGTCACTTCGCTCGTTGGCCATCCGCAATGTCCGAGTGACGAGGGAGGCCGGCGCTCTGGCCACGCTCCCTGCCGCGCTTCTCGGCCAGTCCATCATGCTGGTCCTCTCCGGTGAGATCGCCCGGGCCGCCGAGCAGAATGCATCCGCGGCGGCGACCGGGGCTGTGCCTTTGCTCCACGCCCAGCTCGTCCTCTCCGCTTGGCGCGGCCATCCAACCGAGACCGCCGAGGCCCACGCGGCCATTGTCCGGAAGGCCGCCGGACCAGCGCACGGCACCGAAGAATCCTTGACGCAGTACGCCATGTCCGTGCTGCACAACGGTCTCGGTGATTACCCTGCGGCTTATGCCGCTGGGAAACGGGCCTACGACTCCGAAGCGTGGCGGTTCAACAACATGGCTCACTCCGAATTCATCGAAGCGGCCTGCCGTTCCGGCCGGCAGGATAGCGCGGCCGAAGCGCTGGAGCAGCTCAGCACACGGGCCCTCGCCAGCGGCACCCCTTGGGGGCTCGGGCTGGCGGCACGTGCACGTGCCCTGACCAGTGCCGGGCCGAAGGCAGAGGAAAGCTACCGTGAAGCCATAGAGCAGCTCGGACGCTGCCGGATGGCCGCCCACCTCGCCCGCACCCACCTCGTCTACGGCGAGTGGCTCCGCCGCGAGGGCCGTCGCCAGGACGCCCGCGAACAGCTCCGCACCGCACACGGGATGCTGTTGGATATGGGCGCCGAGGCGTTCGCCGCCCGCGCCGCCCGGGAACTGCGTGCCACCGGTGAGCACCCCCGCAAGCGAAGCGCCCAGCCGGCGGATTCCCTCACCGCCCACGAGATGCACATCGCCCGGCTGGTGGCCACCGGTGCAACCTCCCGCGAAGTGGCCACGGAGCTCTTTCTCAGCCCACGCACGATTGATGCCCACCTTCGCAACATCTTCCGCAAGATGGGCGTCACCTCACGCCGCCAGCTCCGCGAGCTGTCCCTTCGCTGAGAGCCGTGCCTGGCGATTAGCCGTTGACCGCCGATACATCCTCGGCGACTGCCGCCATCCGCCCCTCGAACTGGTGCCCGCCCGACCCGTGGCGGCGGACCTGGGCCTGCGGCAGCCGCGCCGCGTGCCGGTCCAGATGATCGAAGGGGACGACGTCGTCGTCGCGGCAATGGTGGAGCCAGACAGGGAAGCCCGTTGGCAGTTCCGCGTCGGCGGGCAGGGAGTACTCCGCCTGCCAACCCTCCGAACCCCAGAAAGGCATGGCCAGGAGGGCCAGCCCCTGTGGGGGAGAACCCGTAAATTCCTCGGTCAGGTGCAGCAGCGCCATCGAGGCCCCGAAGGAATGGCCGACGATCACCAGTTCAGGCCCGAGACCGCTTAGCTGCCGTTCAAGCTCGCTCCGCCAAGCTGCTGCCGACATGTCCTCATCGGGGAAGCGCGGCGCCGAGACCGGCACGCCAAGGTGCACATGCAGCTCTTCGGCCAGAGGCTGGTCGTCCTCCCAGCCACCGGCCCCATGGACAAAGAGGATCTCCATGCGTTCTCCCGGATTCCATTGCAAGGCCTGGTGGGGCTTGAAAGCGGAACTGTCCTTGCAATCGAGCTTGGCCGCCCGCCCGCCCGGAGGTCAAGGGGCTGACTCCAGGGTCCGGCCCTGTTAGCCTCGTCCCTCGAATTGGCATGAGGGCCCCGGCAGGAAAGGACTCCATGAGGACTGAGGGTATAGATATCGGCTGGGCCGCGGGCACGGTCCGGTCATGCGACAGGGCACGACGCCGGTCGGCCGGTCTCGCAGCTGTCGCCGCCGCGCTGGCTGCGGTTGCTGGCTGCAGCGCAGACAGGCCGGGACCGGAACCTCCGATTTCCGTCTCACCCCCACAGTCCATGGTGTCTGTCGGGGCCGCTGTCCCGGAAGTCCTCGCCACCGGGCTCGACGCCCCATGGTCCATCGCGTTCCACGAGGGCACCCCACTGGTCAGTGAGCGGGACTCGGCCCGCGTTTTGGAGCTCGACGCCGGCGGCAACGCCCGCGGAATCGGCACCATCGATGGCGCAGCCGGCAGGGGAGAGGGCGGGCTTCTGGGCATCGCCGTCCAGGACGGCTACCTGTATACCTATCTGACTGCGGGCGTTGAGAACCGGATCGAACGCCGCGCGATCACCGGCGAACCCGGGTCTTTGGAACTGGGCGAAGCGGAAACCATCCTCGACGGGATCCCCGCTGGCCCGGTCCACAACGGAGGCCGCATTGCGTTCGGCCCCGACGGCCTGCTTTACGCCACCACGGGCGACGCCGGGAACCGGGACAGCGCCCAGGACCTGGAGTCGCTCTCCGGCAAGATCCTGCGGATGACGCCGGACGGCGCCGAGCCCCCGGACAACCCGTTCCCCGGAACTCTGGTCTACAGCTACGGGCACCGCAATCCGCAGGGCATCGCCTGGGACAGTAACGGCACCCTCTACGCGAGCGAGTTCGGACAGAACACCTGGGACGAGCTCAACGTCATCGAGGCCGGCGGGAACTACGGCTGGCCGGAGGTCGAAGGGATTGCCGGCGAGGAAGGCTTCACGGACCCGGTTCAGCAGTGGACACCGGGTGCAGCCAGCCCGAGCGGCATCGCCGTGGCGGGGAACTCTCTCCTCATCGCCAACCTGCGGGGGGAACGGCTGGTGGAGGTGCCGCTCAGCGACCTCGGCACCTCCACGGAGTATCTGATGGGTGAGTACGGGCGGCTGCGCGACGTCGTCAACGCTCCGGATGGCAGCGCCTGGATCCTGACGAACAACACTGACGGCCGCGGGCAGCCAACACCGGAGGACGACCGGATTCTGCGGATGGACGTGGACTAGGCCAGGCTTCTCCGCATCAGCCACCGGGTCTTCCCGCCGGATTTCGACGCCGTCTCCACCACCCGCTCGAATCCGGCAGCTTCAAACAGCCCGGTAGTGCCGACATAAGCGAGAGAGGAACTGATCCGGCCGCCGTCGGCGTCGATGGGGTAGGCCTCCAGCGCCGGAGCTCCCGATGAACGGGCATAGTCGACCGCGCCTTCGAGCAGGTGCCGAGCCAGCCCCTGCCGGCGGAACTGGGGCCGGATGACCAGACACACAATGCTCCACACCGGTACCTCATCGACAGTGGGGATGGTGCGGGAGGTCCGCAGCCTGTGATAGCTGGTGCGCGGGCTCACCGAACACCAGCCCGCAGGTTCATGGTCGATATAGGCGACGACGCCGGGAGGGGTTCCCTCCTCCGCATACCGGCGTAGCCGGGCCTGCTGATCGGGGCCAGCCAGCGCTCTGAACTCCGGCGTCGGCAGACGGTAACTCAGGCACCAGCACGCCTGGGCCCCGGGGTTCCTTGGTGCCAGGACGGCGGCCACGTCGCCGAACCGGTCGGCGGTGGCCGGGTGGACCTCGATCATTTTTCGGCTCCCTGCGGCGCAGCGCGCCCATACGGTGACGGCGTGGATTCCTGTACCGTAACCTGCCGATCCAGGCAGCGGAAGCAACGCGGCTGAAGTGGCACAGCAGTGCCCCGGCTCCGGGCCATGCGGCACCCGCGGCCAGCCCCCAGGTAAAGGAAGCACCATGAACCAGCAACTGCATGTCCGCGGCTTCTCAGTGTCCCTGGACGGGTACAGTGCCGGGCCGGACCAGAGCCTGTCCAACCCGCTCGGAACCGGAGGGGAACGCCTCCATGAATGGATGATCGCCACCCGCACCTTTTCGGAACGTGAGGGTTTGGACGGGACGGGTGAAGGAATCAATGATCTTTTTGTCCGCAGCCATTTCGACGGGATCGGCGCCACCATCATGGGACGGAATATGTTCGGCCCCGTCCGCGGTCCATGGGAAAGCAGCGACGCGTGGAACGGGTGGTGGGGCGGGAATCCGCCCTACCACCACCCCGTGTTTGTCCTGACGAACCATCCGCGGGATTCCGTGGAGATGGACGGCGGCACCACCTTCCACTTCATTACCGGAGGGATCGGGGAAGCCAGGGATTGTGCCCTGGTGGCCGCCGACGGTCTGGATGTGCTGGTTGGCGGTGGAGCAGACACCGTCCGCCAGTACCTGCGCGCCGGACTCATTGACCGCATCCACCTCGTTATGGTGCCGGTCCTGCTGGGAAGCGGCGAGCGGCTGTTGGAGGACCTCGCCCGGCCGGATGGACGCATCCCGTCCTACCGGCCCATCGACCTAACCCCCAGTGGGAGTGTCGTGCATATCCAGTTGGCCAAAGAGGAAGAGGGGGAGGCCCCGCAGCCATGAAGGACGTCATCATTGCCGGCGGAGGCCCCACCGGAGTGATGCTTGCGCGGGAGCTGCGCCTGCACGGCCTCGACGTGCTGGTCCTGGAGCGGGACCTGCAGCCCACAACTGTGGTCCGTGCTGGCGGACTGCACGCCCGCAGTCTGGAGATCCTGGACGCGCGGGGACTCGTGCAGCCGTTCCTGGACCACGGCAGCAAGTATCCGCTCAGCGGCTTCTTCGCCGGCATTCTCAAGGACGCACCTGAGGACCTTGAGACCACCCATCCCTATGTCCTGGGCATTCCCCAGCCACTTACCGAACAGCTGCTGACCGGGCAGGCACTGGCGGCCGGCGTCGAACTTATGCGCGGGCAGGGAGTGGTCGGCTTCAGTCAGGACGGCAGCGGCGTTACTGTAACTCTTGCAAACGGCGGCCGGTTCCGCGCGCGGTACATGGTGGGCTGTGACGGCGGCCGCAGCACCGTGCGGAAGCTGTTGGGTATCGGCTTCCCCGGGGAGGGGAGCCGGCAGGACCGGCTGCTGGGCGAGGTGGAGTTGACCGAGCCGGAAGAATCCGTGATGGCCGTAGTCGCAGAAATACGCGAAACCCATAAGGACTTCGGTGCAGTCCCGCTCGGCGAAGGAACGTACAGCATCGTCGTGCCGGCCGAGGGGATAGCCGACGACCGGACGGCGCCAACCCTGGATGAGCTGCGCGCGCAGCTGCATCGGTTCGCCGGCACCGACTTCGGTGCTCATTCCCCGCGCTGGATTTCGCGCTTCGGCGATGCCACCCGGCTGGCCGAACGGTACCGTTCCGGGCGGGTGCTGCTGGCAGGCGATGCCGCGCACATCCATCCGCCGTTCGGGGGACAGGGGCTGAACCTAGGTCTCCAGGATGCATTCAACCTGGGCTGGAAGCTTGCCGCCGAGGTAGCCGGCTGGGCACCCGAGGGGCTGCTGGACCGCTACGCCGCTGAGCGGCGTCCCGTGGCCGAAGCGGTGCTGGACAATACCCGTGCCCAATCCGAACTGACCTCCACGGAGCCGGGACCGCAGGCGGTCCGGCGGCTGCTGGCAGAGCTGATGGACTTCACCGAGGTGAACCGCTACTTGATCGAAAAGATTACGGCGACCGCAGTGCGGTATGACTTCGGAACCGGCCACGACTTACTCGGGCGGCGGCTGCCCGACCTGCCACTGGGGCAGGGGAGGCTCTACGGGCGGATGCACGGCGGCCGTGGCCTCCTCATCGACCGTACCGGCGGGCTCTCGGCAGCGGGGTGGGCAGACCGGATAGACACCATTGACGCGGTTACGGGTCCGGGCCCAGCCGTTCCCGCCGTGCTGCTGCTTCCTGACGGGCATGTGGCCTGGGTCGGTGACAACCAGCAAGACCTCCTGCCAGCGGTACACCGGTGGTTCGGCAATCCCGCCCCCACGACGTGATCGGAAAGGAACGCTGATGGACATCAAAGTGACCTCTTTCGCAATCTCCCTGAACGTCCCCGTTCCGGAAGCCTCGGCCGGTTTCCTCATCAGGCACCTGGGTTACGCCGTGGAAATGGAAAGCGACGGCTTTGTCTCGCTCCGGCATCCCGGCGGGGGATCGAACCTTGTTTTCCTCCGCACCGGCCTCGCGACATTCCAGCCACCCGAGGTCGCCGGCCGTGCCCGTGAAGGCCTGCTGCTGGTACACGTGGTGGACAATCTCGACGAAGTCCATCAACAGTTCCTCGCCGGCGGTGTGGACGTGGTCACACCCCCGGAGACGGAGCCCTGGGGCGAGAGGTTTGCGCAGTACCGTGATCCGAACGGCCTGATCATTCAACTGGTCCAATGGAAGCCAGACACCTGACCAGCCCCGGACGGGTACTTGTGACACGGCATGAAATTACCTGAGGGTATCCGCGCTCCTGAGAAGGCCGGGGCGGGGGAGGCACCCATTACGCTTGCGGTGAACAAAACAGACTGTGAACGTCCTCCGCATGCAGAAAAAACGCCTTCTAAATGCCACAGCTACCACTTCGATCTGCAGCCTGGCGGCAGCTTTTACCCTCGTGGGATCCCTGGCCTCCGCCCCGACGGCTGCAGCGCACGTTCCGGCCACTTCTCTTCGGCTGGGCGCTGCGGCCCCGATGGAATCCGGTGTACTCCTGTCGGTGTCCGACCCTACGCCTACGCCCACGTGCCGGATGACCCCGACTCCGACCCCAACAGAGACGCCGACTGAAACTCCTTCGACCACGCCGACACCGACGTCGACGCCCACGGAAACTACGACGGCCACGCCGACTCCGACGGAAACCTCCACGGCCACGCCGACTCCGACGAAGACGGGCAAGCCGTCGCATACCGCGTCGCCGACGAAGACGGGCAAGCCGTCGCATACCGCGTCGCCGACGAAGACGGGCAAGCCGTCGCATACCGCGTCGCCGACGAAGACGGGCAAGCCGACGCACACCTGGACTCCGACGAAGACGGGCAAGCCGACGCACACCTGGACTCCGACGGATACCCCGACACACACCCCGACATACACCGAGACTCCGACACCCACTTCGACGGAGGCTGAATACGGGGTCACGCTGATCCAGGCCGTGACCACCACACCGCCGTGCATGCGGACCGGAGCAGCCTCCAATCCCGCGAACTCCGGCTTGGTGGACACCGGTGCGTCCGGCACCTCGCTTGTCCTGCTGGGTGCTGGAGGGCTTCTTGTCGCTGGTGCAGCCGGCGTGTACTTCACGCGTCGCCGCGGCATTCACGAATCATAGAAACAGCCGCACTTTCGGAAGAGCGTCTCGAAAGCAGACGGGCGGCAGCCGGCCCCGCTCCCAGGGGCCGGTTGCCGCCCATCCCACGTGGTATTCCGGAAACAGCCTGTTCCCTCTGGAATCGGCGAATCTGCCGCCGTATCCTCCTTCCTATGACTTCCACCTCCATGGCTTCCACCCGCGCTTTGAGCTGCGGGTTCTTTGTGCGCAACCGCCGCCGCTGACGGCGCGCAGAACCGCACGCAGTACCGCAAGCCGTACGCGCGCCGTCGTTCCGGATGCCAGGCACCCGGGAGGCACATACGCCTGAGGGTGCTCCAATTGCAGCGATTGGAACCCGCGTGGAAGCGAGAACCCCGTTTGGCGGCCGGCATGAGCTCGGCCAGAATTTCCTGATCCACCAACCCACCATCCGCCTGGTCCTTGAGCTTGTCCGGTCCTCAGGCGGCGGAAGCATCCTCGAACTTGGTGCCGGAGACGGCGCCCTGACGCGGCCGCTTGCAGCCCTTGGCCGCGACCTGCTGGCCATTGACCTGGATCTCCGCTGTGTGCGGCGGCTGCAGCAGCGGCTTCCCTCCGTGCAGGTACGGCAGGCCGACGCCTTGGCTGTCCCGTTCGACCGGCCGGTGGTCGTGGGTAACATTCCGTTCCACCTGACCACACCGATCCTGCGGCGCCTGTTCAGCACGGGCACCTGGTCCCAGTCAGTCCTGCTGACCCAGTGGGAGGTTGCACGCAAACGGGCCGGCGTGGGCGGCGGAACCCTCCTGACGGCCCAGACCGCGCCGTGGTTCGACTTCATCCTCCAGGGCCGGGTGCCGGCGGCAGGATTCCGGCCCAGCCCGGCCGTTGACGGCGGCGTCATCAGCGTCCAGCGCCGCCCCGTTCCGCTTCTGGACCCGGAGGACCGGAATGCCTACGAACAGTTTGTTCGCCGGCTGTTTACCGGGCCCGGCGCCGGACTGGGGGAGATCCTCGGCCGGTCCCTGGGATCGGCCCGGACTGCCCGGGCCGTGCTGGCCGGTTGTGGCCTACCGGTGCGTGCGCTGCCGCGGGACATTACACCCGAGCAGTGGCCATATCTGTGGGCGGCGGTCCGGGCTGTGCAGGAGAATTCCCGGTCCGGCAGAGCTGGAATCCAGCCATCGCGGAAATGAATTGCGTCCGGTCGGGGCAGGTGGGTGGAACGCAGAATTGCCCGGCAGGTGACGAACCGGCAAGCACTACCTGTAAACCAGTGCCGCACCGGGCCGGTAACGGGTAGGCTGATACAGCAGGTAAGGCAGAATCAGTCATCGGAACCGGATCAGCCAGGCATTTTGGCTGATCAGTTTTCTTTTTGGGGAGGAAATTGCACATGGCGGGCGAGCAGTACAACGCCGAACAAACGGGCGGCCGAAGGGCACCCAGCGCGGAAGACACCACATCCATCAGTCTTCCCCCACTCTCCGACACTGATTCGGTGGAGCCGAAGCTGACCCAGGATGAGCGGGCTGCTGTCGCCGCGCTTCCGGCGCGGTCTGCTCTGCTGATCGCCCACAGTGGCCCGAACGCGGGTGCACGGTTCCTGCTGGACCAGGACGTCACCACCGCCGGACGGCACCCCAACGCCGATGTTTTCCTCGATGACGTCACCGTTTCGCGCAAGCATGTTGAGTTCCGCCGCAGCCCCGAGGGCTTCCGAGTCGTGGATTCGATGAGCCTGAACGGCACATACGTCAACCATGACCGCGTGGACAGCGTGCTGCTGCGCACCGGCAGTGAAGTGCAGATCGGCAAGTTCCGGCTCACTTTTTACGCTGCCCGCCCCGCATCCGCCGGAAACTAGGCACAGGCCCCGGCGTAGGGCAGATAAGGTAGTAGACATGTCAGCATCACAGCCCGTCAGGCGCACCACCGGACCGGAACGGCTGCGCGGCAGGGTGCTGAATATCGGCGAGGTCCTCAGCGAGCTGAGTGGAGAGTTCCCCGCCATCAGCGCGTCCAAGATCCGTTTCCTCGAGGAAAAGGGTCTGGTGACGCCGCAGCGCACGGCCGCGGGCTACCGCAAGTACAGTACGGCCGACGTCGAACGCCTCCGCTTCGTGCTTGCGCTCCAGCGGGACCAGTACCTGCCCCTGAAAGTCATCAAGGACTACCTGGATGCGATTGACAGGGGCGAGCGGCCCGAATCCCTGCCCGGCGGCATGTCCCTGGCACCGCGCGTGGTGTCGGACCAGCTCGCCGGCGAGCTTTCCGCCCGCGCCCGGGCCCGGACCCTTACCTTCACCGAACTCGTGCAGGAATCCGGGGCCAGCACCGATCTGGTGCACAGCCTGGTCAGCTACGGGCTGATCAGCGCCGCTGATGACAACTATGACGAACACGCACTGAAGGTGGCCAAGGCCTGCGTGCAGCTGGAGGCGCACGGCATTGAGCCCCGCCATCTCCGCCCCTTCCGCGCCGCCGCGGACCGCGAGCTGGGGCTGGTGGAACGCGTGGTTGCCCCCGTCGCATCCCGCCGGGACGTCGCCTCGAAGGCCCGCGCAGCCGAGACCGCGCGGGAAATCAGCGACCTTTGCCTGAGCCTGCACAGCGCCTTGGTACATGGCCAAATCGCGCGGATGGAGGGCTGACATGCAGGAAGTGGAAGTTGTGGGTGTGCGGATAGAACTCCCGTCCAACCAGCCGCTGGTCCTGCTCAAGGAAATCGAAGGTGAACGGCACCTGCCCATCTGGATCGGCGCCCCGGAAGCCAGTGCCATCGCCTTCGTGCAGCAGGGAATCGTACCGCCGCGGCCCATGACGCATGATCTGCTGGTCAACCTGATCCACGCGCTCAAGCGTGAAGTCACCTTCGTCCGGTTGATCTCCGTAGAGGACACGGTTTTCCATGCGGAGATTGTCTTCGAGGACGGCACAGCGGTTAACTCGCGTGCCTCCGACGCCATTGCGGTAGCCCTGCGCATCCCGTGCCCCATCTACTGCGCCGACGAGGTCCTCAACCAGGCGGGTGTGCGGATCGCCGATGCCGACCCGGAAAACGAAGAGGAACAGGACAACGCCGAGCAGGAGATGCGCCAGTTCCGGGAGTTCCTGGCCGACGTCGAGCCTGAAGACTTCGAACGCTAGCCCGCCCGTCGGCCGCGGCAGCCGACACGCCTGCGAAAAAGTTCCGGCGTCTTTGACCTTGGTGCCCGTCGGTTCTAACGTCGAAGAATAGAGTTCCCATTGCACCGGGGGAGTTCTCGGGGCACACTGAAGAAGCCCTGACAGCTCGGCCAGTGCCGACCCCCACGGGAACCATTACTAGGAGGCACACGTGAGTCCGAAAGGCGATGCCGGCGAACCTGCCGTGGCGCTGGGGAGCATTCCTTCCCAGAGTGCCCAGGGCTTGCTGTTCACCGAGGATCTGCCTCTTCTTGACGAAGATGCAGGCTACCGTGGCCCCACAGCCTGCAAGGCTGCCGGGATTACCTACCGGCAGCTGGATTACTGGGCCCGCACCGGACTGGTCGAGCCCGCCGTACGCGGCGCTACCGGGTCCGGTACGCAGCGTCTCTACAGCTTCCGCGACATCCTGGTCCTGAAGGTCGTCAAGCGGCTGCTGGACACCGGCGTATCGCTCCAGCAGATCCGCACCGCCGTCGAGCACCTGCGCGAACGCGGTGTCGAGGACCTTGCACAGATCACCTTGATGAGCGACGGCGCCAGCGTCTACGAGTGCACGTCGGCCGACGAGGTTATCGACCTGGTGCAGGGCGGCCAGGGCGTCTTCGGCATCGCCGTGGGCCGAGTCTGGCGAGAGGTCGAGGGAAGCCTCGCGCAGCTGCCCAGCGAGCACGTCAATGAGCATGAATTCCCCGGTGACGAACTGAGCCAGCGCCGTATCGCGCGGAAGATCAGCTAGCAGCCAGGCCGGGCACCAAGACAGCACAAAAGAAGGGCATCCCCGCGGGGATGCCCTTCTTTTAGTATCCGGAGCCCTTTTAGTATCCAGTGCCGGAACTAGGCGACCGGGCGGCGCATCACGCGGTTGCGGACGCTGCCGGTATCCATCAGGTTCTTGATCAGCGCGTCAAAGGTTCCAGCCGCCTGCTTGGCGGATTCGCCCGGCCAGTGGTGCACCGAATGGGCGGCACCCTGGATCTGCTGCCAGTTCGCCTGTTCGGCAACGTTTGGCGAGAGCAGCAGGTCACCGAACATCTGCTTCATTTCGGCAAGCCGGAACACATGCTCGTTGGAGCTGGGACGGACCCGGTTCGCAATGATTCCAGCGGGCGCCAGATTCGGGGCGAATTCCTCACGGAACAATTCGAGGGCCCGCATGGTGCGCTCGGTGCCGGCCACGGAGAACAGTCCCGGCTCCGCCACCAGCAGCACGCGGTTGCTGGCCGTCCACGCCATGCGGGTCAGGCCGTTGAGCGACGGTGGGCAGTCGATGAGGACCAGCCCGTACCCGGTGACCCGGGAGAGCAGGCTGGTCAGGCGCCGCAGGTCACGCTTGCCCAGGTCAGGGCGGTCGTAGATGCCCGAGTAGGCCGAACCCATGGCAACGTCCAGTACCGGCTTCTTCCCGCCGGAATCCCTGGCGAGGCGCCGGGCGTTGGCCACCCAGCCGGCCGGCACCACGTGGTCCGAAAGTTGAATCCGCCGGGGGCTGCGCAGCATCTCACCGATGCCGAGCTGGTTGCCTGCGCTGACGCCCAGGCCGGTCGTGGCATCGGCATGCGGGTCCAGGTCCACGACGAGCGTCGGAATGCCTGCGGCCAGCGCGGCGGATGCCAGACCCAGGGTGACGGAGGTCTTGCCCACGCCGCCCTTCAGGCTGCTGATGCTCACTACTTGCACTTGTTGAACCAAAACCTAACGTGTCTAGGGATCACTGGACGCTGCAGACTCATTCTATGTGACGGACGCCGGTTACCTTGGCAGCGTGCTTTTACAGGGGTGGCGCTTAGACTGGTGCCACTGTGATGTCCAACACGGCAAGCCCCGACTCCGCCTCCCGGCGGGCGACGGCGATGCCCGTGGCCCGTCGCTGCAATCCGTTAATGGCGGCATCCCTCCCAGGTGCCCCGAATCCGTAATCGACGCAGGAGACCCATGTTCTCGAAGATATTGGTAGCGAACCGGGGCGAAATAGCCATCCGCGCATTCCGCGCCGCGTACGAACTCGGCGCGAAGACCGTAGCCGTGTTTCCCCACGAGGACCGTAATTCATTCCACCGCCAGAAGGCTGATGAGGCCTATCTGATCGGGGAAGAGGGACACCCGGTACGGGCGTATCTGGATGTGGACGAGATTATCCGTGTGGCGTTGGAATCCGGCTGCGACGCCATCTACCCCGGTTACGGTTTCCTGTCCGAAAACGCGCAGCTGGCCCGCGCGGCCGCCGATGCCGGCATCACCTTTGTAGGTCCCGCTGCGGACATCCTGGAGTTGGCCGGGCACAAGGTCCACGCCTTGAATGCCGCCCGTAAGGCGGGCATTCCGGTGCTGCGTTCCACGGAGCCAAGTGCCGACGTCGAAAAGCTGCTCGCCGAGGCGGAGGACATTGGCTTCCCCATCTTCGTCAAGGCAGTCGCCGGCGGCGGCGGACGCGGCATGCGGAGGGTGGACACCCCCGATAAGCTCCCCGAGGCGCTGCAGGCGGCCATGCGGGAGGCCGAAACGGCCTTCGGCGATGCCACGGTATTCCTCGAGCAGGCGGTTTTGCGGCCCCGCCACATCGAGGTGCAGATCCTCGCGGACGCCGAAGGCAACATTGTGCACCTCTTCGAGCGGGACTGCTCGCTGCAGCGGCGGCACCAGAAGGTTGTCGAAATTGCCCCCGCCCCGAACCTGGATGAGGACATCCGGCAGGCGCTGTACCGGGATGCGGTGAAATTCGCCAAGGCGCTGAACTACGTCAATGCCGGGACGGTGGAGTTCCTGGTGGACACCGTGGGTGAACGCGCCGGCCAGCACGTCTTCATTGAAATGAACCCCCGGGTCCAGGTGGAGCACACGGTCACCGAGGAAATCACCGACGTGGACATTGTCCAGTCCCAGCTGCGGATCGCCGCGGGGGAGAACCTGGCCGATCTTGGCCTGAAGCAGGATGAACTGCAGATCCGCGGCGCAGCTCTGCAGTGCCGGATCACCACCGAGGACCCTGCAAACGGGTTCCGTCCCGACGTTGGCCGTATCACCGCCTACCGCTCGGCCGGCGGTGCCGGAGTCCGGCTCGACGGCGGCACGGTCTACGCGGGCGCCGAAATCAGCCCGCACTTCGACTCGTTGCTGGTCAAGCTGACCTGCCGCGGCCGCACGTATCCCGTGGCGGTTAACCGTGCCCGCCGGGCGCTGGCGGAATTCCGCATCCGCGGCGTTGCCACCAATATCTCCTTCCTGCAGGCCGTGCTGGACGATCCGGATTTCGTGGCGGGTGACGTGGCCACGTCCTTCATTGAGGAACGCCCCGAACTGCTCAATGCGCGCGGCTCGGCCGACCGGGGAACCAAGTTGCTCAACTGGCTGGCCGATGTGACGGTCAACAAGCCCTACGGCGATCCCGTGGCCCACATCGACCCGGCGGAGAAACTGCCTGCGGACCTGCCGGAGCCCGTCGCCGGTTCGCGGCAGCGGTTGCTCGAGCTGGGTCCGGAGGGCTTCGCCGCGGACCTGCGGCAGCGGACCGAACTGGCGGTCACGGATACCACCTTCCGTGATGCCCATCAGTCCCTGCTGGCCACCCGGGTACGGACCAAGGACCTGGCCGTGGCGGCGCCGGCGGTGGCTGCACTCACCCCGGAACTGCTTTCCGTGGAGGCCTGGGGCGGTGCCACCTACGACGTCGCCCTGCGCTTCCTGGGTGAAGACCCTTGGGAGCGCCTCGCAACGCTGCGGCACCAGCTGCCCAATATCTGCATCCAGATGCTGCTGCGTGGACGCAACACCGTGGGGTACACGCCGTATCCCACGGAGGTCACCGAAGCGTTCGTGGAGGAAGCCGCGGCCACCGGCGTCGATATCTTCCGCATCTTCGACGCGCTGAACGACGTCTCCCAGATGGAGCCCGCTATCCGCGCGGTCCGTAAGACCGGCACGGCCGTGGCCGAAGTGGCGCTTTGCTACACGGGGGACATGCTGAACCCGAACGAGGACCTGTACACGCTGGATTACTACCTGGACCTCGCACAGCGGATGGTGGACGCCGGCGCGCACATCCTGGCCATCAAGGACATGGCAGGGCTGCTGCGCCCCGCCGCAGCGGCCAAGCTGGTCTCAGCACTGCGGGAGCGTTTCGACCTGCCGGTGCACCTGCACACGCATGACACCGCGGGCGGCCAGCTGGCCACTTTGCTGGCCGCCGCCGACGCGGGAGTGGATGCGGTGGACGTCGCCAGCTCCCCGCTGGCCGGCACCACCAGCCAGCCGTCCATGTCCTCGCTGGTCGCCGCGCTGACCAACACCGAGCGGGACACCGGTATCAGCCTGGACGCCGTCGGCGCACTGGAGCCTTACTGGGAAGCGGTACGCCGCGTCTACGCACCGTTCGAATCCGGCCTGGCCGGCCCCACCGGCCGCGTCTACCGCCATGAAATCCCCGGCGGCCAGCTGTCCAACCTCCGTCAGCAGGCCATCGCCCTGGGACTGGGGGAGCGCTTTGAAGCCATCGAGGACATGTACACCGCCGCGGACCGGATCCTGGGCCGCCTGGTGAAGGTCACGCCGTCGTCGAAGGTGGTGGGCGACCTCGCCCTCCAGCTCGTAGGGACCAACGTCTCGCCGGAAGACTTCGAAGAGAATCCGCAGAACTACGACATCCCGGACTCGGTGATCGGCTTCCTCAGCGGCGAACTCGGGGACCCGCCCGGCGGCTGGCCGGAACCCTTCCGGACCAAGGCGCTGCAGGGACGCACGATCAAGCCGCGCGACGTCGAACTGTCCGAAGTGGACAAGGCCGGCCTGCACGCCGATTCCGCCACCCGGCAGGAAACCCTCAACCGGCTGCTCTTCGCGGGCCCGGCAAAGGAATTCGCGACCGTCCGGGAAACCTACGGAGACGTCTCGGTGCTCGAGACCCGCGACTACCTGTACGGCCTGCGCCGCGGGGAAGAGCACATTGTTGAACTGGAAAAGGGTGTGCGGCTGATCGTGGCACTGGACGCGGTGTCCGAACCCGACGACAAGGGCATGCGCACCGTCATGACCACCCTGAACGGCCAGATGCGGCCCGTCGCAGTGCGGGACCGCAGCATCGAAAGCTCCACCAAGGCGGCGGAACGGGCCGATCCGACCGAGGCCGGGCAGGTCGCGGCGCCCTTCGCCGGCGCCGTCACGGTCACCGCCAAGGAGGGGGCGGAGGTAGCCGCGGGGGAAACGGTCGCCACGATCGAAGCCATGAAGATGGAGGCGTCGATTACGGCCCCGGTCGCCGGAACGGTGCAGCGGGTTGCCATTTCCCGGGTGGAACAGGTGCAGGGCGGAGACCTCCTGCTCGTGATCGCACCCAAGTAGGTGGGGTCCCGGGGACAGCCGCAACGAGGTCCCCGGGGGATGACTGCATAGACTGAAGGCGTGACTCACTTCGATCTGGCCATCATCGGTTCCGGCTCCGGCAACTCGCTCATCACCCCGGACTGGGACGGCAAAAAGGTAGCGGTCATCGACGGCGGCACGTTTGGAGGAACGTGCCTGAACGTCGGCTGCATCCCCACCAAGATGTTCGTCTATCCCGCCCAGCTCGCCGCCGCCGCGGCCGACGGCGCGCGGCTGGGCGTGGATTCGGTCTCCGCAGGCGTGCGGTGGCGGGACATCCGGGACCGGGTCTTCGGCCGCATCGACGCCATTTCCGAGGGCGGGCGACGCTACCGGGACGAGGAGCTGGAGAACGTCACGCTCATCAGCGAAAACGTCCGCTTCACCTCCCCGCACGCCCTCACGACAGCGTCGGGGGAGAAGATCACGGCAGATGAGATTGTGGTGGCCGCCGGGTCGCGGCCCGTCCTGCCCGATATTCCAGGTGTGGACCTGCCCCAGGTCCATACGTCGGACACGGTGATGCGCATCGACGAGCTGCCGGCGCGGGTACTGATCATCGGAGGCGGGTACATTGCGGCCGAGTTCGGGTTCGTTTTCTCGGCCTTCGGCTCGGATGTCACCGTGGCCGTGCGCTCGGGGGAGATGCTGCGTTCCCTGGATGCAACACTGTCCGAACGCTTCACGGCCGAAGCCTCCAAGGAGTGGGACCTGCAGTTGAACACCACCGTGGACTCACTGGTGGAAAACGGGGACGGTTCGGTGCGCGCCGTACTCTCCGGCCCGGCCGGCGAGCAGGCAGTGGACGTGGACCTGGTGCTCGCGGCGACCGGCCGGACGCCGAACACCGACCGTCTGGGCGTGGACGTGGCCGGCTTCGACGTCACCGGGGACGGCCGCCTGGCGGTGGACCGCTACGGCCGCGTCCTCGCTTCCGGGACACCCGTACCGGGACTCTGGGCGCTGGGGGACATCAGCAGCCCGTACCAGCTCAAGCATGTGGCCAACCACGAGGCGCGGGTGGTGGCGCACAACCTGGTGCACCCCGAAGACCTGTGTGCCATGGACCACCGCTTCGTTCCTGCGGCGGTCTTCAGCAGTCCGCAGATCGCCAGCGTGGGGATGACCGAGAATGAGGCGATCGCGGATACGCGGTCCCGCGGCGTGGAGCTGGCCCTCGCGGTCCAGGAATACGGATCGACGGCGTACGGCTGGGCGATGGAGGACACCACCGGTTTCGTGAAGCTCCTGGCCGAGCGGGAGACGGGCAGGCTCCTGGGGGCCCACATCATGGGCCATGAGGCCTCCATGCTGATCCAGCCGCTGGTCCAGGCGATGGAATTCGGGCTGGATGCCGCCACCATGGCCCGCGGTCAGTACTGGATCCATCCGGCACTGACGGAAGTTGTCGAAAATGCACTGCTTTCCCTGAAGACAAAGGAAAAGCCGGGCAGGAACCGCCTCTAGCAGAGGGGTTCCCGCCCGGCTCAGGACGCGGGCCGGCTGTGCCTTAGACGCGCTGTCCGCTGTAGATGTCGTCGATGACGTCGGAGAAGTCGCGCAGCACCTGGGCGCGCTTGATCTTCAGTGACGGCGTCAGGTGTCCGCTGGTCTCGGTGAAGTCCGTCGGGACGACGCGGAATTTCTTGATGGCCTCTGCGGAGGACACCTTCTTGTTGGCCCGGTCCACCAGCGCCTGAAGCTCCTTCTGCAGCTCGTCGGTCTTGGCGACCTCGGTCACCGTCATGGTGGCCGGCAGCTTATGGCGTTCCAGCCAGCCCGGGAGGGCGTCTTCGTCGATGGTGATCAGGGCCGAGATAAACGGCTTCTGGTCCCCGACCACAACGCACTGGGAGACGATCGAGTCGGCGCGGATCGAGTCCTCCAGCTGGGAGGGCACCACGTTCTTGCCGCCGGCCGTGACGATGATTTCCTTCTTGCGGCCGGTGATCTTGAGGAAACCGTCGGAGTCGAGTTCACCGATGTCGCCGGTGTGGAACCAGCCGTCGGTGAAGGTTTCGTTCATCAGTTCGGGGCGCTTGTAGTAGCCCTTCATCACGCTGATGCCCTTGGCGAGGATCTCGCCGTCGTCCGCGATCTTCACGCTGTTGCCGGGAAGCGGGGCGCCCACCGTGCCCAGCTTGACCAGCTGCGGAGTGTTGGTGGTCAGCGGGGCGGTGGTTTCGGTCAGGCCGTAGCCTTCGAGCACCAGCAGGCCGATGCCGTGGAAGAAATGGCCCAGCCGTTCGCCCAGGGGGGCACCGCCGGAGACGGCGTACTTGACGTTGCCGCCCATGGCCTCGCGGATCTTCCCGTAGAGGAGGCGGTCGAAGAGGGCGTGCTTCAGGGTGAGGCTCAACGGAACCTTGCCCTCCTGCTTCGCCTTCGACCAGGCGACGGCGGTCGCGACACCGGCGTGGAAGATCTTGCCCTTGCCGCCGTCTTCGGCCTTCAGCATGGAGGCGTTGAAGACCTTCTCGAGGACGCGGGGAACCACGAGGATGAAGCTGGGCTTGAAGCTCTGCAGGTCCGGCAGCAGGTTCTTGACGTCGGGGGTGTGTGCCACGGTGGCGCCGGTGGCCACGCAAAGCACGGAAATGAAGCGGGCGAGGACGTGTGCCAGGGGCAGGAACATGATGGTCTGCGAGCCTTCGGTGGCAACTTCGGGCTCTGCCAGCTCGGAGTTCCGGGACACATCGACGAAGTTGGCGTGCGTGAGTTCGCAGCCCTTCGGCTTGCCGGTGGTGCCGGAGGTGTAAATGATGGTTGCGAGGTCTGTCATCTGCGCCGTGGAGCGGCGGGCCTCGAGATCTTCGTCACTGATCGAGGTGCCCGCGGAACGCAGGGTGTCGAGCCCGCCGCCGTCGATCTGCCACACGTTGGCGACCTGGGAAAGGTCTTCGTCGGCTGCGGCCGTGCGGACGATGTTCTCGTGCCGGGCGGCCTCCACCACAATGCCGGCCGCACCGGAGTCGCTGAGGATCCAGGCAACCTGGGATGGGGACGACGTCTCGTAGACAGGTACCGATACGGCGCCGGCGAACCAGAGTGCGAAGTCCACGAGGGTCCATTCGTACCGGGTCCTGGACATGATGGCTACCCGGTCGCCTGCCTTGATACCGCTGGCCATGAAGCCCTTGGCCAGTGCGCGGACGTCCTTGGTGAACTCGGTGGCTTTGATCCGCTCCCATTCACCGTCGTCCTTCCGGACGGCGAAGAGGGCGGGGTTGCTGGGCTTGGCTGCCTGGTCGAGCAGCATGGTGGTGATGTTTGTCTGCGGCGGGGACTCCGCCAGGACTGGAACGCTGAATTCTCGCACGATAGCTCCTTTGATATCCGGTGGGCCCGTAGGCACTGTCAGCCTATAACGTAGATCACATTTTCGTACCCGCCGGTAACCTTGCGGATAGATAACGAACGCGTCGCTGCTCTTGCCGTTTCCTTAGAATAGGTTTCTTATGCGTTCCGTTAACCCAGCACCCGTTCCCCGGCCCGTTCCCCGGCCCGTTTCCACCCGCCTGCAGCGCCGGCTTGCAGCCACCGAGCCGTTCCCGAACCGCCGGCCCATGCGGCTGTCCAACCGCATGCGGCGGCGCGGTCTGGCCATCGGCATCGATATCGGTGGAACAAAAGTAGCCGCGGGGCTGGTCGACGGGGACGGCCGTGTCCTGAAGCAGGCACGCCGTTCGACGCCGGGACAGGATCCCCGGGAAGTCGAGGCGGTGATCGTCGACCTGGTGCGTGAACTTTCGGTGGATCACCATGTGTGGTCCGTGGGGATCGGAGCAGCCGGGTGGATGGACCTCGCCGGCGGCACCGTGCTGTTCAGCCCGCACCTGGCCTGGCGCAACGAACCCCTCCGCGAAAACCTGGAGCGGCTGCTGCGGCGCCGGGTTTTCCTGGTCAACGACGCCGACGGCGCCGCCTGGGCGGAATACCGGTTCGGAGTGGGTGCGGGGGAGAGCCGGATGGTCTGCGTCACCCTCGGCACTGGAATCGGCGGAGCGATGGTGCTCGACGGCCGTCTGGAGCGCGGACGGTTCGGTGTGGCCGGGGAGTTCGGGCACCAGATCATCATGCCCGGTGGCCACCGCTGTGAATGCGGCAACCGTGGGTGCTGGGAACAATACGCGTCGGGCAACGCCCTGGGGCGGGAAGCCCGGGAGCTTGCGGCTGCGAATTCGCCGGTCGCCCAGGAACTGCTCCGGGCGGTAGGCGGCAACGCGGATGAGGTGACCGGCGCCGTCGTCACCCGTCTGGCCCTCGAGGGCGATCCTGCCAGCATTGAACTGCTTGACGAGGTGGGGCAGTGGCTCGGGCTGGGGCTGGCAAACCTGGCCGCGGCCCTGGACCCGGGGATGTTCGTGATCGGCGGCGGCCTGAGCGATGCCGGCGACCTGCTGCTCGAACCGGCGCGGCGGTCCTTTGCCCGGAACCTGACCGGACGCGGCTTCCGCCCCGCGGCAAGGATGGAGCGTGCGGCCCTGGGGCCGGCCGCCGGGCTGATCGGCGCCGCGGACCTGTCGCGGATTTCCGCCCGCCGGTGAGCGGCGGTTCTGGAGGGCGCTGCGCCTAGACGGCCGCGCCGTCGTCGCCGTCATCACGGTGCTGGGGCAGCCGGAAAAGCAGGTAGCCCGCCGATCCCGCGAAGACGGCGACCGTTCCCAGAATGACTGCCAGCGGGGCGTCGCGCCAGAACATTGCGAAGAGCAGCAGCAGCAGAGGGCCTGCCAGCGTGCCCAGCCAGCCCAGCACCACCAGGGGTTCCCCGGTGCCGAGCGGCGGCGGCTCGGGCGGAACGAAGCTGCCGTCGTCGTCCTCGTCCTCCGCTGCCGCATAGTCCCGCGGCCCACCTGCTGCCAGCGGCTGGTTGGCGAAGATGTCCCGGGTCCGTTCCGCCGGGGACGGCGGCGCCTGCCCGGCTCCGGATCCGCCGCGCTGCTGCGGGCCGGTGTCCGCGTTGCCGGCGTCCCCGCTGGCGTCAGGGGTGCCGCCCGGCTGGGCCTGCGGTGGACGCACGGGCTCGCTGGCGTCCATGTGTTCCAGGCGGTCCACCAGGTCCAGCCAGGCTTCCTCGTCGGTGGACTTGTTATTCTCGGGTTCGCGTTCGCTCATGCCCGCACCCCGGAGCTGACGTGCTGAATGAATTCGTGGGACCGGTCAAAGATCAGCGGCGCATCGTGGTCCATCGTGGCCACGTGATAGCTGTTTTCCAGCGGCACTACCTCAAGGTCGGCGTTGAGGAGCCTGCTGCGCAGCACGTCCATGCTGGATTCGGGCACCACCGCGTCCAACCGGGACCGGAACGCCAGCACCGGGGCGGTAACGTCCGGCAGGGAACGGGTGGTCTCCCGGAAGAGCCTGGCGAGCTGGTGCACCGCCCGCACCGGGGTCCGGGTATAGGCACCCTCATCCTGGCCTTCGAGCCGGATGTTATTGCCGATGGAGGGAGCTGATTTCAGCACGTACTTGAGCACGCCGGCGTAGCGTGCCCGGGGGTCCGAGAACGTCAGGCCGGGGTTAACGACGGCGACGCCGGCCACCGGCTGGCGCGCGGCCAGACGCAGGGCGAGCGTGCCTCCCATGGAGAGGCCGGCCGACACCACACAGTTGGTCCGCTCCCGCAGGGAGAAATAGGCGCCCTCGTAGTCCTCGTACCAGCGCTGCCACGGTGTGCGCGCCAGATCCTGCCAGGTGGTTCCGTGGCCGGGCAGCAGCGGCAGGCTCACCGCGTAGCCGCGGTCGGCGAGGTAGCGTGCCCAAGCCGCCATGCTCACCGGAGAACCTGTGAAACCGTGGCTTAGGAGCACGCCTACGCCTGCATTGGGCCCGTGCCCTTCAGACGAGAAGGCAGCAGTGCCCGGGAGGGAAGTCATATGTCTATGGTTGCATTAGAGGACCCTTTTTGGACCCTGGACGCGGCAAAATGCCGGCAGCCGTGGTGCGCGGAAATTCACCAGCGGGGACGAGCACGCATACAGTAGAGTCGGGGAACCAAACGGGTCCCTCGTAATTGTCTTGTCCGGACAGGAGATCAAGCCGCGTGTTCTATTGGGTGATGAAGACGATATTCATCGGGCCGGTGGTAAATCTTCTCTTTCGGCCCTGGGTCAAGGGAATGGATAACATCCCCGAATCCGGGCCTGCCGTCCTGGTGAGCAATCACCTTTCCTTCTCCGATTCCATCTTCCTTCCGTTGGCGGTGCCCCGCCCGGTGAGCTTCCTGGCGAAGAGCGACTATTTCAACGGCAAGGGTATTAAAGGAAAGCTCACAGCGACGTTTTTCCGCCTCGCCAACCAGCTGCCCATGGACCGTTCCGGCGGTGCCGCCTCGGCCAGCTCGCTCAAGGCCGGCGTCGACGTTCTGGAGAACGGTGGACTGCTGGGTATCTACCCTGAAGGCACACGCAGCCCCGACGGGCGCCTCTACCGCGGTAAGACCGGTGTTGCCAAGCTGGTGCTTTCCACCGGTGTGCCCGTCATTCCCGTCGCCATGATCGGCACCGACAAGGTCCAGCCGATCGGCCGGCGGATCCCCAATATCCGCCGGATCGGCATTATCGTCGGCGAACCGCTGGACTTCTCGCGGTACGCCGGACTGGAGAATGACCGTTTCATCCAGCGGTCCGTCACCGACGAGATCATGTACGAACTCATGCGTCTCTCGGGCCAGGAATACGTGGACGTGTACGCCAGTACCGTCAAGGAAAAGCTGGCTGCACGCAAGGGCGGCAAGGCTGCCCAGGCCCGGGGTGCCGCCGTGCGTCTCCCCGCTCCTTCCGCCGGAGCGCAGGACGGAACCGCCGGTGCGCCCGATGCGTTGCCCGCCGGGGACGGGGACAAACGTCCCGGTACCGTGACCATCATCGGTAAGGCGGCCAAGGGCAAGGCGGCCAAGGGCAGGGCACGTCAGCGGACCGCACGCACGGATGAAACAGGCGCGGCTGAGCCAGGCACGGTTGAAACAGGAACGGCTGAGGCAGGCAGAGCTGAAGCGGCCGTCCCGAATGCCGGAAGCAAGCGCCGCATGCTGTCCCGCCGCCGGCGGGCCGCCGCGGGTGCCGTCGATGCCGCATCCACGGACGACGGCGGCAGCGCCGACCAGCGTTCCCATACCGCCTAGGGCACCCTGGGAAACCTCGGACATCCGGGTCACCCCGGACTCCTCCCTGTGCCCGTGTTTCGTGCCGGGCGCGTGATTGTTACGGTCCTGTTTGTGTCATCGGGGGAGCAAGTACGCTTAAGTCGTGACTGACACACCTGTAACTGGCGCGACCATCCCGACCATGCTCTCGGGTGCAGCGGCGACGTCCGCGGCCCACCCCGAACTGGACACCTGGCGTTCCCTGCCCATCTCCCAGCAGCCGTCCTGGCGGGACGATCCGGGATATGACGCAGCCATTGCCGAACTTTCGATGGTGCCCCCGCTGGTATTCGCCGGTGAGGTGGACGTGCTCCGCAGCCGCCTAGCGGAGGCAGCACAGGGCCGTGCCTTCCTGCTGCAGGGCGGGGACTGTGCCGAGACCTTCGAGGCAGCCACCGCGGATAAGATCAGCGCCCGCGTCCGGACGCTGCTGCAGATGGCCGTGGTCCTGACCTACGGCGCCTCCGTCCCGGTGATCAAGATGGGCCGGATGGCCGGTCAATTCGCCAAGCCCCGCTCATCCAACGAGGAAACCCGCAACGGCGTCACCCTGCCCGCCTACCGCGGCGATATGGTCAACGGCTTTGACTTTACCCCCGAGTCCCGTCGGCACGACCCTGCCCGGATGGTACGGGCGTACCATACGTCCGCTTCCACCCTGAACCTCATCCGTGCCTTCACCCAGGGCGGGTTCGCCGACCTTCGGCTGGTGCACCACTGGAACAAGGGATTTACATCCAATCCGGCGCACTCCCGTTATGAGTCCCTGGCCCGGGAGATCGACCGCGCCGTCCGGTTCATGGATGCCTGCGGAGCGGATTTCGAAGCGCTGAAGCGCGTCGAGTTCTTCGCCAGCCATGAGGCACTGCTGCTCGACTACGAACGTGCCCTGACCCGGGTGGACTCCCGCACGGGCCAGCCGTACGACACCTCCGGGCACTTCCTGTGGATTGGGGAGCGGACCCGGGACCTGGATTCCGCGCACGTGGATTTCCTGTCCCGGGTGCGCAATCCCATCGGCGTGAAACTCGGCCCGAACACGGGCGCCGAAGACGCCCTGGCCCTGATTGAGAAGCTGGACCCCAACCGGGAACCCGGACGGCTGACCTTCATCACCCGCATGGGGGCCCGGAACATCCGCGAGAAGCTTCCCTCCCTGGTGGAGAAGGTGACGGCGACAGGTGCCCAGGTACTGTGGGTCACCGATCCCATGCACGGAAACACCGTCACGTCCCCGAACGGCTACAAGACGCGCAACTTCGACGACGTGATGGACGAGGTGCGCGGTTTCTTCGAAGTGCACGACTCACTGGGCACATTCCCCGGTGGACTGCACGTGGAAATGACGGGTGACGATGTCGCCGAGTGTTTGGGCGGAGCGGATCCCGTTGACCAGGACGCTTTCGTGGAAGGCTACGAATCCGTCTGCGACCCGCGGCTGAACCATATGCAGTCCCTGGAGATGGCATTCCTGGTGGCCGGGGCGCTGTCCCGCCGGGAATAACGGACTTCCCGCGGGAAAAGGGTTCCTGCCGGGACCGCTGCTGCCCTCCTAGACCACCTTGAGGACAATGGTGGAGCCTTCGGGTGCGGTGCCCGCGCCCGGCTCCTGGTCCCGGACCAGGCCCAGCAGCCCGCCGAGCAGGTTCTCCACTTCCACGGTGAACCCGCGGCTCTCGAGGTCTTCCCGGGCCGCTTCGGCACGTTGCCCCACGTAATTCGGAACCTCGACCATCCGCGGGCCCAGGGAGATGGTCAGCGTGACTGTCCCTCCCCGCTCCAACAGGCCGGAGGCGGGGGTCTGGGCAACCACCGCACCCTTGGGAACGGAAACGCTGTTGACCTGTTCCGGGGCGACGGCGGCCGCGAGCCCGGCGGCTTCGACCGCGTCCACGGCGGCGGCCTCGGCCAGGCCGGTCACCAGCGGAACTTCAACGGGTGCGGGTCCCTTGGAAACCGTGACATCCACCGGGGTGCCCAGCCGCAGCTGCTCATCGGGCAGCGGCTGTTGGCTGATGATGTTTCCGGCGGCAACACTTTCGCTGAATTCCTCGGTGACCGCGCCCAGCACGAGCTCCGCGTCCCGAAGGTCGGACTCGGCAGCCTCGATGGTCCGCTGTGCCAGGTTGGGTACGGAGAACATCTGAGGCCCCTTGGAAACGAGCAGCGTCACGGGCCGGAACCGACGGACCTCCTGGGTTGCTGCGGGGTCCGTCCCCACCGCCAGCCCAGCCGCCACTACTTCATCAAACACCTCGTCGGTGGTGTAGTTCAGCCCCGCATCGCCCAGCTGCGTGCCGGCCTCCTGGGCGGACACGTTGCTCACGTCCGGGATGGAGACAAGGGCACCGGGTCCGGCACCGAAGAACCAGCCTGCATAGGCAACGGCAGCAAGCAGGACTGTCAGAAGCACGGCAAGGAGGATGCCCCGGCGGCGTGGCTTGCCGCTGCGGAGGGATACCTGGGGGCGGTGGGCTTCACGGTCGCTCTGCCTGAGCCGGTCGCGCTCGTCCCGCTTCGCCAGGCGCCGGCGGGCAGCGGGGCTGAGGTCGCCGTCGTCGCCGTGATCATCGTCCCGGTCATCGTCGTCGTCGTAATCCCCGTCGGCATTGTCGGCATCACCGTGGTTGCCGGTTCCGAGTCCGCCGGCGGGGAAAACGGTAGTGTCGTTGCCGCCGCGCCGGATGACCTCGGTGGCATCACCCTGGCCAGCATCCGGGCGCAGCGAAGAGGTTTCGATGACGCTCGTGGCGGCACCGGCTGCGGCCAGGACCTCCGTGGCGCCGGCCAGCGACTCTGTCGGTGCACCGGTTGGGGCCTTCCTACCGGCCGGACCGGACGCACAGCGGTAATCCAGCTCCGCGTCATTCAGCGAGGACCGGATATGCCGCAGCTCGCCCAGCAGTGCACGGCCGTTGACCGGGCGTTCCTCGGGATCCTTGGCCGTACACCAGCGGACCAGCTCGTCCAGGTCCTCGGCCAGCCCGGGGCAGAGGACCGACGGGGCGGGCACCGTGGAGTGGACATGTGCGAAGGCCACCTGGATGGGCGCATCCCCGGTATACGGCTGGCGCCCGGTGAGCATTTCATAGAGCATGATGCCGGCGGAATAGACGTCACTGCGTTCATCCGCGCCGCCTGCAGTGACAAGTTCGGGTGCCAGATAGGCGACGGTGCCAACCAGGGTTCCGGTATTGGTATTGGTGGACACCGCGCGGGCCAGCCCGAAGTCGGCGATCTTGATCCGGCCGTTGTCCGCGAGGAGCACGTTCTCCGGCTTGACGTCACGGTGGACCAATCCGGCGTCGTGGGCGGCGGCCAGCCCTTCCACCACTGCATCGAGCAGGGCCAGGGCCAGGCGCGGCGACAGTGTGCCGCGCTCGTCCAGCAGTCCCCGCAGAGTCCGCCCGGGCACGTATTCCATCACGAGGTAGGCCAGGCTGTCGGTGATGCCCTGGTCCAGGACACCGACGACGTGCGGGTGGGACAGGCGGGCGGCGGACTTGGCCTCACTTTCGAATCGGCGCAGGAAGCCACGGTCCGCAGCGAGGTGCGGGTACAGCACCTTCAGGGCCACATCGCGATCCAGGCGGCGGTCGGTAGCGAGGTAAACGGTGGACATCCCGCCGCGCGCCACCAGGGACCTGACGAAGTAACGGTCGTCTACCAGCGTCTCAACGAGGGAGTCTTTCACGGGCTCATGCACTATTTGATCCTAATGGCGGGACGCGGAAGGGCCCGGATCGACACCCGATCCGGACCCTTCAGCTGCACTCTGTTGCTGCCGTGGCTACTGGAAGGAGGCCCGGTGGGCAAGCACCGAACTCACGTAGGCGCGTGTGTCTGCGAACATGCCGTGGGTGCTGACGGAGTACTGGCCCTGGTAGTAGGACGCGATGGCGTTCTCCATAGTGTCGCTGCTGCGCAGGAGCGCACTGATGATCGCTACGCCTGCGGTGGCGTTGTCGTAGGGATCGAGCAGGTTCAGCTGGCGGCCTACCAGCTGGGAGGCCCATTCGCCGGAGGAGGGAATGACCTGCATGGTGCCGATGGCATTTGCGGGGGAGACGGCGCGCTGGTCGAAGCCGGACTCCTGGAAGGCGAAGGCCTGAGCCAGCGCCGGGTCAACACCCATCTGCACTGCGGTGTCAGCAACGATCTGCTGCATCTGGGCGCGGCCGGGAACCGGCAGCGAATTGAGCGTCTGCTTGTTGAGGTTGGCGCCGGCCACCGTGTGCTCGGGGTAGGTGTAGTGCAGGAACGTGCTGGGCACCAGGTCCGTAGGCGCGGCGGCCACGGGTGCGGAGGACGTGACACTGACGGTGCTGCCGTCAACGCTGATCTTCTGGCCGGGGTGGATCACCGAGGTCAGGGACAGGCCATTGGCGGCAAGGATGCCGGAGAGGCTGACGCCGTGCTTGGCCGCGATGGCACCGAGCGTGTCGCCGGCAACAACCGTGTAGCCGCCTTCGGTGCCGGCTGCGGTCTGCACGGCTGCCGGAGCTGCGGGAGCGGTAGCAGGTGTCTGGCCGTCGACCCGGACGGTCTGGCCCGGGTAGATGACGGAGGTGAGGGTGAGTCCATTGGCTGCAAGGACACTGGAGAGGCTGACGCCGTGCTTGGCGGCGATGGCACCCAGGGTATCCCCGGACACAACGGTGTAGGTTCCGGCGGAGGCGCCCGGAGCGGGCGCGGCAGGCGCAGTGGAATCAGCGGAGGCACCGCTCAGGCGCAGGTCGTCTCCCGCGAAGATCAGCGACGTCGCCTGCAGGTTGTTCACCCGCAGCAGTTCCGTCACGGAAAGTCCGTACTGTGCGGCAATCGACGTGACCGTGTCGCCGGAAACGATCCGGTGGGTGGTGGGAACCGAAGACTCGGCCGGCAGAGTTGCCGGAACCTGGGTGGCCAGCTGGGAAGCGGTGACACCGGTGGCCGCCCCGGTGTTCAGGTTCTTGATCGCCTGAAGGGGAAGCTGGGGGAACAGGGAGTTCTGCGGTGCCGCGGGGGCGGCGTCGGCGGGCTCGGCGAAGGCCAGAGCGGAGATCATCACTGCAGGAATGGCAGCGGTCGTGGCGGCAACGCTCAGCTTGCGCGGCATTCCGGTGGAACCGGGACGCGCCGCTGGCGTTCCCGTTGTCGACTGAGCGTTCATATGGTGATGTTTCCTCATCTGTGATGGCCGCGGCCTTTACCGCAAATCCTTGGATTAAAAACAAGTAATGGGACAGGTGTTACTTATGTTGTTTCTGTTACTACTGATGCGTTAGTTACTCGTGTGATTTAAGGTACTCATGTGAATTTACACTAAGCAGGCAGCGGCACAATACCTGAGTAGGTCATTTTGTGTTTCAGTTCGGTTGCCGAACGGCCAAGTGGCCCGCGGCGCCCCGGACGTGGCACCCTTGAAGGGTGAATGAACTCGAGGAACTCGTTTCCGACTGGCTGACCCTGCCCGATGTGGCTGAACAACTTGATCTCCCTATTAACAAGGTGCATAGCCTGCTGGAGGAGCGAGCCCTGGTGGCTGTGCGCCTCGGCGAGCGGAAGATCCGCAGCATCCCCGCTGCCTTTATCGCCGATGGATCCGTCCTGGACAGTCTGAAGGGCACCATTTCGGTGCTCGACGACGCCGGCTACCACGACGAGGAAATGATCCGCTGGCTCTTTACAGCGGACGACACCCTGCCGGGCCGCCCCGTGGACGCGCTCCGTGAGGGACGCAAGACAGAGATCCGCCGCCGCGCCCAGGCGCTGGGCTGGTAGCAGCATCCACCCGCACTGATAAAGAGGGAGCTGGCCGTCCATGACGGCCGGCTCCCTCTTTCTCTACGGGTCTTCAGGTGCCGGGGCCGGATCGGCTAGGCGCTGCGTTTGACGGCCGAGTGGGCCAGCGCATCCAGGGCGGCCCGGGAGATATCGTCCACCTGAAGCGCGGACAGGGCAGAGAACGCTGCGTCCGTATGCTGCGCGATGAGTTTTTCGGCTGCCGCCAGCGCCCCGGTATCCACAATGATCCCGCGAAGGTGTTCCACGCCGTCGTCGTCCAGGTCTGGATCCCCGAGCAGGGCCGTCATCTCCTTCCGGACGTTCTCGCCGCCACCGGACAATGCATAGGCGATCAGGACCGTCCGCTTGCCTTCACGCAGATCATCTCCGGCCGGCTTGCCTGTGGTGAGTGGATCTCCGAACACACCCAGGACGTCGTCGCGCAGCTGGAACGCTTCACCCAGCGGGAGGGAGAAGCGGGAATATCCGGAGAGGAGTTCCGCGTCCGCGCCGGCCAGGGCGCCGCCCAGACCCAGGGGGTGCTCAGTCGTGTACTTGGCGGATTTGTAGCGGAGGATGTTCAGGGCCCGCACGACGGCGTGCTCGGGATCGTAGCCGGGGCCTGCCACCTCTTCCCGGATGTCCAGGTACTGCCCAGCCATGACCTCGGTGCGCATCCGGTTGAAGATCCGCCGGGCCTCGGTGCCGTGCGCTGCCCTCGGACCGACGGCCGAGAACATTTCCTCGCTGAGGGACAGGCACAGATCGCCGGCAAGGATGCCAGCGGAGGAACCGAAGTGGGGTCCGTCCAGATGCCACTGGAACTGAGCGTGTGCCAGGGCGAACGTGCGGTGGACGCTCGGACCGCCCCTGCGCGTGTCGGACCGGTCAATAATGTCGTCGTGGATCAGTGCGGCGGTCTGGAACAGTTCCAGTGCCACCCCCGCCCGGACGGCTTCCGGCTCCAGCGCGTTACCCCCGGCGCCGCGCCAGCCCCAATAGGCGAGAAGTGCGCGGAGCCGCTTGCCGCCGCGGGCCAGGTTATGCACGGCCTCCAGCAGCGGCAGTGCTTCCGGGGAAACCCCGGCCAGGACGTCTCCCTGGACTGCCAGGAAATCTTCTAGCTCGGCGGCAAGCAGGCCGCGGTACGCCGTCTGTTCCTGCTGTGCGGATTCGAGCGGAGTGGCTGGCACGGCTACTTCACCGTTTCTGCGAGGACTGAGGCGCCGACTGTCACCGTTGCCTTGCCTCCGTCCTTTGCCACGGTGGTGATGTTTACCGTTTCCGGTTCGCCGCTCCCGGTGCGGACGTAGTCCCGGGAAGCGGGGGACCCCGGTGCGGCCTCAGCGGCCGTGAAACCCTGTGCGACGAGTTTGGCGTCGTAGAAGGCGAGGATCTCGGCGGCTGGTGCGTCCGAAGACTCGACCAGGACGGCGGTGAGGGTGGCGCCGCTGCGGTCGACCGTGCTTGAAAGGAGATCCGAACCCTCCATAACCGGGATGAGGTTGGAGGGGAACCCCTCGGCGAGGGCAACGGGCGACGCTGTGGGGGAGCCTGCCGTCCCGGAGGCAGCGGACGAGGCCGCAGGCGAACCGGCGGTGGAAGGGAAGTCGCTTCCTTCCTCCGTGCCGGTGGTGCATCCAGTGGCTGCCAGGATCAGGGCCGCGGCAGAGAGCGTCGTGAGGGTCTTATTCATCGTGTTCCACATCGGTGGGGGGCAGGGTCCTGCCACCCAGTCTAGGGGAACCGGACCCGGTTCCACGGGGATGGTTAGGGCTCCGAAGCACCGGGCTTCCAGCGGGGGCGCGGTAAGGGGGCGGGGCTGGCTACGATAAGGGAGTGAGTAATGGTCCCGACGCCGGCAGCGGCAACCGCGACTGCACCATAATGCACGTGGACATGGATGCCTTTTATGTCTCCGTCGAGCTGCTGAAGCGCCCGGACCTGATCGGCAAGCCTGTCATCGTGGGCGGGCTGGGCGGCCGCTCCGTGGTTCTGTCGGCATCCTATGAAGCGAGGCGGTACGGCGTCCGCTCCGCCATGCCTATGGCAGTTGCCCGCAGGCAGTGCCCGCAGGCAGTGGTCCTGGAGCCGCACCAGGACGTCTACCGGACGTATTCCGGCCAGCTGATGCAGATCTTCGAATCCATCACCCCGCTGGTTGAACAGCTGAGCGTTGACGAGGCGTTCCTCGATATTGCGGGGTCCATGCGCAGGCTCGGTCCACCGCGCGTCATCGGAGAGCTCATCCGGAAGCGGGTGGCTGCTGAACTGGGCATGACGGCGAGCGTCGGCATCGCCGCCACCAAGTTCGTGGCGAAGATTGCGTCCACCAGGTGCAAGCCCAACGGGTTGTTGCTGGTCCCCAAGGAACAGACCGTGGAGTTCCTCCATACCCTTGATGTTTCCGCCCTCTGGGGCGTTGGCGCCAAAACCCGCGAGGTGATGGCCAGGGTCGGCATCGCTACGGTGGCGGACGTCGCGAATACTCCGCCTTCGGTGCTCCGCCGGCTGCTCGGGGCAGTGGGGGACCACGTCTATGAACTGTCCTGGGGCCGGGATGCCCGGGCGGTGACTCCGGTGCGGCGGGAGAAAAGCATCGGTGCCGAAGAAACCTTCGCCTCCGACGTCAGCGACGATGAGGTGCTGCATACGGAACTGCTTCGCCTTGCACACCGCAGCGCGGTCCGGCTGCGGGCGGCGGGCCTCCAGTGCAGGTCGGTCTCCCTGAAGCTCCGCTACGCCGACTTCACTACGCTCACCCGGACGCGTACGCTGCGCGAGCCGGTCGACAGCGCGCAGATGATCTATGAGACTGCCAAGGGTTTGCTGACGGCCCTGGGGCCGCGGCCCCAGAGTGTTCGGCTGATTGGACTCCGGGCGGAACAGCTTGAGTCCGCCGAGGGCGCGTCGATGCAGCTGACCCTGGACGGGCGGGAAGACAGCTGGCGCTCGGCCGAGGATGCACTGGACCGGATCAACCGGCGCTTCGGTGAACTTGGAGTGATGCCCGCGCGGCTCATCGCCCCGTCCCAGCGGAAGTCCCCGGCGGAACCGGACCAGCTGCCGGGCTTATCTTCCGATGCGGGTCCGCCTCCTGGGGCAGGCGGCGGGCGTACCCGGCCCAATACGTAGACGGGCCGCTTTCGTGCGGACGGGTTGCCACCTATCCTTGGACTAAGTGCAAAGCAGCAGCGGGCCCGCGCGGGGAACATTCGGCGCTATACGTTCGTTGGTTGGTTTACAGGGGCACAACCGGACGGCAAGGAGGCAGCAATGGCACTGTCGGAACACGAACAGCGCTTGCTGGATCAACTGGAGCAGCAACTACACGCCGAAGATCCGAAATTCGCGAACTCAATGGCGACGTCCGCTGGCCGTGGGATCTCGACGAGGCGCATAGTCCTCGGCGCGTTGCTGGCCATTGCGGGATTGGCGGTGCTGCTGCTGGGAATAACGGAAGCGGGCATCCCGGTCGGTGTCCTGGGATTCCTTATCATGGGGGCAGGGGTCTACTACGCAACTACCCGCGGCCGGAAGACTCCACCCAAAGCCGCAGTCGGGCGCAAGGAACGCGAGTCCAGTTCGCAGCGCGGCTTTATGAACAACCTGGAGAACAAGTGGGAAGAGCGCAAACGCGACCAGCCGTAGACAGGCTGCCCCACCGGGCTTAACAGCTCCAAAAACGGATCCGTTTCGACGGGTCCTTTTTTGTGTCCGGTTTTGTTTCCGGGCGTGCTCGGACTCCTTTCCCCGGTGAATGTCCGACGCCGTGATCCCTCCACTTCTCCCCACCCGGCCCGATCCGCACCAGCCTGCGGTTTTCGAAACCGACGCGCCCGGAATCCGGGCGGCGAAAGCGTTGACTGTGGAGGGAAGTGGAGTAAAGTGGGGGACATAAGAGGGTAGGGGCGGTACTCGAGGGGTTTTCCCCGAATCAGACAGGGCGGTGCGTGATGTTCCTAGGAACGCATTCACCGCGCCTCGATGAGAAGGGAAGGCTGATCCTGCCGGCCAAGTTCCGCGAGGAACTGGCCGACGGCCTGGTCTTGACCAGGGGCCAGGAGCACTGCATCTACGTCTTCAGCCAGAAGGAATTCGAACGGGTCCACGACCAGATGCGGGAAGCTCCACTTTCCTCCCGCCAGGCGCGGGATTACATTCGGGTCTTTCTCTCGGGAGCCTCTGACGAAGTTCCAGACAAGCAGGGCCGGGTAACCATTCCTCCGGCACTGAGGTCGTACGCAGGACTCGGACGCGAGCTGGTGGTGATTGGTGCCGGCACCCGCGCTGAGATCTGGGATGCAACCGCTTGGCAGAACTACTTGGCGGAACAGGAAACCGCGTTCTCGGAAACTGACGAAGACGCGATTCCCGGAATTTTCTAGCAGTACCAATACATGACCAGGCCCAGGCGGGGCCGGGTCTTGGATGAGATCTCCCGCCGCCCCACCGCGGTCCACCTGGCTTCCCTTCCCCGGAGCCAGGCGGGAACGCAGCGGTGAGGCGCGGATGGGGGTCTGATTCAAGAACCGGCTGCAGGGCAGACAACATAATGAACGGAAGGAAGCCTCAGATGAGCGAAGAGCGCCCCACCGAGGAACGGCATGTTCCGGTGCTGCGCGACCGCTGCATCAATTTACTGGCTCCTTCCATCGAACGCGCTGTTGCAGAGCATGGCCGCGCCGTGGTGGTGGACGCCACCTTGGGCATGGGCGGGCACAGCGAAGCCATGCTGCAGCGTTTCCCCCAGCTTCACGTGATCGGAATTGACCGGGACCGTCAGGCCCTGGCACTGGCCGGTAAGCGGCTGGAGCCCTTCGCGGACCGGATCGACCTGGTCCACGCGGTGTACGACGAGATTGCGGACGTCGTGACCGACCTTGGCTTCGACGGCATCGACGGCGCCTTGTTCGATCTGGGCGTTTCCTCGCTCCAGCTCGATGAGCGTGACCGGGGCTTCGCATACTCCTACGACGCACCCCTGGACATGCGGATGGACACCACCCGCGGACGCACCGCTGCAGACGTCGTCAACACTTACGGCGAAGCCGAGCTGGTCGGCATTATCCGTAAATGGGGCGAGGAAAAGTTCGCAGGACGCATTGCCTCGGCCATTGTCGCGGCACGCGCCGCAAAGCCCTTCACCACCACCGGCGAACTCGTCGAGGCCATCCGGGGCGTCGTTCCGGCGGCAGCCGCACGGACCGGTGGGCACCCGGCCAAGCGGACCTTCCAGGCCCTGCGCATCGAGGTCAACGAGGAGCTGGATGTCCTCGAACGGGCCATACCGGCGTCGTTGTCGGTGCTCAACATGGGCGGCCGCGTCGTGGTGATGTCCTACCACTCGCTGGAAGACAAAATCGTCAAGGGCGTCTTCGCGGCTGGTGCACAGTCCTCTGCGCCCAAGGGATTCCCCGTTGAACTTGAACAACACAAGGCCCAGCTCAAGCGGTTGACCAAGGGCACCGAGGTGCCCACGGACGAGGAAATCGCAGAGAATCCCCGGGCAGCCTCCGCCAAGCTCCGCGCAGTAGAACGAATCCGCAAACCCATGGACGGGACCAGGAAATAATGAGTGAACTTCGGCCTTCGGCCCGCTTCCGCACCGGAGCTGCCGCACCGGCCTTTGAGGGCAACACTGCGCGTGCCCTGGACTGGGATACGGCCGCGCCGCAGGAGGCCCCCGCTGTCCGGCGGCGCACTCCGTTGTCACTGGTCCCCGCCGCGGCCCGCCGCCGTCGCGCCCCCTTCGCCGTTTTCTGCTTTGCCGCCCTCGTGCTGGGTCTGGCCTCGGTGCTGCTGCTCAACATTTCGGTATCCAGCGGACAGTACGAGCTTGTGCAGCTGCAGGGCGAGAAAGCCGAACTGGCCCAGCGCAACGAAGCCCTGACCCAGGAAATCGAAAACCACCAGGCACCCCAGGTGCTGGCCGCCGCGGCCGTGAAGCTGGGAATGGTTTCCTCACCCAGCTTCGGCACCATCGACCTCAAGACCCTGGCCGTAACAGGCAGCCCGGAGGCAGCCAAGGAAGGCGATCCCGCGAAGCTGCTGATCGGTGCGCCGAGTGTTTTGACACAGCCGATTATGCCCGCGCCGTCCGTGGCTGCCGAGGAACCCCGGGATACGGTGAGGGCGGTCGAGGAGCAGGAAGAAGCCGCTGCACGTGCAGCGGCAGCAGCCATGCCCCCCGCCCCGGTGGAGGCACCGGCACCGGAGGCCGCCCCCGAGGCAGTCCCGGAGGCAGCCCCGGAGGAAAACTCAGCAGCGGAACTGAACGGCGGCACCATCCCCGCACCGGTACAGCGAAGCGGAAACTGATCCAGGCCGACAGGCATCGAATTTTAGGCATAATCGAGGACACGTTGTGGCACAAACATCCGGCCCGGACAACCACAGGGTGGCCATCGTTACCGGGCGGCTGCGCGCCGGACTGATCCTGGCCCTGGCAGTGCTGACCATCCTGGGGCTGAAGCTTTTCCATGTGCAGGCACTGGACCCGGACGGCATGGCGCAGAGCGCCGTGGACAACCGGCTCGTCACCGTTTCGGTACCGGCGCTGCGGGGAAGCATCCTCGATTCCAAGGGCAACTACCTGGCCCGAAGCGTTGAGCGGTTCGACATTGTGGTGGACCAGCGGCTGTCCCAGGACATCGAGGAGAAGTTCAAGCGCCGCGACGCCGAAGGCAAACTCCAGGAGGTCACCTTCGACCAGGCCTTCGAGGAACTCTCGGTGATCCTCGGCCAGGACACGGCTACCCTGCGCTCGGCACTGCTGGGCGATAAGGGCTTCAACTTTGTGGCCAAGACGGTCACCCCCGAAACCAAGGAAAAAGTCCTGGCCGTCAAGTTCCCGGGAATCTACGCGGACCGGACCACCCTGCGGACCTACCCCTCGGGCTCAGTGGCCGGATCGATCGTGGGCTTCCTCGGCACGGAGGGCGCCCAGGAAGGCCTCGAACTGACGCAGGACGAAATCCTCGCCGGTGAAGCGGGGAGCAAGACCTACGAAATCGGCGGAGACGGCATCCGCATCCCGTACGCCACCAACGAGGACGTACCCGTCCACGACGGCGAGTCCATCAAGCTGAGCATCGACCAGGATCTCCAGTGGTTCGCCCAGCAGACCATTGCGGCGCAGGTGGAGGAATACGAAGCCGAGTGGGGCAACATCGTTGTGATGGAGGCGGACACGGCACGCGTGATTGCCCTGGCGGAATCCACCACGGTGGATCCGAACAACCCCGGGGCAACCCCGGCTGAGTCCCGCAAGGCGCGGTCCGTTACGGACTTCTTCGAGCCCGGTTCCACCACCAAGGTCATCACCATGGCGGCCGCGATTGAGCAGGGTCTCACCACCCCCGAAACACGGCTGGAGATCGAACCCACCTACACCGTTGACGGCCAGACCTTCAAGGACGCCGTTCCGCACGGGACCGTCCACATGACCGTGGCCGGTGTGCTGGCAAAGTCCATGAACACCGGAACGGTGATGGTCGGGCAGCAGCTGACGCCGCAGGAGCGGTACGACTGGCTCCGGAAGTTCGGGATCGGCCAGCCGCTGAACGTCGGGCTGAACGGTGAGACCGCAGGCCTGCTGCCCGAACCCGACGCCTGGGACGGACGGCAGCAGTACACCGTTCTCTTCGGCCAGGGCCTGACGCAGACGGCGCTGCATACGGCGAGCGTCTACCAGACCATTGCCAACGACGGCGTGCGCATCCAGCCGAGCATCATCGACTCTGTCATCACCGAGGACGGCACCGAGCAGCCGGTGGAAAAGGAACCGGGTACGCGGGTGGTCTCCGAGGACACTGCGGAGCAGGTCCAGCACATGATGGAAACGGTCACCAAGGACGGCTCCGGCAAGACAGGGGAGTTGAAGCAGTACCGGGTCGGTTCCAAGACCGGTACGGCTGAAGCCCCCGGGCCCAACGGCGGCTATTCAGGCTCCACCCTCTCTTATGCTGGTATTGCACCCATGGACGATCCGAAGTACGTGGTTGTGGTGACCCTCCAGCGGCCCCAGGGCGACCTCTACTACATCATTCCGGGCCAGTCCTTCCAGAAGGTCATGGAGCAGACGCTCGTCAGCAACAACGTCCCGCCCTCCACCGGTCAGCCTGTGACCTACCCCATTGAGTACTAATTCCTGGAGCATTGAAGTGCCAATAAGTGAAAACCAGCCCACCGGATCCGGTCTCCGCCCCGGTGCCGTTGATCCGGTGACCGTGCGCGCCGCGGTGCAGGCACTGCCTGCGCAGCTGCGGGACGTTGCACCTGCCGCAGGCACGGCGGAAGCAGCCTGGGATACGGAGCTAACGGGACTCACCATCAATTCCCGTGAGGTGCTCCCCGGCGACCTGTATGTGGGCGTTGCCGGTGCCCGGCACCACGGCGCACGCTTCGCAGGTGCGGCCGAAGCCGCCGGAGCGTCGGCGGTCCTGACCGACGAGGCAGGGCTGGCGCATCTGTCCGGCCTGCATATTCCAGTCTTCGTTGCCGGGGAGGTCCGTCGGCTGGTGGGTCCGCTGGCCGCTGCCGTCTTCAACAGCGTTCCCGCGGAGGGGCCCCGCCCCACCCTGTTCGGAATCACGGGCACCAACGGCAAAACCACCACCTCCTACTTCATTAACTCGCTCCTGCAGGCGCTGGGGCGTACCACCGGACTGATCGGCACGATCGAGATCCTCGCCGGCGGAGAAGCCATTCCCAGCGTGCTGACCACGCCCGAATCGCCGCAGGTGCATGGGCTGCTGGCCCTGATGCGTGAGCGGGACCTGGACGCGGCGACGATGGAAGTGTCCTCCCACGCGATCACGTACCGCCGCGTGGACGGCGTCCGCTTCGACGTCGCCGGGTTCACGAACCTGACCCAGGACCACCTGGACCTGCACGGATCCATGGAGGAGTACTTTGCCGCCAAGGCAGCACTGTTCCAGCCGGACCGCGCACGCCGGGCCGTGGTCACGGTGGACGATGACTGGGGAGCGAAGATGGCAGCCCGGGCGGGGGTACCCGTCCTGACCCTGGCCACCGACGGCACCGGCCGCAGCGCTGACTGGTCCGTCACGGACGTTGAGCCCCGCGGACTCGGACACTCCTTTACGCTCCGCGGCCCCGAAGGGGAGCAGCTGCGGGTCTCCACCGCCCTGCCCGGCACCTTCAATGTGTCCAACGCCGCACTGGCCACCGTGATGGTGCTGGCCTCCGGCGTACCAGCGGATACCGTCCAGCGCGCGTTGGCGGAACACGACCCGTTCACGGTCGAGGTGCCCGGCCGCATGCAGCTGATCGGCGAGGAACCGGCAGCCATTGTTGATTTCGCCCACAACCCCGATGCGCTGACCCGCACCCTCACGTCCGTGCGCCGTCCGGGCGGCGACGCCCGGGTGATCGTCGTCTTCGGTGCCACCGGTGAGCGGGACCAGACAAAGCGCCCGCTGATGGGGGCCATCGCGGCCCGCCTGGCCGACGTCGTCGTGGTCACCGACGATGACCCGCACGGCGAGGATGCGGCCGCCATCCGGGCCGATGTGCTGCGCGGCGCCGAAGCCGCCAAATCCGGCGAAGGCCTGCCGTGCGTCATCGAAGAGGTGGCACCCCGGGCCGCTGCGATCGACCGCGCCGTGGAACTGGCACGCCCGCAGGACACGGTCCTGGTGGCCGGCCGGGGACACGAAGTCTGGCAGGAAGTGATGGGGGAGAACCTTGCCCTCGATGACCGCGTGGAACTGCGGCAGGCTTTGACAAGATACGGATTCACTGCCCTTTCCAGCGACGGGGTAGAGTCCTAAATCGTCATGATTGAACTTAATGCAGCCGAAATAGCGGCAATTACAGGCGGCGGGCTGATCGGCCCGGCCGCGCAGACTCCCGGTCTCGTCGTGACTTCGGCCACCACGGATTCACGCGAAGCCGTGCAGGGTACGCTCTTCATCGCCAAGCCCGGAGAGAACTCCGACGGCCACCTCTTTGTGGGCGCTGCCTTTGCCCGCGGCGCCATGCTGGCGCTCGTGGAACGGCCGGTGTCCGACGACGACGGCGGGCTCTACCCGGCCGTGATGGTTCCGGACGTCGTTGCTGCCATGGGCATGCTGGCCGCGGAGATCGTCCGCCGGCTCCGCGCCCACGGTGAACTGACCGTCATCGGGATCACCGGCTCGGCCGGAAAGACCACTACCAAGGACCTGCTGGCCGGCGTCCTGACCGAGGCGGGCCCCACCGTCGCACCGGTGGGTTCCTACAACGGCGAGGTGGGCCTTCCGCTGACCGTATTCACCGCCGGTTACGGGACCCGCTATCTGGTGATGGAAATGGGTGCCACCGGAATCGGGCACATCCGCTACCTCGCAGACATGGTGAAGCCGGACATCGGGGTTGTCCTGTTTGTCGGCTCCGCACATGCCGGTGAGTTCGGCGGCGTGGAGAACATCGCCGTCGCCAAGGGCGAACTCGTTGAATCGCTGCCTGCCAACGGCACAGCCATCCTGAACGCTGACGACGTGCGGGTTGCCGCCATGGCCGACCGCACCGAAGCTCCGGTCCTGTACTTCACCTCGTCTCCCGAGGCCGCACACGGGGCAAAGAACGCCGTCCGCGCGCTCGATGCCCGGACCGACGCCGAGGGCCGTCCCGTCTTCACCCTGCTGCTGCCCGACGGCAGCCGGCACGAGATCCGTTCCGGACTCATCGGAGCCCACCACACGGCGAACCTGCTGGCCGCCGCTGCCGCCGCCTACGCGGCCGGCATCCCGGGGGAGCAGATTGCCGCAGGCCTGTCCGGCCGCGCCGCAGCGAGCCGCTGGCGCATGGAACGGACCGACCGCGCCGACGGCGTCACCGTGATCAACGATGCCTACAACGCCAACCCCGAATCCATGCGTGCAGCCCTGCGCACCCTGGCCGAACTGGGCCGGGAACGGCGCACCTGGGCCGTGCTGGGGGAAATGCTGGAGCTGGGCGAGGACGCCGTCACCGAGCACGACGCCATCGGGCGCTACGCGGTCCGGTTGAATATTTCCAAACTCATTGTTGTGGGCACCGGTGCCCGTGCCATGCATACCGGCGCGGTCATGGAAGGTTCCTGGGGAGAAGAATCCACCTTTGTGGAGACGGCGGAGGACGCCGAGCGCATCCTCCGGGAATCCCTGGCCCCCGGCGACCTTGTCCTGTTCAAATCCTCCAACGGGGCGGCCCTGCGCTACCTCGGCGATCGGATAGCCTTGTCCCCTGTACCACCGTCCGCAGTAACTGATCCGGCGTCCACGCCGGCGCGTACCGAAAGGACCGGAGACAACCTGTGATCTCCCTGCTTGTAGGGTCTTCGCTGGCTCTGGTCTTTGCCTTTGCCGGAACACCCCTGTTCATCCGTTTCCTGGTGCGGAAGGGCTACGGCCAGTTTGTCCGCGACGACGGCCCCACCTCGCACCACACCAAGCGCGGCACGCCCACCATGGGCGGTGCCGTCATTGTGGCCTCCGTGGTTGCCGCATATTTCCTCACCCACCTAATCAGCGGCATGCTGGGCTTCGGAACCTTCAGCCCGACGGCGTCGGGACTGCTGGTCCTGCTCCTCACCGTGGGCATGGGGATGGTCGGTTTCATCGACGACTACACCAAGATTTCCAAGCAGCGCAGCCTGGGCCTGAATGCCAAGGCAAAAATCATCCTGCAGGCCGCCGTGGGTATTACCTTCGCCGTGCTGGCCCTGCAGTTCCCCAACAGTGAGGGACGGACTCCGGCGTCGACGGCGGTCTCCTTCATCCGGGACACCGGAGTCGACTTCGCCTTTGCGGGCGCCGTGCTCGGCGCGGTGCTGTTTGTGATCTGGTCCCTGATCATCATCACCGGCACCACCAACGGCGTGAACCTGGCCGATGGACTCGACGGGCTGGCTGCGGGTGCGTCCGTGCTGGTGTTCGGCGCCTACTTCCTGATCGGGATCTGGCAGTACAACCAGAGCTGCGGCTCACCCGGCGCCGAAGGCGTCTGCTACGAAGTCCGCGACCCGATGGATCTTGCCCTGCTGGCCGGCACCATGGCGGGAGCCCTCATCGGTTTCCTCTGGTGGAACACCTCACCCGCGAAGATCTTCATGGGCGATACCGGCTCCCTGGCGATCGGCGGCGCCATCGCGGCCTTCGCCATCCTCTCCCGGACCGAACTGCTGCTGATCATCCTGGCCGGCCTGTTCGTGATCATCACCCTTTCGGTCATCATCCAGGTGGGCTACTTCAAGCTCAGCGGCGGTAAGCGCGTCTTCAAGATGGCACCGCTGCAGCACCACTTTGAACTCAAGGGCTGGGCCGAGGTCACCGTGGTGGTCCGCTTCTGGATCATCGCAGGCCTCTGCGTCGCCGTGGCCCTGGGCATCTTCTACGCCGAATGGGTGGTGGGAAGTTGAGCGCGCCACTGGCCGAACTGACCACCTGGGACGCTGACTGGGCGGGCCTGCGCGTCGTCGTCACCGGCATCGGCCTTTCCGGCTTTTCCGCGGCGGATACCCTGATTGAACTCGGTGCCCGGGTAGTGGTTGTCGACGCCCGGGATACCGCGGAGAACCGGGCCAAGGCCGACACCCTCCGGATCGTCGGTGCAGCCGACATCCTGCTCGGAAGCGACGCCGTGGCTGCGCTCCCACAGGTCGACGGCGCCGCCCCCGACCTTGTCGTGACGTCTCCCGGCTTCCGGCCCACCCACCCGGTCCTGGCCGCCGCCGCGGCAGCGGACATCCCGGTCTGGGGAGACGTCGAACTGGCCTGGCGGGTACGCATCCGTGAAGGCCGCAAGACCGCCCAGTGGCTGGCCATCACCGGAACGAACGGCAAGACCACCACCGTCTCCATGACTGAAAGCATGCTCCGCGCCGCCGGGCTGCGTGCCATCGCGGCAGGCAACGTGGGGACCCCGATCCTGGACGCCATCCGGGATCCGGAAGGCTACGACGCCATTGCAGTGGAGCTCTCCAGCTTCCAGCTGCACTGGACCTACTCCATGTCCCCGCTGGCCAGCGTGTGCCTCAACATTGCCGAGGACCATGTGGACTGGCACGGGTCCTACGAGGCCTACGTGGCCGACAAGGCCAAGATCTACGAAAACACGCAGGTTGCCTGCATCTACAACGCCGAACAGTACGAGACCGAGCACATGGTCGAGGAAGCCGACGTTGTGGAAGGCTGCCGGGCGGTCGGTTTCACCACCGGCGTGCCGGCGGTCAGCATGGTGGGAGTAGTCGAAGGACTGCTCGTGGACCGCGCCTTCATCGAGCAGCGCAAGGATTCCGCCGCCGAACTGGCGGCCATGACGGACCTGGGGGAGTACGCTCCCCGGCATATGGTTGCCAATGCGTTGGCCGCCGCCGCGCTGGTGCGTGCCTACGGCGTCGAACCGGCAGCGGTCCGCGACGGGCTGCGCGCCTACTCACCCGGCGACCACCGGATCCAGCCCGTGGCCCACGTCAATGACGTTCTCTGGGTCAATGACTCGAAGGCCACCAACCCGCACGCCGCCTCGGCGTCGCTGGCTGCCTTCACCAGCGTTGTCTGGATTGCCGGGGGCCTCTCCAAGGGCGTCAGCTATGGCGATCTGGTGACCGAACACCGCGGCCGGCTCAAGGCCGTCGTGCTGATCGGTGCCGACAGCGCCGATCTGCAGGCCGCGCTGGCGCAACACGCCCCCGATGTGCCGGTTCTCCACGCACTGGGGGAGCAAACTGGAAAACAGCAGTTGGCGGCACCCGTCACCAGCGCCGAAGAGATCATGGTCCGGGCCGTGGCTGCGGCGGCCGAAGTGGCCGAAGCAGGAGACACCGTGCTGATGGCGCCGGCAGCAGCTTCCATGGACCAGTTCACTTCCTATGCCCACCGCGGCGAGGCTTTTATCGAAGCCGTTGCAGGGTATGTGAGTGAACAGCAGGCACCGGGACAGGCACAGACTCCAAAGGAGCCCTAGATTGGTCACCACGCCCACCGGCAGCAAACGCAAACCGGTTCTGCGCCGGAACCCTGCGGCCACCGGCGCCACCGGGACGGGCGCGGTGACAGCGAAAGCCGGCCCGGCCGCTGGTAAGCCAGCCGGTAAGTCCGTCACTGGTAAGCCCGCCGGGAAATCCGCAGCCGCAGACCCGGACGCCGCTGCTTCCACCGGCAAACCGGCGTCGCGCCTTGAACGCTTCCTCGTTTTCCTCGAGGGGAGCGGCCGCCGCGCCACCGGCTCCAGCTATTACACGATCCTCGGCGCCACCCTGGCCCTGACGGCCATCGGCCTCATGATGGTGCTTTCGGCGTCGTCGGTGGAGTCCATCGCCGCCGCGGCCGGAAGCGACGCCGGAGCGGCGACGACCTTCGACCTGTTCCTGAAGCAGTCCATGTTCGCCGCCGTAGGCGTTGTGGCGATGCTGGGACTCTCGCGGCTGGGGCCTTCCCAGTACCGTTTCCTGGCCTGGCCGCTGTACGGGTTTGCCATTTTCCTGCTCATCCTGGTGCTGGCGATCGGTAAGGAAGTCAACGGCAACAAGAACTGGATCGAGATCGGTCCCATCACGGGTCAGCCGTCGGAGGCGGCAAAGCTGGCCATGGCTATTTGGTTCGCCGCCGTGCTCTCCCGCAAGGGACGGCTGATCAACGAGTGGAAGCACGCGCTCATCCCCGTGGTTCCTGGCGGCGGGATCCTGATCCTCCTGGTCATGCTGGGAAGCGACCTTGGCACGGTGATCGTGATGGGCATGATCATGGTCGCAGCCCTGTTCTTCGCCGGAGCTCCGCTGAGGTTCCTGGGTGTCCTTGCCGGCGGAGCAGCCGCCGGTGCGGTACTGATGTCCTTGGTCAGCAGCAACCGCTCCAGCCGGATCAGCGCCTGGCTGAAGCTTGACTGCACCACGGGCCTCTGCGACCAGGCCAACGCCGGTATGTATGCACTGGCATCCGGCGGGTGGCTGGGGGTGGGCATCGGGCAGAGCCGGCAGAAATGGAACTGGATCCCCGAAGCCCACAACGACTTCATCTTCGCCATCATCGGTGAAGAGTTCGGCCTGCTGGGGACGCTTGTGGTGGTCAGCCTCTTTGCCGTCCTTGCCGTCGCCACGGTCCGGGTCACCATGCGCCACACCGATCCGTTCATCCGCATTGTCTGCGGCGCGGTCCTGGTCTGGATCATCGGCCAGGCCTCAGTCAACATTGCCATGGTCACCGGGCTGCTGCCGGTCATCGGCGTTCCGCTGCCGTTCATTTCCTACGGCGGGTCCTCCCTGACCTTCACGCTTGCCGCCGTCGGCGTCCTGCTTTCCTTTGCCCGCAAAATCCCTGAAAGTGAATCAACAGCTCCATGACGCAGCATCCCCTGTCCGTAGTCCTGGCCGGAGGCGGCACAGCCGGGCACATCAGCCCCCTCCTGGCCATTGCCGACGCCGTTAGGGCCCGCCGCCCCGATGCCCGCATCACCGTGGTGGGCACCGCCTCCGGAATGGAAACCCGGCTGGTTCCGGCAGCGGGTTATGAGCTGGCCACCATTGACCGGGTCCCCATGCCGCGCCGTCCCTCCGGGGACCTGGCGAAGCTGCCCGGTCGGCTGGTACGCGCCGTCCGTCAGGCAGGAGAGATCCTGGACTCCGCGCAGGCCGACGTCGTCGTGGGTGTGGGCGGCTACGTCTCCACGCCCGTGTACCTGGCAGCCCGCCGCCGCTCGCTTCCCGTGATCGTGCATGAAGCCAACGCCCGTCCCGGGCTGGCCAACCGGGTAGGTGCCCGGTTCGCTGCCGTGACCGGTGTCGCCTTCGAATCCACCCGCCTGCCCCGGGCCACGTGGGTGGGCATGCCGATGCGCAGGGAAATTTCCTCGCTGGACCGCGCGGCGGCCCGGAGCGCGGCACGGTCGGCGCTGGGACTCGAGCAGGACCGCCCCACACTGGTGGTGACCGGCGGCTCCTCCGGCGCTGCGAGCATCAACCGGGCCGTGGAGCATGCCCTTCCGGCGCTGGCAGCGGCCGGTATCCAGACGCTGCACATCACGGGCCGCGGCAAGTCCCTGGTGGACGCGGACGGGAAGCAGATCGCGGCGCGCGGCTACACCCAGGTGGAGTACGTGGACGGCATGGAACAGGCCTACGCGGCTGCCGACCTGCTGCTGGCCCGTTCCGGGGCAGGAACGGTCTGCGAAATCAGTGCAGTGGGTCTTCCCGCCGTCCTGGTTCCGCTGCCGCACGGCAACGGCGAGCAGGCACTCAACGCCGAAGCCCTGGTGGCAGCAGGCGGGGCACTGACGGTTTCCGATTCCCTCTTCACAGCCGAGTGGATTTCCGACAGGCTGATACCTTTGCTGGCCGACGCGCCCGCACTGGAAGCAATGGCGGAAGCGTCGGCGGCGCTGGGCATCCGTGACGCGGACCAGCGCATGGCTGCATTCATCCTCGAAGCAAGCGATGGGGCTAAGGCATGAACCGGCTGAATCCAGGCGATCTGGGACAGGTCCACTTCATCGGACTCGGCGGTGCCGGCATGTCCGCCGTCGCCCGGGTGCTGCTGGCCCAGGGCATTCCGGTCTCCGGCTCGGACTCCAAGGACTCTCCGGGACTGCGTGCCCTCGAGGAACTGGGTGCCACCGTCTTCGTGGGGCACGACGCCGGCCATGTTGCGGACGCGGATACCGTAGTGGTCTCGACAGCCATCCGCGAACAGAACCCGGAACTTGCCGAGGCTCGTTCCCGGGGCCTGCGGGTCATCCACCGTTCCGTAGCGCTTTCCGCCGCCATGGGGGAGCAGGACCTGGTGGCTGTGGCCGGTACGCACGGCAAGACAACCACCACGGCCATGGTTACCGTGATGCTTCGTGAAGCCGGCCTGGATCCGTCCTTCGCCATCGGCGGGGATGTTGCCGCGCTCGGAGTCAACGCCGCACACGGAACCGGCCCGGTTTTCGTGGCCGAAGCCGACGAGTCCGACGGCTCCTTCCTGAACTACACCCCGCGGATCAGCGTGGTCACCAATGTCGAGGCGGACCACCTGGACCACTACGGCACGGAGGAAGCGGTCTTCGCCTCCTTTGATGCCTTCGCAGCGCTGCTGCCGGCGGACGGTCTCCTCATTGCCTGCGCCGACGACGCCGGTGCGGTCAGCCTCGTGGATCGCTCTCCGGGAGTGCGCGTGGCCACCTACGGCTACGCGGACGGTGCGGATGTCCGCGTCTCGGATACGCGGCCGGCCGGCGCGGGGTCGGCCAGCATCCTGCACTACACGGTGGACGGCCGCGGAGCCGAAGCCGAGCTTGTCCTGCAGGTACCCGGCACGCACAACATCCTCAACGCCGCTGCCGCCTTTGCCGTCGCCCTGGAACTGGGTGTGGATCCGCAGACCGCCGCGGCGGGACTGGGCACCTTCTCCGGTGCCGCCCGGCGGTTCGAATCCCGGGGGACCGCCCGCGGTGTGCAGGTCTTCGACGACTACGCGCACCACCCCACCGAGGTGAACGCAGCCCTGAAAGCCGCGCGCACCGTCGCCGGCGGACACCGGGTGCACGTCTTGTTCCAGCCGCACCTCTTCAGCCGGACGCGCAGCTTCGCGGCCGAGTTTGCCGCTGCCCTGGATCTGGCGGATACCGCCACCGTCCTGGACATCTATCCGGCCCGGGAAGACCCCATCGAAGGCGTGACCAGCGAACTGATCACGTCCCGCCTGAACATCCCCGGCGGCTATGCCGGGAGTCCCGGTGAGGCCGTGGCACGCGTAGCCGACGGCGCCGCTGCCGGAGACATCATCCTCACCGTCGGTGCCGGCGACGTTACGGTGCTGGGGGCCGAGCTGGTTGCCCGCCTGGCCGCCGCACCCGCCCGTACGGCCGCCCCTGTCGGGAAAGCCTCCGATGGCCGGTAGGAAGCGGTCCGGCGGCGACGAGGACATCATTACGGCTACCCGTGCCCTGGATCCGGAAGACCAGCCTGCCGGGAGCGCGGGTACGCCTGCCGTAAAGCCGGCGGGACGTTCGGATGGTGCCGGGACTCAGGCTGCCGGAACGAAGGCAGCCGGCACGAAGGCAGTTGCGTCCAAGGCAGCCGGTGCGAAGGCGGCTGGGGGAGCGTCGGCGGGCAGGGCTGCTGCGGGAACCAAGTCCGCTGGAACGTCTGCGAAGAAGGCTGCCGCTGCGAAGCCCGCTGCTGCTAAATCTGCTGGCAAGGCTGCGGGCAAGACTGCAGTCACCAAGCCTGCCGCTGCCAAGAGCACCGGAGCCGACGTCGCCGGGAGTGGCCGGGGCGGCACGGCTGGAACTGTCCTGGCATTTCCCGAGCCGCCGCGCCGGCGGAGGCGCAGGGTTGCCTGGATTACGGTGGGCTCCGCGTTGTTGGTCACAGTGCTGTTTTTTGTGCTGCTCTTCTTTTCGCCCGCACTGGCACTGAAGACCGTGGTGGTCGAGGGAACCTCCCTGCTGCCGCGGGATCAGGCCGAAGCGGCATTGGAGCCGTTGAAGGGGCAGACCCTGCCCACCATCTCGGACGCGGATGTGGAGAACCTGCTGAAGGACCGTCCGGAGATAGCCGGAATCGAGGTGGCCGCCCAGCCGCCGTCCACCCTGGTGGTATCGATCACCGAACGTGTTCCGGTTGCCGTGCTTCAGGAAGGCGGCACCCATGTCCTCATCGACGAGGAGGGCCGGCACCTGGCCATGGCTGCGGACAGGGCCGCTGTAGCGCTTCCGCTGATTGCGGGTGGGAGCGAGGCAGTCAATGCCAACGTTTTCCCGAGCATTACGGCCGTTCTGGCGGCGCTGCCGCCCGAGGTTCTTGCCCGGTTGGAGAACGCTTCCGCGCAGACCGTGGACTCGGTGGAACTGAAGCTCAACAGCGGGCAGACGGTATTCTGGGGGAGTGCCGATGCCAACGAGGCAAAGGCGCGGGTACTCGAGGCGCTCCTGAAAATGAAGCCAACAGATCCTCCGGTGGCGGTCTATGATGTGAGCACTCCCGACCGGCCGGTCACGCGGTGACCGGGCATATCCACCGGGGATATCCACAGGCATATCGACGGGCCGTCATGGATGACATCACAGGGTTGCGGGGAAAGAATCCTCCGACACGCGGGGCCGGTATTTGCGGAAGCAGCGGAACCCCCATAGCGTCTCAAGTAATGGATTACTTGACATAACTATAACCCTCAAGTTGAGGGTTAGGGTTTTGTCGGTTCAAGGTTTTCGGCCTGGCCTCCAGCGGGAATCTCCGGGATTCCGCTGGAAACCGCGGGGGTGTCGGCGGCCGGGAACCGGTTGAAGGCAGACCGGTTCGCAGGACACACGCAGCTGCAGAACGCAGGCAGTTGCAGCAGAAACAAGCAGTTGCAGAAAACATCAAGTTGCACAGATTCGAACAAGGGACACAGGACGTGGCAGCACCGCAGAATTACTTGGCCGTCATCAAGGTCGTCGGCATCGGCGGCGGTGGCGTGAACGCCGTAAACCGGATGATCGATGTAGGCCTCCGCGGCGTGGAGTTCATCGCCATCAACACGGATGCGCAGGCTCTGCTCATGAGCGACGCTGACGTCAAGCTTGACGTCGGACGCGAGCTCACCCGCGGACTGGGCGCCGGCGCTGATCCCGAGGTGGGCCGCAAGGCCGCCGAGGACCACGCCGAAGAAATCGAGGAAGTCCTCCGCGGCGCCGACATGGTCTTCGTGACCGCCGGCGAAGGTGGCGGAACGGGTACCGGCGGCGCTCCCGTCGTCGCCCGGATTGCCCGCTCCCTGGGTGCCCTCACCATCGGCGTCGTCACCCGCCCCTTCACCTTCGAAGGCCGCCGGCGCTCAAACCAGGCCGAGTCGGGCATCGATACGCTGCGCGACGAAGTCGACACGCTTATCGTCATCCCGAATGACCGCCTGCTTTCCATCAGCGACCGCAATGTGTCGATGCTGGATGCCTTCCGCTCCGCGGACCAGGTCCTGCTCTCCGGTGTCCAGGGCATCACCGACCTCATCACCACCCCGGGTCTGATCAACCTTGACTTCGCGGACGTCAAGTCCGTGATGCAGGGTGCCGGTTCGGCGCTCATGGGTATCGGTTCGGCACGCGGCGAGGACCGTGCGGTCAAGGCTGCAGAACTGGCAATAGCCTCACCTCTGCTCGAAGCCTCGATCGACGGCGCACACGGCGTGCTGCTCTCCATCCAGGGCGGCTCCGACCTCGGCCTGTTCGAGATCAACGAGGCCGCACGCCTGGTCCAGGAAGTGGCCCACCCCGAAGCCAACATCATCTTCGGCGCCGTCATTGACGATGCCCTGGGCGACGAAGCACGCGTCACGGTCATCGCAGCGGGCTTCGACCAGGTGGATGTCACCTCGCAGCCGGTCTCGCACAAGCCCGCAGAGCCGGCCACCCCGCCGTCCTCCGCACCGGCCGCAGGCGGCTTCGCAGCTGCTGCTCCGGCGTCCGCAGGCCTGTCGGCCTGGTCGCAGCGGTCGCACCAGCACAGTGACGTCCCCGCCGATGCAGGCTTTGACATCGATCTTCCGGCAGTGGTGGAGTCCGATCTTTCCACCGGCCGCCCGGATGACCTGGACGTGCCGGACTTCCTGAAGTAGGAAGCCGGATAGGCAGAGCAGCAGAGCAAGACCAGCAGAGTAAGAACAGCTGAGCATGACAGCGGGGTTGTCCCGGATGTTTTGGTGGCACCGGCAGGTTGGCGACAACCTGTGGGTGGGCTTCACCAACACATCTGCGGGCAACCTCGCTTTGCATGTGGGGGATGATCCGCAGGCTGTCCTGCGCCGCCGGGCAGAGCTTGAGTCGGTGATGGGCGTCCAGGCCGGTTCCCTGCGCTTCATGAACCAGGTCCACTCAGCGGTCATCGCCGAGCCAGGCACAGCCGGCACGGCGCCCACCGCGGACGGGTTGATCAGTGTGGACGGCAGTGCGCCCCTGGCGGTGATGGTCGCAGACTGTGTGCCGGTCCTTTTGGCGGGCATCCGTCCAGATGGAAACCCGGTGACTGCGGCGGTGCATGCCGGCCGCCGCGGCCTGCTTGACAACATCCTGCCTGCGGCGGTCGAGCGGATCGAGGCTGCGGGCGGCGCCGGTATCCGCGCCTGGATAGGCCCCTGTGTCTGCGGAGAGTGCTACGAGGTTCCGGCAGCCATGCAGTCGGAAGCTGCAGCCCTGCTGCCGTCGACGGCGGCAACCACCCGCAGCGGTACCCCCGCCCTGGACCTTCCGGCCGGGGCGGAGGCGCAGCTGGCCGGCCTTGGCGTTGCCGTGGAACGGATAGCCGGCTGCACGCTGGAGAATGAGCAGCTGTTTTCCCACCGGAGGGACCCGTCCACCGGGCGGCTCGCCGGCGTGGTCTGGCAGCGTCCGTGATCCCGGCCGCAGGGCGGAATGATGGAGCTGCAGGGTGGAGCGGCAGGATCGTGCCGGCAGGGATAATGGAATAACCATGACTCCAACAACTCCCTCCCGGGCGGAAGAGCTGCGGGACCGGCTGCAGCACGTCCGCAGCCGCATTGCCGCCGCCGCACGGCAAGCAGCCGAGCCGCACCTGATAGTGGTCACCAAGTACTTTCCGGCGTCCGACGTCGAGATCCTGGCCCGGCTCGGCGTGCGTGATGTCGGTGAAAACAAAGACCAGGAAGCCGCATCGAAGGCCGCCGCCCTGGCGCAGCTGGACCTGAACTGGCACTTTATTGGCCAGCTGCAGTCCAATAAGGCCAAGTCCGTGGTCCGCTACGCCGCGGCGGTGCACTCGGTGGACCGGGCCTCCCTGATCGGCGCACTCGGCAAGGCGATGGCCGCGGAGCAGCGGCGCCGGGAAGACGACGGCGCCGCCCCCCGCGCGGACCTCTCGTGCTTCCTCCAGGTGGACCTGCGCCCCGAGGCTGCACGGGCAGCAGATCCCGGGCGCGGGGGAGCCGGCCCCGGGGACCTGCCCCGGCTGGCCGAGGCCGTAGCCGCCACAAACGGACTGGTGCTCACCGGCCTGATGGCCGTGGCGCCGCTCGGCGCAGACGCCGGGGAAGCCTTCAGCCGGCTGCAGCAGCTCTCGGCGCAGCTGCAGCGCCAATACCCGGATGCCCGGAGCATCTCGGCCGGCATGAGTTCGGACCTGGAAGCCGCCGTCGCCCACGGAGCGACACACCTGAGAATCGGGTCCGATGTTCTGGGCGCGCGCCCGCCGGTACGGTAGCGTCGAAGTACAAACACCACACAGCCGCCGCGCAGCACCGTGCAGTATCAGTACAGTAATGGGCAGCTAGGCGTTGAAGGATTAGAGGAGCAACCATGGCTGGCGCAATGCGCAGGACAATGATTTACCTTGGGCTCGCCGATGGTGACGAGCACTACGAGTCCGAACAGCGGCAGCTGCGGGAAGCTCCTGCCCGGGAGGAAGATTATGCTCCCATCCATGAGCCCGACGAGGAGGCACCGGAGGCTGTTCCCGCCCCCGTCGTCCGCAATGCAGTGGAGGAGTACCGCGCACCCGTGACACCCATCAAGCGCGCACCGTCGTCCCGTGAGGACGTGTCCGGCCTGCGTCAGATCACCACCGTCCACCCCCGTTCCTACAATGACGCAAAGCTCATCGGTGAAAGCTTCCGTGACGGCATCCCCGTCATCATGAACGTCACCGACATGGGGGAGGCGGATGCCAAGCGGCTCGTCGACTTCTCCGCGGGCCTTGTCTTCGGCCTGCGCGGTAGCATTGAGCGTGTGACCAACAAGGTCTTCCTGCTGTCGCCTTCCTACGTTGAAGTCCTGGGCGACGACAAGAAGATCAGCGAATCGCAAGCCACTTTCTTTAACCAGAGCTAACCCAAGGCCCGTATCAACGGGCCGCGGGAGCTGCCGACCGACTTCCGGAAATGAAACCCTGCGCGTGAATATCATTCTTCCACTGGTGTATTTGGTGCTGGTGCTTTTCCAGCTCGCACTCATCCTGCGGATCGTGTACGACGCCGTGCAGATGTTTGCCCGGCAGTGGCGGCCTAAGGGGCCGGCCCTCGTGCTCGCCACAGGCGTGTACGGTGTCACCGACCCCCCGGTGCGGTTGTTCAGGCGGATCATCCCGCCGCTGCGGCTTGGCGGCGTGGCGTTGGACCTGGCCTTCCTAGTGCTGTTTATCCTCGTATCGATACTCACGCAGATTGTCGTCGGCGTCGCGCGCTAGCAGTCAGGCGCCGCTGGGGTCCGGTTAGTTTTCGGAACCCAAACGATATAGTGTGAAAGCGAATACAACCCCACATTTTGTATGTCCGTATTTCTCTACGTAGAACCGCCTGCTTGACTCGCAGGCGAATCTTATAATCCAGTATGAGGTGACCAGATGGCTCTGACGCCAGAAGATGTTGTCAACAAGCGGTTCCAGCCGACCAAATTCCGGGAAGGCTATGACCAGGACGAAGTCGATGACTTCCTCGACGAGATCGTGGTGGAACTGCGCCGGCTGAACTCCGAAAACGAAGACCTCCGCCGCCAGCTGGCTGACGCCGCGGCCGGCGGGTCCTCCTCCAACTCGGTCCCCGCCCCGGTGGCAGCTGCCCCGAAGACCGAGCAGGTCCGCGAAGAGCCGAAGCCGGAGCCGAAGGTCGAAGCTCCGCGCGTCGAAGAGCGTCCGGCGCCGGTCGAGCACAAGCCGGAGCCCCTCGCAGCTTCCAACGGCAACAGCACCGAGAGCGCAGCCGGCATCCTGGCCATGGCCCAGAAGATGCACGATGACTACGTTGGTGCCGGCGTTGAGCAGCGCGACAAGATCATTGCGGAAGCACAGATCGAAGCCAGCGGCCTCGTCAGCGACGCCCAGGAAAAGAGCCGCAAGATCCTCAGCACCCTGGAGCAGCAGAAGGCTGTCCTGGAGCGCAAGGTTGAGCAGCTCCGCGGATTCGAGCGCGACTACCGTTCACGCCTGAAGGCTTACATCGAAGGCCAGCTGCGTGACCTGGATGCACGCGGTTCTGTCGCTTCGGAGACCGCAGACGCGTAATTGCGCCGATGGTCCTGGACCTGAACTACTGGATTGGCACTAACAGAGTCGTCAAGTAGGAAAAAGCAGAAGCAGAGTAGAAGTAAAGTAGAGATAAGGTAGCAATACCGTATAACTCACCAAGGGCCGGCGGCCGGGTAACCCCGGCCGCCGGCCCTTGGTTTTTGTTCCATCTTGCCTGCACGATGAATCGGGCAGGCACCAGATCACGAAAGCACCATGACCACTTCCTCACCGCAGACACCGGGCAGCGCCGGAGCCGAGCGCGGCCGCGCCCGGAGGAGCACCTCCGCGTACACCATGCTCGCGCTGGCGGTTGCCGCCGTCGTCGCCGACCAGCTCACCAAGATGTGGGTTGTCCGCACCATGACCGAGGGGCAGGTGACCGACGTCCTGCCGCCCGTTCTGCGCTGGCACTTCATCCGCAATCCCGGGGCTGCGTTTTCCATCGGCACCGACTACACCTGGGTCTTCACGATCATCATGGTGCTGGTTGCCGGGTTCCTGGTCTATCTGATGTTCCGCCTGCGGTCCCTCGCCTGGGCCACCGCCCTGGGCCTGGTGCTCGGCGGTGCCCTCGGCAACCTAACCGACCGGCTCTTCCGCGAACCGTCCTTCGGGCAGGGCCACGTAGTGGACTTCATCGCCTTCCCGAACTTCGCCATCTTCAACATCGCCGATTCCTGCGTAGTCAGCGGCGTCATCCTGGTCTGCCTGCTGACCCTGCGCGGCATCGGTATGGACGGCGTACGCACGCCGTCCACACGCACAGAAGTGAAGCAGCACGATGGAGGGGAATCACGATGAATGAACTGCATGCCGTGTTCGCGGTCCCCGAAGAAGCAGACGGCAAACGTGCCGATGCCGTTCTCGCCGGGCTGCTGGACGTTTCCCGTAACACCGCCGCCACCTGGTGCGCCGACGGTTACTTCAGTTCCGGCGGCCGGGTGCTGTCCAAGTCCGACAAACTGCACGCCGGACAGGAAATCACTGCCGACGTGCCGGAGCAGCGCGACCCGCTGGCCGTCGTCGTCGAGCCTGTCGACGACCTGCTGATCCTGGCGGACGATGAACACTTCGTGGTTATCGACAAGCCAGTCGGGGTAGCTGCGCATCCCTCACCCGGATGGGTTGGTCCCACAGTGGTCGGCGCGCTGGCCGCTGCCGGTTACCGGATCTCCACTTCCGGTGCCCCTGAGCGCCAGGGCATTGTCCACCGGCTCGACGTCGGCACGTCCGGAGTCATGGTGGTTGCCAAGACCGAGCATGCCTACACGCTGCTGAAGCAGGCGTTCAAGGAACGCACCGTCGACAAGATGTACCACGCAGTGGTCCAGGGACTGCCCGATCCGCTGAAGGGCACTATTGACGCCCCGATCGGCCGGCACCCGGGCTACGACTGGCGGTTCGCCGTCGTCGAGGGCGGGCGTCCGTCGGTGACCCACTACGAGGTGCTCGAGGCCTTCGGGAAGGCTTCGCTGGTGGAAGTGCACCTGGAGACGGGACGCACGCACCAGATCCGCGTCCACTTTTCGGCCCTGCGGCACCCCTGCGCGGGTGACCTCACCTACGGCGCCGACGCGAAGCTGGCGGCCGAGCTGGGGCTCACCCGCCAGTGGCTGCACGCCCGGAAACTGGGCTTCACCCACCCCGCCACGGGGGAATATGTCGAGTTCGTCAGCGAGTACCCGCAGGACCTGCAGTACGCCGTCGACGCTCTGCGCAGCGGCGAGGTCTAGGCCCTTCCAGAGGGACCGCACCCGGCGCGGCGGCGTCCGACACGCCGCGCCCGGGGGCCTAGAATGTACTGGTGGCTTCAGCAACTAGTACGTCGAAATCGTTTGTCCATCTTCACAACCACACCGAATATTCGATGCTCGACGGGGCTGCCCGGCTGACGGATCTGTTCAGCCACGCCGACGAGCTGGGCATGAACGCCCTGGCAACCACCGACCACGGTTTTGTGTTCGGCGCCTTCGACTTCTGGAACAAGGCCCGCGGCGCCGGCATCAAGCCGATCATCGGCGTGGAGGCCTACCTCACCCCGGGTACCGCCCGCGCGGACAAGACGCGTGTGAAGTGGGGCGACGGCGGCCGCAACGACGTGTCCGGCGCGGGCGCCTACACCCACATGACCATGTGGGCCGAGAGCACCGAGGGGATGCACAACCTCTTCCGGATGTCCTCCCTGGCCTCGCTCGAAGGCTACCTCTACAAGCCGCGCATGGACCGGGACCTCCTGCAGACCTACGGCAAGGGCCTGATTGCCACCACCGGCTGCCCCTCCGGCGAAGTCCAGACCAAGCTGCGCCTGGGACTGTACCGGGAGGCCGTCCAGGCAGCATCGGACTTCCGCGACATCTTTGGCAAGGAAAACTTCTTCTGCGAACTGATGGACCACGGGCTGGACATCGAACGGAACGTGCAGGCGGACCTGATCAAGCTGGCCCGCGAGCTGCAGCTGCCGCTGGTGGCCACCAACGACCTTCACTACACCCACGCCGAAGACGCCTCCGCGCATGCGGCGCTGCTGTGCGTGCAGTCCGGCTCCTCGCTGGCCGACCCCAAACGGTTCAAGTTCGACGCCGACGAGTTCTACCTCAAGTCCCCGGACGAAATGCGGGCCATCTTCCGCGACCACCCGGACGCCTGCGACAACACCCTGCTCATCGCCGAGCGCTGCGACGTCGAGTTCAACACCAAGGCCAACTACATGCCGCGCTTTCCGACTCCGGAGGGTGAGAACGAGGAGTCCTGGTTCGTCAAGGAGGTCGAAGCGGGCCTGCAGCGCCGCTACCCGGGCGGCATCTCGGACGACGTGCGCAAGCGTGCCAACTACGAGGTCGGCATCATCGTCCAGATGGGCTTCCCCGGCTACTTCCTGGTGGTGGCCGACTTCATCAACTGGGCGAAGAAGAACGGCATCCGGGTCGGCCCGGGCCGTGGCTCCGGTGCCGGCTCAATGGCCGCCTACGCGATGGGCATCACGGACCTGGACCCGCTGCAGCACGGCCTGATCTTCGAGCGCTTCCTGAACCCGGACCGCGTCTCCATGCCTGACTTCGACGTCGACTTCGATGATCGGCGCCGCTCCGAAGTGATCCACTACGTGACAGAGAAGTACGGCGACGAGCGCGTTGCCATGATCGTCACCTACGGCACCATCAAGGCCAAGCAGGCGCTGAAGGACTCCTCCCGCGTGATGGGCTACCCCTTCTCGGTCGGAGAACGCCTGACCAAGGCGATGCCGCCGGACGTGATGGGCAAAGGCCTGTCCCTGGCCGACGTGCACAACAAGGAAGCCAAGCGCTACGGGGAGGCCGAGGAGCTGCGCGAACTGCTGCGCACCGACCCGGATTCCCAGCGTGTGTTCGAGACCGCGCTGGGGCTTGAAGGCCTGAAGCGGCAGTGGGGCGTGCACGCCGCCGGCGTGATCATGTCCTCCGACCCGCTGATCGACATCATCCCGATCATGCGCCGCGAGCAGGACGGCCAGGTCATCACGCAGTTCGATTACCCCACCTGCGAAGGCCTGGGGCTGATCAAGATGGACTTCCTCGGCCTGCGGAACCTGACGATCGTCTCCGACGCGGTGGAGAACATCAAGAACAACCGCGGCGAGGACCTGGTCCTGGAAGACCTGCCGCTGGATTTGAAGGAAGCCTACGACCTCCTTGCCAGCGGTGACACGCTGGGCGTCTTCCAGCTCGACGGCGGGCCGATGCGGTCGCTGCTCAAGAGCATGCGTCCGGATAACTTTGAAGACATCTCCGCTGTCATCGCCCTGTACCGGCCGGGTCCCATGGGTGCGAACTCGCACACGAACTACGCCCTGCGCAAGACCGGCCAGCAGGAAATCACCCCGATCCACCCGGAGCTCGAGGAACCGCTCGCGGAAATCCTGAACACCACCTACGGCCTGATTGTCTATCAGGAGCAGGTGATGGCCATCGCCCAGAAGGTGGCGGGGTTCAGCCTGGGCCAGGCAGATATCCTCCGCCGTGCCATGGGCAAGAAGAAGAAATCGGAGCTGGATAAGCAGTACGCCGGTTTCCACCAGGGCATGGTGGACCGCGGCTACTCCGAAGCGGCCATCAAGGCGCTCTGGGACATCCTGCTGCCCTTCTCCGACTACGCCTTCAACAAGGCGCACTCCGCGGCCTACGGCGTCGTCTCCTACTGGACCGCCTACCTGAAGGCCCAGTATCCGGCCGAATACATGGCGGCCCTGCTCACCTCCGTGGGTGATGACAAGGACAAGCTCGCCCTGTACCTGAATGAATGCCGCAAGATGGGCATTACGGTGCTGCCGCCGGACGTGAACGAGTCCTCGGTGAACTTCACCCCTGTGGGCAAGGACATCCGCTTCGGCATGGGCGCTATCCGCAACGTCGGCACCAACGTGGTGCAGGCGATGGTGGCGGCCCGGGAAGAGAAGGGTGCCTACACCAACTTCAAGGACTTCCTGATGAAGGTTCCGGCGGTGGTGTGCAACAAGCGCACCATCGAGTCCCTGATCAAGGCCGGCGCCTTCGACTCGATGGGCCATGCCCGCCGCCCGCTGGCAATGATCCACGAAGAAGCCATCGACTCCGTGGTGGTGCTCAAGCGCAACGAGGCTGTGGGCCAGTTCGACCTGTTCGCCGCCATTTCCGACCAGGAGCCGGAGGACTCGATCAGTATCGACATCCCGGACCTGCCGGAGTGGGAGAAGAAGGACAAGCTCTCCTTCGAGCGGGACATGCTTGGGCTGTATGTCTCGGACCATCCGCTGCAGGGCCTGGAAGGCATCCTCAGCCAGCACGCGGACTCGTCGATCACCAACATCGTGGGGGAGGACGGCCCGGCCGACGGCGCCATCGTCACCATTGCGGGCATGATCACCTCGCTGCAGCGCAGGATTGCCAAGAACAGCGGCAACGCGTATGCACGCTGTGAAATCGAGGACCTGGCCGGCTCCATGGAGGTCATGTTCTTCGGCCAGGTCTACGGACCGATTGCCGCGGTGCTGGCCGAGGACCTGATCGTGGTGGTCCGCGGCCGGCTGCAGCGCCGGGACGACGGCGCCGTGACGCTGAACGCGCAGGAACTCACCGTTCCCGACCTCAGCGAGGGCCATTCCGGTCCGGTGGTCATCTCCATGGCCACCTACAAGGCGACCGAAACCGTGGTGACCCAGCTGGGTGACGTGCTCCGGACGCATCCGGGCACCTCCGAGGTGCAGATCCGGCTCAACGGATCCCGCACGGTGGAAGTGATGAAGCTGGGCGTGGATATGCGGGTCAACCCCACTCCGTCCCTGTTCGGCGACCTGAAGGTGCTGTTGGGGCCGGCCTGCCTGGACGTGTAGGGCGGGGCCCGGTCAGGCCGCTGCCACGCCGGTTGCCTTGGCCCCGCGGCGGCCAAAGAACCGGTCATAGGCGGCGCCCGTCAGGATGCCGACAAGCAGCGAGACCACCAGGATGACGGCCAGGGCCAGCACATCGGCGCCCAGCCCGGTATTGGTCCCCGATCCGAAGTACAGGACGCTGCGGACGGCTGTGGCTATGTGGTGCAGGGGTTCCCAGGGGGCGATCGCCCGGAAGAATCCGGGCAGGGCCTCGACCGGCACCACTGCCCCGGACGAGGGCAGGCCCATAAGCACCAGGTAGATCATGGAAACCAGCAGGCCCGCATTGCCAAAGAGGGTCAGCAGGGCAAACACCGCCGCCGAAACAGCAGACATGGCCAGCCAGCTGACCAGGAACAGCGTGCCCCCGTTGGGCAGGGGAACATCGGCCGCGGAGGCCACCCACATCACCACGCCTGCCGCGGGTGCCGCCGCAGTAACAAAGATTCCCCACTTGACCAGCATGGTCATCCAGCGGGAAGGTGTGGTGCGCCGGGCCTGGAGGAACTGCGGCCCTATTTCCAGGGGTGTGATCCCCAGCCGCCCGTCGACCAGGAGATTAACGCCAATGGAACCGGTCAGCCCCAGGACCAGGAGCAGGATGGCGTAGTAGAACGAGCCCATTCCCAGGGCCGTGCCTTCTTCCACCTGGTGATAGGTGGCCGAGGTGATGTGCACCGGATCCTGCAGCAGCAGGGTGGAGGAAGCACTGACCGTGGGGGCCAGCTTGTCCGCCAGCTGGGCCGGTGTCCCGGCCTGCTGCTGGGTGAGCTCCCGTGCAAAGGCTTCGGTGGCCGGGCCTGCCTGGGTGGCTGCTTCCAGCGTCCGGCGGGCCTGGTCATCCTGGGATGCGGCCAGTTGCTGCTCCACGAGGGCCCGCGCCTGGACTTGGGCATCCTCCGCGGCGCTGCTGAGCTGTTCCCCCAGGGAGGTGCTGGCTTCCTTCAACCCGGGTTCGATAATGCCGGTCGCCAGGCGTGCTGCCAGTGCACCGGCCTTCGGGTCGGTGTAGACGGTGATGTCGGGACGGGCAGTTGGCTCCTCGGTCAGGGATCCGGAGACCAGTCCTGCGGCATCCGCGGAGAATGTTTCGGGGATGACCACGGCAGCGTACACAACGCCGTTCTCGAGCTGCTCCCGGGCATCCGCCCAGGAGAGGATCCGCAGGTCCAGCTTGTCCCCTTCCGCAGCCCGGTCAGCAAAACCGTCCACGATCTCCCGGCCCAGATTCTGTGGAGCTGCTCCGTCGGCGGCAGGGTCCGTGCCGGCGTCCTCGTTAACCACGGCAACCGGGAAGTCCTTCAGATGTGCCGTCGGATTGGCGAGGCCACCCATATAGAGTCCGGTCCCGATGGCCGCCAGGAGGACAACCACCAGCATGGGAAGCAGCCAGAACATGGGGGACCGGTACGGGGAGACCGGGGGCCTGCCCTCCGGGCGGGCGGAGTGGCGGGGACGCGTTGGTGTGGAAGTGGACATGCGGGCAGATCCTCTAACGGACGACTTGGATACACTAACGACTTGGATACACTCGTGTATTGACTTCCCTGACGATACACCGATGTATCGTGAGAAGATGCACTGCCGGAGAGAGGACCACCATGGGGCCCGTTGAAGCCGAACCCGCCAAAAGGTCGAGGACGGCGACGAGAAGCCGCCTGCTGGCCACTTCGGCTGCGGTCTTTGCGGAGCGGGGCCTTGAGGGTGCCAGCGTCGAGGAGCTGTGCGCTGCGGCGGGCTTCACCAGGGGTGCTTTTTACAGCAACTTCGCCTCGAAAACGGAACTGGCGCTGGCTATGTACGAAGACCACGCCCGGCAGTTGGCTGAACGGCTCAACCGGCAGCTGGACCACTGGCTTCGCCCCGGTGGGCTGGAACCCACAGCCGTCATCGAGCACATCCTCGAAGGCATGGCGGATTTTACGTCCGACACCGTGTGGCATGCCGTGCGGCTGGAGCTGCTGCTGGCTGCCCGGAGGTCTGAGCGCGTGCGCACCGTGGTCGCCGACCAGCGGGCTGTCCTGTCTGAGGCTGTGACCGCTGCCCTGATCCGGGTCGCCGAGGCGCAGGACGCGGAATTTACGGTCGATGTCTCGGAACTGGCCCGGTCACTGCTGGCGCTTTATGACGGGCGGCTGAACGAGCAGATTGCCGGAGGTGACGCGCAACCGGCCCAGTTGAACCTCGCAGCCATCGCGTGGCAGAACTTCACCCGTCCCAGGCCTCATTCGCAGCCGTAACGCGGGTACTCGCCGTGAACGCCCGAAGGGGGCTTGGGTAGACTGGAAGACGTGAAATCCTCCAGCCCCGAAGCAGCTTTCGAATCCTTCCGCACCATCGATCTGCGCGGCCGGCATTTGAGCCCGGCCGGGCTCAAGGGTGCCATGCCGCGGGCCCAGGCGTCCTTCGACTCCGCGTCTGATGCCGTTACGGCGATCATCACCGACGTCCGCACCCGGGGATTCACCGCATTGACGGAACTGGCGCAGCGGTTCGACGGCGTGGCCCAGGAACAGGTCCGGGTTCCCGCCGAAGCACTGGACTCGGCACTGGAACAGCTGGACCCGGCCGTCCGGGCCGCGCTCGAAACGGCGATCGAACGGACCCGGATCTTTGCGCAGGCACAGCGCCCTGCCGACGCCCGGGTGGAAATCCGTCCCGGTGCGGTGCTGACCCACCGCTGGATGCCGGTGTCCCGCGTGGGGCTTTACGTCCCCGGCGGCCTGGCGGTGTACCCGTCGTCGGTGGTGATGAACGTGGTGCCGGCGCAGGCGGCCGGTGTCGAGTCCCTCGCCCTTGCCTCCCCGCCGCAGAAGGAATTCGGCGGGTTGCCCCACCCCACCATCCTGGCTGCGGCAAAACTGCTGGGAATTGACGAGGTGTACGCGGTGGGCGGCGCGCAGGCTGTTGCCGCCTTTGCCTACGGTGTGGCGGCCGACGGAGACAATGCGGCGATCCTGCCCGTGGATGTAGTCACCGGTCCCGGAAACGTGTTTGTCGCGACTGCCAAGCGGCTGGTGAAGGGTGTTGTCGGTATTGATTCGGAGGCCGGTCCCACCGAGATCATGGTCCTCGCCGACGAAACTGCGGACCCGCGGCTGGTGGCAGCGGACCTGGTCAGCCAGGCCGAGCACGATCCGAACGCCGGTTCTGTCCTCGTCACGGCATCGGAGCAGCTTGCCGCGGCCGTCCGGGTGGAACTGGGACGCCAGGTTGCGGACACCAAGCACAGCGAACGAGTACAAACGGCGCTTTCCGGCACACAGTCCGGCGTAATCCTCGTGGACGGACTGGAACAGGGCATAGCTGTCTGCGACGCCTACGCCGCCGAGCACCTGGAAATCCAGACAGCCGACGCCGAAGCGGTGGCGGCGCGGATCCGCAGCGCCGGAGCCATTTTCGTGGGGGATTACAGCCCCGTCAGCCTGGGAGATTACTGCGCCGGCTCCAACCACGTGCTGCCCACGGGCGGAACCGCGGCGTTCTCTTCCGGACTGAACGTGACCACCTTCATGCGTGCCATCCAGGTGGTCAACTACAACCGCGAAGCGTTGGAGGAAGTCAGCGGCGACATTGTGGCCCTCTCCCGTGCCGAGGACCTGCCCGCCCACGGGGACGCAGTCAGTATCCGCTTCGAATAACTGAGTCAGGCGGAACGTGGACTACCTACATGTAGTACCGGCGAGTACTACATGTTGTGGTTCCACGCTTGGTATTGGGGCAGTGCGGGCCCTATAGTGAGAGCACCATAAGGCCCCTTCGCGAAAGGACGGGATATGTACTGTCCGTTTTGCCGCAACGCTGATTCCCGCGTCGTCGACAGCCGCCTGGCCGACGACGGATCGGCCATCCGCCGCCGCCGGCAGTGTCCCCAGTGCGGACGCCGTTTCTCCACTGTGGAGACCACCAGCCTGAGCGTGATCAAGCGTTCCGGGGTGGGCGAACCCTTCAGCCGCAGCAAGGTGATCAACGGTGCGCGGAAGGCCTGCCAGGGCCGCCCGGTCAGCGAGGATGACCTGGCCATGCTCGCGCAGGAAGTGGAAGAGACCATCAGGGCCAGCGGCGTGGCCGAGATTGATGCCCACGAGGTCGGGCTGGCCATCCTTACTCCGCTCCAGAAGCTGGACCAGGTGGCGTACCTGCGGTTTGCGAGCGTGTACCAGTCCTTCGAGTCCCTCGAAGATTTTGAGACGGCGATCGGGAAGCTGCGGGCGGAAGCCCGGGAAAGCTCCAGCCGGGTGCCTTCCGGTGCCCAGCGGCCGCTGACCGCCCAGTAGGCCACTGCGGCTGGAGCACTGCCGTGCCTGTACCAGACATCGCAAAAGCGGCGGAAGGAAACCCTTCCGCCGCTTTTGCGATGTGACCGGCTACTTGAGGTACTTGAAGTGCATGGCTGCCTGAAGGGCGGCCCCGACAATGCCCGCGTTGTTCTTCAGGTTGGCGGTGACCAGCGGAGTGCGCAGGTTCAGCAGCGGGAGGAAGTCCTCGCTGCGCTTGGAGATTCCGCCGCCGATCACGAACAGATCGGGGGAGAAGAGGAACTCCACGTGCGAGAAATAGCGCTGGAGCCGTTCGGCGTATTCCTCCCAGCTGATGCCGTCGCGTTCCCGGGCTGAGGCGGAGGCCTTGGTCTCGGCGTCGTGCCCGTCGATTTCCAGGTGGCCGAGCTCTGCGTTGGGAACCAGCAGGCCCTTGTAGATCAGGGCCGAGCCGATGCCCGTGCCCAGGGTGATCACCAGGACGGTGCCGTCCACCTCGCGGCCGGCGCCGTAGCGGGCCTCCGCCAGGCCGGCGGCGTCGGCGTCGTTCATGACCTGCACATCACGCCCAAGCGCCTTGGTGAGCAGGGTGTCAACGTCGGTATCGATCCAGCTGTTATCCACGTTGGCAGCCGAGCGGGCGATGCCGTGGGAGATGATGGCCGGGAACGTGACGCCCACAGGGACCTCCGGGCCGGGGCCGCCGGGCCGGGCGGACAGTTCGGCCACGATCTCCGCCACGACGCCGGCAACGGCTTCGGGAGTGGCGGGCTGCGGGGTGGGAATGCGGAAACGGTCGCCAATCAGCTTGCCCTTGGCCAGGTCGACTATGCCGCCCTTGATGCCCGTGCCCCCGATATCAATTCCGATGACGGCGTCGACGTGTTTGTCGGACTTATGCTTCTTGGCCATGATTCTCCAGTAGTAGTTCTGAGCTCGGGTCAGCGGATCAGGGAAGGGTCAGAACTTCGGCGCCGTCATCAGTAACGAGCAGGGTGTGCTCGAACTGTGCAGTGCGTTTGCGGTCCTTGGTCAGGACTGTCCAATTGTCATCCCACATGTCCCACTCGACGGTGCCAAGTGTGAGCATAGGTTCAATCGTAAACACCATTCCCGGTTCAATCAGCCTGCTGTAGGCGGGCGCGGCGTCGTAATGCGGGATGATCAGGCCGGTGTGGAAGGCTTCGCCGACGCCGTGGCCGGTGAAGTCCCGGACCACGCCGTAGCCGAAACGCTTCGCATAGGACTCGATGGTACGACCAATGACGTTGATTTCCCGGCCCGGGGCAACAGCTTTGATGGCCCGGCGCAGGGATTCCTGGGTGCGCTCCACGAGGAGCCGTGACTCGTCGTCGACGTCTCCCACGAGGAAGGTCCAGTTGGTGTCGCCATGCACGCCGTCCATGTACGCGGTGATGTCGATGTTGATGATGTCGCCGTCGGCAAGGACCGTGGTGTCCGGAATGCCGTGGCAGATGACCTCGTTCACGGAAGAGCACAGGGACTTCGGGAAGCCGCGGTAGCCCAGCGTGGACGGGTAGGCATGGTGGTCCAGCAGGAACTCGTGGCCGATCCGGTCCAGCTCATCGGTAGTGACGCCGGGGGTGATGTGCCGGCCGACCTCGACGATGGCCTGGGCGGCGACCTTGCTCGCGGTCCGGATCTTTTCGATCGTTTCCGGCGACTTCACCTCGGACCCGGTGAACGGTGCGGGCGCCTTCTTGTCCACGTATTCGGGACGGGGGATCGACGCCGGCACGGGCCGCCGGGGACTCACGCTTCCCGGTGCGAGGTGTCCAGCGGGTGCGGTGGCAAGTTTCTGGGGCATACCATCGATCTTATCGCCAGCCCGCCCGACGGCGGGACGAGCCGTCCGGCACGGTGCCGGCACACCCACGTCAACAGGAGGACCCCATGGCCGATTTCTGGTTCAACGTAGTGACCCACCAGGTGGAGGAAGGCCCGCAGTCGGACTGGACCAAGCTGCTGGGGCCGTACCCCACCCGGGAGGAAGCCGAGCTGGCGCTGCAGAAGGTGCAGGCACGGAACAAGGCCTGGGACGCGGACGAAGACAACTAGGAGCCGCGTCCGCGCGTGCCTCAACGGCTGCCCGGGAGCCGGGCGGAATTCCTAGAAGCTGTGTTCCGGGCCGGGGAAGGAACCACTGCGGACCTCGTCCGCGTACTCCTTTGCCGCCCGGGACAGCTCGGTCCGCAGGTCCGCGAACGCCTTGACGAAACGCGGCTGCTTTCCGCCGCGCAGTCCGGCCATGTCCTGCCAGACCAGCACCTGGCCCGTGGTGGCGTTGCCCGCACCAATGCCGATGGTCGGGACCCGGACAGCGGCGTCGACCTCTGCGGCGACGTCGGCGGGAACCATCTCCATCAGGACGCAGAACGCGCCGGCTTCGGCGAGGGCCACGGCGTCCCGGACCACCTCCGCCCCGGCGTCGCCCCGGCCCTGCACCTTGTAGCCGCCGAGGGCGTGCTCTGCCTGTGGAGTAAAGCCGATGTGCGCCATCACCGGGATGCCGGCGGCGGTCATGGCCCGGACATGGTCAACGTAGTGCCGGCCGCCTTCCATCTTCACCGCATGCACCAGGCCTTCCTTCATCAGCCGGACCGAGGACTCGATCGCCTGGGCGGGGGAGACCTCGTACGAGCCGAAGGGCAGGTCGCAGACCACCAGGGCGTGTGACGCCCCGGCCGTGACTGAACGCGCGAAGACGATCATCTCGTCCATGGTGATGGGCAGCGTGGTGGCATGGCCCATCACGTTGTTCGCGGCGGAATCGCCGACCAGCAGCACCTCGATGCCTGCCTCGTCGAAGATGCCGGCGGCGTACTGGTCGTAGGCGGTCAGCATGGCGAACCGGCTACCGGTGTCCTTCAGCTGCTGCAGGTGTGAAATGCGGATTTTCTTCAGCGCCGGTGCTGCGGGAACGGAAGGGTCCGTGGAGGCTGCGGCGTACGGAGGGGGCTGTTCGGCACTGGTCATGTTCCGAGCCTACTAAAGAACGCTCCCCGTCGGCCTGCCGGACGGATGACGTCCTGCGTCGCCCAGCCACGTCACGGTCCGCGGCTGGAGCCGAAATCCTCTCCGCGTGGGTAGAGTGAAGAGGGTTTCACACGTCTGCCCCCGGGTACAGGAAAGAAGGTAAGGATGAACCGCCAGCAGGAATTCGTTCTGCGCACCATCGAGGAGCGCGATGTCCGGTTTGTGCGGTTGTGGTTTACCGACGTCGTCGGCCAGCTGAAATCGGTGGCGCTGGCCCCTGCCGAAGTCGAAGGCGCCTTTGAGGAAGGCCTGGGCTTCGACGGTTCCTCGATCGAGGGCCTGGCCCGGATCTTCGAATCGGACCTGCTGGCCCAGCCGGACCCCTCCACCTTCCAGATCCTGCCCTGGCGCGGCGACGAAGAGCAGACCTCACGGATGTTCTGCGACATCCTCACCCCGGACGGACAGCCCTCGGCTGCCGATCCGCGGAACGTGCTCAAGCGCCAGCTGGCCAAGGCCGCGGACATGGGCTTCACCTGCTACACCCACCCCGAGATCGAGTTCTACCTGCTGAAATCGGACGAGCTCGGCGAAGACGGCCAGCCCGTTCCCGTGGACCAGGCAGGCTACTTCGACCACGTTCCGGGCGGGGTGGCCCAGGACTTCCGCCGCACGGCAGTGTCCATGCTGGAGGCCGTCGGCATTTCCGTGGAGTTCAGCCACCACGAGGCCGGTCCGGGCCAGAACGAGATCGATCTGCGCTACGCCGACGCCCTGCAGACCGCGGACAACATCATGACCTTCCGCACCGTGGTCAAGGAAGTCGCGTTGATGACCAACTGCTACGCGAGCTTTATGCCCAAACCCTTCTCGCACCACCCCGGCTCCGGCATGCACACCCACTTCTCCCTCTTCGAGGGTGACAGCAACGCCTTCTTCCAGGCCGGTGCCGAGTTCCAGCTCTCCACCACCGCACGCCAGTTCATGGCGGGCATCCTGCGGCACGCTCCGGAATTCACCGCCGTCACCAACCAGTTCGTGAACTCCTACAAGCGGCTCTGGGGCGGCGGAGAAGCGCCCAGCTACCTGTCCTGGGGACACAACAACCGGTCCGCCCTGCTGCGGGTGCCGCTGTACAAGCCGAACAAGGGGCAGTCCGCCCGCATCGAATACCGCGGCATCGATTCCGCGGCCAACCCGTACCTGTCCTACGCCGTGCTCCTCGGTGCAGGGCTGAAGGGCATCGAAGAAGGTTACGAGCTGCCGCCGGGCGCCGAAGACGACATCGAGAGCCTGAGCGCCGCCGAACGCCGCGCCATGGGCCACGATCCGCTGCCGGCGTCACTGCATGACGCGGTCCGCGTGATGGAGGACTCGGAGCTGGTGGCCGACATCCTGGGTGAGCAGGTGTTCGAGAACTTCCTGCGCAACAAGCGCGCCGACTGGAACGAATACCGCCAGCAGGTGACCCGGTTCGAGCTGCAGAAGAACCTGGGCATCCTCTAGGGGAGTCCCCGTGATGGAGGTACCGATGAGCCTGACCCGACGGCTGATCGCCACAGGTTTCCGCGACCTGAAAAAAAGCACGCGTTTCCTGGCCGCCGCGGAACTGGAAGCCGTGGACGAGGATGCCTTGTTTGCCGGGTTCAACTTCTCGGCCGATCCGGATCTCGCGCTCCAGTCCCTGGTGCGCCTGATCGGGCGTGCCCCGGAGCTGGTGGAACTGGTGAACGCCGGTGCCGAACAAAGCGAAGCCCTGTTCCGCCTGCTGGGTGCCTCCGAGGCCCTGGCGGAATTCCTGATGCGCCATCCCGAGGATGTCGGGGTGCTGCACCGGCAGCTGCGGGCCGAACCGGGAAGCACCGACGAGCCGACCCTGCGCGCCTCGCTGCTGGATGCCGTGCATGCAGGCACCGGCGCAGCACCCGTGGCCGGACTGACGGGCACGGAGGCCTACGTGGCGCTGCGGTCCCGGTACCGCCGTCACCTGCTGGATCTGGCGGTGCGGGACCTCGGGGCGGCGTCGCCCACCGACTACCTTCCGGCGGCCGGGCGCGAGCTCGCCGACCTTGCCGGCGCAGCACTGGAAGCGGCCCTTGCAGTCTCCCGTGCGGAGCTGGCGGTCAGCTATCCGGCGGAGGAGATCTCCGCTGTCCGCCTCGCGGTCATCGGCATGGGCAAGGCCGGCGCCCAGGAGCTGAACTACATCTCCGACGTGGACGTTATGTACGTGATCGAGTCCTCCGGCCTGCCGGAAGACAGGGCATCCGCGGTCGGGACCGCGCTGGCTGCCGGTATTTCCCGGGCCATCAACGCCTCGGCACCGGAGCCCCCGCTCTGGGAAGTGGATACCAACCTGCGCCCGGAGGGCAAGGACGGCCCGTTGGTGCGGACCCTGGACTCCTACTTGAACTATTACCAGCGGTGGGCGCACAGCTGGGAGTTCCAGGCACTGCTGAAGGCCCGGCCCATGGCCGGAGACCGGGAGCTGGGACGGCGCTACGAAGAAGCCGTTGCTCCCTTGATCTGGACCAGTTCCGAACGTGATGGATTCGTGGAATCGGTGCAGGCCATGCGCCGCCGGGTCACGGACAATATTCCCGCCCATGAAGAGGCACGGCAGCTGAAGCTTGGCAGCGGCGGGCTGCGCGACGTCGAGTTCACCGTCCAGCTGCTGCAGCTGGTGCACGGCCGGGTGGACGAAACGCTGCGCGTGCGCACCACCACTGCTGCCATCGCGGCCCTCAGCGACGCGGGCTACATCGGACGGACCGACGCCGGGGAACTGGACACGTCCTACCGCTACCTGCGGGTGCTCGAGCACCGGATCCAGATGGTGCACATGCGCCGTACCCACCTGATGCCCGAGAACGAAGAGGCGCTGCGGGCACTGGCCAAGTCCAGCGCCGGTTCCCTGTCCCCGGAACGGCCCAGCGCGGAACGCCTCCGGGAGCAATGGCAGCGCACCAAACGGCTGGTGCGGCGGCTGCACGAAAGCATTTTCTACCGGCCGCTGCTGAGCACGGCCTCGAACCTCAGCGCGGACGAGGTCCGGCTGACCCCCGAGGCGGCCCAGGCACGCCTCGCGGCACTGGGCTATGCGGACCCCAAGGGTGCGATGCGCCACATCGAAGCCCTCACGGTAGGGGTAAGCAGGCGGGCAGCGCTGCAACGGCAGCTGCTTCCAGTGCTGCTCGCCTGGCTGGCCGACGGCGTGGACCCCGACGCCGGTCTGCTGGGTTTCCGGCGGCTCAGCGAAAACCTGGGCGATACGCACTGGTACCTGGGGATGCTGCGCGATTCCTCAGCAGCGGGGGAGCGGCTGTGCTCGATCCTGTCGTCCAGCCGGTTCATTACCGACCTGCTCGAGGTTTCGCCGGAATCCACAGCCTGGCTGGCCTCGGACAAGGAACTGACACCGGTTCCCTTCGACACCCAGTGGCAGGAAATCCAGTCGAAGATGTCCCGCCACCCCCGCCCCGGCGAAGCCATGCGGCTGATCCGGCTGATCCGGCGGCGGGAGACGCTCCGCATTGCCATTGCCGACAGTGCCGGCCTGCTCAGCCAGCAGGAGGTCGGCCGCGCCCTGGCGGATGCCGACCGGGCCGCCGTACTGGGAGCCCTGCACGTCGCCGAGTCCGAGGTGTTCGACAGCGGCGGGAAACTCACCGACCTGCTGGTGGTTGCCATGGGCCGGCAGGGTGGACGGGAGATCGGCTACGGCTCCGACGCGGACGTGATGTACGTCCACCGCCCGCTGCCCGGCGTCGACCCGTCGGCGGCCCAGGCCCAGGCGGAGAAGATCGTCTCCCAGATCTCCACCTTCCTGCAGCAGCCGTGCACCCCGGCCGTCCTGGCCGAGCGCACCCTGGTGCTCGACGCAGGCCTGCGCCCCGAGGGACGGCAGGGGCCGCTGGTGCGCAGCCTGGAGTCCTACCGCGGCTACTACGAGCGGTGGTCGCTGATCTGGGAGTCCCAGGCCCTTTTGAGGGCGCGTCCGATGGCGGGCAGCGATGCCCTGGGTGAGGAGTTCATGGCCCTGGTCGACCCGGTGCGCTACCCGGAGGAGGCCACGGAAAAGGACGTGCGGGAGATCCGCCGGATCAAGGCCCGGGTGGAGGCCGAACGCCTGCCCCGGGGCGCCGACCCCTCGCGGCAGCTCAAGCTTGGACGCGGCGGGCTCAGCGACGTCGAGTGGCTTGTTCAGCTGCTGCAGCTGCAGCATGCCCGGCGGGTGCCCGAAATGCGCACGACGTCCACCCTTCCCGCCCTGGACGCGATCGAGGCGGCGGGGCTGCTTCCCGCCGTCGACGTCGATACGCTGCGGCAGGCCTGGCTCCTGGCCAGCCGGGTCCGAAGCGGAAATGTTATCCGGGGCGGACGGAACCCCGACGTGCTGCCCTCCTCCCGCCGTGAACTGGACGCCGTGGCCCGCTGGTGCGGTTACGGTGCAGGTCAGGGCGGAGATCTTGAGGAGGACTACCTCAAGCTCACCCGGCATGCCCGGGCCGTTTTCGAACGCTACTTCTACGGATACGGGACCTAGGTCACGCTCCTGAGGGCCTTTCCAGTTCGTTGCATTGCCACTGCTCTAGGTAGTCTCTATGAGGGCATTTGCGGCGTGGGCCGCAGTGAAAGAGCTAGGAGACGTTTACTTTGCTTAGTGGCAAACGGGCCTTAAAGGGCCCGGCTAAACTGGCCGTACCGCTGACCACCTTCCTCGCAACCCTGGCTTTGCTGCTGGGGATTCCTGCGGCCGGAGCAGTCGCAGCGGACGGCGTCGAGGGCGAGACCTTCGTCGTCGGCACCGACACCACGTTCGCACCGTTCGAATTCCGTGAAAACGGCGAACTTGTCGGCATCGATATGGATCTTCTCAACGCGATAGCCGAGGAGGAGGGCTTCAATGTCGAAATCCAGTCCCTCGGCTTTGACGCTGCACTGCAGTCGCTGCAGTCCAACCAGGTGGACGGCGTTATCGCCGGTATGTCCATCACGGACGAGCGCCGTCAGGTCTTCGACTTCTCCGACCCGTACTTCGAATCCGGCATCCAGATGGCCGTCGCCGAGAACAACGACGACGTTACCGGGTACGAGGACCTGCGCGGCAAGCGCGTAGCGGTCAAGACCGGCACCGAAGGCCAGACCTTCGCCGAGTCCATCAAGGATCAGTACGGCTTCGAAGTGGTCGCCTTTGCGCAGTCCGCCCAGATGTACGACGACGTCAAAGCCGGCGGTTCCGTTGCCGTGTTTGATGACTACCCCGTGCTTGCCTACGGCGTCGCTTCCGGCAACGGCCTGAAGACCGTGACCGACAAGGAAGCCGGCAGTTCCTACGGCTTCGCGGTCAACAAGGGAGCCAACCCCGAGCTGCTTACCGCCTTCAACGACGGCCTGGCCGACCTGAAGGAAAGCGGCGAATACGACGAGATCCTGGACACCTACCTGGAGTCCGGCGCCAAGGACTCCAGCTTCTGGTCCCTGATTACCGACAACGGTCCCGCGTTCGCCAAGGGCATGGGCCTGACCCTGCTGGCCACCGCGCTGTCGCTGCTCTTCGCCCTCATCCTGGGTGTGTTCTTCGGCTTCCTGAAGGTGGGATCGTCGAAGATCCTGCGCGGGATCGCCACTGTTTACGTGAGCATCTTCCGCGGCACCCCGGTCCTGGTCCAGGCGTTCTTCTTCTACTTCGGCCTGCCGCAGATCATTGGCCAGCCGGTGGACGTCCTCACGGCCGGTGTGCTGACCCTGAGCCTGAACGCAGGCGCCTACATGACCGAGATTGTCCGCGGCGGCATCCAGTCCGTGGACCCCGGCCAGATGGAAGCAGCACGCAGCCTGGGCCTGGGCTATGGAAAGACGATGCAGAAGGTCATCATTCCGCAGGCCATCAAGATCATGACGCCTTCCTTCATCAACCAGTTCGTCATTACCTTGAAGGACACCTCCCTGCTGGCCGTCATCGGTTTCGCGGAGCTGACCTACCAGGGCCAGCAGATCTACGCGGTGAACTTCCGGACTGCCGAGGTTCTCCTCATTGTGGCTGCCCTGTACTTCATCGTCATTACGCTGCTGACCAAGCTGGCGGACGTCCTGGATAAGAGGTTTAACAAGTGAGCAAGATCCAAACCATTGGTCTGCGGAAGTCCTACGGATCCAACGAGGTCCTCAAGGGCCTGGACGTCAGCGTCGCCGAGGGCGAAGTGGTCTGCGTCATCGGTCCCTCCGGCTCCGGCAAGTCCACGTTCCTGCGCTGCCTGAACAAGCTCGAAGACATCACCGGCGGCACCGTCAAGGTTGATGATTTCGACCTCACCGATCCCAAGGTGAACCTGAACGAGGTGCGCCAGCACATCGGAATGGTGTTCCAGCACTTCAACCTGTTCCCGCACATGACCGTGCTGGACAACATCATGCTGGCCCCGGTGCAGCTGAAGAAGGCACCCAAGGCGGAGGTCCGGAAGACCGCCCTCGCACTGCTGGAACGGGTGGGACTGTCCGACAAGGCCAACGCCCGTCCGGCCCAGCTGTCCGGTGGCCAGAAGCAGCGCGTGGCGATTGCCCGTGCGCTGGCCATGCAGCCGGACATCATGCTCTTCGACGAGGCCACCTCTGCACTCGACCCCGAAATGGTGGGCGAAGTGCTGCAGGTTATCCGCGACCTCGCCCGGGAAGGTATGACCATGGTGGTGGTCACCCACGAAATGGGCTTCGCCCGCGAAGTGGCTGACCGCGTGATCTTTATGGCCGACGGCCACATTGTCGAGGAAAACACCCCGGAACTGCTCTTCGGCAGTCCCCAGGCTCCCCGGCTGCAGGACTTCCTGGCCAAGGTGCTCTAGCCCTTCACTGCCCCTTTTCACAGTGGCCGCCGACGGTATTCGTTATGCTCTGCACATGAGCGAACTGACCGGTACGGCGGCCACTGTCGTACTGCTGAGGGATTCCGGCGCCGGACCCGAGGTGCTGCTGCTGGAACGGCCCACAGCAGGTTCCTTCGGCGGTGCCTGGGTGTTCCCCGGAGGGCGGGTGGATCCGGAGGACCGGGCTGACGGCGGCAGCGGCGCTGAAGGCGGAGGCGGGGATGACGGCGGCGGCGAGGACGACGGCGGCGGCGGGGACGGCGGCGGCGGCGAGGCGGAAGCGGCACGCCGTGCCGGTGTCCGTGAGACCGAGGAGGAGACGGGGCTGCTGCTGCGGCCGGTGGACCTGGTGCCGCTGTCCTGCTGGATTCCGCCCTCGAACATTCCCCGGCGCTACCAGACCTGGTTCTTTGCGGCGAAAGCTCCCGCCGGAGCGGTGCGGCTCAACCCGGGGGAGCTGCTCAACTACCTTTGGCTTTCCCCGTCCGAGGCACTGGACCGGCACCGCAACGGGCTGATGCAGCTGGTGCCGCCTACCTGGGTCACGCTGCACTCGCTGGCCGCCGATGCGTCCGCCGATGCAGCCCTTGCCCGGATTGCAGGTACCGAACCGGAAACCTTCCGGACCCGGCCTCTAACCGGGTATGAACCCGCCGCGGTTCTGGTGTGGGAGGGCGACGGGGAGTACGACGGCGCTGCAGGAGGAGCCGCCGGTGCTGCTGCCGGGCCGGGGCGACACCGGCTGGTGATGGAGAAAACGTCCTGGCGCTACGAGCGGACTGACTAGCCGGGTGCGGTAGTGGTAGGGATTAGCCCGTGAACGTGCTCTCCATTTTCCCTTCCGTGGCTCGCTGGCTTGGCGGCTCGCTGGCTCGCTGGCTCGTTGGCTGGGTGGCTGGGCTGGCTTGCTGGCTCGTTGGCTGGGTGGCTGGGCTGGCTCGCTGGCTTGGCGGCTCGGTGGCTGGGAGGCCCAGGATGCCCATCTGTTGAGCATTAACGGCTGAGGAGTCCCGGAGCTGGGGCAATCGAGCACCTTCCACTATTCCTCTACACGTTCGCCCGATGGAACGTGCAGCTGGCGTTGTCCACATTTGGTCCGGGCACGCATTTGGGCCGGAAAGTGGGCTGGTGGAATGACCTTATGGAACAGCCCTCCACGCGTTACGCACGCTACGCTCGACGATCGTCAGCTGATGGTCGTTCCGGCGCGCGCTCACGGCCCGGCCGGACAGACGCCAGGGCTCACGAAGCAGGATCCCACTGGACAGAGCAGGATCCGCTGGCGTTGCCGGGGGTGTTTTGCGTGTCTATGAGTGACGTTCCGGCGGACGTTACGGTTCTGCCGGCGGGATTGATGGGCATGCTCTCGCTTCAGGAGCCCGCAGGACTGGGCCAGGAAGCGGCATTGCAGGTTCTGGAGCGTCTCGGTGCCGTGGTCTCCTGGGCTCAGGCGCAGCAGGCACGCACTGTGCACCGGCTGATGGAGCTCACCGCAGCGAACCTGGGCAGGTATCCGGATTCGGACCTCGCTATGCCGGGGAGTGGCACTTCTGCAGAGGTGCAAGGCTCCGGCGAGTGGGTTCTGCGGGCCACGGCGGCGGAGGTTGGCGCCCTGCTGGGCCTGACCGGTCTTGCCGCGCAGCGGCTGGTATCGGATTCCGAGCAGTTGAGCACCCGGTGCACTGAGACCTTGTCAGAGCTGGAACGCGGTGTCATCGACTACCGCAGGGCACGCACTGTCATCGAGCAGACAGGCGGCCTGCGGCCGGAGGACGGGAAACTGCTGGAGGCCAGACTGCTGCATCTGGCACCGGGGAAGACCGGCCCGCAGTTCGACCGGACCGCCCGTCGGATGCGGGAGGGAATCTTTCCGGAGACCATACCGGAGCGCCACCGGACTGCTCATGAGGAGCGGCGGGTGTGGGTGGAAGACCTGCCGGACGGGATCGGTGTCCTTTCGGCTTTTCTACCTGCTGCTGCCGCGCACGGAATCTTCAACGGGCTAACCTCTTGCGCCCGGGGAGAGCAGGCTGCGGGAGATGGGCGGACCTTGGACCAGCTACGTGCCGATGTTCTGGTTTCCGCCTTGACTGGCCAACCGACCCGTTCCGTTGCGGCACCCGCCATGCCAGGGACGGAGCGGGGCACCCCGCCCAGGAAGGGGTCAGCGCCTGCGCCAGCAGGACAGGCAGGACAAGGACTGGGGTCGGCGCCAGCACCTGTAACTGAACAAGAGTGGGCGGGTCCGGGGCTGCGGGCGGAAGTGATGGTGCTGATCTCGGCCGAATCACTGCTGGGCCTTTCGGACGCGCCGGCGGAATTGAACGGTTACGGTCCCGTCGGTGCCGACGTGGCCCGGGAGCTGTTGCGGAATACCGGCCGGTGGACGGGACTGTTGCAGGACGGAGAAGGAGAAATTCTGGCGGTGGGCCGACAGCGGAGGATCCCGCAGGCGCTCAAACGCTGGTTGCAGGCCCGTGACGGGACCTGCAGGTTCCCGGGCTGCGGTGTGGCTGCGGCGAACTGCGAAATCGACCATACGGTGCCGTGGGCCGAAGGAGGTTCTACGGGCCACGGGAACCTGGCGCACCTGTGCCGGAAGCACCACCGGCTCAAGACCGTGGGGTTGTGGAAGGCCCGCCAGCCTGCACCGGGACTCATCGAGTGGACGTCCCCGATGGGACGCGTCTACCAGACGCAGGCATATCTGCACGGCAGGGATTTCGCTGGAAGCGCCTCTATCGAAACTCATCTCATCGATTCCGATGCCAAAGGGGATAAGGCGGAGCAGGCGTGGGCCGGAACTCCACCTCCCTTCTAGGACCAGCTTGGGCTGGTTCTCAGTGGAGAAGGGCCGGCTGCCGAAAATCAGCAAGGCGGGGGAACCGCTGCGCCCCGTTGAGCCAGGAGGACCGGTCAATCAGGGCGGGGGAATGAGAACCGGGTAATCAGAACCGGGTAATCAGGAACGCAACAGCTCCAGAATCACCTTCTGCGCGGCCCTGCCTTCGGGCACGGGAAGCAGGGGATATACATGGACCGCGCCGTCGGCGACGTGCAGTGATACCGGTGACCCCGCAGCCCTCATCAGGTTTTGCAGCCGGAGTACATCCGGATAAGGCAGATCGTGGGTTCCGACGAACACATCGGTCGTCGGCAGCCCCGACATCGGACCGTTGATGGGACTCACGCGGGGATCAGCCAGATCGTCCCCGGCGGCCCACGCCCGAGCCGCAACACGAAGGCCGGCACGGCTCAGCCAGGGATCCACGGCTTCAACCGCGGCAAGCTCCGGGTTTTCCATCGCCACGTCCACCCAGGGGGACAGTAGAACCAAACGCCGCGGCTGAGGCAGAGAATATTCAGCTAGCTGCTGAGCAAAAGCCAGCGCCAAACCGCCACCGGCTGAATCACCCATCAAGGTCACGCGCCCGGGAGCGACGTCGTCCAGCAGCCGGCGGTACACCTTGGCGAGGAGCAGGGCAGCCTCCCGGTGGTTGTACGCAGGCGCCAGACCGTACAGCGGAACCTCCACACGGTGTCCGGCAGCCGCAAGCCGGGAGATGAACCGCCAGTGCCAGGTGCTGATCGGGCTGATGTACGAACCGCCATGGAGGTACAGCACTGCGGAGGACGACGCGTCCCCAGACGAGGCGCCCGGACGCGGCGCCACTGAATAGCAGGAGAATCCGTCGATACTGTGCAGCTCCACCTGGAACGTCCGCAGGAGACGGCGGGGTGGCCGTGCAGCCCGCTTCGCCGAACCGAGCCTGGCGCTGGTGCGTTCCGCCGTGGCTGTCAGGGGCTTCCGGGTCAGCCGCAGATACGGCGTCAACAGCCGCATCCGTAGACTGGCCGTCCTTTCCTCCCGGCCCGCACCGTCGTCGGGCAATGCCCCGCTCACGGCTTCGCGCTGCTTCGGATAAAGTCCAGCACCGGTTCAGCGAGCCCGGCGCCGATGGCATCGGGCGTACGCTTCTGTCCGCGGACCTCAAACGAATGGTTGCCGCCCTCAATCCGCTGGACGTGCGCGTTGGGGCCAATCCGCTCAGCTACCGGTTCCAGTTCGCCGGGCAACGCAAAAGTGTCACGCGTGCCCTGCAGGAACAGCATCGGCAGGGTGAGGCCGTACAAGTGCTCGTCGCGCAGCTTCTCCGGCTTACCCGGCGGATGCAGCGGGTAGCCCAGGTAGACCAGCCCGGCCGCCGGCATGCCCTCCGCCACCGCCATGGACGCCATCCGGCCACCGAAGGACTTCCCGCACGCCCACACCGGGCCGCCGTCGTTACGCGCCTCCACGGCCGCCATGACGGCCTTCCACGCTGCAACAGCCGCGGGTGCCCGATCCGGAAACTTCTTCCCCGCCTCCCGGTAGGGGAAGTTGAAGCGCAGCGTGGCCGCTCCGCCGTCGTTCAGCGCGCCGGTGAACCCGGTGAGGAAAGGGTGCTCCATTCCGGCCCCGGCACCGTGGGTGACGACGATGGTCACGTCGGGGTCGGAAGGACGGGACAGTACGGCGGATACGGTCCCCTCGCCGACCGGGATGGCAAGGTGCGTGTGTTCAATTGGCATGTGTTCAAACGTACGCCAGATCGGACCCGCACCCCTTGAGCCTAGAAGGTAATACCACTAGACTGGATAGCGGACAGGATCTGAAGGCCCCATAAGCGCAGCCAGTACTCGCAACGAGTACGTGCACCAAGCGCAGCCTCTCCTGAAATCCGCGGTCCGCCTTGGGCGACGAACCGCAACACCACCACTCCGGCACAGAAGCCACCGCATTGCGGCACATCCATTTGTTGTGCCCGGAGTGCTACCCCATGCCTCTCGAAGGGAGCATCAAGCTATATGTTGAAGCACGTCGCTGTAACGCGTACCAGGACCACCACTTCACGATTCACCGCACAGATCACGGCTATTGCCGCCGGATGCGCGCTCGTTGCCGGGGGAGTATCGGCAGCCGAGATCGCCATGCTGAACGCAGAACCGGCCGCGAGCCAGGTCACTGCCGAAGCAACCGCCTAACGCAGAAGAAGTCTCCGCCGTCGTTCCCACCCGGGAATGGCGGCGTTTTCCGTTTCCGGGCCCGGACCGGTGCTCTCCTAGAATAGGTAGACACCACTTCCACATCCGCAGGAGCACCGTGCCCAGAGGTAAACACCATCCACCGCGTCCCAAGCCGGCCAACAGCGAGGGCATGCTCATCGCCAATGACCTGAAGAAGGAACGGGGCTGGACCGACGGGCAGATCAAGACCTTCCTGCCCGAACCGGACAAGACCGCCCGGAACCCGTTTTCCCGCAAAGCCGCCCCGATGAAGCTCTACGCACTGGAACGCGTTGAAGCCATCGAAGCCACCCCGGAGTACCAAAAGGCTAGGGAAGCCTCCCGTAACCGGCAGCTGGCGGCCCGTGAACGCGCACTGGTGAAGAAGAAGGCGGCAGTCGCAGTGGCCGAGTCGCTGGAACTGCGGATCGTTCCTGAGCCGTGGGAGTCGATGCAGCGCAAGGCCATCGAGCATTTCAACGGCCGTCTTCGCGGTAAGCAGTCCCCGGCCAGCCTGTCGACGGCGCCGTCACGGCTGAACCGGCTGACCGTCAACTACCTGCGGCACCAACAGACGTCCTATGAAGAAGAGCTCAAGGAATTCAAGGGCGTGGTGGGAGTCGGTGAAGCCTACCTGGTGGTCCGCAACCGCATTCTGGACCTGATCGCGGACACCTACCCGCAGCTGAAAGCCGAATGCGACCGGCAGAAGTTCGACGCCCCGGAGCTTCCCGACGGCGTGACGCTGTAGCCGCCGGGAAGTCCGGGCTGCGGCGCTAGTCGAAGGTCACGACCACCTTGTCAGCAGCACCCGGGGTCTGTGCCAGGGTGAGGGCGTCCAGTGCCTTATCGAAGGGCAGCGTGTCGCTGATGATCAGCGCGTACTTCTGCCAGTTTTCGATGATGTCGTCGGTCACGTCGAAGATCTCCGTCGGATAACCCATGGCAAACACGATCGTGAGCTCAGTGGTCAGGATCGTGCCGAAGTCGAGCTCCACCGGCTTCTTGTGAACCGCCACGACGCCGAGCACCGCTCCCTGTTTGGCGACGTCGGCAACGGTAGCGGGGATGACCGGCGCGCCGGCAGCATCCAGGAAAATGTCGGTACCTGACCGGACGCCGCGGACCATCATCGTTGCACCGTCGCCGTGCAGTTCCACGAGCCGGGAGGCCAGGTCCTCTTCGGCTGAGTTGATGACGGCATCCGCGCCGATCTGCAGTGCCTTCTGAAGCCGGGACGCGATGACGTCGACGACGACGATGTGGGCCACTCCGCGGCGGCGGTAGCCGAGGAGGGCACCGAGGCCGATCGGACCCGCGCCAAAGATCACCACTTTGTCGCCGGGCTTGGGATTGGTGCGGTTCACCGCGTGGAGGGCCACCGCCATCGGTTCGTTCAGGGCAGCCACTTCCCACGGAATGTCCTTGGGAATGACCTTGAGCTGACGGCCAAGGGCTGCATCGTGAACTACTACGTACTCCGAGAGCCCGCCCTGCGCACCGCCGCTGCCGAGCAGTCCGTCAGTGAAAGCCATCGTATCGATCACCACGTGGTCACCTACCGCGATGCCGTCCACCTCGGAGCCGACTTCCGCCACCTCGGCCGCCGGTTCATGGCCCAGCGGGGTTGCGCCCTGGCGGGGCGGGATGCCGCCGATGTGGCTGTAGAAAGCATCGGACCCGCAGATCCCGCAGGCCTTCATCTTCAGCAGGACGTCGCCCGGCCCCACGGCGGGCTGTTCAACCTCAACCCATTCGTTGGTGTCCGGGCCGGTGACGTGGACAGCTTTCATAGCAGTGTTCTCCTTAGCGATGACGTGGATCTCCCTGCGCCCGATGCTACGCGAACGGACGGAATGAAAAACCGCCCCCGGTGAGGGGCGCGAGGCGGTTCTTCGGCTGCTATCGGCCGCTGCTCGGACCTCCCGCTTCACCCGGACGTACGGCTCACGGCTGTACGAGGCGTACGTGACCTGCGCGGGGTGACTGTGCCAGCCGGGGCGGCCGTGCCTGGGTATGCCGTGTTGCGGTCAGGACTTCAACTGCATTTATCCCGGAGCGATGTCACCCCGGCGGTGACAAAAAGCCCGGCATACCAAAGGGTTCGATCTCCGCTAGGCTGTTATTCGCTCATCAGGACAATTGGGGGAAACTTGAAGAACAGACTTTTACTGGCTGCCGTGCCGTTGCTCTTGCTTACCGGGTGTGGGGGTGAGCCAGCACCGGCGGCCAGCGATCCGAACGTGCCGCCGGCAACCTCAGACGGGAGCGATTCCACGGATTCCGGATCGGATGGAATGGAACGATCAGACCGTGGGGCCCTCATCGTGGAAGTTGGAGAACCAACCGGATACAGCGTGGATGGCACTCAGATTGTCGACTTGGTAGTCACGTCGATCGAGGTCGACGCTGCTTGTACCGAAGAGGGCGCGTTGCCGCCGGAGAACGGGCATTTCGTTGTTGTGAATATGGAGGTGGCGACAGCACCTGAACTCATCAATGATAAGAACCCCTATTTCATGCCAAACATGTTCACCGCAATAGCGGAAAACGGCACGCTTATGAACGGGTCTCCTTTGTCGAACGCTACATACGCGTGTCTCGCGCCCAACATGATGATCCCGGGAAACATGGGCCCAGGCCAAAGAGCGGTTGGCTCCGTCGTGTTGGACGTCGCAACTCCTACCGGAGTTCTCATGCTTGACGATTTTGCCGACAATGAAAATTGGGAGTGGGAATACCCTTCTGCCGTCGTAGGTAGCTGACGACGAAAACCGCCCCCACCCGATGAAGGGTGAGGGCGGTCTGCTTTACGCTGATCCCAAAGGGTAGCTAGGGTAACGTCGCCTGAGCTTTCAATTTACTTCGAAGCAATGTGTACGGCGTGACTGGAGCGATTTTCGCAACCCACGCCTTACCCCGCTGTCGTTCTAAGTTGGGGCGGAGTCAGTTCCCTGTCCGCTGGATAGCGGTGCCTGCGGCATGCCTCAGCCAAAACGACATTGGACACCGGCAGCAGGAAGGGCCCCGTCAAAACCGCTGACGGGGCCCTTCCTGTTCTACCGGGACTTACTGCGGACCGGACGCCGGGTAACCGACGCCGGGCCGCAGAAGCGGGTTATACGCCGTAGTAGAGCTCGTATTCGTACGGGTTCGGGCGCATCGCGAGCGGCAGGATTTCGAATTCGCGCTTGTAGGAGATCCAGCTGTCGATCATGTCCTGGGTGAACACACCGCCGGCCTGCAGGAACTCATTGTCGTTCTCCAGGGCAACCAGTGCCTCTTCGAGCGACGCCGGAGCCTTCTGGATGTGCTGGGCCTCTTCGGGCGGCAGCTCGTAGAGGTCCTTGTCGATCGGATCCGCCGGCTCGATGCGGTTCTTGATGCCGTCCAGGCCCGCCATCAGCTGTGCGGAGAACGCCAGGTACGGGTTGGAGGAGGGATCCGGAGCACGGAACTCCAGGCGCTTGGCCTTCGGGTTGGAACCCGTGATCGGGATTCGGATGGCGGCCGAGCGGTTGCCCTGCGAGTAGACCATGTTCACGGGAGCTTCGAAGCCCTTGACCAGGCGGCGGTAGGAGTTGACCGTCGGGTTGGTGAAGGCGAGGACCGCGGAGGCGTGCTTGAGCAGGCCGCCGATGTACCAGCGGGCCAGGTCCGAGAGACCGGCGTAGCCCTTCTCGTCATAGAACAGCGGTTCGCCACCGTTCCACAGGGACTGGTGGCAGTGCATGCCCGAACCGTTGTCACCGAAGATGGGCTTCGGCATGAAGGTAGCGGACTTGCCCCAGGAATCGGCAACGTTCTTGACGATGTACTTGAACTTCTGCAGATCGTCGGCCGCGTGCGTCAGGGTGGTGAACTTGTAGTTGATCTCGGCCTGACCGGCACCGCCCACTTCGTGGTGCGCGCGTTCGACTTCGAGGCCGACGTTGTCCAGCTCCACGCTGATCGCGTCGCGCAGGTCAGCCTGCTTGTCCACGGGGGCCACGGGGAAGTAGCCGCCCTTGTACGGGGTCTTGTTGCCCAGGTTGCCGCCCTCTTCCTCGCGGCCGCTGTTCCACGGAGCCTCGATGGAATCGACCTTGTAGAAGCTGCCCCGGGGGGAGGACTCGTACTGGACGTTGTCGAAGATGTAGAACTCGGCTTCCGAACCAAAGAAGGCCGTGTCGGCAATCCCGGTGGAGGCGAGGTAGGCCTCGGCGCGCTCGGCAACACCGCGGGGATCGCGGTGGTACGGCTCGCCGGTACGCGGGTTCACGATCGAGAAGTTCAGCGCAAGGGTCTTCTCCATGCGGAAGGGATCGATAAACGCCGTCGTCACATCCGGGATGAGCTGCATGTCGGACTCTGCAATGCCCTGGAAGCCGCGGATGGATGAGCCGTCGAACAGCTGACCGTTGACGAAGAAATCGGCATCTACGGTTTTGGCCGGCACGTTGAAGTGCTGCTGCACTCCGGGAACGTCGGTGAATCGGATGTCGACGAACTTCACTTGCTCGTCAGCGATGAACCTGAGGACTTCGTCCGCGTTCTTGAACATCGTTTATGTGCTCCTATACAACTGTTTGGATGGAAGACCTCGGGCTGCAAGACCTGGCTGGCGCCGGGCCTTTGACCGTCCGGCGCGTCCCCTTGACCCTAAAGGGATCCGGTTTCCCGGCGGTGACACGTGTGTTTCCGGTACGTTACGCAGTCGATGGTCTCCCTTCCACCCTATCCGCAACAGGTGGGGGCAGTGATAATAAGGGGTTCATTTGTGCCCCAGCCACCCGGGTAGTCTTTAACCGTGGTCGATAGAAGCGATATAGGTTCCTGGCTGGAAGGCCCTCCCTCCGATGAGAGTACGTGGCCGGGTAAACACCTCGGCAGGCCGCGTACCGGTCCCGGATCCATCGCGCGTGTGGGCCCGCGCCTGGGCGCCCTGCTCATTGACTGGGCCATTGCTTCCCTCATTGCCTACTGGCTTTTCGGCGGTGACGACTTCGCTATCCTGGCAATTTTCGCCGTCGAACAGATCCTGCTGATCAGCCTGCTCGGCTACAGCATCGGACACCGGATCTTCAGCCTCCAGGTGCAGAAAATGGACGGCCGCGCCGCCGGGATTCCCGCAGCGGTTGTCCGCACGCTGCTGCTGTGCCTGGTGATTCCCGCAGTGGTGTTCGACGCCGACCAGCGCGGCCTGCACGACCGGGCACTGGGCACCGTACTGGTGAAGGTAAAACACTAGGCTTTCCAACCCGCCCCTGAATCTGGCAGATTCCAGGTATGAAACTCCTGATATTGGGCGGAACCGCCTGGCTCGGCCACCAGACCGCTGCCGCTGCCGTGTCTGCCGGCCACGAAGTAACCTGCGCTGCCCGTGGAACGTCGGGGAAGCCGCCGGCCGGGGCCGCCTTCCTTCAGATAGACCGCGACGCCGACGACGGGCTCGCATCGGCCGCTGACCGGCACTGGGATGCGGTCATCGACGTTTCCCGCCAGCCCGGACAGGTCCGCCGTGCCGTCCGCGGCCTGAGGGGTGCTGCGGACTTCTATGTCTTTGTCTCCACCGGAAACGTGTATGCCAGCCAACGGGAATGGGGCCAGGACGAAGACGCCGCACTGCTGGCACCCCTCACGGACGACGTCATGGGCAGCATGGAAAACTACGGCCCGGCCAAGGTTGCGTGTGAGCAGGCTGTCACTGAAGGCTTTGGCTCCGGTTCCCGCGCGATAGTCCGGTCCGGCCTCATCGGCGGGCCGGGCGACACCTCCGGACGCAGCGGATACTGGCCGCTGCGGTTCGCACGGGGAGGGCGAGTCCTCGTACCCGACGTGCCGCGCCAGCCTACGCAGCTCATTGATGTCCGCGACCTGGCGCAGTGGCTCGTGCAGGTGGCAGAGGAACGGACCGCCGGCGTGTTCAACGCCGTGGGGGATACGGTGCCGTTCGCGGAGCATCTTGAGGCGGCGGCGGCGGTGGCGGGACCACCCGGCGTGGCGGCTGTTGCCGTCCCGGCTCCGGCACGTTGGCTCCGCGAACAGGATGTGAACGAGTGGTCCGGCCCCCGCTCGCTGGCGCTGTGGCTGGAGGATCCGGACTGGCACGGCATGAACGCCCGGTCCAATGCCCGGGCGCGCCAGGCTGGACTGCAGCTGCGGCCGCTGCGGCAGACGCTCGCCGATACCCTCGCCTGGGAGGAAGCTGCCGGCGTCGCACGTCCCCGTGGAGCAGGACTCACGCAGGCCGAAGAGAGCGAACTGCTGGCCTTGCTGGACGCGGTGGGCGCGGGCCTGTCCGGTAAGTAGCAGGACAGGCCGAAGAGAGCGAGCTGCTGGCCCTGCTGGACGCGGTGGGCGCGTCCCCGTTCGAAAGGTAGCAGGGCAAAACAAAAGGGCCCCTCGAAAGGGGCCCTTGTTAGTGGCGGCTAGCGTCCGCGGGTGGCCTTGCGGTCCGGGCGGGCGCGGTACGGGTCGATGCCCTTGGGGATCGGCAACCGGGTGCCCAGGGCGGAGAGCCGCTTGTTGACGGTGGCGACTTCCTGCTTGGTCAGTTCCTTCGGCAGCTTCTTGGCCGTGGTGGCGACCTTGGACAGCGGCACCTGGCCTTCGCCGCGGCCGGTCTGGATGACCGTGACCGGAACCTTGGGCACAATGCGGCTCATCTTCCGGCGTTCGCTGTCGGCCAGCGCCTTGGCACGGGCGGGGGAGCCCTCGGTGACCAGGACAATGCCGGGACGTCCGATGGCCCGGAAGACGGCTTCCTGGGTGCGCGGGTTCACTGCCACAGGCTGTTCTTCGAGGATCCAGCCGCGGCGCAGGACGCTGAGGGCTGCGCCGGAAGCACCCGGCTGGCCTTCGATCTGCGAGAACGCGGCGCGTTCGGCGCGGCGGGACAGGATGAACACGGCGGCAAGCAGGCCGAGGGGGATGGCGATGATGAGCATCGTGATCCAGTTGTCGATCAGGAAGCCGATCAGCAGGCCCACGGCGATAATGCCGAGGAACGCGCCGATCATCAGCCAGACGACACTCGGATCGTTCCGCCGGGTCATCTTGAAGACCTCGGCGATCTGCTTCATGCGCCCTTGCTTCTTGGGCTTCTTTTCCCCCTTCGGCTTGCGGGAAAAGACGCCTTTGCGGGCGCTCTGGGATGCGTCTGAATCAGTGCTTTTGGCCATAATGAGTTCATTCTACGTGATGCGGGCGTGGGGTCAGGAAGGTTGCACTGTCAGGCAGGAAGCGGGGCACGCAGTGGTGTCCATGCCGTATCCGGGGACGCAGGACCGCAGTCACCGGCGGGCCAGAATGGACGAAGCTTCCTGGTACGTGGACCCGGAATCCTCGATGTGCGCCAGCTGCGGAGGCAGCTCCAGACCCTTGCGGCGCATGGCGCCGGCCCACAGCCGCCCGGCACGGTAGGAGGACCGCACCAGCGGTCCGCTCATCACACCCAGGAAGCCCAGTTCCTCCGCTTCCGTACTGATTTCGACGAATTCCTGCGGCTTGACCCAGCGGTCCACGGGCAGGTGGCGTTCGCTGGGCCGCAGGTACTGGGTGATGGTGATGAGGTCACAGCCGGAGTCGCGCAGATCCTTCAGCGCTCCGGAGATTTCCGCACGGGTTTCACCCATGCCAAGGATCAGGTTGGATTTGGTGACCATGCCCATGTTCTGCCCCTGCGTGATGACGTCCAGGGAGCGTTCATACCGGAAGGCGGGGCGGATCCGCTTGAACAGGCGGGGCACGGTCTCCACATTGTGGGCGAAGACCTCGGGCCGGGCTTCACAAATGTCGATGATGTGCTCCACTTTCCCGGAAAAGTCGGGAATCAGGATTTCGACGCCGGTGCCGGGGTTGAGTTCGTGGATCTTGCGGATGGTTTCGGCATAGAGCCACACGCCTTCGTCTTCGAGGTCATCCCGGGCCACTCCGGTGACCGTGGCATAGCGAAGGTTCATCTGCTGCACCGAGCGGGCCACCTTGGTGGGTTCCATCAGGTCCAGCGGCGAGGGCTTGCCGGTGTCGATCTGGCAGAAGTCGCAGCGCCGGGTGCATTCGGACCCGCCGATCAGGAAGGTGGCTTCGCGGTCCTCCCAGCATTCGAAAATGTTGGGGCAGCCCGCTTCTTCGCAGACAGTGTGCAGGCCTTCCTTCTTCACCTGCTTCTTCAGCTCAACATACTCAGGGCCCATATTGACTTTGGCCTTGATCCATTCGGGCTTGCGTTCCACCGGTACGGCAGCGTTGCGCTGTTCGATGCGCAGCAGGCGCCGTCCTTCAGGGGCGAGGGTCACAGCAGGGCTCCTTTCGGCCGGCTGGCGGCAGGGATGGCGCCGGCGCCGGAGGGGGTCTTCGGTGGGATGGTGCCGGTCATGTCCGACTCACGGGCGGCGAGTGCGGCTTCCACCTGCCCGACGACGTCGGCCGGGGACACTGCCTCGCCCGTCTCCGCGCTGATCGAGGTGGTTCCGGCGTCGGTGATGCCGCAGGCGACGATCTGGCTGTAGGGTGCGGGATCGTTACTGCAGTTCAGGGAGAATCCGTGCATCGTGACTCCCTGATGGACCCGGATCCCCACCGCAGCGATTTTGCGGTCCGGCACTCCGAACGGTTTCCCGTCGCCGCGGACCCAGACACCGGAGCGCCCCTCGACCCGGACGCCGGCAATCCCGTAGCCCTGCAGCACGCTGATCACTGCGGCTTCCAGGACGGCGACATATGCCTTGATCGATGATGGATCGGCGAGCTTCACGATCGGATAGCCGACCAGCTGACCCGGCCCGTGCCAGGTCAGCTTCCCACCCCGGTCTACGTTGATCACCGGTGTGCCGTCGAAAGGCCGTTCGTGCGGCTCGGTGCGGCGCCCCGCCGTGTAGACGGAAGTGTGCTCAAGCAGCAGCACTGTGTTAGGCGTCCTGCCCTCAAGTACCTGCCGGTGCAGCTGCTGCTGGAGATCCCAGCCTGCTGAATAATCCACGTAGTGCGGAGCCAGGCCTACGCGGGTGAACTCCAAAGCCATGGGGCTAGCCTAGACCCCCACTGGCGTGATGTGGACCACACTCGACGGCCAGCCCGGCAGGAGTGTTTCCGGCACTCCCCATAGGTCCACTACCTTGTGGAAAACCGCCGAGGAGCTCCGGCGGAGGTTAAGACTTTGCTCCCATGGACACAACACCGGACCCTGCCCGCTCCAGCGAAGCTTCCGAAACGCCTGCAGATGCCGGCGGCGTCCCTGCGCCTCCTGCCCCGGAGGTGCTCGGCTACCGGGTGGTCCGGCTGCTGGGAGTGGGCGGAAGCGGCGCCGTCTGGCTGGTCCGGGACGACGACGGCGCATCGTTCGCGCTGAAGGTCCCAGCAGCAGGGCAGGGGAACTCGATGAATGCCTTTGAAGCCAGGCGGGAGGTGAACATCCATGCCCGACTGGAGCATCCGCACCTGTTGAAGCTGCACGGCGTCGTTGAAACCGATCAAGGTGCTGGCCTCCTCACTGGGTACGCACCCGGAGGTAGTGCAGCAGGGCTGGTGGCGGCACGGGGGCCGGTCCTGCCCGGTGAAGCGGTCACGGTGCTCGTGGGGATCGCCGCTGCGTTGGATTACCTCCACGCCCGGGGCACGGCACATGGGGACGTGTCTCCCGGAAACATCCTCTTTGCGTCCGAGGGCAGGCCGCTGTTGGCCGACTTTGGCTCAGGGCGGCTACTGGGTGAGTCCGGTGCGTCGCGGCAGGGGACCCCGGGTTTCCATGCGCCCGAGAGCGACGACGGAACGGGCAGCGGACTGGGAACGGCGGGCGACGTGTATGCCTTGGCCGCCGTGGGCTGGTTCCTGCTGACTGGACGGGTTCCCCCACCCAGCCGTGACCGGCCGCCGCTTTCGATCCTGGTTCCCGGGGTAGGCAGGGACTTGCCGGCCCTGCTGGAGGCGGGATTGGCGGAGGACCCCGGCCAGCGGCCTACTGCTGATGAATTTGCAGCCGCCGCCTACCGTTGTGCCCCCGCACTGCCGGTGGACCTCGTAGCTGCTGTCCATCCGGACGTTCGTCCTCAGCTGCTGACCCGCCGGACTGGCTCCGCTGGTTCCGGCACCGGACGGCGGAGGAGGTGGTGGCACAGGCCTACGGCGGTAGGGCGTGGCGTTACGGGACGGGCCGGCATCAGACGGCAGGCGATGGGAGGCCAGGCAATTGGACGTCAGGCAAGTGGACGTCAGGCTGTGAGCCGGCAGCAGGAGGCTCCACCGGCCGGGCGGCGACGGCGGGACCGGAACGTCTCCGGCAGCCGTGTCTTGCCTGTTGCCGCGACAGGAGTGGTTGCACTGGTACTGATACTTGCCGGGATAGCGCTCGCAGCCCCGGACCTCCTTCGATTCGGCGGTGCTGCTGTATCAAGCCCTGCAGGATCCAGCCCTGCAACATCCGGTTCTGCTTCACCCGGCCCCGTTTCAGCTGGAACAGCTGCGTCCACAAAAACCGTCGAAACGCTCAGGGAGGAAACCAAGGCAGAGGACGCGGCACAGGCGCTGCCGGCGCTCGCCGAGCTTCGGAGCAGGGCGTTCAGAACGGCAGACCCGGCGCTCCTGAATCATGTTGATGCTCCAGGGTCCGAAGCCCTACTGGCCGACCGGGAACAGATCGGGAAGTTGTCGGCGGCCGGCCATACCCTCGACGGACTGGTCATGGAAGTGTCAGTGCTTGATCAGGCAGCTCCGGACGGGACAGCAGACGCGGAACTCCGGGTCCACACTAAGGTTGCCCCCTACCGGCAGGTGGACAGGGCCGGTGCGGTGCTGCAGCAGATGCCGGCGCAGGAGCAGGAAGTGCTGTTGGTGCTGGTGAGAGTTGAGGGAACGTGGCGGATCAGCAGCGTTGTGGCCCCCTCGTGAGGCACGTTGCTACGCAGACAAGTCGGTGGCGAAAGATAGGATCAATCCATGAGTCCAACTTCGTACCTTCGTTACCCCGATCTGCACGGGAACCTCGTCACCTTCGTCGCTGAAGACGATGTCTGGATGGCGCCCGTCACGGGCGGCCGTGCCTGGCGGGTTTCCGCCATGCAGCTGCCCGCACGCAGCCCGAAGTTCTCCCCGGACGGCAGCCGCCTTGCCTGGCAGGTGGTCCAGGGTGGTGCACCTGAAATCGTCACGGCCGACGTCGACGGCGGAGACTTCCGGCAGCTGACCTTCTGGGGCAGCCAGAGCACGCGTATGAAGGGATTCAACTCCGCCGGACAGGTCATTGCCACCTGCTCGGTGGAGCAGGAGGACAACCGGCTGCGCTGGGCCTTCGCAGTCCCGCTGGATGGTTCGGCACCGGTGAAGCTCCCGTACGGCCCGGTGGAGACCATCGCCGAAGGCCCCTCCGTCGGTGATGAACGCCCGATGGTCATTGGCAGCATGCTGACCCGGGAGCAGGCGTGGTGGAAGCGCTACCGCGGCGGCACCGCCGGGAAGCTCTGGATCGACGCGGACGGCAACGGAGAATTTATCCGCCTCGTTCCCGAACTGGACGGGAACCTGTCGGATCCCATGTGGATTGACGGCCGGGTCGTTTTCCTTTCGGATCACGAAGGCTACGGCAACCTCTACTCGGTCACGCCCCAGGGCGAAGACCTCCGCCGGCATACGGACTTCGAAGGGTTCTACGTCCGGCACGCGTCCTCTGACGGCCAGCGGATCGTGTTCGAATCGGCGGGACGCATCTGGCTCCTGCCTTCGCTGGATGCCGAAGCCCAGCCGCTGGACATCGCTCTGGCATCGGCCGGAACTGCGCGTCGCCCCCGTGCGCTGAACGTCGCAAAACACCTGCAGGCAGCCGTTCCGGACGCCCGGGGAACCGCGAGCATCGTGGAAAGCCACGGTACTTTGCACTGGCTGACCCACCGCGATGGACCGTCCCGTGTGATCGAAGCCGATTCGGCCGTGCGCAGCCGCCTCGGCCGGCCCCTGGATGGGTCGCGTGCGGTATTCGTGGCGGACCACCACGGCGAGGAAGCTATCTACATCAAGGACGTCTTCGCTGACGTTGTCCTGGTGTCCGGTAGCCCGGCTGCCACTCCCGCCGAGGGAATCTCCGTGGCCGGAACGCCCGCCATGGACGCAGGCAACAACGGGCTGGTTCTGCCCAGCCCGGTGTCGGCCTCCGGTGTTGCTGTTCCGGCCAGCGAGGAGAACGGATCCGGGGATTCGTCCCAGCGCGGAAGCAGCGCTCCGGTGGATGCCGAAGCCCAGGAAACCTCCGCCGGCAACGGCCTGGTCCGGATTGGGTTCGACCGGCCCACCCGTGTCAGCGAGATGGTCCCCAGCCCGGATGGACAGCGTGTAGGTGTGTCCACCGAATACGGTGAAGTGTTTGTCCTCGAGGTGGCAACGGCCGAGCTGTTCCCCGTCGCTTCGTCGGAGTTTGGAGCCGTCGACCAGATGGCCTTCTCGCCGGACTCCCAGTGGCTGGCATGGGCGGAACCCTCCAGCGCCGAAGGACGGTCACGGATCCGGCTGCGGTCCGTGCGGGACACGGAGGCACCGGTGGTCGACGTAACCGACGGCCGGTTCAATGACCACGACCCGTCCTTCACCACCGACGGCCGGTATCTTGCCTTCCTCTCCGAGCGCAGCTTCGATCCGGTATACGACACCCACCGGTTCGACCTGAGCTTCCCGTCCTCCACCAAGCCTTTCCTAGTGGCGCTGGCCGCCGGGACACCCTCGCCGTTCGGCCCCTCGGTATCCGGAACCTTCGTGGCTGCAGCCGCGTCCGAAGATACGGCTAAGCCGGAAACCGACACGGACGACGCTGCAGGCGCGGCACCGGAGGTACGCGTTGACGCCGACCGGATCGGTGACCGCCTGATCGCCGTCCCCGTTCCCCAGGGCCGCTACACGAAGCTTCGGAGCGCCGAGGGAGCCCTGCTGTGGCAGGCATCGGACATCTACGGTGTCACCGGCGACGGCCGGGCCTCGGCCGCCGACCGGGATCCGGCAGCACGGCTTGAGCGCTTTGACCTGGAGAAGAAGGATGTCTCCGTCCTGGTTCCGGCGCTGGACGATTTCGAAGTCAGCGGCGACGGCACCAAGGTGGTGCTGCGCCACCAGGGCAGCGTCCGGATGGTTCCGGCGGCTGCACGGGTGGAGGAGGACTCCGCCGACAGCGTACGGGTGGAGCTGGAGCGCATCCGCGTCCGGATCGATCCGGTCAAGGTGTGGGGCCAGGCCTTTGACGAAGCCTGGCGCCTGCAGCGTGACTTCTTCTGGGCACCGGACATGGGCGGACTGGACTGGGAAGGTGTCCACACCCGGTACCGGCCTCTGGTGGAAAACCTGGGCAGCCATGACGACCTGGTGGACCTGCTCTGGGAAATGCACGGAGAGCTCGGCACGTCCCATGCCTACGTAAATCCCGTTCCCGTCACCGAACCGGGATCGGGCGGGCAGGGTTTCCTCGGCGCCGACCTGCGTCCCGGCGCCGGCGGCTGGGAAGTCGTCCGGATTCTGGGAGCCGAGTCCTCCGATCCCGAGGCCACGTCTCCGCTGAGCGCTCCGGGTGCCGATGTGCACGTGGGTGACATCATCGCCGCGGTGGACGGGCAGCAGGTTCCGGCCAACGAGGGACCTGCTGTCCTGCTTGCCGGCGCCGCCGGCCGGACCGTGGAACTGACGATGGTGTCCACTGCCGACGACGGCGCACCGGAGCAGCGGCGGATCGCCGTCGTTCCGCTGCGCAGCGAGGAACGCCTGCGGTACCAGAACTGGGTCAGTGCCAACCGCCGGATCGTGCGGGAAGCCTCCAACGGGGAGTTCGGGTATCTGCATATTCCCGACATGATGGCCAACGGCTGGTCCCAGTTGCACCGGGACCTGGACCAGGAGGCGTCCCTGCGGGCCCTGGTGGTTGACGTGCGGCGGAACCGTGGGGGACACACCTCCCAGCTCGTCGCGGAGCTGATTGGCCGGAAGGTCACTGCGTGGAGCACCCCGCGCGGCGGCACGCCCACCCCGTACCCGGCACACGCTCCCCGTGGTCCTGTGGTGATCCTGACGGATGAGTTTGCCGGGTCCGACGGCGACATTGTCACGCAGGTGTCGAAGCTGCGCGGCATCGGGCCGGTAGTGGGCACCCGCACCTGGGGCGGCGTCGTCGGAATCGACGGACGCTTCACCCTCGTGGATGGAACTGCAGTGAACCAGCCGCGGTACGCCTACTGGTTCACGGGCGGCGCAGGCTGGGGCGTGGAGAACCGGGGAGTGGAACCGGACATTGAGGTGGCTTTCCCGCCTCACGCGTATGTGGCCGGAGATGACCCGCAGCTGGAGCACGGTGTAGGCATCCTGCGGGAAATGCAGTCCGAGCTGCCCACTGACGAGCCGCCGGCGCTCGAGGGATACCGCAGCCTCCAGCCCGCTCCTCTGCCGCACCGGCCCCAGGACCGGCAGGAAGACGGGGATCCGTCGCTGCCTACACCCGTCAGCGCGGGGGCCGGGCCGGACGGAGCAAACCGGGACAACCGGCACTAGGGGAGAAGCAGTACCAGCACGCAGAAACGGCCCGATCAGCGGATCGGGCCGTTTCTGTGTGTGGCGGGGTTGAACGTGGACCTATGACTCCAGTGTGGCGTCCATGGTGATGTCGATGCCGGTGAGGGCCTGTGACACGGGGCAGCCGGTCTTAGCCGACTCGGCAATCTCGTCAAACTGCTCTGCCGTCAGTCCCGGTACGACGGCGGTGACCTTGAGGTGGCTGCCGGTGATGCCCGTGCCCGGAACGAAGGTCACATCGGCGGACGTCTCGATCCGCTCGGCAGTCTTGCCGGCCTCGGCCAGGGCGTTGCTGAAGGCCATGGAGAAGCAGGCCGAGTGGGCTGCGGCGATCAGTTCCTCGGGGCTGGTCTTGCCGTTGGCTTCTTCGGCGCGGGCCTTCCACGTGACGTCGTAGGTGCCGAGTCCGGAGGAGTCGAGGGTGACATCTCCCTTGCCGTTGAAGAGGTCGCCATTCCAGACGGTATGGGCTGAACGGACTGTAGCCATGGGGGTCTCCTTAAGCAGTGATGGGACGGGGCCGGCACCAAGCCGGCGCACCATCCCATCCTATTTCCGCTGTTGTGCGGACTACCACATAGTGGCTACGGCAATGTTGACGACCGCGAGGATGCCCACACCATTGGCCAGTCCGGAGGAAACCGGCTCGTCCTTCTTGTAGCGGCGCTGTCCAATGAAGGCCAGTACGGCAATTACCAGGGTGATCAGCAGCTTGATGCCCACCTTCAGGTGGTTGACGTCGCCGTCGCCCATCTCGTTGACCGCCACCAACGCCAGGCCGGTGACCAGCTGCAGCAGCGCTGCGTGGAACTGGCCGGGCAGCACTGTCGGGTTCTTAATGCGGGCAAACCAGATGCCGACAATGATGGCTGCGCCGAGGATGTGCAGGAAGACAAGGAAGTTGTGAAGGAAGTCCATAGCGCTAGTTTACCGACTGGAAGTCGGCAACTCGGGGGAAGGGCCACCGGAGGGGGTAACTTTTCTACAACATGTAGAGAAAGTTCCGGAGGGTCCGCCATTCCGGAGGATCAGCCCGGGAAACGGCACAGGGCGCCCTCCCGGTAACGGGAGAGCGCCCTGTGTTGGGCAGATCCGGAAACTAGAGTCCCAGTTCAGCCTCGAAGTTGCCTTCTTCCAGGCGTGCCTTCAGCGTCTGCAGGAAGCGGCCTGCATCGGCGCCGTCCACCAGGCGGTGGTCGTACGTCAGGGAGAGGTACATCATCGAACGGATGGCGATGTTGTCATTGCCCTCGGCATCGGTGACAACCATGGGACGCTTGACGATCGCGCCCGTGCCCAGGATGCCGACCTGCGGCTGGTTGATGATCGGCGTATCGAAGAGCGCGCCGACGCTGCCGATGTTCGTGATGGTGAACGTACCGCCGGAGAGCTCGTCGGGGCCGATCTTGTTGTTGCGGGTCCGGCTGCCGACGTCGGCGATCTTCTTGGCGAGACCGGTGATGTTGAGGTCACCGGCGTCGTTGATGACCGGAACCAGCAGGCCCTTCTCGGTATCCACGGCAATGGCGAGGTGCTCGGAGTCGTGGTACGTGATCTCCTGCGTCTCGTTGTCGTAGGAGGCGTTGAGGACCGGGTGCTGCTTCAGGCCCTCGACAACTGCCTTGGCGATGAACGGCAGGAAGGTCAGCTTCGCGCCGTTCTGCTGCTGGAAGCTGCCCTTGGCCTTCTGGCGCAGGGCCGCGATGCGGGTCATGTCGACCTCGTGGACCTGAGTCAGCTGTGCCGACTCCTCCAGGGACTCGCGCATGCGGCGCGCGATGGTCTGGCGGATGCGGGGTGCCTTGACCGTGGTGCCGCGCAGCTTGGCGCTGGCTTCGCTGATCTTTGCCGGTGCTGCCTTCTCGGAGGCTGCGGCTGCGGGAGCGGATGCTGCCGGCTGCTGCGAGGCGGCCTTCTTGGCCTCGGCGGCTTCGAGCACATCCTGCTTGCGGATGCGGCCGGCAACGCCGGAACCCTTGATGCTGGAGAGGTCAACACCGTGCTCGTTGGCGAGCTTGCGCACCAACGGAGTGACGTAGGTGCCGCCGTCGTTGGAACCGCTGGATGCTTCCTGCTTGGGAGCTTCCTGCTTCGGAGCCTCGGCCTTGGGGGCTTCCTGCTTGGGAGCCTCCTCCTTCGGGGCTTCAGCCTTGGGGGCTTCCTGCTTTTCCGGCTCAACGGCCGGAGCTTCGCGCTCGTCCTTCGAGGCGGCCGCTACGGGCTCGGCACTCTTCGGCTCTGCCTTGGCGGGTGCCGAAGCACCGGAACCGATAACAGCCAGCACGGAGCCAACCTCGGCGGTGTCATCTTCGTTGACCCGGATTTCCAGCAGCTTGCCGGCCACGGGGGAGGGGATCTCGGTGTCGACCTTGTCGGTGGACACCTCCAGCAGCGGCTCGTCCATTTCGACGTCGTCGCCCACTGCCTTGAGCCAGCGGGTGACGGTACCTTCGGTGACGGACTCGCCCAGGGCGGGGAGGGTCACTTCGGTGCCTTCACCGGAGCCGGATTCAGCAGCGGGAGCTTCTTCGGCGGCCGGAGCCTCTTCAGCAGCCGGGGCGGCCGGAGCCTCTTCAGCCGGAGCTTCCTCTGCGGGAGCTTCCTGGTTGGCGGCACTGCCGCCGTCGTCCTGCTGTTCGCCGGACCCGGAACCGTCGCCGATGCGCACGAGTGCTGCACCGACCTCGGCGGTTTCGTCTTCGGCCACGAGGATTTCCTCGATCACGCCGGCCACGGGGGAGGGGATCTCGGTGTCGACCTTGTCGGTGGATACCTCGAGCAGGGGCTCGTCGACCTCGACGCGGTCGCCCACGTTCTTCAGCCAGCGGGTAACGGTGCCTTCGGTGACGCTTTCACCAAGGGCTGGTAAGTTCACGGTTTCAGACATATTGTCCCCGTTTCTCCTTGTTAGATCTTTTGTGACCAGCCGTGCCGCTGGTGCTGGTGATGATTTCCCGCGGCCGCTTCCGGTTAATCCGGAGGCGGCCGCGGGGAGTGAATCTTGAGCTATTAACCGTGAAGGGGCTTGCCGGCCAGGGCCATCGCAGCCTCGCCCAACGCCTCGTTCTGGGTCGGGTGCGCGTGGATCAAGCTGGCAATATCCTCAGGGTACGCCTCCCAGTTGACGATCAGCTGGGCTTCGCCGATCTGCTCGCCGATGCGGCCGCCGATCATGTGGACGCCCACGATGGGGCCGTCCTTCTCGCGCACCATCTTGATGAGGCCGGAGGAACCGAGGATGGAGGTCTTGCCGTTGCCGGCCAGGTTGTATTCCTGGACCTCGACGTTCTCGGCACCCAGCTTGTCCTTCGCCTTGGCTTCGGTCAGGCCGACCGAGGCGATTTCCGGCTCGCAGTAGGTGACCTTGGGAATGTTGACGTCGTCGACGACCACCGGCTTCAGGCCGGCGATTTCCTCGGCAACGAAGATGCCCTGCTGGAAGCCGCGGTGGGCCAGCTGCAGGCCGGGGACGATGTCGCCCACGGCGTAGATGTTGCCGACGCCGGTGTGCAGGCGGTCGTTGGTGATAACGAAGCCGCGGTCCATGGTGAGGCCGGCTTCTTCGTAGCCCAGGTTGGCGGTGACGGGGCCGCGGCCCACGGCCACGAGCAGCAGGTCGGCTTCGAAGGTCTTGCCGTCGGCCAGCGTGACGACGACGCCGTCGTCGTTCTGCTGGACGTTGTCGAAGAAGATGCCGGTGCTGAACTTGATGCCGCGCTTCTTGTAGGCGCGTTCCAGCTGCTTAATGATCGCTGCGTCTTCGTTGGGGACCAGGGAGGGCAGGCCCTCAACAATGGTGACGTCCACACCGAAGGAGTTCCAGACCGAAGCGAATTCGACGCCGATGACGCCGCCGCCGAGGATGACCGCGCTCTTGGGTACGGTGTCCATCTGCAGGGCCTGGTCCGAGGTGATGACCTTGCCGCCGATTTCCAGTCCCGGCAGTGAACGGGAGTAGGAGCCGGTGGCCAGGATGATGTTCTTGCCGGTGTAGGTCTCGCCGTTGACCTCAATGGTCTTTTCGCTGGTGAGCTTGCCTTCGCCCTCGATGACGGTGATGCCCTTGGACTTGATCAGGCCCTGGAGGCCGCGGAACTTGCCCGCAATGATGTTGTCCTTGTAGGCGTTCACTGCGGTCATGTCGATGGAGTCGAAGGTGGCGTTGATGCCGTACTTCGAGGCCGTCTTGGCGTTCTCCGCGATTTCGGCGGAGTGCAGCAGCGCCTTGGTGGGGATGCAGCCGTTGTGGAGGCAGGTGCCGCCCAGCTTTCCCTTTTCAATGAGACCTACGGAGAATCCCAGCTCCACGGAGCGCAGTGCCGCGGCGTAGCCGCCGCTGCCTCCGCCGAGGATCAGGATGTCGAACTCTTGCGCAGCTGCCTTATCGGCCACTTGGACGCTCCCTCGCGTATTCGTTGACGCGCCCTTGCGCGCCGATGAGTTATTGGGCGTTTGTGATCAGTCCTCACCCTATCGCCCCCTACCACCAGCATCCACTTGGACACAGGCAGTAGGGGGCGAAGTGTAATGAGAAACACCTGCCACAACCGTCAGTTCCGTTTCACGGAACCGGATTCGATGCTATGAGGCGCGGGCCACGACGTCTTCCGCGTAGGCCACCAGAGTGCGGACAGCGACGCCGGTGCCTTCCTTCGGTGTGTAGCCGTAGGGGGAGCCTTCGTTGAAGGCCGGTCCCGCAATGTCCAGGTGTGCCCACGGGATCTTGGTTCCGTTGACTTCCCCGACAAATTCGCGCAGGAAGGTGGCGGCGGTCATCATGCCGCCGAAACGCTCCCCGTGGTTGGCGATGTCGGCCACCTGCGAGTCCAGGCTCGCGCGCAGCTCCTCCGGGATCGGCATGGGCCAGAACAGCTCGCCGGCGCGGTCCGCTGCTGCCTTGACGGCGTCGCGGACCCCTTCTTCACCCATGACCGCGGAAACGCGGTTGCCCAGGGCGATCATCTGGGCGCCGGTCAGGGTGGCCACGTCGATGATTGCGTCGGGGGCTTCCTCGCTGGCGGCGACCAGGCCGTCAGCCATCACCAGCCGTCCCTCGGCGTCGGTGTTCAGGACCTCAACGGTACGTCCGCCGTAGGTGGTCATTACGTCGGAGGGGCGCTGGGCGGTGCCGGAGGGCATATTCTCCGCAATGCAGAGCCATGAGGTCACCTTGATGGGGAGCCCCAGTTCAGCGATGGCCAGCAGCGCGTTCAGCACGACGGCGGCGCCGCCCATGTCCGACTTCATGGCCTGCATGCCGGCGGCAGGCTTCAGGGACAGTCCACCGGAGTCAAAGGTGATGCCCTTGCCGACGAGGGCCAGCTTGACCTTGGACCGCAGCGGCGCGTATTCGAGCTTCACGAGGCGCGGGGGACGGGCCGAGCCCTTGCCCACGCCGAGGATTCCGCCGAAGCCTTCACGTTCAAGCTTCTTTTCATCCATGACCGTGACCTTCACCGGCAGCGACTTGGCCAGGTCCTTGGCAGCGGCTGCGAAGGTTTCCGGGTAGAGGTGGCTCGGCGGCTGGTTTACGAGGGTGCGGGTGGCGTTCACGGCACGCCCGAGGATGCGGGCGCGCTCCAGGGCGGGCCGGAGTGCCTTCTCATCCGCGGCTGCAGTAATAACCGTGATTTCGGCGACCGGCGCGGGAACCTTGTCCACCGTGGCGGCACTGCGGTGTTCGGTGAAGCTGTAGGCACCCAGGAGGGCACCCTCGGCGACGGCGGCGGCGTCGGCCACCGTACCGGCCGGGAGGGCGAGGGCCACGGAAGTGGTGCCGGCAATTTGGCGGACGGCCGAACCCGCAGCGCGGCGGAGGGATTCCTCGGTCAGGGCCACGCCGGCTGAAACCGGACCCAGGCCGGTGAGGACCAGCATCTCGGCGTCGACCTCGGGAAGTCCGGGCAGGCGGTGGACTTCATCGGCTGCGCCGGTGACGCCGAGCAGCGGCAGTGAAGCGGCCAGCGCAGCAGACGCCTTGGGGGAAAGCGGGCTCTCAATCAGGACGGGACCCTCGGGTGTCTGGCCGACGCCGATCACGAGGGCACTGGCGGAGACCTTCCGTCCGTCCCGGGATACGGCCGACAGGCTGGGTTCACTGGCTTTGTTCACGAAGCTGCTTCCTCACGTTTCTGTGTTGCTTTGCGCTTATTCCACCGATCGTAGTCTCTGAACGCCCCCGCGCCGCATCGTTGCGGCCGTCCGCGCCGGCCGTGGAATGAAACCGGCCTGTCCGTGCGTTTACCCTTGAGTAAGGGCACAGCAGCGGTTAAAAGCAGCCGGACCACCGGTGGATACCGTCCTGTGCCAAGAGCGCACGCGATGAGTTCCCGGGAGGGGTAAGACATGCTCGATCCGTTGACCCTGTTTAATCTGAATCCGGAGGTCGCGGAATCCGGGGACCTCACCGGCCTGACGATGCTGGCCGGGTTCACCGGCTTTGGCGAGGCCGGCCATGTGGTCAGCCAAATCCGGGATGAACTTTTCGACGCCCTGGACCATGATCTGGTGGCCACCTTCGACGCCGACCAGCTCATTGACTACCGCAGCCGCCGGCCGCAGATTTCCTTCGTGGAGGACCACCTCAGCGACTATGAGCCGCCGCGGCTTGAACTGCACCGGATGTATGACGGGCTGGGGGAGCCGTTCCTGTTCCTGACCGGCTTCGAGCCCGACCTGCAGTGGGAACGCTTCACGGCCGCCGTGCTGCACCTGGTGAAGGCCTTCGAAGTGACCCTCGTCAGCTGGGTCCACTCCATTCCAATGCCCGTTCCGCACACGCGTCCCATTGGTGTGACCGCGCACGGCAACCGGCCCGACCTGATCGAGGGGATCAGCTCCTGGACCCCGATCGCACAGGTGCAGGCCGCCGTCGGGCACGTCCTGGAACTGCGCCTCGTCGAGGCCGGGGTCGACGTCGTCGGGCACGTGGTGCATGTCCCGCATTACCTTGCCGAGGCGGAGTTCCCGCCTGCCGCCGTCGCCGGCCTCGAGTACCTCGGTGCCGCGGCCTCGCTGGTGCTGCCCACCGACCGGCTCCGCGAGGTCGGCCGCGACGTGGAGCGCCAGATAGCCGAACAGGTGGAGGCATCGGCGGAGGTCAAGGGCGTGGTGGCCACGCTGGAGAAGCGCTACGACCAATACACCGAAAGCACCGTGCTGCGCTCCCTGCTGGTCAAGGATAATGACGAGCTGGCGGACGCCGAAGAAATCGGAGCTGCGGTGGAGGCCTATCTGGCCAGCCCGCAGGCCGAAGAGGAATCGGAGGCGCTCTGGCCGGAAAACCAGCACGGCCCCGCAGCCACCCCGGCGAGCGGTACAACAGATCAGGAGATTGCACCAGATGCCACCGAGGGCACGGTTGAAGGCCACGGCAGCGACGACGGGCGGCCCGGCCCGGGCTGAGGCCGCACCTAACGGCCCCCGCCCGGGGCAGGCGCACCAGTGAACGGAACCCGGGCCTGGATCGTCTGGGGCGTCGGCGTTTTCGCCTACATGGTGGCGGTAACCCAGCGCACGACGTTCGGCGTGGCCGGCATCGAAGCCACCGAGCGCTTTTCCGCGACGGCGTCCATCCTGTCCATCTTTACGGTGGTGCAGCTCCTGGTCTACGCCGGGCTCCAGATACCCGTGGGTGTGCTGGTGGACCGGTTCGGTCCCCGGCTGCTGATCGCCGGAGGGGCGGCGCTGATGCTTGCCGGCCAGCTCCAGCTGGCAGGCGCCGAATCCGTAGGTGCCGGCATCCTTGGGCGCTCCCTGGTCGGCGCGGGTGACGCGCTGACCTTCATTTCCGTGCTGCGTCTGCTGCCCGCCTGGTTCTCCGGCCGGCGGATCCCTGTCCTGACCCAGTACACCGGCATCGTTGGGCAGCTGGGGCAGATTGCCAGTGCCATTCCCTTTGCCTTTGTGCTGCACCGCTTCGGCTGGAGCACGGCGTTCCTGTCTGCTGCGTCCCTGTCCCTCCTCGCGCTGGTCCTGGTCCTGGCCTGTGTACGGAACCGGCCCGCCGGCGGTGAAGCCCCCGTGCCGTTGCCCCTGCGGCAGACCGGCACCTCCCTGGCGCAGGCCTTCGCCCAGCCCGGAACCAGGCTGGGCATGTGGACGCATTACACCGTGCAGTTCCCCGGCACGGTATTCGTCATGATGTGGGGATTCCCGTATCTCGTCAGTGCCGAAGGAGTCTCCTCCGCCGTTGCGTCCGGCCTGATGACCTTCTTCGTGGTCGTGGCCATTGTCTGCGGTCCGTGGATGGGCTCGTGGGTGGGCCGGCACCCGTTGCGCCGCTCCACCATGGTGCTCCTGATTGCCGCCGCCATGGCGGCCGGATGGGCCGCCGTCCTGCTGTATCCCGGACCGGCGCCACTGTGGCTGCTGGTGCTCCTGGTGGCACTGCTGGCCATCGGCGGTCCCGGCTCCATGATCGGCTTCGACTTCGCCAGGACCTACAACCCCAGCTCCCGTCTGGGCACTGCCACGGGGATCGTCAATATCGGCGGCTTCATCGCGTCCCTGGTCAGCATGTACCTGATCGGGGTGGTGCTGGACGTGCTGAACAACAGCGGGTTCTCCGGTGGCGATCTGTACGCCCTGGACTCCTTCCGGATCGCCCTGTCCGTGCAGTTCGCCGTGATGGCAGTGGGCGTGGTGGGCATCCTGCGGACCCGCGCCAGGATCCGTTCGCGGCTGGCGGACGAAGGATCCCCGCTGCCGCCGCTCCGCGCCGCGCTGGCACGCGAACGGCAGCGCCGCCGCGAGGAACGCCGGAGGCCGGAAAACCCGTAGCCGCGCACACCGCCGGGCACCCTTGACCCTGTTCGGCACCGCCGCCAGAATGATCCGCATGACCAGGGCACAGGCGCCCACCGGCACGGTGGTAAGCGCGAGTGGACTCTCCAAGACATTCCGGGACGTTGTTGCCCTGGCGGACGTCACGTTCTCGATCCAGGCGGGTGAAACCTTCGGAATCCTCGGTCCCAACGGCGCCGGCAAAACGACGACGGTCGAATGCGTAGCCGGCGCGCTGCGGCCCGACGGCGGCCGGATCGAGGTATTGGGAGTGGATCCCGCGAAGGACCGGGCAACGGTGCGCGGCCGCGTCGGCTACCAGCTCCAGTCCACGGCGCTTCCTCCCGCCCTCCGTGTAGGGGAAGCGCTGCGCTTGTTCGCCGCGTTCTACCCCACCCCCGCGGACGTCCCGGAACTGCTGCGGACGGTCGGGCTGGAGAAGCACCGTAAGCGTCCTTTTGGCAGTCTTTCGGGCGGGCAGAAGCAACGGCTCTCGATTGCCCTCGCACTCATTGGCAACCCTGACGTGGTGGTCTTCGACGAGCTGACCACCGGACTCGACCCCCAGGGCCGGCGCGATGTCCGGCAGCTGGTTCAGCAGGTGAAGGACAGCGGCATCACGGTGGTGCTCGTGACCCACTACCTTGACGACGTCGAGCGCCTGTGCGACCGCCTGGCAATCATCGACGCCGGCCGGACACGGTTCGTGGGCACTCCGGCGGAACTGCTTGCCGTTACCGGTGCCGGTGCCGACGGGGCCGGCGCCCTCGAGGATGCCTATCTGGCGTTCATCGAGCAGCCGGCAGCAGAGTGAAGGGAAGAGCATGCGGGCGCTGGGAGCACTGACGCGGACTGAGGCCACACTGTATCTGCGCAACCCGGTAAGCATTTTCATGGCACTGGTGCTGCCCTCGGCAATCCTGCTGCTGCAGGGCTTCATCATTCCCGGCACCCGGGTCCCGATGGGAGGCAGTGATCCCGTTTATGCCAACCTCCGCCTGATTGACCTTCTCGTGCCGTTGTCCATTGCCGTCGCCCTGGCCAGCGTGGCCGTCACCAACTATCCATCCGCGATCAGCGGCTACCGGGAGACCGGCGTCCTGCGCCGTCTGGGCGTGACGCCTGTCGGGGCAAACCGGATCCTCTTCGCCCAGTGGATTGTGAGCGCCGCGTCGCTCGCCGCGGCGGTGGCTGCCGCCGTCCTGGTTTCGCGGTTGGTGTTTGGCAGCCTGATGCCGGAAAGCCCCGGCGTTGTGGTGCTCGTCCTGGTCTGCGGCGCGGCCGCCATGATGGCCGTGGGCTCTGTGATCGCCGCCCTGGCGGGGACGGCCCAGAATGCCTACGGCATCGGGTTCGTGGTCTTCATGCTGTGTATGTTCACTGCCGGACTGTGGACACCGGGACCGCTGATGCCCGACGGTATCCGGCAGATCGCGGCCTTCAGCCCCCTCGGCTCCATGACCCAGGCACTGACCGCGGCCTGGTACGGAGGAAGCCTCACCGTGGCGCCCTTCCTGGTCATGCTTGGCTGGACCGTTATCTGCGCTGCACTGGCTGCCAGGGTCTTCCGCTGGCGGTGAGCGTTCCGCTGCCGGCTGGCGCAGCGCTTTGGCATGGCGCCTGACCGGTCCCACCCGTCCTCCACTGCCGCCGAATGTGCGGCTCCATCAGCGCCGGACGCACAGCCAACGGAGCGGAGCTGTTCCGGGCGCCTGCATCCGGGAAACCTTGGGCCATGAGCACAGAACCGGCTGACGGCACCCCGCGCAACCCCTACCGCGTCAACGCCCCGGAGGACATCCTCAGCCTGATCCCGCACACGCTGGGCTTTGAGCCCCGCAGCTCGCTGGTGTTCCTGGCCTTGTGCGGCGGCCGGGTCGGCGCCACACTGCGTGTTGACCTGCCGCCTGGGGCCGCAGCGAAGAGCGGGGCGAACGGTGCGTATGCAGCCACTGCCGCCAGGTTCCTGGCGTCCGATACGGAGGCCGACGGCGTGCTGATGGCCATGTATACGGACGCTCCGTGGCGGGATCCGGCGCACCCGCCGTACAGGCCGCTGGTGCGCCGGCTGGAAAAGGAACTTGCCGCGGCGGGTGTTCCGCTGCAGGACGGCTGGCTGGTGGGTCCGGAGACCTGGCGGGATTATTTCTGCACCCGGACGGACTGCTGCCCGTGGCCCGGCACGCCGCGGTCACGGATAGCCGACAGCAGGTTGAATACCGAACTGGTCTACCGCGGCAGCGCTTTCGCGGCGTCGATTGAACGGGCGGTGGGAGAGTCCTTCCCAGGGCAATGGACCAATCACCAGGAGGTGGCCGCAGCACAGGCCCGCTTCGCGGAGCAGCTGGCCGGGCAGTGGTGTGAACGCCAACAGTTCCAAGCCACGTTGGAGGCATGGTCGGACTGTTTCGGCGGCACACCCACTGCCAGCGGCGCACACGGAGACCGGCTGCACAGTGATCCCGAAGGCACAGGATTCCTGCTGGCCAGCCTCGGGGACCGCGGAATCCGGGATGCGCTGCTGGTCCTGGCCGCTGTAGGGAAAGGCCCGGCACTGGAGGGTGCGGAAGCAAACGGCATGCTCCGGCGGCAGGACCATCCTCCTGTGCGGCCCGGTGGTGCACCCCGGGATGCGTTCCCCGCGGAGTCCGGGACCGTCCCCTTGCCGCCACGCCCCCGAAGGCATGCAGCCGCGGATTTCCGCAGCCTGCTGGTGGGACGGGGACCTGCCGCCCCGGACTGGGCCCGGCTGGACCGTGCCCATGCAGTGTTCACCGATCTGGTGCCCGCAGCCGAGGGCGATGCGAGGGCGGGATTGCTCTCACTCCTTGCCTGGATCGAATGGGCCCGGGGGAGAGGCTCCCGGGCCCACGTCTACCTGGAGCGCGCACTCGAGGCGTGCCCCGGATACCGCCTCGCGCTGCTGCTGCGTGAACTGCTCGGCACCGGCGTCCTTCCCGACTGGGCCCGCACACGTGAGGGATCCTGGCCCGGGAACCGGGACGGGTGAAGGAGGGGAAGCCGTGCTGTAGTGGAAGGGAAAACGTGCGACAATGGGAACCGAGACCCGGTCGGGTTCGTGTATCAAGTGTCCTTTGAACTGCCAGTCCCAGTGGCCAGCGGAACAAATCACCGGCACGGTGTGTTCTACCAGGAACAGACCTAACCGAAACACTTGGATAGAAGCACGGACTTGACAGGGTCATAGTGGTGTTGCCCCCATTGGCGGCGCCACAACCCGCCGTATGAAAGGTTTTCTGTGTCGCCGAGAAAGACAACTGCAGTCGAAGAGACTGACACTGCAAATAAGCGCACTGCCGCAACTGAGGCCCCGTCCGCGGCTGCCGCGAAGGAGGCCGCTTCCGGCGAAAAGACCGCCGCTAAGACGGCCCGCAAGCCGGCGGCCCGGAAGGCTCCGGCGAAGGCCGGCACCACCGCAGCCGGACGAAAGACCGCTGCCAAGACCGCCAAGGCTGCGAAGCCCGAGGTCGATGAAGAGGTCGAGGCCAACGAGGCCGAGCCCGACGCAGATGCCGCCGAAGCCGGAGATGCCGCAGCAGCACCCACCGGATCCGGTTTCGTGTACTCGGACGCCGACGATGACGACGCACCTGCCCAGCAGGTCGTATCCGCCGGCGCCACGGCGGACCCGGTCAAGGACTACCTGAAGCAGATCGGCAAGGTCGCCCTGCTGAATGCAGAGCAGGAAGTGGACCTCGCACTGCGGATCGAAGCCGGCCTGTACGCCGAAGAGAAGCTCGCAGGCGATCCGGACATGGATCCCAAGCTCAAGCGCGAGCTGCAGTGGGTTTCCCACGACGGCAAGCGTGCCAAGAACCACCTGCTCGAAGCGAACCTTCGCCTCGTCGTGTCCCTGGCCAAGCGCTACACCGGCCGCGGCATGCTCTTCCTGGACCTGATCCAGGAAGGCAACCTGGGCCTCATCCGCGCCGTGGAGAAGTTCGACTACACCAAGGGCTTCAAGTTCTCCACGTACGCCACCTGGTGGATCCGCCAGGCCATCACCCGCGCCATGGCGGACCAGGCGCGCACCATCCGTATCCCGGTGCACATGGTGGAAGTCATCAACAAGCTGGCACGCGTCCAGCGCCAGATGCTCCAGGACCTGGGCCGCGAGCCTGCTCCCGAAGAGCTGGCACTGGAACTGGACATGACACCCGAAAAGGTTGTCGAGGTCCAGAAGTACGGCCGCGAGCCGATCTCCCTGCACACCCCGCTGGGTGAAGACGGCGACTCCGAGTTCGGTGACCTCATTGAGGACTCCGAAGCCGTTGTCCCCGCTGATGCCGTGAGCTTCACGCTGCTCCAGGAGCAGCTGCACTCGGTGCTGGACACCCTCTCCGAGCGCGAAGCCGGCGTCGTGGCGATGCGTTTCGGCCTCACCGACGGCCAGCCGAAGACCCTGGATGAAATCGGAAAGGTCTACGGGGTCACCCGTGAACGTATCCGCCAGATCGAATCCAAGACCATGTCCAAGCTGCGCCACCCGTCCCGGTCCCAGGTCCTGCGGGATTACCTGGACTAGGACCGCCCGGCTGGTTGAATCCGCCAATTGCACCCCGTTCCGCTTCGGCGGACGGGGTGCTGTTGTATGTCCGGCCTGTTGTATGTCCGGGGTGCTTAATGTCCGGGTGGTTAATGTCCGGGGTGCCGTCGTCTACCCGTGAGCGGCTGTATCCAGACCCACGCTCCTGGCCCCGGGTGGCAAAAAGAAATCCCCTTCCGACCCGGAAGGGGATTACTTCAAGCTTGGTACGCGGCGTCGCAAGCGGACGTTACTCCGTGGCGCCTACAGGTCACGGCCTGTTTACTCTGCAGGGACGGGTGCCTTCTCGTTCAGGCGTGACGTCTCGTCCTGCCATTCCGAGGTGAGCGGACGGAGGTTTGCCTCGACCGCCCGTGCGTGGTGCCCGCAGAAAAGCAGTTCCCCACCGGAGGATTCCAGTACTGCACGTACATATGCCTGTGCGCCGCAACGGTCGCAGCGGTCCAGGCTGTTCAGCTCACGGGTTGCTACTGCTGCTGTCATGAGTTGCCTCCTCAAGGGTGTTGATACTTCATATAACCACCTTTGACACCCCGTCCCGTGCAGGTTGGGCCGCCTTTCGCTCTGCGCGTACCCATCGCGGCAGGCTATGTGGCCAGACTCACCCGGCTGAGTCGTTGGGCCAAAGTGTCACCGCCGGGGATTAACCTAGGAGGAGTTCCTGATTGTTCCGGATATCCCTACCGGCATAAGAGCCGGCACCAAGGAGTTTCAACACACGTGGCGCCCCCTAGTTCTGATTACACTGCCCGGCACCTTTCCGTACTGGAAGGGCTGGAGGCCGTCCGCAAGCGTCCCGGCATGTATATCGGGTCCACCGACTCACGCGGCCTGATGCATTGCCTGTGGGAGATCATCGACAACTCGGTCGACGAAGCGCTGGCCGGCTTCGGCCAGAGCATCAAGGTCATCCTGCACCCGGACGGTTCAGTGGAAATCCACGACGACGGACGCGGCATCCCGGTGGATATCGAACCGAAAACCGGGCTGTCCGGCGTCGAAGTGGTGTTCACCAAGCTGCACGCAGGCGGCAAGTTCGGCGGCGGATCCTACGCCGCCTCGGGCGGGCTGCACGGCGTGGGCGCCAGCGTGGTCAACGCACTGTCCTCCCGCCTCGACGTCCAGGTGGACCGTGCAGGCAAGACCTACCAGATGGCCTTCCGCCGCGGCGAGCCCGGGCATTTCGACGACACCGGACGGAAGCCCGGCCCCGAGGCCAAGTTCTCTCCGTTCCTGGACAGTTCGCGGCTGGAAGTTGTCGGCAAGGCCAAGCGTGGCGTCACCGGTACCCGGATCCGCTACTGGGCGGACCGGCAGATCTTCACCCCGGACGCAAAGTTCTCCTACACCGAGCTGCAGGCCCGCGCCCGCCAGACCTCCTTCCTGGTGCCCGGCCTGCGGATCACGCTGCGCGACGAACGCCGCCTGCCCGGAACCCCGGGGGAAAACGGCCCGGTGGAGGAGGTCTTCCACCACGACGGCGGCATCGGCGAGTTCGTCGAGTACCTGGCCGCCGACGCCGCGGTGACCGACATCTGGCGGCTGCACGGCTCCGGAAAGTTCAAGGAATCCGTGCCGGTGCTGGATGAGAACGGGCACAGCCGGATCACCGAAATTGAGCGCGAGGCGGAGGTGGATATCGCCCTGCGCTGGGGGATCGGCTACGAAACCACCATCCGCTCTTTCGTGAACATCATTGCCACGCCCAAGGGTGGAACGCACCAGACCGGGTTCGAACAGGGCCTGCTGAAGACGTTCCGCAAGGTCATCGAAGCCAATGCCCGCAAGCTCAAGGCAGGCAACGACAAGATCGAAAAGGACGACGTTTTCGCCGGGCTGACCGCGGTGCTGACCGTCCGCCTCGCCGAACCCCAGTTCGAGGGCCAGACCAAGGAAATCCTCGGCACCTCCGCCGTACGTGCCATCGTGAGCAAGGTCGTGGAGAAGGAGATCACCGCCCGGTTGAACTCCACCGCCCGTGCTGACAAGGCTCAGTCCTCGCAGCTGCTGGAAAAGGTGGTGGCGGAGATGAAGTCCCGTATCTCCGCCCGCGTGCACAAGGAGACCCAGCGGCGGAAGAACGCCCTGGAAACCTCCACCATGCCCGCCAAGCTGGCGGACTGCCGGATCGATGACCAGGAACGGTCGGAACTGTTCATCGTGGAGGGCGACAGCGCGCTCGGCACCGCCAAGCTCGCCCGCTCCTCGGACTACCAGGCGCTGCTGCCGATCCGCGGCAAGATTCTCAACGTGCAGAAAGCTTCCGTCGCGGACATGCTGTCCAACGCCGAGTGCGCCGCCCTGATCCAGGTGGTCGGCGCAGGCTCCGGCCGCAGCTTCCAGCTGGACGCCGCCCGCTACGGCAAGGTCATCTTCATGACCGACGCCGACGTCGACGGTGCCCACATCCGCACCCTGCTCCTCACGCTGTTCTTCCGTTACATGCGGCCGCTGGTCGATGCCGGGCGGGTCTACGCCGCGGTGCCGCCGCTGCACCGCGTGGAAGTCATCAACGCGGGCTCGAAGAACAACGAGATGGTCTACACCTACAGCGAAAAGGAGCTGCACCAGGTGCTGGACCGGCTGGAGAAGGAAGGTAAGCGCTACAAGGAGCCGATCCAGCGGTACAAGGGCCTGGGCGAAATGGACGCCGGCCAGCTGGCTGAAACCACCATGGACCCGCGCCACCGCACCCTGCGCCGGGTCCGGATCTCCGAGGCCGCCGCAGCCGAGCAGGCATTCGAGCTGCTGATGGGCAGCGACGTGGCGCCCCGCAAGGACTTCATCATCGCCGGCGCCGCCATGCTGGACCGGGACCGGATCGACGCCTAACGGTCGTGCCGGGGTCAAGCTCGGCGCATCCAGCGGGCAGCGCTAATCCAGTAGCCAGCGCCGGTCCAGCAGGCAGCGCTAATCCAAGAGACCCGGAGCCATCAGCAGTGTGGTGGGTACGGCGAGCAGCAGGACCGAGAGGCACAGTACGCCCCACTGCTGCCAGCGGGGCAGCGGCGGCTGCGGTGTCAGCAGCCGGCTGAGCCGGCCTGCAGTGCCCAGCGGTTCGGTTCCCTCCGGGCTGCCCAGGGCCAGGGGCTGTGCGGGACCTGAAGTGTCCGGTGCCGGGGACCCCGAGCCGACGATGGCCACCGCGCGGACGAGGGTCATCCGGTCCACCTTCGCCAGCGCCTCGTCGTCGGCGAGCATTTCAATGAGTTCGTTGACCGAGCGCTGGGCCAGCAGCGACGTCGGCAGCCACGGAAGGGCCGCACGCCAGGCTGCGAAGGCCCACAGCAGGAGGTGGTGGTGCTGGGCCAGGTGGGCCCGTTCATGGGTCAGCACTGCGGAAAGCTCATCCTTGGAGAGCATATTCAGCAGCCCGTCGGAGAGCACGGTCACCGAACGTGCGCCGCCGGGCAGGCAGTAGGCCACCGGCGTCGGATGCTGGATGACCAGCGTGGCAGGAGTATCCGCCGAAGGGGAACTGAGCAGGTTGAGCATGTCCCGGTGCCGGTGCCGGCCACGCAGGATGCGGTAGTACGTCAGCAGCAGGGTGAACACCAGATGGATGCTCAGGAGCGTCGCCGCGCTGAGGGCAAAGACGTGGACCAGTCCCAGGGTGCTGGCCGGAGCGCCCTCCAGAAGGATGCGCCAGAGGCCGTGCAGACCGGCCAGCAGGTTGTTGCCCAGTGGTTCAAGGCCCCAGGCAAGCATGGCCCCGATCATCGACAGGCCACCCGCGAGGGCTATCGCCTGCCACAGGACCATGGCCGTAAAGGGGGAGCGCGCGGGCCATTGCGCCCGCGAAAGAAGAACCGGAACGGGCCACGCCAGCACAATCGCCAGCGCAGCCAGTGCGTAGGAGGCCCAGAACACCCGGGGTGCCGGTGCTAGGCGCCGAGCAGCCTGCGCAGCATTTGTGCCTCGGTGTCGGAGACGGAGCCGACGAACCGGGCCAGCACGGCTTCCCGGTCATTCGCAGTTCCGAGGGCTTCATGCATGAGTTCGGCCGTGTGTTCGGCGCGACTGGTCACGGCACGGTAGCGGTGGGGGCGGATGTCACGCTCACGCTGGACCAGGGACTTCTTCTCCAGCCGTGACAGAACAGTCAGCACGGTGGTGACCGCCAGGCCCTTGCCGTCGGCGGAGTCCTCACGCTGGGCCAGTTTCTCGCGGAGCTCATTGGCCGTGGCTGCTTCGTTTGATTCCCACAGCAGATCCATCATTGCGCGTTCCAGCTCACCGAGCGTTGCCATGTGCATCCTTTTTTTCATCGAGACCCCGGCGGACCCTTGGATCGGGTCCAGACTTACTAATATAGCGCGTTCCCGAGGATTGTTCTACATCACGTAGAAATCTTACGGGAGTTGTTCTACGCTGTGTAGAAGTAAGGAATTCTACGTGGCGTAGAAGTCGTTCCTCAAGCCGAAGGACATAAGCGTGGAAGCACTGGATATCGCCCGGTGGCAGTTCGGCATCACAACCGTCTACCACTTCCTCATGGTCCCGCTGACCATTGGGCTGGGGATCGTGGTGGCAACCATGCAGACCGCCTGGGTGCGCACCGGCAAAGAGCAGTACCTCCGAATGACGAAGTTCTGGGGCAAGCTGTTTCTGATCAACTTCATCCTCGGCCTGGCCACGGGCCTGGTCCAGGAGTTCCAGTTCGGCATGGCCTGGAGTGAATACAGCCGCTTCGTCGGCGACGTCTTCGGCGCCCCGCTGGCGCTGGAGTCCCTGCTGGCCTTCTTCACCGAATCGGTGTTCCTCGGCCTCTGGATCTTCGGCTGGAAACGCCTGCCGCCGAAGATCCATCTAGCGTGCCTGTGGATCACCACCCTGGCCTCCATGCTCTCGGCCTACTTCATCCTCGCCGCGAACTCGTGGATGCAGCACCCCGTGGGCGTGGAAATGGTGGATGGCCGCCCGGTCATGAACGATATCTGGGCCGTCCTGACCAACAACACCCTGCTCGTCGCGTTCCCGCACACTATCTTCGGTGCCTTTGCCGTTGCCGGCGGATTCCTGCTCGGCATTGCCTGGTACCACCTCTGGAAGCGGCGCCGCGACGGCATTGACACCGTGGATGCCAAGGGCAACGTGGTGGTGGGCGAAAACGCCGCGATCGGCCGCGACAAGACCGACCATGCAGTGTGGCTGCGGTCCCTGCGCATCGGCGCCGTCGTCGCCATGATCTCCTTTGCCGGCGTCGCTGTCAGCGGTGACCTGCAGGGCAAGCTGATGTTTGAGCAGCAGCCCATGAAGATGGCCGCCGCGGAGGCCGCGTGCCATGACGGGACATCCTTCTCCGTGCTGTCCATCGGTGATCCCGGCGCGGCGGACTGCGAGGACGTGGACACCCTGATCGAGATTCCGGGCATGCTGTCCTTCCTCGCCAACGGAGACTTCGACACCGAAATCCGGGGCGTCAACACCCTGCTGGAGCAGTACCAGGACGCCTACGGCACCCACCTTCCGGACAACGAGATGTACGGCGTCAACTCCGGTGCCGAAATCGACTACACGCCGAACTTCGCCGTGACCTACTGGGGCTTCCGCATCATGATCGGCTTCGGCGGCATCGCCGCCGTCGCGGCAGCCTTCGCCCTCTGGGTGGTCCGCAAGGGCACGGTTCCCGAATCCAAATGGCTGATGCGCCTTGCTGTGTTCGGCATCCTGGCGCCCTTCGGTGCCAACTCCGCGGGCTGGATCTTCACTGAAATGGGCCGCCAGCCGTTCGTGGTGGCCCCGAACCCCACCGGTTCCGACGGTGTGTTTATGTTCACCGCGGCAGCCGTCTCGCCCGGCGTGAGCCTGGGGGAGCTGCTGTTCTCCGTCATCACCTTCACGCTGGTCTACCTGGCCCTGCTGATCGTGGAGGTGCGGCTGCTGTTCAAGTTCGTCCGCGGCGGCGTCCCGGCAGCGATGCCGGATCTGCTGGGCAACGACGACGGCGGCACGGGCGGCCTCGATTCGGCCGGCGGTGACCCGGACGGCAGCCCCGGAAAGAAGAAGGACGATGTCCTCGACTTCGCCTACTGAGATTCTCCGGAGGGGAACCGTGCATACGGCGACCCTCCGGATCCTGTCCGAACACCCTGCAACCTGCCGGCTGCCGGCATTTCTGGAGCTCTGAAAGTAATGTCGCTACCGCTTTTCTGGTTCATTGTGATTGCGTTCCTCTGGGTCGGTTACCTCTTCCTGGAGGGATTCGACCTGGGGGTGGGCATGCTCTTGAAGCTGATGGCCCGCAATGAGAAGGACCGCCGGGTGCTGCTCAACACCATCGGCCCGGTGTGGGACGGCAATGAAGTCTGGCTGATCACGGTCGGCGCGATGACTTTCGCGGCCTTCCCCCTGTGGTACGCCTCGTTGTTCTCCGCTCTCTATGTCCCGCTGGTCTTCGTCCTGCTCGGACTCATCTTCCGGGCCGTCTCCATCGAATACCGCGGCAAGCATGACAGCGAGAGCTGGCGCAACCGCTGGGACTGGGCACATGCCCTAGGTGCGTTCACGGCCGCCTTCGGCGTCGGCGCCGCACTTGGCCTGACCACCACCGGACTGCCGCTGAACGAGAACGGCGACCGGGTGGGCGGGGCGTTTGCCTGGCTGACTCCGTACGCAGTTCTGGGCGGAGTCGCCGTGGTGGCTTTCTGCCTGATCCATGCGTGTGTCTTCCTGATGCTCAAGACCGACGGAGAGATCCGGGACCGTGCCCGGCGCATCGTGCTGCGCTGGCTGCCCGTCGGCATCCTGCCGCTGGCGGCGTGGGCCATCATTGTGCAGTTCATGAATGCCAAGGTTGGGACGCTGCCCCTGCTGGTGATTGCGGTGGTGGGAGCCCTCCTGGCCTGGATCTACGTGCGGCGGGGCCGTGAGGGTCTGGGCTTCATCAGCCTCGGCGTCTTCCTGGTGGCCGGAGCAGCGACCATCTTCGCCTCCATGTACCCCGTGGTACTGCCCTCCACGCTCGATGCCGCCTGGAACCTGACGGTGGAAAATGCGTCCGCCTCGCCCTACGCCCTGAAGGTCATGAGCTGGGTAGCCTTGTTCGGCCTGCCGGTGGTGGTGCTGTACCAGGGCTGGACCTATTGGGTGTTCCGTAAGCGGGTCTCCGCCGAGGCAATCCCCGCCCCCCACAGCTTCAAGAACCAGTGAAACCGGTACTGCCGGTCAGCGCCACCAGCCGCCGGGCGCTGTACCTCCTCGGGCTGCTTGCCGCCGTCAAGGCCGCGGGACTGGTCCTGCTGGCCGATGCCGTGGCCGGCGGTATCGCCGGACTGGCAGCCGGCGGGCCCGACTGGAACCGGGTGTTCCTCCTCGGTGCCGCGGGCGCCGTGCTGCGCTCCGTAGCCGTCTGGGGCCAGGACACGGTGGCTCAGCGGGCGGCCGCGGGTGTCAAGGACGAGCTGCGCCGTCAGCTGTCCGTTCGGGTGCTGGCCGACGGCGGCACGGTCCCGGGGATGGGCAGCGGCGCGCTGAGCGTTTTGCTGACGCGCGGCCTGGATGGACTGGACAACTACTACTCCAAGTACCTGCCCGCCCTGGTGACCTGCGCCGTCGTGCCCCTGCTGGTGGGAGCCCGCATCCTGGCCGCAGACTGGGTCAGTGCAGTCACGATCGTGCTGACCGTTCCCCTTATCCCGGTGTTTATGATCCTGATCGGCCTGCACACCGAGGACAAGACCGAAGCCGCCGTGGACGCACTGAACCGGCTCTCGGACAACATGCTTGAACTGGCCAGGGGCCTGCCCGTGCTGGTGGGCCTGGGCCGGGCCCGGGCACAGACCCGGGCACTGCGGGACGTGGCCGACCGCTACCGGGTCACCACCCTGGCGACCCTGCGGGTGGCGTTTATGTCCTCGCTGGCCCTGGAACTGATTGCCACCATCTCGGTGGCGCTGGTGGCCGTGTTCATCGGTGTCCGGCTGGTGCACGGCGGCATGCCGCTGGAACTGGGGCTGCTGGCACTGATCCTGGCGCCCGAGTGCTACCAGCCGCTGCGCGACCTGGGCACCGCCCACCACGCCAGTGAGGACGGCCTCGAGGCATTGAACCGGACCAATGCGGTACTGAAGGCGCCCGAAGCCCGGCCGCTGGCAGTGGATACCGGAAGTGTGGAGCTGCAGGTCCGGGACCTGACCATCACGTACGAGGGACGGCCGCAGCCGGCGGTGGAGAACCTCAGTTTCACGGTGCCCGCAGGGACCATCGCCGCGCTGACCGGACCGAGCGGTGCAGGAAAAACGTCCGTCCTTGAGGTCCTGGCCGGTCTGCGCCGCGACGGCGGTGACACCCGGCTGGCCGGTTCCGTCAACGGGATCGGCCCTGCCTCGCAGGCCTGGATCCCGCAGCATCCCGTGCTGGTCGAGGACACCGTTGCGGAGGAGATCGCCCTCTACGCGGGCTTCCCGGCTGCCGGGAGCGGCACTGCCGGAGGATGGGACGCCGGCGAAAGCCCGGGCCGTGCCGCCGCCCGGGCCGCACTGGAACAGATCCATGCCGTCCACCTTTTGGATGCCGCCGCCGGGGACCTGAGCCCCGGGGAGCAGCGCCGGGTGGCTGTGGCGCGTGCGCTGGCCCGGATCGCCGCCCGTCCCGAGGTCCGGATCCTGCTCGCGGACGAACCCACGGCGCACCTCGATGCGCAAAGTGCCTCGTCGGTCCGGGCCGCACTTTCCCGGCTCCGGGGCACGGTCACCGTGCTGATGGTTGCCCATGATGCCGCCACCGCGGCGATCGCCGACGTCGTTATCCCCGTCGAGACGGCCGTCACCGGACCCCAGCGCCGGGTTCGGGGAAAACACGCTGCGATAGCGGACCCGGCCGGGATGGCCCCGGCAGCAGTTCCGGCTGCCGGCGGCGTCGAGCCGGCGCATGCCGGTGTGGACACGGGCGGCGGCGCGCCCGGCACGCGGACAGCCGCCGCGGACCAGCAAGTTCATCAGCCCCTCTGGAAGAACCTCCTGGTGCTGAAGCCCTGGAGCAAACAGTTTGTCCTTGCCCTGGTGCTGGGCACCGGCGCCACCATGTTCGCCGTCGCCCTGACGGCGCTGTCCGCCTGGCTGATTGTCCGGGCGTCCGAGCAGCCGCCGATCCTGTACCTGCTCATGGCCATTGTGGGTGTGCGGTTCTTCGGCATCGGCCGCGCCCTGCTGCGCTATCTGGAGCGGCTGTCCCTGCATGACGCCGTCTTCCGCGCCACCAATGTGCTGCGGGTGCGGCTGTGGAACGGACTGCTGCAGCGGCCCGAGGGCTGGCGCCGGGTGGCGCGCGGCTCCGGTGCCCTGGAACGCCTGGTGGGTGATGTGGACGAACTGCGGGACATTGCGCCCCGGGTGGTCTTTGCGCCCTTGACCGGCCTGTTGACTGCCGCCGGCGCCTGCGTGGTGACCTGGCTGCTGGTCCCGGAAGGCCTGGTAGTGCAGGTGGCACTGTGCGTAGTGGGAATGGTGGTTGCCCCGCTGCTGGCCCTGTTCGCCGACTCCGCGGCCCGCGCCGCCACGGTAAACCTGCAGGCCCGGTCCATGTCCTCGATGGCCCGCCTGCTCACGGCCGCACAGGATCTGGAAGCCAATGCCAGTTCCGGACCGGTCCTGGCCCGGCAGGAGGAATTCGAAGCCGCTGCTGCCAAGGCGGTCCGCCGCAGCGCCTGGGCACAGGGCCTCGCCAACGCCGTCACGGCCCTGGCCTGCTCCCTCGCCGCGCTCTACATGCTCAGTGCCTCGCAGGGATCGCACGCCACCGTGGCCGCCGTCGTCGTGCTGGTCCAGCTCGCGCTGATCGAACCTTTTGTTGCCGTCAACGGCTCCATCCAGCAGTTCGCCGCGTGGCGCACCCTGGGCGACAAGGTGCTGCCCGACCTGGGCAGCGAGGAGGTTGCCGCCGATGACACTGCGGAGGAAACCGCGGCCCGGAAGCGGTTCGGCAAGGTGGAGGACCTGCAGCTGACCGGCATCCGCTACCGCTATCCCGGCGCACCCGAGGACGTGCTGACGGGAGTGGACCTGCACGTCGCGGCAGGGGAGTGGGTTGCCGTCACCGGCCCCTCCGGCAGCGGCAAATCCACGCTGCTGGGCGTTCTGCTGGGCTTCCTGCCGCCGCGCAGCGGCTCCTACCTCATCAACGGCGTCCCCGCCGGGACACTGCCGCCCGCCGCCCGCCGGATGGCGTGGTGCCCCCAGGAGGCGCATCTCTTCGACTCCAGCCTGCGGGGCAATCTGCTCCTGGCCCGGGACCGTGCACTCGCCCCGAACGAAGCGGAAATGATCGGATCCCTCCGCGCCGTCGGGCTGGGGCCGCTGTTCGACACACTGCCTGAAGGGCTGGATACTCCCATTGGGGCGGGCGGTCATTTCCTCTCGGGCGGCCAGCGCCAACGGCTGGCCGTCGCCCGGGCACTGCTTTCGGAAGCCGACGTCGTCCTGCTCGATGAACCCACGGCCCATCTGGACGCGGAAGCGGGAGCGCAGCTGATGGCGGACCTGAAATCGGGTTTGGCCGGCAAGGCCGTCGTGGTGGTTACGCATAATCCGGCCGATGCCGCCTGGTGTGGGCGGGAGGTCTCACTGGGAGCGGTGCTGATGTCCTAGGGTGGGTGGATGCAGACGCCCTCCCCACCTGTGCTTCCCGGGCCGGAAACCGGCCTCCGCTGGCGGTCCATTGCGGACGACGACGTCGACGCCTGGCATGCGCTGATCCGGCGGATGGCGGACGCCGACAAACCGGCATGGGTGGAGGACCGCCGCGATCTGGAACAGGCGCTGGAAACCACCTCTGGAGACCCTGCGCAGGACACCCTGATCGGACTGGATAAGGCCGGGACCGCCCGCGCCTACGGCCGGATCGCCCTGAACCCCGGCTCCGAAACCGGCTCCGGCTTCGGCGGCGTGGATCCGCAGTGGCGGCGCCGCGGCATCGGCGCGCAGGTCTACCGCTGGCAGGAAACCCGGCTGCGCCAGCGGCTGCTGACCGAACACCGGAAGCATGGTGTCCTGCGCACCTACGCAGAGGAATCCAATGCCTCACAAGTGGCACTGCTGCAGTCCGAGGGGGCGGAAGTGGTCCGGTACTTCACCGAGATGACCCGGCCGCTGGCAGGCGACCTGCCGGACGCGGAGCTGCCGGAGGGAATGGAGTTCCGGACCTTCGATGCGGAGATTTCCGACGCCGTGCGGCTGGCCCATAATGAGGCGTTCCGGGACCACTGGGGCAGCGAGCCCCGCAACAAGGAGCGCTGGGGATTCACCGTGGACCATCCGCAGTTCCGGCCGAAATGGAGCTTTGCCGTCATCGACACCGCCTCCGGTGAAGTGGCCGCCTACCAGTTGGCCAGCTTTGATCCGGAGAGCAAGGACATCCACGGCTACAAGGAGGGCTACACCATGCTCCTTGGCGTCCGGCGGGACTGGCGGGGCCGGAAACTGGCTCCGGCCATGCTGCGCGAGGCAATGCGGCGCTTCCGCAAGGGCGGCATGGACAACGCCACCCTGGGCGTCGACACGGAGAACCCCTCGGGGGCCCTGGGCCTGTACGAAAGCCTGGGCTACCGGCCCACGCACCGGGAAGTGGTCTTCGACAAGACGGTGCTCTAGGGACAGAACAGGGACAGGCACGTCCCCTAGCGGGACGAAGACACCACTGCATCGGCGGCGGGCAGGATCCAGATGGCTTCCGCTGCGGGCAGGCCCAGGTCCAGGGCGCGGCCGCCGGTCTCGATGGTGATCGTGCCGGCATAGGGTTGGCGCTGCACCACCGACACCACGGTGTCCAGGTGAAGGCCCAGGCCGGCAATATAGCGCAGAAGCTCGGGGTCATTGTCCGATACGCGGGCCACCAGGCCCCGGGTGCCCGGCTCGCAGCGGCTTAGCCGGAAGGCGTCCAGCACGGGGAAACTCCCGTCGCCGGCGGGAATCGGATCGCCATGCGGGTCGCGGACCGGATGGCCGAGGCGCTCAGCCAGTGCATCAACCATTTTGTCCGAGACAGCATGTTCCAGATGCTCCGCCTCGTCATGGACCTCGTCCCAGCCGTAGCCCAGGTACTGGACCAGGAACGTTTCAATCAGGCGGTGGCGGCGCACCATGCCCACAGCGGCTTTTTGGCCTGCATCCGTCAGCGCAATGGATCCGTAGCGCGCGTGCGTCACCAGGCCCTGGCCGGTCAGCTTCTTCACGGCCTCGGAGACCGACGACGGCGAGAAGCCCATGTGCGCCGACAGCGCGGACACGGTCAGGGGCTCATCGGTCCATTCCTGTGCGGTCCAGATGACCTTGAGGTAGTCCTGGCTTGCTGTCGAGAGTTCACTGTGCGCCACGGACTCCACCTTACTGGCAGAACACCGCCGCTTCGGGAATAAATACCCCCTAGGGGTACTTGAACCGATACCCCGGCAGGGTATAACTTGGAGGCAGCCAAGGACAGGAGCAGAGGCAATGGACTCAGTGACACAGAACGTTCCGGAACCCGTGGAATCCCACGACGGGCCGCACGGTTACACATCTGATAAAGACGCCTACCTCCGCCGGCTGCGCCGGATCGAGGGACAGGTGCGGGGTATCGCCCGCATGGTCGAAGAGGACAAATACTGCATCGACATCCTCACCCAGATCGCCGCCATCAACAAGGCGCTGCACGCGGTCAGCCTGGGGCTGGTCCAGGATCACATGTCGCACTGCATGGTGGACGCGGCGCAGGAATCCGAACGGACGGGCAACCCCGAGATTGTCACGGCAAAGGTCCAGGAAGCCGCCGACGCCATCGGCCGGCTGCTGCGCTAGCGCCCGGCATCCGGCATCCGGCACCCGGCACCCGGCACCCGATTCATCCAAACCAGAGGAAGAACTAAAAACATGGAAACCACCACGCTGAACATTTCCGGAATGACCTGCGGACACTGCGTCGCCTCGGTGACCGAGGAACTCGAGGCGCTCGACGGCGTCAACAGTGTTTCGGTTGACCTGAACGCCGGGGGCATCTCCACCGCGACCGTCACCGCGAGCCGAAGCCTCACGGCGGCTGAACTCGGAGAAGCAGTAGCTGAGGCCGGCTATCTGGTGGTCGACGCCGACGCCTAGCCGGTGCGTGGAAGCGGCCCCGGTGCGGCCTACGGACAGAAAGTAATGGAGGGAACCACGATGGACACTCGCGAAGAAGCGGACCACAGGGCAGTTGACCTCGAGATCCAGGGGATGACCTGCGCTTCCTGTGTTGCGCGGGTGGAACGCAAACTTGGAAAGATCGACGGCGTGCATGCGGCGGTCAACCTCCCGCTGGAAAGTGCCCAGGTTACTGTGCCTGCATCGGTGACGGACCAGCAGATCGTAGACGCGGTGAATGCCGCCGGGTACACCGCCAAGGTGAAACACCGCACCGCCGCCCCGCAGCACGGGCATGGTGCCGGCGTGCCCCACGGGGACCACTCCCATCAGGACCAAATGCACCACGGCGACACAATGTCCCATGAGGACCACCTGTCCCACGGCGGAACCGCAGCGCAGCTTCGGCCCCGGCTGATCCTCGCTGCCGTCCTGAGCGTTCCGGTCCTGCTGATCTCCATGGTTCCCGCCCTCGGGTTCCCGAACTGGGGATGGGTGGCCGCCCTGCTCGCCCTGCCGGTGGTGACCTGGTCCGCCTGGCCCTTCCACCGGGCCGCGGCCATCAATGCCCGGCACCTGGCTTCCACCATGGACACCCTGGTCTCCCTCGGCGTCGCTGCGTCCTACCTCTTCTCGGTAGGCCAGCTGGCCGTGGACCCGGGTCTCACCGCGGATCCGGGCATGGGCACGGACCCGCACCTGTACTTCGAGGTCGCCTCCGTGGTGGTCACCTTCCTGCTGCTGGGCCGCTACCTGGAGGCCAACGCCAAAACCAAGGCAACGGATGCGCTGAAGGCCCTGCTGAATCTGGGCGCAAAGGACGCAACGGTCCTGCGGGACGGGCAGGAAATCCGCATTCCGGCGGACCGGCTGGCAGTGGGTGAGGTTTTCGTTGTCCGTCCCGGGGAAAAGATCCCGGCTGACGGCGTGGTGGTGGAGGGACGTTCCGCAGTGGACGCTTCCCTGATCACCGGGGAATCCCTGCCCGTGGAGGTGGACGTGGACAGCCCGGTCACGGGGGCCACGATCAACACCTCCGGCCGGCTGCTGGTGCGGGCCACAAGGATCGGCAGCGAGACGACCCTGGCGCAGATGGGCCGCCTGGTCAGTGACGCCCAATCTTCCAAGGCCCCGATCGCGCGGCTCGCGGACCGGATCAGTGCCGTCTTTGTTCCGGTGGTACTCGGGATCGCCGTCCTGACCTTTGTGTTGTGGATGGTCTTGACGGGCGACCTGCAGGCAGCCTTCACCGCCGCCGTCACGGTGCTGGTCATTGCCTGCCCCTGTGCCCTCGGCCTCGCCACCCCGGTGGGCCTGCTGACCGGAACGGGCCGCGGCGCGCAGTTGGGCATCCTCATCAAGGGCGCCCAGGTGCTGGAGGACACCCGCACGGTGGACACCATTGTGCTGGACAAGACCGGCACCATCACCTCGGGCCGGCTGTCCGTGGCCCGGATCCGGCTGTTGGATAGTGCTGCAGCGGACCTCACCGCGGACAGCCTGCTGCGCCTGGCCGGCTCGGTGGAAGACGCGGGGGAGCACCCGATTGCCCGGGCCGTCGCCGCGTCCGCCCGGTTCGGGCCGGGCACGGCACCGGTTACCGGGTTTGATTCGGCTCCGGGCGGGGGAGTCCGCGGCACCGTCGAGGGACACCTCATTGTTGCCGGACGTCCGGCCTGGCTGGACGAGAACGGGGTTGACCTGCCGGACACTGCCTACGCCGCACTGCGGAAAGAGCAGGAAACGGGAGCCACTGCCGTCCTGGTGGCGGTCGATCACCGGGCCGTGGCCATCATCAGCCTGCAGGACACCATTAAGGAGGGCTCCGCGGCAGCCATCGCACGGTTCCGCAGCCTGGGTCTGCACCCGGTGCTGCTGACCGGGGACAACGCGGTGGTGGCCGCCCAGGTCGCGGAACAGGTCGGGATTCCGGCGGAGGATGTGCTGGCCGATGTCCGTCCGGAAGGGAAGGTCGACGCCGTCCGGCGGCTCCAGGCTCAGGGCCGCACCGTGGCGATGGCCGGGGACGGCGTGAACGACGCCGCCGCACTGGCACAGGCGGACCTGGGCATTGCCATGGGATCGGGCACCGACGTTGCCATGGAAGCAGCTGACCTGACCGTGATGGGCAGCAGCCTGGGACAGGTGGCCACCGCCGTCGAACTCTCCCGGCGGACCCTGGCGACCATCAAGACCAACCTCTTTTGGGCGTTTTTCTACAACGCGGTGGGCATCCCGGTGGCAGCGTTCGGGCTGCTTAACCCGATGATCGCCGGCGCCGCCATGGCGGCGAGCTCGGTGCTGGTGGTGGGCAACTCCCTGCGGCTGCGCAGTTTCGGCAAATAGGAGTCCTATAGATAGACAAAAAACCGGGCCGGTCCGTGGAGCGTAACGCTCCGCGGACCGGCCCGGCCCCGTTAAGCCCAGGTGGACTGTCAGCCCAGGCTTGGCCCGACGCTGTCCACCGCGTTGGCCAGCGGCACACCGGATCCGTCCCGGCGTCCGTGCTCGGTGGGCAGTGCCCGGGCCACGCCGTTGGCGGCCGAGGCCTTTGCCGGACCGTGCCCGGCCCAGGCCACCGCGAGGGAATCCTCACCCTTCAGGAACCGGTGTGCCCGGACACCCGCCGTGGCGCGGCCCTTCGCCGGGTACTCGGCGAACGGCGTGACCTTCACCGACCCGCCGGGCGTGCCCGGCAGTGCCTCGGTGGTGGTGGAAACGGTCACGACGACGGCGTCCGGATCGTCAGCGGCCACGGTACCGAAGAACACGGCGGCGTCGTCGGCCGCCAGCTTGATCCCGGCCACGCCACCCGCCGTGCGGCCCTGCGCGCGGACCGTGGAGGCAGGGAAGTGCAGCAGCTGCGCGGAGCGGGTGATGAAGACCAGCTCATCGGTCTCCTCGGCGGCGACGGACACCCCGATCACTTCGTCCTTGGGCTTGAGCGTGATGGCTTCCCAGTCATCCCGGTTGAGGGGGTAGTCGGGGTTGACCCGCTTGACCACACCGTTCCGGGTGCCAATGGCCAGCACGGCGTTCAGCGGAACGAGCCCGACCAGCTTCTCGCCCTTGCCCAGGGTCATGAAGTCCTTGACCGGGACGCCGCCGGCAAGGTTGGGCAGTCCGGCGGTCGGGGGCAGGGAAGGCAGGTCCAGGACGGAGATGCGGATCATCCGGCCCGAGGAGGTGAGTGCGCCGATCTCTCCGCGCGCGGTGGTCTTCACCACCGAACGGAACACGTCGTGGCGCACCCGCTGCCCGCCTTCGACCAGCGGTTCCTGGTCCGACGTGCGGGCCACCTGGCCCGAGGCGGACAGGATGGCCCAGCAGGGATCGTCCGCGATTTCCAGCGGCAGGACCGCCTTGGCGCCCTTGCCGGCGGCTCCGGCTGCGGCGGTTACCGCAGCGCCCTTCAGGGGAGCGGCGGCTTCCGATTCAAGCAGGACCGTGCGCCGCGGCGTGGCGTACTTTGCGGCGACCTCGCCCAGTTCCGAGGACACCAGGGCACGCAGCCGCTGTTCGGAGCCCAGGATGGCCTCAAGCTCCTCGATGGCTTTCCGCAGCTCGTCCTGTTCCTTCTCGAGCTCGATGCGGGAGTATTTGGTCAGCTGCCGCAGGCGCAGCTCCAGAATGTGGCTGGCCTGGATTTCGGTCAGGTCGTAGACCGCCATCAGCCGTTCCCGTGCCTGGGCGGTTTCATCCGAGGACCGGATGATCTGGATGACCTCGTCGATGTCCACAATGGCGATCAGCAGGCCTTCGACCAGGTGCAGCCGGTCCTTCTTGCGTCCCAGCCGGTAGGCAGTGCGGCGGCGGACCACGCCCAGGCGGTGCGCAACGTAGACCTGCAGCAGCTCGACCAGGCCCAGGGTCCGGGGCTGGCCGTCCACCAAGGTGACGTTGTTGATGCCGAAGGAATCCTCGATGGGGGTGAACTTGTACAGCTGGGCCAGCACGGCGTTGGGATTGAAGCCGTTCTTCAGTTCAATCACCAGGCGCAGCCCGTGGCTGCGGTCCGTCAGGTCCACAATGTCGGAGATGCCCTGCAGCTTCTTGGACGTCACTGCGTCCTTGATTTTTTCGATGACCTTTTCAGGGCCGACCATGTAGGGCAGTTCGGTGACCACCAGGCCGGTGCGGCGTGCGGTGAGCTGCTCCACCTCCACCTTGGCGCGCGTCTTGAACGAGCCACGGCCGGTGGCATAGGCATCGCGGATGCCGTCCAGGCCCACAATGCGCCCGCCGGTCGGCAGGTCGGGTCCCGGGATAAAACGCATCAGCTCGTCCAGGCCGGCGTCGGGATTGGCGATCAGGTGCTGCGTGGCGGCAATCACCTCGCCCAGGTTGTGCGGGGCCATGTTGGTGGCCATACCCACGGCAATGCCGGTGGTGCCGTTGACCAGCAGGTTGGGGAAAGCCGCGGGCAGCACTTCGGGCTGCTGGAGCTGGTTGTCATAGTTTGGAACGAAGTCCACTACGTCTTCGTCCAGGTGGTCCGTCATGGACAGGGCGGGCGCGGCCAGCCGTGCCTCGGTATAGCGGGCGGCGGCCGGGCCGTCGTCGAGCGAGCCGAAGTTGCCGTGTCCGTCAATCAGCGGCAGCCGCAGCGCCCAGTCCTGGGCCATGCGCACCATGGCGTCGTAAATGGCCGTGTCTCCGTGGGGGTGCAGCTTGCCCATCACCTCGCCCACCACGCGGGCGGACTTCACATGCCCGCGGTCGGGGCGCAGCCCCATGTCGGACATCATGTACAGGATGCGCCGCTGGACAGGCTTGAGCCCATCGCGCGCATCAGGAAGGGCACGCGAGTAGATCACCGAATAGGCGTACTCCAGGAAGGAGCCTTCCATCTCGGTGGTGACGTCTATGTCGATGATGTTCTCGGCGATCACTTCGCCGGGTACGGACTTGGAGACGGATTGGCGCCGGGCCATGCTGTTGTCGGGTCCTCGCAGTGGTAGGGAACTGAATCACACAGTAGTGGATCGCGCAGTACTGGCTCACGCAGTACGGAATCACGCAGTATTGGATAACGCAGTACGGAGTGGGCAGATGACTCTGGGGAAGAATGCCCACTACTCTGAGTCTATGGTGGAGCAGGGACATTACCCCGAATATTGGGAAGCCGACGTCGTGTTGCGTGACGGAGGCACGGGCCATCTGCGGCCCGTTTCCCCCTCGGATGCACAGGCGCTGCAGGCGTTCCATATGCGGCAGTCACAGAGCTCCATCTACCTCCGGTTCTTCACTTACAAGGCTAAGCTCACCAACAAGGAGCTGGAGCGCTTCACCAACGTCGATTACCGGAACCGTGTGGCCTTTGTCATCACCATAGGTGACGAAATTATCGGCATCGGCCGCTACGACCGCCTGGACGATCCCACCGAAGCTGAGGTCGCCTTCAACATTTCCGACGACCACCAGGGCCGCGGACTGGGGTCCATCCTGCTGGAACACCTTGCCGCCGCCGCCCGGGAAAACGGCATCCGCCGCTTCTCCGCCGAGGTCCTGCCCGAAAACCGGAAGATGATCGACGTGTTCGCGGACGCCGGGTACGAGGTCCGACGGCACTTTGACGACGGCGTGATCGCCCTGGACTTCAATATCGACCCCACGGAGAAGTCGCTGGCGGTCATGGAAGCCCGCGAGCACCGCGCCGAGGCCCGCAGCGTCGCGGACCTGCTCTCGCCGTCGTCGATCGCCGTCATCGGTGCCAGCCGCGAATGGGGTTCGGTGGGGTACCAGCTCCTGGAACACATCATCGAAGGCGGCTTCAAGGGTTCGGTGTATGCCATCAATCCGGAAGCCTTCGAACTGGCCGGCATGATCTCCTACAGCCGGATCGCCGACGTGCCGGAAACCGTGCAGCTGGCCGTTATTGCCGTCCCGTACGGGCAGGTCCTCGAAGTAGCGGACGAATGCGCCGCGGCGGGTGTGAAGGCCCTGCTGGTGGTCACCGCGGGCTTCGGTCCTAAGGGACCCGAGGGCCTGGCCCGGCAGCGTGACCTGGTCCGCCGGGCCCGCGCGCACGGCATGCGGGTGGTCGGGCCGGCGTCGCTGGGCCTGATCAACACGCGTCCGGACGTGTCCCTGAACGCTTCCATGGCGCCGGCCCTGCCCAAGCGCGGGGGACTGGGGCTGTTCAGCCAGTCCGCTGCCATCGGCGTGCTGCTGTACGCCACCGCCCAGCGCCGTGCCCTCGGCTTGTCCTCCACCATCTCCGCGGGCAACCGGGCTGATGTCTCCGGAAATGACGCCATGCAGTATTGGGAGGACGACGCCGATACGCGGGTTGTCGCGATGTACCTCGAGTCGGTGGGCAACCCGCGTAAGTTCTCCCGGCTGGCACGCCGGCTGGCCCGCACCAAACCGGTCATTGTCGCCAAGTCGGACGTAACCGGCCTCCAGCTTCCGCCGGGCCACGCCGTGCGGACCACGCAGGCGCCTCCCGGTGCACTGGACGCGATGCTGCGCCAATCCGGCGTCATCCGGGTGAGCACCAACGAACAGCTGATCGACGTGGCCCAGATTGCCGTCAGCCAGCCGCTGCCGCGCGGACGCCGGGTGGCCGTGTTCAGCAATTCGGCAGCGCTGGGCCGGGTCCTGGCCGATGCCTGCACCGGGCTCGACCTGGATATCACCCGCCTGGAGACGGATCTGGCCCTGGACACGGGCATGAGCGTAGCCCTGCCGCAGCTGCGCCGGACGGTCACCGAGGTACTGTCCGACGACGCCGTGGACGCCGGCGTCGTCGCGATCCTCCCGGCGCCGGGACTGCGGACCGAAGCGATAGCGGCGGCCCTGGCCGAATGCGTGCAGGCAACCGGCAAGCCGCTGGTTGCGGCCTTTACCGGGATCGTGGATCCCCGGGCCCACGTCGAGGGCCTGCTTGCCGCCGACCCCGATCTTCCAGGGGGAGGCCTGCCATGCTTCAGCAGCCCCGGAGCAGCGGTCACCGCCCTGGCGGCAGTGGTGCGCTACACCGAATGGGCCAACCGGGACCACGGCAGCTTCGTTGAACCGGCCGGCGTGGACTCCGAGGGAGCAAACGCCTGGATCGAATCACTGATGGACAGCGTGGAAGGGGACACCCTGACCCGGCTGGACCCGGAGCAGACGGCCAAGCTGCTGGACTTCTACGGCGTCACCGTACTGCCCGCGGTCGGTTTCGACACACCGGACGAAGCCGTGGCCGCCGCAGATCTGCTGGGCTGGCCCGTTGCGGTGAAGACCCGGGACGGGCACCTGCGCCACCGTCTGGATCTTGGCGGGGTGCGGCTGAACATCGCCACCCCCGAGGCGCTGCGGACCAATATCGAACAGATGCACCAGGCGCTGCAGCGTTATGGTGACTTCGCCATGGAGGTCCAGTCCATGGCTGTCAGCGGGCAGGGCTGCCGGATCCGCGCCATCGAAGATCCACTGCTGGGTCCGGTGATCTCCTTCGGCCTTGCCGGCGACGCGACCGCCCTGCTGGACGACTGGGCGCACGGTGTGCCGCCGCTTACGGACCGCGACATTTCCGATCTGGTGCGCACTCCCCGCGCCGCCGCGAAACTGCTCGGCTACCAGGGCCTGCCCGAAGCCGACATAGCGGGGCTGGAGGACCTCATCGCCCGGCTGGCTGTCCTCAAGGACCAGCACCCGCAGATTGCCCTGATCGAAATCAACCCGGTCCTGGTGTCGGCCGGCGGCGTGACGGTACTGAGTGCCGACATTCGGCTGGGCCACCCGCAGCGGCGGACCGACAGCGCCCGGCGGGCAATGCGCGACTGATCTGCTGGTCCACCCGCGCGCCATTTAGGCATGAAGGGGCGGTCTGGGGGAAACTGGAACCATGTCGCCGTTACTTTCCGCTGAACGCCGCAGTCTTGACGCCTCCATGGAACGGGCAGGCTTCTATCCGACGCTTTTGGCCGACGTGGTCCACGATGCCCTGGACGGACGCGAACCGCTTTCCCACCTGATCCACCTTGAAACGCATTTTGAGCGTACCGAGGTGCACCGCCACATCACCGTCCTGGTCCTGACCGAGGACATGCTGGTGATCACACACGTGGATGACCAGCAGCTCGACGACGCCGGTGAGCAGATGATGGCGCAGGTCTCCACCGAGTCCGTACCCGTGACGCAGATCCGCTCGGTGGTGCTCGGGTACATGTATGCGCAGCCGCAGAACTACAAGCCCTCCGACCCGGCGCGTGAAATGACCCTCGCCATCGCCTGGTCCGGCGGACAGCGCCTGGACATGGGCCCGGCCGGCTGTGCGGATCCGCAGTGCGATGCGGACCACGGCTACACCGGAAACATTGCACAGGAGGACATTGTGCTCCGCGTCAGTGCGGAAGCGGACGGCGCGCAGGCGGTGAAGAACGCGAAGGCCTTCGCCCGGGCCCTGCGCAAGGTCAACACCGATACCACTGCGGTTCCCCGGCCGGTGGACGGCGGTGATCCCCGCCAGCGCATGCCCGGCATCGGGGGACGCTTCAACCGTGCCCACCCGCAGCGCTGACGCCGTGGCAGCAATCCCCTCCGTCCCTGAATCCCTGCCCGCCGCGCCGGCCTACGGAAACCGTTCCGTAGCCGACGTGCTGTCCAGCGCTGCGGCGGTGCTGGGTGTGCCGGGCTACGAAAACCGGCTCTCCCTGCCCGCAGCCCGCCGGGTCTGCGTGGTTATGGTGGACGGGCTGGGCCTGTCACTGCTTCGGAAGCGTGCGGGCCACGCCCCGTTCCTCAAGGGTTTCCTGCCCACCGCCCGCACCCTCAGCGCGTCCTTCCCCACCACCACCGTGGCGTCACTGGCATCCCTGGGCACCGGGCTTGCCCCCGGCCGGCACGGACTGGTGGGCTACGACGTCCTGGATCCTGAACAGGACAAAGTGGTCAACATGCTCGGGTCCTGGGATGCAGGAGTCGATCCGTTGAAGTGGCAGCCCTATCCCACCATCCTCGAGAAGGCCGCTGAACACCTTCCGGTCGCCACGGTCAGCCTTCCCCGGTTCGCCGAGTCGCCGCTGACCCGTGCCGCGCTCCGGGGCGGCACGTTCATCCCGGCGACCGGTGTGCACGCCCGGGTCTCCGCCGCCGTCGACGCACTGGCCGGCGCGGACAGCATGCTTATGTACCTGTACTGGAACGAGCTGGACAAGGCCGGACACCGGTACGGCGCGGCCTCTCCGGAGTGGGGCAACGAGCTGGAAGAACTCGACAGCGCCCTGAAACGGCTCGTGGCCCGGGTACCGGCCGGCACCCTGGTGCTCCTGACCGCGGACCACGGCATGGTGGACGTTCCAGTGACGCAGCGGTTCGACTTCAGCACGCAGCCGGCACTGATCGACGGGGTCCGGCATACGGCGGGGGAGCCGCGGATGGTTCACCTGTACCTGGAACCGGATGCAGGCTCCGGTGCGCTTGACCGGCTCAAGGCCGCGTGGCAGGCCGCCTATGGCACCCGGGCCTGGGTGTTCACCCGGGACGAAGCCGTCCAGGCCGGCTATTTCGGGCCCGGCGTGGACGCTGCCGTGCTGCCCCGCATTGGTGACCTCATGATTGCCGCGCGCGAGCCCATTGCCCTGTTCGACACCCGCAGGGTCGCCGCCACGGCACTGGACGTCACTGGCCAGCACGGTTCCCTGACGCGTGCGGAGTGCGAGGTTCCCCTGCTGGTCCTCGCGCAGCCCGAACAACGCAAAAACAAGTCCTCCACGACGCAGGGCGGGAAGTAGCCATGGCCGAACTGGTCTTTTTCTCCGGCACCATGGACTGCGGCAAGTCGACGCTCGCACTCCAGATGGACTACAACCACAGTGCCCGCGGGCGCGGCGGGATCCTGTTCAGCCGCAATGACCGCGCAGGGGAATCGATGATTTCCAGCCGCCTCGGACTGCAGACTCCGGCCGTCGAAGTCCGTGATGACACGGACTTCTGGGCCGAGGTACGGACCTGCCGGGAATCCGGGCACAACGTGGATTACGTCATCTGCGATGAGGCACAGTTCTACAGCGCCGAACAGGTCGAGCAGCTGGCCTCCATCGTGGACGAAATGGACATTGACGTGTTTGCCTTCGGCATCACCTCCGACTTCAGGACGCGGCTCTTCCCCGGCTCGCAGCGCCTCGTGGAACTCGCAGACCGCATGGAGGTCCTCCAGGTGCGGGCCCTGTGCTGGTGCGGCCGGCGGGCGACCCACAACGCGCGGACCGTCGACGGCGTGATGGTGACCGAGGGGGACCAGGTGGTGGTGGGCGACGTCGAGTCCCGCACCCCTTCAGCCGCCGCCGAAACCGGCCACCCTCCGGTTGAGCATGAGCCCCTGTTCGAGGACCGGCCCTTATTCGACGATCAGCCCCTGTTCGACGCCGGCGACCTGATGGGTGCCGAAGGCACTGGATCCCCGGCGGGCACGGAGGCCGCAGGACCCGTAGTCGGCTATGAGACGCTCTGCCGCCGGCACTATATGCGCAGGGTTACGGCGCAGCAGGCGGCCGCCCTCGAGCAGGCCCAGGGGCCGGTGTGCTCCGTGGAGTCCACGGCGGAGCGGTTCCCGCTTTAGGCCCAGCGCGTTCAGCCGGGGCGATAGGCAGACCGTTCCTTGAGCCGGCTTTCGATCCGCTGGGCCAACTGCAGGTTGTGGATGAGTTCGGCGCGGCTTTGTCCGTCGACATGGTGGCGCCACATGGGGGTGCCGGGCGCACTGCGCCACGATTCACTCAAGGGACTGTTGTCGACGGCGTCGAACCCAAGATCGTCGTAGAACCGGGTCACCAGCTCGACGGCGTCGGGGTAGTTGCTCGAGACGACCAACGCCTTTCGGTCCGGCGCCCCGGCCGGCCTCGCCAGGCGGAACAGGCCCGGCAGCGCGTCACTGGGGACCCTGAGGGAGAAACGCTCGTGGAACTGGATGTGCGAGAACGCCTTGGCGACCTTTGAGTCCGGCAGTTGCTCCTGGCGCAGCTCATGAATGGTTTTGCGGCCCGAGTCGACCTCGGGATAGTTTCCGTCCCGCCAGACCATGTAATTGTTGTTGTCGATCACGACCTTTCCCGCAAGTTCCTGAACCGGAAGCCGGTCGGAGGGCGAGTACGGGAAAGCAGTGAACGCGAAGTCCCCTGCCTCCGCCGCATCGGCCGCGCTTGCGGCGCGCGCCCGCGGGCCCAGCTCACTGACGAGTTCCTTCAGTGTCGCCGGTCCCCGCGAGTTGGCAATGACGATGTCATAACCGGCTGCGATCGCCGCGCGGGCAAGTGTGCTTCCCGCCTGGCCGGCGCCAAGAATGCCGATGGTGGTCACGGGTGATACTCCCTGTTCCGGTGGATGTACTGCGTACATCAAGCACCATATGAACAGTTCGACTACTCAACCAGAGTCCTCCCGGGACCCGGGCCCGGCAGGACCCCCGTCGATGGCAGGAGCTAGTCGCCCTTGGTGCCGAAGACAATCTCGTCCCACGAGGGAACCGAGGAGCGCTTCGGTTTGATGGAGCGCCGTTCCTGCGAGCCCTCATCCTTGGCTTCGCCCTTATCGGCGTCGGCGTCCTCCGGCCGCTGGCCCCGTCCACCGTTGGGGAGGCGGTCCCAGGGGAAATCGCGCCCGGCGTTCTTCCGGGCGGTGGATGCCGGTTCAACAGGTGCTGCTTCCTCCGCAACCTCGGGCCCGGGGTCTGCCGGCAGATCGGCAGCGGGCTCGTCGGCGGCAGCCGGCTCCTCAGTGCGTGCCGGACGGCGGCGGAACGGACGGGCCAGCACGCTGATTTCGCGGGTCTGGGTCACGCTTCCGGGAAGGGCCACCGGATCAACCGGGTCCTCGGTGTCCGCGGAGTCGACGGACGGTGCAAGGGTAAGCCGGCCGGTACGCGGACGCTTGACATCCTCTTCGTCCGTGTCGGCGCTGCCGTCCCGCGGGTGTGCCGCAGGAACGGTGCCCTTGGAGAGCAGGCTCGCCAGTGCGTCGTCGCCGTCTTCGTCGCTGCCCAGCCGCTGGCCGCGCCGGGACCTCAGGACGTCGAGGATCCCGTCCGTGTCAGGTGCGCCGCCTTCGGCTTCGAAATCGAAGACGCGGTCCGCGACGGCGGTGAGCCGGCGGGTGGGCACGGGGGTGTCCAGCGGTTCCAGTTCGCTGAGCACCTGTGCCCAGCGGTTGGTGTTGGTGACGCTCTTGCGCAGCGGGCTGAAAATCCAGCGGGCGGGCGGTTCTTCGCCGATGGCGACGCGGGATTTCTCGGTCAACGCGAAGCGGGCCACAACTTCCCAGGTGCCGTCCGGGCGGCGCCAGGCGTCCCACTCGACAGAATCCGGGTCAACACCGAATGAGCGCAGCCGGTGGATCACCATGTCCCCGAGGTTTACCGGGTTCTCCCCGAAGGTGCTGCGGTAGCCGTCGTTGGTGGCGGACATCGGGGCTGCCACTTCCACGGCCCGGGCCTGCCCTGCGACGTATTCGCGTTCGGCGAGGACCGGACCCTCGTAGCGGCGGATGTGGGCAAGATCGTGGCCGGAAAGCTCGGCCACCTCTTCTGCGCTGGCACCGGAGCGGATCCGGGCCTGGATATCCCGCGGGCTCATGCCGGCGCCTGCTGACGGAGCAGCCTGCGGCGCGGACCGGTGTGTGGGACGCGAGGCCGCCACCCGGAGGGCTTCGTCAATCCGAAGGCGGAAGGTTTCCCCGCCCTTGCCGCTTAACAGCAGATGTTCGCCACCTTCATGGACACCCACCAGCCGTAGATCCTGCATCAAAAAGTCCTCCACCCGATAGCAATTCCTTCTTGAAACAATGCCATCCCCAGCGGTGAAAACCTAAGCTTTGCCCGGGTGTGGCGGTTTTGGAAGGCCCGGCGGGACATCATCCGCGGGACCAAACGCGTGTCCGAACTGGGTCCGGTTCGCTTTTTGACGTGGGGTAGGTAAAAATCTCTGCGTTACGGGCACAAAACAGGTACCCGTGGCGTTGCTATCTGCGGGTCATGATGCGGGTCCGGGCAGCCGGTCCGCCGCAAGGGCCCTGACAGCAGCGAAGACCAGACAACCGGACGGCGAGACAAGACATTATGGCGACGGATTATGACGCCCCCCGCAAGACCGAGGAAGAGGCCGGCGAGGAGCCGGTAGCGGCGCTCCGGACCCGGCGTCACGACCCGCAGTCCGCGGTGGTGGACGAGGACGAGGCGGAGGCCGCCGACGGGTACGAGCTGCCCGGCGCCGAGCTCTCCACCGAGGAGGTGCTGGTGCGCATCCTCCCTGCACAGGCGGACGAATTCACGTGTGCCTCCTGTTTCCTGGTCCGGCACCGTTCACAGATAGCCCTGGAAAAAGACGGAATGCTTTACTGCGTGGACTGCAGGGGGTAGGTCAGCGGCCGGAAGTGAGTGCTTCGACCAGCTTCTCGGGCCGGCGGGTGGACGTGAGCCAGTACGGCGTGCGGTCCGCCGGGTCGGTGATTTCGATGCGGACGACCGGCGAAATCCAGCCCCGGATGCACATGTAGGCGGTGGCGTTGAGTCCGGGACCGCGCTGCATGGTGGCGTCTTCGCCGCGGAAGGCTTCGACCTTGCCGATGAAGCGGCGCTCGATCTGCGCCCGGCCCACCTGCAGGGTGTCAGGGGTGACCCGGATCAGGGGAGTGGAGATCACCAGCAGCACGGCCAGGATGAGCGCGGCGACGACGGCCGCCGTGATGCCGGCTCCGACACTGATGGGTATAAAGACCAGGATGCAGGCGGCGGCAAGTGCGGCCGCAATGAACCAGATTCCGAAGGAAGGCGTGAGGCGTTCGCTGTACACCACGGTGTCGGCGGAGCTTTTTGCAGAAGGGGATGACATACCTCCAGCTTTTCACCTTTGGCAGCTTCTTTCATCCCGCGCCGTGCCGGTACCACGCAGCCCGGCTCCCGTACAGGAAAACGCGCTAAAGTGTGGTGGGTTGGCCGGGGGCCGGCCCCGGCGGCTCCGCCCGCCCGGACGCCGTCCCCGAATGCCACACCGCCCGAGCAGCCTCCCCAGGCTGCAGCAGCTGGCAGTCTATGGATATCAATGGAAACCGGAGAAACTGGTGCAAGGTGCAGGGACAACCCTGAAGGTACAGCTCAAAATGCTCGACGACGGCCTGGAACCGCCGTCGTACGCGCACCCCGGCGATGCCGGAGCGGACCTCCGCTCCCGGATCGATTTCACCCTTGCTCCGGGGGAACGCCAACTGATTCCCACCGGTGTTTCGCTGGCCCTGCCTTTCGGCTACGCAGCGTTCGTACATCCCCGGTCCGGACTGGCCACCAAGCACGGGGTGAGCATCGTGAATGCCCCCGGCACCGTGGACGCGGGCTACCGCGGGGAAATTTCCGTCACCCTGATCAACACCGACCTCACGCAGCCGGTGACCCTGCAGCGCGGCGACCGGATTGCCCAGCTGGTGATCCAACGGGTGGAAACCGCTGAATTTGTTCCCGTGGACGAGCTGCCGGATTCCGTCCGCGGCGCCGGCGGGTTCGGATCCACCGGTGGATTCACCGCCGTTCCGGCCTGACCCGCTTTACGCCGTCCGGGTAACCGGACGGCCGGCAGCAGCCGGCGGCCATACTAAGAACTTGCAGATGAGAGAGAAGGAACCTGGTTATGGCATTTGGGCGCCGTAAGAAATCCAAGGCAGAGGACGCAGCTGTGGAAACAGCTGCGGAAACCGCCGGTGAGACATCCACGGCAGAGACCGGCTCCGCCAGTGACTCCGGTGACGCCGTGCAGGCTCCGGCCGCAGGCGGTCCCTACGATCTGAGTGAGCGTCCCTCCGAGGAGGGCTACGTTGATCTGGGCGCACTCCGGATTGCCGCTTCCCAGGGCCTGCAGCTGCGGCTGGAAGTCGAGGAGAAGACCCAGCGCGTGGTTGCCGTGACCCTGGACCTGGAAGGGTCCAGCCTCCAGCTGCAGGCTTTCGCCGCCCCGCGTTCGGAGACCCTCTGGGACGACATCCGTGAGCAGATCGGCACATCGGTCGGCTCCCAGGGCGGCACCGTGGACGAGCTCACCGGGACCTTCGGCACCGAGCTGCTGGCCAAGGTACCGGCCCAGGCCCAGGACGGGTCCAAGGGATACCGTGTGGCCCGCTTCGTTGGTGTCGACGGTCCCCGCTGGTTCCTGCGCGGCGTGTTCGGCGGTCCGGCAGCGATGAACCCGGATGCCGCCGGTCCGCTGGAGGAAGTCTTCCGCAATGTGGTTGTGGTCCGGGGCGAGCAGCCTCTGCCGCCTCGTGACCTGCTGCAGCTGCGGCTGCCCCGCGACGCGTCCCCGCTCCCGCGTGCCAAGGACACCGCAAAGCCGGCAGCGCCGGAGCGCGGCCCTGAAATCACGACGATCGGCTAGTTTGTGCCAGCAGCATCCGCTTCCACCCACTGCGCCAGCATCAAGACCCTGCCCGGCCGCGGCCGGGCCTATTGCCGCGGCTATGTTTCGGCCATCACCGTGGTGCCGGCCAACGACCCGCCCCGGTTCACCGCCGTGGTGGAGGACTCGATGGCCGCGTACCGCGAAAACCAGCTGGCCCCGCGGCCCAAGGTGCGGCTGGTCTGGGTAGGGCAGCGGCGGGTGCCGGGAATCGAAGCCGGCACCTATCTGGCCTTCGAAGGCATGGTCTCCGACGTTGACGGCCGGCCCACGATCTTTAACCCGCGATACGAAATCATTGGACGCCCGGAGGCCGACGCATGAGCACACCCCAGCGGCCGGACGACGGCCAGCCGGACCTGAACCAGCTGGCCGGGCAGTACGCCGCCAAATCCGGCGTCGAACGCCGTGACGACGGACAGATCGACGTGCTCAAGTCCGTGGGCGGGGTCCGTGGACTGGCCGAGGCGATCGTTCCCGGGCTGCTGTTCACCCTGCTTTACACCGTCGGGGCGGAGCTGAACCTCGCACTCGGTGCCGCCGTGGCCGCCGCTGCCGTCTTCTCGGTGGCCAACCTCGTTCAGCGGCGTCCCCTGATGCAGTCCCTCACGGGAGTGGCCGGGGTGGCCATCTGCGCCTTCGTGGCACTGCGCAGCGGGGACGGGGCCACGTTCTTCGTTCCCGGGTTCTACGTGAACGGCGCGTACATCCTGGCGTTCCTGGTCTCCATCGCGGTGAAATGGCCCGTCGCCGGCCTGCTGTTCGGTTTCATCCGCGGCGAAAACCTGGAGTGGCGTACCGTGCCCGTGCGGCTGCGCGCCTACATGTGGGCCAGCTGGATCATTGTCGGGGTCTTTGCCCTGCGCCTGGCCGTCCAGCTTCCGCTCTACCTGGCGGGCAATGTCGCAGCGCTGGGCACCATGCGCCTGGCCATGGGTGTTCCGCTCTACGCGCTCGGGCTCTGGCTGGCCTGGGTTGTTTCCAAGCCGTCGGCCGTTGTGCCGGCCGCCGGTTCCACAGGTTCGGCTTCCACGGCCCCGCCGGAGTCCTGACGCGCTTTCGCGGTTGCCTCGGCGGCCGCGGGGGACAGGACCGCCCGCAGCTCGTCTTCGGCCGCGATGGTGGTGATGAAGAACAGCTCGTCTCCCGGCTCCACGACGTCGTCGTTGCTGGGCGTGATCGGGGCGTCGTCCCGCAGGATCGCAACCACCGTGGCATCCAGGGGCCAGTCGATGGAACCCAGGGTCCGGCCCGTCAGGTGCGAATCCGTAGGAACAGTGAACTCCACCATGGAAGACACACCCGTCTGAAGGGTCAGCAGCCGGACCAGGTCGCCGATTTCCACGGCTTCCTCCACCAGTGCGGTCATCAGGCGCGGCGTGTTCACGGCTACGTCCACACCCCAGGAATCGTCGAACATCCAGTCGTTCTTGGGATTGTTGACGCGGCCCACGGTCCGCGCCACGCCGAATTCGCTTTTCGCCAGCAGCGAGACCACAAGGTTGACCTTGTCATCGCCGGTGGCTGAAACCACGACGTCGGCTTCCTCCAGGAGCGCGTCCTTCAACGTGGTCAGCTCGCAGGCGTCGCCGATGAGCCACCGCGCTCCGCGCAGGCCGCTGCGGCCCACACATTCGGGTTTCTCATCAATCAGCAGCACATCGTGGCCGTGGCCCAACAGCTCCTTGGCAATGGACGATCCCACGCTGCCGGCGCCGGCAATCACAACTTTCACAGGGACTCCTTGGCTGGTTCCTTGGACAGGATCTTGCTGATTTCGGCTGTGCGGTCCACGGACATCATGGCGTGCAGGACATCACCTTCCTGATAGCTGCTGTCCGGGCGCGGGAGGATTCCTTCCCCGAACCGGGTGATGTAGGCAATCCGGACACCCGCTGCGGTCTCGATGCTTCCCAGCGAGCGGCCCAGCCAGCCTTCATGCAGGGACAGCTCACCGAGGATCAGCCGGCCGGAGGATTCGCGGAAGTCACCGTTGATGCTCTGCTCCGGCAGGATCCGGCGCAGCACCTGGTCAGCGCTCCACCGCACAGCGGCGACCGTGGGAATACCGAGGCGCTGGTAGATTTCCGCGCGTCCCGGATCGTAGATGCGTGCGACGACGTGGCCGACGTGGAAGGTCTCGCGGGCCACCCGGGTGGCCAGGATGTTGGAGTTGTCACCGCTGGACACAGCGGCGAAGGCGTACGCCTCTTCGATGCCCGCCGCCTTCAGCGTCTCGCGGTCAAAGCCGACGCCGGTCACCTTTCGTCCGGTGAACGTCTGCCGGAGCCGGCGGAAAGCCCGCTCGTCCTGGTCGATGATGGCGACCGAATGGCCGGCATTATCCAGGGTATGCGCGAGGCTGACGCCGACGCGCCCGCACCCCATGATCACGTAATGGGCCAACTGCCCTACCTCGGTTTCGGTTTGGTCCTGTAGTTGATTGCCGTGCCGGGGGACCGGCCGTACCGGGCCGGTTCTGCCTGCCCGTACCTAAAAAACAATCAACGCCAGCTTAGTCCTGACGGCGGCCCAAATAGCACCGGGCTCCGCTCTCGTGGTGAGATGGACTTTTAGGTCCCTTTGAAGGAAGTACTGCACCCCCCATGACGATTGAACTCACCATCGGTGCCCCGGCCCACGGCGGCCATTTTGTAGCCCGGCACGAAGGACGCGTCGTGTTTGTCCGGCACGGCCTCCCGGGGGAGCGGGTCCGGGTCCGGCTTACCGAGTCCGGCGAAGACGCCAAGTTCTGGCGGGGAGACGTTGTGGAAGTCCTCGAAGCCGCCGAGGGACGCCGGGAGCATTTCTGGAAGGACGCGGACGCCCTGCGCGCCGCGGCCCGCGGCAAGCTGCCCGTGGGTGGGGCCGAGTTCGGCCACATCGACCTGCCGGTCCAGCGCCGCCTCAAGGCAGAGGTCTTCGCGGAGCAGCTGCAGCGCCTCGGCGGCACAGACCTGGTTCCCGAGGTTGAACCCGCCGCGGACGAAAGCGCCGATGGCCTGGGCTGGCGTACGCGGGTCAGTTTCTCCGTGGCACCCAGCGGTCGGCTGGCGATGCATGCCCACCGCTCAGATGAGCTGATTCCGGTCGAGGCGATGCCCCTGGCCACCGATTCGATCAACGCCCTGCGGCTGTGGGAGGCGGATTTCACCGGTATCGACCGTGTGGAGATAGCCGCTCCGGCGGTGGGCGGCCCGCCCCTGGTCCTGCTGATCCCTGCGCCGGGAACCCATCCGCGGGTGCCGGCCCGGATCGCCGGGTCCCTGCCCGACGGCGTGTCCGTGGCCGCCTGGGATCCGGAAAGCCATGAGCTCACCCGGTTGAAGGGACGGACCTGGGTGCAGGAAACGGTCCTGGGCCATGACTACCGGGTGACCGGCGCCGGGTTCTGGCAGATCCACCGTTCGGCCCCGCAGACCCTGGCCGGCGCGGTCCTCGAGGGCCTGGACGTGCAGTCCGGGGAATCCGTGGCGGACCTCTACGCCGGTGCCGGGCTGTTCACGGCACCCCTGGCGGCGGCAGCCGGTGAATCCGGCCGTGTGCTCTCGGTGGAAGGTTCCCCGGGCGCCAGCCGCGATGCCCGCAAGAACCTCTTCGCCGCACCCCAGGTGCAGATCAGCCAGGGCCGGGTGGACAAGATGCTCCGCGATGCCGGGGACCTCGACGTCGTGCTCCTGGATCCGCCGCGGGTCGGAGCCGGAAAGGCAGTGGTGGAGCAGATCGATGCTGCCGCGCCCCGGGTGGTCGGCTATGTGTCCTGCGATCCCGCGTCCTTCTCCCGTGACCTGGGCTATTTCCGCAGCGCCGGGTGGGAAATGGACAGCCTGCGGGTGTTCGACCTGTATCCGCACACCCACCACATGGAGTCCTTCGCCGTCCTGCGGAAGCGCTAGCCAGCCGCCGTCGGGGTCCCGGCGCCGCCCGGCAGGGCGTCCCGGGATCCCCGTCACGACGCGTCGTGGCCCATATCTCCTCCGGGCGCCCCTGTAAAGGCTAGGATGGGAGGCAGTTGTCCAGTCCTGCGCCTTTTACGGGGGAGTTTCCGGGGAGTTTTCCACTTTCGGGGGAATCATTGCCCAGGCAGGGGGCCTGTGTCGGCGGGAAATGAACCACCGGTTTCCTTGCCGCCCCTTTTGTCCGACTCTTAGGGAAACCTAACTGGCGGGCAGTTGTGACCTGGACAAAGATAACAAGGTGGCGAGAGGAGTCCTGTTATGACTAATGTGGACAGCTTCGGATCCAAGGGCGTCTTAGACGTCAAAGGTTCCGAGTATGAAATTTTCCGGCTGAATTCCGTCGAAGGCGCCCAGAGCCTTCCGTTCAGCCTCAAGGTCCTGCTGGAGAACCTGCTCCGCACCGAAGACGGTGCGAACATCACCGCGGACCACGTACGCGCCCTGGCGCAGTGGGATGCGGACGCAGAGCCCAGCACCGAAATCCAGTTCACCCCGGCACGGGTGATCATGCAGGACTTCACCGGCGTACCCTGCATCGTCGACCTGGCCACCATGCGTGAGGCCGTTGCCGATCTCGGCGGCGACCCCAAGCGCGTGAACCCCCTGGCACCTGCCGAAATGGTCATTGACCACTCCGTGCAGATCGATGCCTTCGGCAACTCGGGCGCCCTTGAGCGCAACATGGAGATTGAGTACCAGCGCAACGGCGAGCGGTACCAGTTCCTCCGGTGGGGCCAGACGGCCTTCGACGACTTCAAGGTCGTTCCCCCGGGAATGGGCATTGTGCACCAGGTCAACATCGAGTACCTGGCCCGTACCGTCATGACCCGTGAAGTTGACGGCGTCCTGCGTGCCTACCCCGACACCTGCGTCGGCACCGACTCCCACACCACCATGGTCAACGGCCTGGGTGTGCTCGGCTGGGGCGTGGGCGGCATTGAGGCCGAAGCAGCAATGCTCGGCCAGCCCGTCTCCATGCTGATCCCGCGCGTCGTCGGCTTCAAGCTGACCGGCGAGATCCCCGCCGGTGCCACGGCAACCGACGTCGTCCTGACGATCACCGAAATGCTGCGCAAGCACGGCGTGGTCGGCAAGTTCGTGGAGTTCTACGGCGAAGGCGTCGGCGCAGTTCCGCTGGCCAACCGCGCCACCATCGGCAACATGAGCCCGGAATTCGGTTCCACTGCGGCGATCTTCCCGATCGACGACGTGACGCTCGAATACCTGCGCCTCACGGGCCGCTCCGAAGAGAACGTGGATCTCGTCGAGGCCTACGCCAAGGAACAGGGCCTCTGGCACGATCCGTCCAAGGAGATCAAGTACTCCGAGTACCTGGAACTGGACCTGTCCACGGTGGTTTCCTCCATCGCAGGCCCGAAGCGTCCCCAGGACCGTGTGGAACTGACCAACGCCAAGACGCAGTTCCGCAATGACCTGAAGAACTACGTCCACGAAACCGTTGAAGCCAAGAACGGCACCGTCGACGAGACGCTGGAAGAGACCTTCCCGGCCTCCGACGCCCCCTCGTTCAACGCGAACGCCACCACGGTTGAAGACCACGAGCACGACCTGGTTGCCGAGGCGGATGCTCCCGCCCACCGCGCCACGAACTCCGTGCCGGTCACCATGGCGGACGGCCGCACCTTCGACCTGGACCACGGCGCAGTGACGATCGCTTCGATCACCTCCTGCACCAACACGTCCAACCCCTCCGTGATGATGGCCGCCGCAGTGCTGGCCCGCAACGCGGTGGACAAGGGCCTGGCGTCCAAGCCGTGGGTCAAGACCTCCGTCGCCCCGGGCTCGAAGGTCGTCACGGACTACTACGAGAAGTCCGGCCTGATTCCGTACCTCGAGAAGCTCGGCTTCTTCGTGGTCGGCTACGGCTGCGCCACCTGCATCGGTAACTCCGGTCCGCTCGAAGAGGAAATCTCCGAAGCGATCAACGAAGCAGACCTTGCGGTCACCGCGGTGCTGTCGGGCAACCGTAACTTCGAAGGCCGCATCAACCCGGACGTGAAGATGAACTACCTGGCCTCCCCGCCGCTGGTAGTCGCCTACGCCCTGGCCGGCACCATGGACTTCGACTTCGAGAATGACCCGCTGGGCCAGGACGAAGCCGGACACGACATCTACCTCAAGGACATCTGGCCGAACCCGGTCGAGGTCCAGCAGATCATCGATGCCTCCATCGACCAGAAGATGTTCAGCGACAGCTACAACACCATCTTCGAAGGCGACGAGCGCTGGCAGTCCCTGCCCACTCCCGAGGGTGCGACCTTCGAGTGGGATGCGGAGTCCACGTACGTCCGGAAGCCCCCGTACTTCGAGGGCATGAAGGCCGAGCCGGAACCCGTCTCGGACATCTCCGGCGCACGCGTGCTGCTGAAGCTGGGCGACTCGGTCACCACCGACCACATCTCCCCGGCCGGCTCCTTCAAGTCCGACACTCCTGCGGGCAAGTACCTGCTGGAGCACGGTGTGGCCCGCAAGGACTTCAACTCCTACGGCTCGCGCCGTGGCAACCACGAAGTCATGATCCGCGGCACCTTCGCCAACATCCGCATCAAGAACCAGCTGCTCGACGGCGTTGAAGGCGGTTTCACCCGTGACTTCAGCCAGGCCGACGCGCCGCAGGCTGCCGTTTACGATGCCGCGATGAACTACCAGGCCGCCGGCACTCCGCTGGTTGTCCTGGCCGGCAAGGAATACGGATCCGGTTCCTCGCGTGACTGGGCAGCCAAGGGCACCGCACTGCTGGGCGTCAAGGCCGTCATCGCCGAGAGCTACGAGCGTATCCACCGCTCCAACCTCATCGGCATGGGCGTCCTTCCGCTGCAGTACCCGGCCGGCGTCAACGCCGAGTCGCTGGGCCTCACCGGTACGGAAACCTTCTCCGTTGAAGGCGTCACCGAACTGAACAACGGGACCACGCCCAAGACCGTCCGGGTCACGGCCACCCCCGAGAACGGCGAAGCCATCACGTTCGATGCGGTCCTCCGCATCGATACGCCGGGCGAAGCCGACTACTACCGCAACGGCGGCATCCTGCAGTACGTACTGCGCCAGATCTCCGCAAAGTAGTAAACGCACCACGTTCAGGGCTCCGTTTCCCCGATCCGTCCAGAGGGCGGAGGAGGGGAAACGGGGCCCTGAAGCGTTGGGTAGGAACCGCGCAGCGCACGCCGCGCGTTAGAGTTAATCCATTGCGACGGTGTGCAGTGCCGCCGATTACGACTCAAGGGAGGCACCCTGTTGGGACTTCTGGAAACAATCCGGGATCCTCGGGACCTCAGCAGGCTTTCGCTGACCCAGCTAAAGCGTCTTGCTGAAGAGATCCGTTCATTCCTGATCACCAACGTTGCACAGACCGGCGGACACCTGGGCCCGAACCTGGGCGTGGTGGAACTGACCATGGGCATCCACCGGGTCTTTGATTCTCCGCGGGACAGCATCGTCTTCGACACCGGGCACCAGTCCTACGTGCACAAGATCCTCACCGGGCGCCAGGACTTCGCCACGCTGCGCCAGCAGGGCGGCATGTCCGGCTATCCCTCGCGCGCGGAATCGGTCCACGACATCGTCGAGAGTTCCCACGCTTCCTCCTCCCTCTCCTGGGCGGACGGCATCTCCCGGGCCCGCCAGCTCAACGGCGAAGGCGACCGGTACACCGTGGTTATGGTCGGCGACGGTGCCCTGACCGGCGGCATGGCCTGGGAAGCACTGAACAATATTGCCGCTGACCAGCGGCGCCGCGTGGTGATCGTGGTCAATGACAACGGCCGCTCCTACGCCCCGACCATCGGCGGCGTGGCGGACTACCTGGCCTCCCTGCGTCCCACCATTGACGCGGTGCGTACCCACCACGCGTACGAAAACACCCTCGGGTGGTGGCGCCACCGCCTGCAGCAGGGCGGCCCGGCCGGCCGGTTCGCCTACCGGAGCCTGCACGCCGCCAAGAAGGGCATCAAGGACTGGTGGACGCCGCAGGGCCTGTTCGAGGACCTCGGCATGAAGTACGTGGGACCGATCGACGGACACGACATCGACGCCGTCGAACGCGCACTGCAGAAGGCCAAGAACTATGCCGGCCCCGTGATTGTGCACGCGATGACCGAGAAGGGCCGCGGCTACGCTCCGGCCCGTGCCCACGAGGCGGACCAGTTCCATGCCGTAGGTATCATCGATCCCGAAACCGGCGCCCCGGTGGCACCGGGCGGCAAGGAATCCTGGACGTCCGTGTTCGCTACGGAAATCGCCGAGATCGCGGACGAACGGTCCGACATTGTCGGAATCACCGGCGCGATGCTCATTCCCGTGGGTCTGCACCGGTTCGCCGAGCGGCACCCGGACCGCGTGATCGACGTCGGCATCGCCGAGCAGCACGCCCTCACCTCCGCCGCGGGCATGGCCTTCGGCGGGCTGCACCCGGTGGTGGCGCTCTACGCCACGTTCCTGAACCGCGCCTTTGACCAGCTGCTGATGGATGTTGCCCTCCACAAGGCCGGCGTCACGATTGTGCTGGACCGTGCCGGTGTCACCGGTCCGGACGGCGCCAGCCACCACGGCATGTGGGACATGTCCATGCTGCAGATCGTTCCCGGACTGCACCTGGCCGCTCCGCGCGACGCCACCCGGCTGAAGGAGGAACTGCGCGAAGCCGTAGCCATCTCCGATGCGCCCAGCGTGGTGCGGTTCTCCAAGGGCACCGTGGGCCGCGACATCGACGCCGAGGAGCGGACCTCCGACGGTGTGGACATCCTGGCCCGCCGTCCCGCCGGGGACAGCTCCAACGACGTGCTGATCGTCAGTGTGGGCGCCATGGCGGATATTGCCCTCGACGTCGCCGGCCGGCTGGGGGATCAGGGCATCAGCTCCACCGTGGTGGACCCGCGCTGGGTGCTGCCGGTGCCGCGGTCCATCATTGATATCGCCGCCGACCACCGGATCGTCATCGTGATTGAGGACGGTGTGCGTGCCGGCGGCGTCGGCTCGCGGATCCGGCAGGAAATGCGGTCCGCAGGCGTCGACACCGCACTGAACGAGGTAGGTCTCCCGGCAGAATTCCTGGACCACGGCAGCCGCAGCGAGGTGCTGGAGCGGGTGGGACTGACCGCCCGGCAGATCGCCAACGACGTCGTCGCCCAGGTCCTGGGTACCAAGGTGCCGTTTGCCCGGCCCCTGCCCGGCTCCGACATACCGACGGGTCAGGTACCCAAAATCCAGTAGCCGCGCCAGGCCCGCCGGCGCGGGCCGCCGTTGAAGGGGTGTAACCATGGCGGATAACGTTCCTACCCTCGCCGTCACCGGAGCGACCGGCGCCCTGGGCGGCGCCGTTGCCCGGCTCCTAGCGGAGGCCGGGGTCCGGCAGCGGCTGCTTGCACGGCGCACTGCCCGGCTGCCCGAGCTGCCGGACACCCCCGTCTTTGCGGCGTCCTATCTGGACCGGCCGCAGGCGGTCAGCGCGCTGCGCGGGGTGCACACGCTGTTTATGGTGTCCGCCGCGGAAAGCCCGCACCGGGTCGAGGACCAGTGCACCTTCGTGGATGCCGCCGTCGAGGCCGGGGTGGAGCACATTGTGTACACATCCTTTATGGGGGCCTCGGCCGAGGCCGTCTTTACCCTTGCCCGCGACCATGCTGCGACCGAGGAGTACATCTCCTCCCGGGAGGGGCTTTCGCATACCTTCCTGCGCGACTGCCTCTACCAGGATGTGCTGCCCACCTTCATCCAGCCCGACGGCGTCATCCGGGGCCCGGCGGGGGAAGGCCGGTTCGCCCCCGTGGCACGCATCGATATTGCCCGGACCGCCGCGCGGATCCTGCTTGACCCGGAGCCTCACCGGGACCGTACGTACACCCTGACGGGACCAGCGGAGCTGACCATGGGGGATGTTGCCGGCATCCTGGCCAGAGTGACCGGAAGACCGGTGCGCTACGAATCGGAAACCTACGATGAAGCCATTGCCTCGCGGATGAAGGCCGGTGCAGCCCGCTGGCAGGCTGAAGCCTGGACCAGCAGCTACCACGCCATCGCGGCCGGGCAGCTGGCGCCGGTCAGCCCGGATATCGAGCGTCTCACCGGCATTGCTCCGCTGGGTTTTGAGGATTACCTGCAGCGGGCAACTAAGTAAGGTCCCGGGGGGACTGCCGCGCATCCGGAGCAGGGGCTAGGGTCAAAGTATGGCTCAGGACATACTGCCGGACGTCCAACGGTTTCTCACCGAATGCACCGTTGGCGACCTGGATGACGAAGTGACCCCCGTGGCCGACCTCTACGGCATGTACATCGTCTGGAGTGAACAGCAGGGGGTGGAACCTGCTGCGATGCAGGCTTTCTCCGCCGCGGTCCAGGGCGAGGGAATCGAGGAGGAACGCCGGCGCAGTGAACAGGTCTACACCGGCCTGCTGCCTACCGGGTCCATTCCCATTCAGTACATCCTCGAGACCGACAAGGCTCCGGGACCCAACAGCACCCTGGGGACGCTTCCGGGGTAGGGCTTTCTGCTGCCGGACCGCGGTTTTGCTGCCAGTTTGGGAAAAGGCGCCGCTGCGCAGTGGCAGGGATTTCCCAAACTGGTGGATTCTTCCCAAAGAGGGAGGAAGTCCGGTGCCCCCGCCTGGCCGGAGTAGCGTAGCTTCCATGACTTCATACAACAGACTCGGAAATTCCGGCCTGACCGTGTCCACGGTCGGTCTGGGCTGCAACAACCTGGGCCGTCCCGGCACGCCCACTGAGTCGCAGGAGGGCACCGACGCCGTCGTCCACGCTGCGGTCGACGCCGGCATCACCCTGTTCGACGTCGCCGATACCTACGGGCGCACCCCGGGGCTGAGCGAGGAAATGCTGGGCAAGGCGCTGGGCACCCGGCGCGATGACATTGTGCTGGCAACCAAGTTCGGGATGGACATGCAGGGCGTCAACGGCGCTGACTTCGGGGCCCGCGGTTCCCGCCGGTACATCGTCAGGGCGGCGGAGGCCTCCCTGCGCCGCCTGAACACGGACTGGATTGACCTGTACCAGTTCCACACCCCGGACCCGTTGACCCCGATCGAGGAAACCCTCGCCGCCCTGGACGACCTGGTCACCAGCGGCAAAGTCCGCTACATCGGCCATTCCAACCGGACGGGCTGGCAGATTGCCGAAGCAGAGTTCACGGCCCGCATGGGCGGATACACCCCGTTCATCTCCGCGCAGAACCACTACAACCTGCTGGACCGTCGGGCCGAGCTCGAAGTCACTCCCGCAGCCGAGGCCTACGGACTGGGCCTGCTGCCCTACTTCCCACTGGCCAACGGGCTGCTCACCGGCAAGTACAGCAGCGGCCAGGCGCCTGAGGGCAGCCGGCTGACCCACTCGCGCAAGAACCTGCTGGAGAACGCCGACATGGAGCAGCTCGCCGACTTTGGCCGCTTCGCCTCCGAGCGCGGATTGACCGAGGTGCAGGTGGCGTTCTCCTGGCTCGCAGACCAGCCGTCGGTCGCCTCGGTGATTGCGGGGGCGACGAAGGTGGAGCAGGTTCAGCAGAACGCTGAGGCCGTTGCCTGGGTGCCGTCGGAGAAGGACCTCGAAGAACTGGACCGGATCTTCCCGCGGACGCCGAAGGTTGCTTTGTTCTAGGCCCGTCGCAACGGTGCGTCGCCTTGGGTGCGCCGGTGGGTCCGGAACGGCGGCAACGAAAATCCGAGCTCGCAGAGCTCGCTCGGATTATTAAAGCCGCCTAACCCGGACCCTCCGGCGCCTCGGGACCCTCCGTCACCCGGCGCCTCCGGCGCCTCGGGACCCTCCGTCACCCGGACCCTCCGGGCCCTCCGCACCCTCTAGACTCGCCGACGCCCCTCACCTCACCCTTCAGAGCCTCCGGACACCGGACGCACTGGACCCTCCAGGTGCCCAGGCGCCGAAAGGATCAAGGGCAGGGAGGTTCAGGCGGGATTGGTGGCCTTGCCGTCCAGCCACAGGGTGTCGGAATCGTCCCGGTGCGTTCCGGTGGTGCCGACGTGTTTGGTGTCTATTTGGGCGCCGTTCTTTATGACATGGACCAGGGCCATCCCGTGTCCGCGGCCGATGGCGTAGTCGGTCTTGAGCCATTCAAGGACTTCCGCAGCTTTGACGTTTCCGCCGGAAAAGCCTTTTGTTCCGGCGATATCCACGAGTTGGCGGGGAGTTAGTCCCGTTTTCTCTTCGATGGCATCAAGGTAGGCCTGGAAGGACATCTAGTTCTCCTTAACTCTTGATGGCTAACCGCCGGTGTCCCTTTTGTGGTCGCGCCAGGAATCGTTCCGCTGCTGCAGGACAAAGAGTGCAGCCAGCCTGATGAAAGCCGCTGCCAATGCCAGGAAAAGACCTACCAACAGCCAGTTCCATGGCTCGTCGAACGGTAAGAGAAGAACCAGCCACAAGGAGACGCTTGCGCTGAGCATGAGCACAACCATCCGCTTGGCACGATTCTGCGACCACGCCGGTTCCAGACTCATGCAGGGAGATTAGCGCGGGCGCTGCACGGTGACCAGACCTGATGGAAAGTACGCCGGGAGGGACACGCAAAAGCGCCGGACGGACCGGGTTAGGCGGCTTTAATAATCCTTGCGAGCTCTGCGAGCAAAGGATTTTCGTTGCCGCCGTTCCGGTCCGCCCGGCGCGGGCAGAACCTGAGGCTACTGGCTAGGCCGGTGCAGCCACAGCCGCCTCATGGAACTTCTTGCCGTTCACGCGCTCGGAGGCACCGACGCGGTCCAGGTACGGCGTGATGCCGCCCAGGTGCATCGGCCAGCCGGCACCGAGAATCATGCACAGGTCGATGTCCTCGGGACCTGCCACGACGCCTTCTTCGAGCATGAGTCCGATTTCCTCGGCCAGGGCATCCTGCGTGCGGCGCAGGACTTCCTCGGAGGTGGAAGGCGTGGTGCCGAAGTCCAGCATCGCCAGGGTTTCTTCAGGGATGTAGGCGTTGCCGTTCTCGTCCTTCTGCCACAGGGACTTGATGCCGGCGTCGATGATCTTCTGCGAGTTCTTCGAGAGCCAGAACCGCTCACCGAAGGCCGAATGCAGGGATTCCTGCACGTGCTGGCCCACCGGCAGGCCCACGAGGGCAAGCAGGGTGAACGGAGACATCGGCAGGCCCATCGGGCGCAGCGCGTTGTCCGCCGTGGCGGCGTCGGTGCCCTCGTCGAAGACCATGGTGATCTCGCCGAACATGCGGCCCAGGATGCGGTTCACCACGAACGCGGCGGCATCCTTGACCAGCACGGCGGTCTTCTTCAGCTGCTTGGCCAGCACGAACGCGGTGGCCAGCACGGCGTCGTCGGTCTTGGGCGCACGCACGATTTCCAGCAGCGGCATCACGGCCACCGGGTTGAAGAAGTGGAAGCCCACCACACGCTCGGGGTGCTTCAGGTCCGCCGCCATTTCGGTGACGGAGAGCGACGAGGTGTTGGTGGCCAGGATGCACTCGGGGGAGACCACGGCCTCCACCTCGGCGAACACCTGCTTCTTCACGGAAAGTTCCTCGAACACGGCCTCAATGACGAAGTCGGCGTCGGAGAACGCTTCCTTGGACACCGAGCCGGTAACCAGGTCCTTGGTGCGGTTGGCGGCGTCGGGGGAGATGCGCTTCTTGGCCAGGAGCTTATCCACCTCGGCGTGCACGTAGCCCACGCCCTTGTCCACGCGCGCCTGGTCGATGTCCGTCATGACCACGGGCACCTTGAGCTGGCGGGCGAAGAGCAGGGCCAGCTGGCTGGCCATCAGGCCGGCGCCGACGACGCCCACCTTGGTGACCGGGCGCGCCAGCTTCTTATCCGGGGCACCGGCCGGACGCTTGCCGCGCTTCTGGACCAGGTCCAGGAACGCATAGACCGTGGAGCGGAACTGCGGGGTCTGCATCAGTTCGGCCAGGGCTTTGCACTCGGCGTCACGGGATTCCTCCCGGGTCCAGGTCTTGCCCTTTTCAAGCAGGTCCAGGACCAGGGCCGGAGCGGGGGCCGCGTTGGAGGTCTTGGCCTCCACAAAGGCACGGCCCTTGGCGACGGCGGCGTCCCACGCAGCGCCGGCGTCGGCGGGTTCGACGGCGTTGGGCCGGGCTACCTGCTCCTGGCCGCTGATCACGCGGGAGGCCCAGGCGAGGGACTGCTCCAGGAAATCCGCCGGTTCAAACAATGCATCGGCGATGCCCAAATCGAAGGCGGCCTTGCCGGAAAGCGTGCGGTTGTTGCTCAGCGGGTTCTCGATCATCACCTTCACGGCGTTCTCGGGACCGATGAGGCGCGGCAGCAGGTAAACGCCGCCCCAGCCGGGTACCAGGCCGATGAAGGCTTCCGGCAGCGAGAGCGCGCCGGCGCCGGTGGACACGGTGCGGTAGTCGGACTGCAGCGCAATCTCGAGGCCGCCGCCGAGGGCAACGCCGTTGATGAATGCGAAGCTGGGGACGCCCAGATTGCCGAGCTTGGCGTAGACGTCGTGGCCGAGGTGGGCCATGGCGACGCCGTCTTCGTATTCGGAGATCGACTTCACGGCCGAAAGGTCCGCGCCGGCAACCAGGTAGAACGGCTTGCCGGTGACGCCGACGCCGACGATCTCGCCGCGGTCCGCGCGGGCCTTGAGCTCGTCGAGCTTCGTTCCCAGCTCCAGCAGGGTGTTGGGTCCGAGCGTGGTGGGACGGGAGTGGTCGACGTCGTTGTCCAGGGTGATCAGCGCGAAGGTGCCCTGGTTGCCCGGCAGCTGGATGTCGGAGACGTAGGAGTGGGTGACGACCTCGGTGGGGAACAGTCCCGCGAGGCGCTGGTAGTCAGGAGCAGACATTACTTCGTGGCCTCCGTGGAATCGGTGTTGTAGTCGGGGTGGTTCGGGTTTTCCCAGATGACGGTCGCGCCCATGCCCAGGCCAATGCACATGGTGGTCATGCCGTAGCGGACGGTCGGGTCTTCCTCGAACTGGCGGGCCAGCTGGTTCATCAGGCGCACACCCGAGGAAGCCAGCGGGTGCCCGACGGCGATCGCGCCGCCGTAGCGGTTCACGCGGGGATCGTCGTCGGCGATGCCGAAGTGGTCCAGGAAGGCCAGCACCTGGATGGCGAACGCCTCGTTGATTTCAAACAGGCCGATGTCTTCGATGGACAGTCCGGTCTGCTCCAGCACCTTCTCAGTGGCGGGGACCGGGCCGTAGCCCATGACCTCGGGTTCGACGCCGGCGAAGGCATAACCGACCAGGCGCATCTTGACGCCCAGGCCAAGTTCCTCGGCGGCTTCGGCGGAGGCCAGCAGAGCGGTGGTGGCGCCGTCGTTCAGGCCGGCGGCGTTGCCGGCGGTGACCCGGCCGTGTGCACGGAACGGAGTGCGCAGCTGCGCGAGGTCCTCGACGGTGGTGCCGGGCCGCGGGGGCTCATCCACGGTGTTCAGGGTCCAGCCGGTGCCGGGCTTTTTCGTGGCCACGGGCACCAGGTCCGGCTGGATGGAGTTGCCGGCGTAGGCCTTGGCCAGCTTCTCCTGGCTGGCGGCCGCGTAGGCATCGGTGCGGTCCTTGGTGATGTGCGGGAACCGGTCGTGCAGGTTCTCCGCGGTGTTGCCCATGTTCAGGGCCGCGGGGTCCACCAGGCGCTCGGTCATGAAGCGCGGGTTCGGATCGGCGTCCTTGCCCATCGGGTGGTTGCCCATGTGCTCCACACCGCCGGCGATGACGACGTCGTAGGCGCCGAAGCCGATGCCGGAAGCGGTGGTGGTCACGGCCGTCATGGCGCCGGCGCACATGCGGTCGATGGCGAAGCCGGGCACGGTGCGCGGCAGGCCGGCCAGGAGCGCGGCGGTGCGCCCGATGGTCATGCCCTGGTCGCCGGACTGGGTGGTGGCGGCAATGGCCACTTCGTCAATGCGTTCCGGAGGAAGGGAGGGGTTGCGGCGCATCAGCTCGCGGATGCACTTGACCACCAGGTCATCAGCCCGCATGCCGGCGTAGATACCCTTTTCGCCGGCTTTGCCGAACGGGGTCCGCACTCCGTCAACGAAAACTACGTCCCTGATCTGCCGCGATCGGCTTTGTGGGCTCACGTACTTACTCCTCTTTGAGATATGAAACGGAACTACGTCCGGCTCGATGTTACTCGTGAGTAACATAGGCTGCAAGGACGCCGGGGACGGCAGCGCAGGAACCCGCTATGTCCTGGATCACGCTGTGTCCCCGCACCGACCCTACCGACATACTGCTGTTCGAGAAACCCGGTGCTAGGTTGGCCCGATGGATACTGTCGCCGATCCCCAGCTGGCCGCCTGGCTGCAGGAGGTCCGCCGCGGTGAGGCGGAGGAGCCGTCACTGGAACGGATCCGGCAGCTGCGCCTGCCGCGTCCACGCCCGGCCGGTCCCGATGTGGACCAGGTGCGGGACGTGCTGGTTCCCTCGCGCGTTCCGGTGCCGTGCCGGCTGTACCGCTCCAGCACAGAGCCCCAGCCCGTGACGGTGTTTGTCCACGGCGGGGGATTCGTGTTCGGCGGCCTGGAATCACACGACCGGCTGTGCCGGCGGCTGGCCCTGCTGGCCGGAACAGCCGTGCTCGCCGTGGATTACCGGCTGGCGCCCGAGCATCCGGCCCCGGCAGCGGTGGACGACGTCGCTGCGGTGCTGGCCTGGGTGGCCGGAGGACCGGGAGAGCTGGGGCCGGTGCTGCCGGGTACCGGTCTGGCCGGCGACAGTTCCGGGGGACTCATTGCGTTTCTCGCAGCGCGCCGGCTGGCCGGCACGCCGTCCCAGCCGGTGCTCCTGTTCCTGGCCTATCCGAACGCCGATCTGACCCTCAGCCTGCCCAGCGCCCGGGCCAAGGGCGAAGGGTGGGGGTTATCGGTGCGGGACCTGTCCTTTTACCTCTCGCAATGGGTTCCGGATCCCTCGCCCGGAGCCTTGGCGGAGTTCAGCCCGGTGCACGGATTCTCCGTCCCCGGCCCAGCGTCGGCGGTGCCAACCATTCTGGCTACTGCCGAACACGATCCCCTGCGGGACGAGGGAAAACTGCTGGCCGATGCGCTGGCTGCGGCAGGAGGGGACGTCGAGTATGTTCCCCACGCCGGCCTCGTCCATGGCTTCCTGACGCTGGATACCGTGTCGCCGGCGGCACGTCAGGCAGGAGACGCATTGCTGGGGCAGTACGGCGTTTCCCTGAGACGGGTGGCTGACGGCCAGGCGTTGGATGGCCAGCGAGGGTGCTGATCTGCGGCCGCCTTGATGACTCGCCAGGACGGCCGCAGGAAAAAGCTGCGTCAGTATTTCATTTTGCGAAGCTCATCCTGCTTAATCCTGCGGCGCCACAGGTGCATGGCAACCACGAGACCAGCGGAGAGCACGGGGAAAAGGAATGTGCCGATTATCCCGCCTATCAAGTAGGCGCCACCTTCCGTTTCAGCGTCTGCAAACACTCCCGGCAGTACCGAGGGAACAGCGAGTAGAAAGAGGCCCCCCACGACGTAGCCGATAACCAGGAACACCATGCTGGTGATCCGTTTTCCCGTCTGCCGCCCCGGCTGGGGCGGTACACCGTAGCCCAGCCCCGTGGCGGGGGCGCCGGGGTATTGCTGCGCGGGATACTGCTGGGCGCCGGGGTACGGCTGATTCTGCTGGGCGCCGGGGTACGCCGGGTACTGCTGGGCGGGGTTCTGCTGGGCGCCGGGGTACGCCGGGTACTGCTGCTCTGCGGGCGGCGCCTGGTACTGAGTGGGCGTTCCCTCCTGGCCGGTGGATGGCGGCTGCCACGGCTCCGGTGACTGCTGATTGTTGCTCAAAGTTCCCCCATTTGAATTCAATTGCCGAAATGTCAACGTTTAATGCCGTTGCACAGGACGTTCCGTCCATTCCTTCGGCACAACATATCTTGTGCCGCATTTTAGACCAGCATCCCGGTCCCTAGCCGCAGTGCACGAAATCGGCTGCGGGTTGGCGAACGTCCGGTCCGGCAGGTCACGCCCTCGGCGGAAAGCAGGCTTACCGTTTAGCTCCGCGGGGGAAGCCTCGGTAACCTAAAGATGATGAGTAGCGCGAAAACTTCCCCGGAATCTGCCCCTAATCTGCACGCCAGCGGCATGGTGCGCGTCCGCGGAGCGCAGGAGAACAACCTGCGCAACGTCGACGTCGACATCCCGCGCGACGCGATTGTCGCCTTCACCGGGGTGTCGGGTTCGGGTAAATCTTCCCTGGCCTTCGGCACCATCTACGCAGAGGCGCAGCGCCGCTATTTCGAGTCGGTGGCACCGTATGCACGCCGGCTGCTCGCCCAGGGGTCCAACCCGAAGGTGGAGGAAATCGCCGGCCTGCCGCCCGCCGTCGCACTCCAGCAGCGCCGTGGAGCCCCCAGCTCGCGCTCCACCGTCGGCACGCTCACCACTCTTTCCAATTCCATGCGGATGCTCTTCTCCCGCGGCGGCACCTATCCGGCCGACGCCGAACCGGGCAGCCTCGACTCCGATGCGTTCTCGCCCAACACTGCCGCCGGCGCCTGCCGCGAGTGCTCCGGACTCGGTATTGCCCACACCGTCACCGAGGACTCCCTGGTTCCCGATCCCAGCCTCAGCATCCGGGACGGTGCCATTGCGGCCTGGCCCGGCGCCTGGCAGGGCAAGAACCTGCGCGACATCCTCATCCAGCTCGGCTACGACGTCGATGTGCCCTGGAATCAGCTGTCCAGGAAGGACCGCGACTGGATCCTGTTCACCGAAGAACAGCCGGTGGTGATGATTACCCCGCAGCGTGACCGCGTGGCCAAACCGTACAAGGGACGGTTCTGGAGCGCCAAGAGCTACGTCATGCACACGCTCGCCGATTCGGGCAGCGCCCAGATGCGCGAACGCGTCCTGGCCTATATGGTTTCCGGCCCGTGCCCGGTGTGCGGGGGAGCAGGCCTGCGCCCCGAGGCCCTCGCGGTGACGTTCGCCGGCCGGAACATCGCCGAGCTCAACGGAGCCACGCTGGCGGAGCTGGCCGAGATCATCCGGCCGACGGCGGAACTGAAGTCCGCGGGCACCGCCTCCCGCGCCGCGGCGTCCAACGAAGACACCGAAGTGGCCGTGACCATCACCCGGGACCTGCTGGGCCGGTTGGAAGTGCTGATCGGACTGGGACTGGGCTACCTGAGCCTCTCCCGCGCCACTCCCACCCTCTCGCCCGGGGAAATGCAGCGCCTGCGCATCGCCACGCAGCTGCGCTCGGGCCTCTTCGGGGTTATCTACGTCCTGGATGAACCTTCCGCGGGACTGCACCCGGCCGACGCCGAGCCGCTGCTCACCGTGCTGCAGGAACTTAAGGACGCCGGCAACTCCGTGTTCGTTGTCGAACACAACATGGACGTGGTGCGCAGCGCCGAATGGATCGTCGATGTAGGGCCCCAGGCCGGCGACGGCGGCGGAACCGTGCTCTACAGCGGACCCGTGGCGGGGCTGGCGGAGATTGCCGAGAGCGCGACCCGTCCGTTCCTGTTCGGGGAAGCGGAGACGGCGAAGCCCGCCCGCCGGACCCCGGACCAGTGGCTGAGCCTGAAGGGCATCACCCGGCACAACCTGCGCGGCCTGGATGCCGAGATTCCGCTGGGTGTCTTCACGGCGGTCACCGGTGTGTCCGGCTCCGGCAAGTCCACCCTGGTCAGCCAGGTGCTGGCCGAAACCGTGGGCCGCCAGATTAACGGTGTACCGACGGAACCCGAGGACCCCGACGCTGCGGAAGACACCGACCCCGGGGCGCATGTGCGCAGCATCGCCGGACTGGAGCACCTGGACCGGCTGGTCCGGGTGGACCAGCGGCCCATCGGCCGCACCCCGCGCTCCAACCTGGCCACCTACACCGGCCTCTTCGACGCCGTCCGTAAGCTCTACGCCGGCACCGAGGAAGCCCGCGCCCGCGGCTACAACGCCGGCCGGTTCTCCTTCAACGTGACCGGCGGCCGCTGCGAGACCTGCCAGGGCGAAGGTTTCCTCGCCGTCGAACTCCTGTTCCTGCCCGGCACCTACGGGCCCTGCCCGGTCTGCCACGGCGCCCGCTACAACGAGGAAACCCTCGAAGTCACCTACCGCGGCAAGAGCATCGCCGATGTGCTCGGAATGCGGGTGGAGACAGCAGCCGAGTTCCTGGCCGATGTGCCGGCGGCCTCGCGGAGCCTGCAGACGCTGCTCGACGTCGGACTGGGTTACCTCCGCCTGGGCCAGCCCGCCACCGAACTCTCCGGCGGCGAGGCACAGCGGATCAAGCTTGCCACCGAACTGCAGCGCGCCCGCCGCGGCTCCACACTGTTCCTGCTGGACGAGCCGACCACCGGCCTGCACCCGCAGGACGTGCAGCTGCTGCTGCGCCAGCTGAACCGGCTGGTGGATGCCGGAAACACCGTGGTGGTGGTGGAGCATTCCATGAACGTGGTTGCGTCCGCGGACTGGGTCATCGACATGGGACCCTCCGGCGGTGAGGAAGGCGGCCGGATTATCTGCGCCGGCACCGCCGACGACGTCGCCGCCTGCGACGCCAGCCGGACGGCACCGTATCTTTCGGCCGCGCTCAAGCAGCTTCGGTAAGCACCGGCGGCGCCCTTCGCATTAAACGGAAGGGGCGCCGCTTAGCTGTGCGGGGACGAGCCCGGGCGGCGGAAGCGTATGTAGCTGTAGACGATCAGTGCCAGGCCGATGCAGCCGGACCCGATAAGGGTCCCACCAGTGACCCAGCCGCCGGGCAGCCACCAGGAATCCTGCAGGGGCCACCAGTTTGGCACCTGCCGCCAGAGCCCCCAGATCACGCCGGCCGCGATCACAAGCAGACCGCCGCAGACGGTGGCGATGATCCGCGGCACGGTCTGCACTTGCTGGGCGGCTGCCCGGAAGGCACGTTCCTTGACCGGATGCAGCCAGCGGTGTGCCCAGTGATAGCGCAGGGACAGCACAGCCAGCCCGGCGACAACCATCAGCAATCCGGGCCCGGGGAGCACCAGGGCAGCCAGGCCCAGAACGACCAGGGACCACCCCGCCACCTCAATGCCGGTGCGGCGCAGCCATGGCGGGATCTGTTCCGTCGTCATCATCCGGCAAGTCTTCCACGCGAACCTGCGAGTTAGCCTCGCCGGCATCCCCGCAGACGCCGACGCGCGGCCGTATCCGCTTTAGCTGTGACCGGGAACAGTGGAGCTACGCTGAAGCGTGCTTAGCGAACCGTTCCCCGCCACCCAGTTGCTGCACGGCGTCCGCCTTAAGACCGCGGACCTGTCCGACGCCGATTCCCTCGCCGCCGCGTACCAGCGGAACAGGAGCTATCTGGCGCCTTGGGAACCACTCCGGGAGGACACGTTCTTCACCCCCGCGGGCCAGCGTGAGGTTCTGCGGGCAAAGCTCGTCCAGCATGCAGCGGGTACGGAGGTTCCCTGGGTCCTGGTCCACGAGGAGCGGATCATCGGCACGATTACCCTTACCGGGATAGTCGGCGGTCCCTTCCAGTCGGGCAACCTGGGTTACTGGGTCGACGGCGACTACGCGGGCCGGGGGATCGGCACAGCCGCGGTGGCCGCCGTCGTCGAACTGTCCCGCAGCGAACTGGGACTGCACCGGGTCCAGGCCGCGACACTGCTGGAGAACGCCGCGTCGCAGAAAGTCCTGGCCCGCTCCGGGTTTGAGCGGATAGGCATGGCACCGGACTACCTCCGCATCGCCGGGAAGTGGCAGGACCACCTTCTCTTCCAGCGGATCCTTTAGGGACGACGGCAACGAAAAGGCAGGCCCCGGACAATCCCGGGGACCTGCCTTTTCTTTTGTGCGTGCGGTGACGCTGCCGCTTTAGCCGTAGGGGCCTGGCGGAGGCGGCTTTAATATTCCAAGCGAGCTCTGCGAGCTTTGGAATTTCGTTGCCGCCGGAGCCAGGCCCCGCAGGCGGGCCAAGCCGAAGAAGCGGACCCTCCGCAAAAACGCCCTAGTTCACCCGAACCGTCATCATGCCCTTCGGATTACTGTTCACGACGGTAATCTTCGTGCCCGTCCCCGCCACCACTACGCTGGCCTGCGGATTGGCCGGATCGTAGTAGGCGTTCGGATTGGTGTCATCGAAGACCGGGACGCCGGGCCGGGCCGGTGCCTGGAGGGTGGTCATTCCGGCCGCAGTTTCACGGTGCAGGGAAATCGGATCCGTGGCTTCCTTGCCGAAGGTGGCATCGAAACTCTGGATCCGGTTGCGGGCGATAGTGCCGTCGGACCACCGGAGTGTCTGCGGATGTGAATCCACAGGCAGGACCAGGCCCGCCCCGGGATGCTGCTGGGTATTGTTGTTCCGCTGTCCGGCGTTCCAGTAGGTCACAAGCAGGCCGTCCTGGTACGGGTAATGCTCCACCCGGTCCGGGGCGCTGAGTGCCCAGCCAAAGTTGTACGGACCGGTGCGCAGCGTGTCGTCGTAGCTCATGTACTGCCGGTTCTCCGCGATGTAGTAGCGGCCGTTGCCGGCGGCATCCCGGGGCAGCGTGACCACCAGTGCCTGCTGCTTCTTGGTGGCATGGTAGGACGGGCCGAGCTTGTGCGTGGATTTCGCACCCGCAGCGGCCGTATCGTAATCCAGCCAGCCGAGCTGCAGCTTTTCCCAGGCCCCCATGTGGTTGGGTGTGGTGCCGATGGTGCCGTTGCCGTGGCCCAGCCAGGAACCGGAACTCATCAGCGTCCAGAAGCCGGTGCTGTTCTCCCCGCCGCTGGTGTCGTAGAGGTCCGGAAGTCCGAGATCGTGGGCGTACTCATGGGCGAAGACGCCTAGTCCGCCGTTTTCCGGCTCCGTGGTGTAATCCCGGATCCAGACCTTCGAGTCGCCGATCCGGATACCACCGAACGGGTTGGTGCCCGGCCCCTGCGTGCCGGTGCCCGCCTGTCCCACGGACCAGCGGTGTGCCCAGATGGTCGACGTCGGAGCGCCGGCTTCCTCGCCTTCACCTGCGTGGATGGCCTGGAAGTGGTCGATGTAGCCGTCGGCTTCATCGAAGTTGCCGTTGTTGTTGTAGTCGTAGCGGTCCCACTGGTCGAATCCGGCCAGGTAGGCGTCAATCTCCGCAGGACTCTTTCCGGCAGCGATCTGGGCGTCGTACCAGGCGTCGGCCGCGTCCTGCACGAAGCGGGTCATGTCCACTTGGCTCTCGGTTTCACCGTAGCTGGCGGAGTTGTAGGGGACCGTGACCCAGTCGCTGACATCGCCGTCAACGGTGTAGCGGCCGCTGGACATTTCCTCATACAGGGTCTTCAGCGACTCTTCCTGCGGATCGAAGAACATGTCCAGGTAATGCTGCCGGTCAAAGTCCGGCTCCCAGTAAGTGGAGTTGTCTACCGCACGGTTGGGCTGGGGGATCTCGTTGTGCTGGGGTCCCGGCCCTGCAGCCGGGAAGCGCGGATCCACCTGGTCGCCGAAGTCGATGAGGAAGGACAGGATCTGGTCGCTGTCCTCCAGCCCGTATTCGGCCCACTGGCCCGGGGCCACCTGGACGGACTTGGAACCGCCCTTGGCCTGGACGGGCGCTTCGCCGCGGATCACCTTTTCGATGGCCTGCTGGTTCAGCTGGCGCCGCTCATCGGCTGCCGGATCGGAACGGTCGTCGGCTTTGGCGGCGTTCCCCTCGGCTCCCGGTGCACCGGAGAACGCTCCGGGCGCCTGCACTGGCTTGGCCGGGGCGGCGACAGCCGCGACCGGGGAAAGGACAACGGCACTGCCAATGGCGAGCACCAATGCGGACCGGAAACTCCGGTGCCTGTTTTCGATTTTCAAGGCTTCCCCTTAGAACAGAAATGCGGGTGAGGTGCCGTCACATTACGTTTCACCGGTGCCCGGTGGGGGAGAACATGCCGGTGTTTGTCGAATGTGAAGAAAAGATGCAGCAGTATCGTGGCTCGGGCTTCCGGAATGCACCTTTCACCTGTAAGGGTGCCTAAGGGGACATTTACACGCACTATGAGGAGTTGTTGAGATTGATGCATTCATCCGCCCGACGCCGGGGTGCTGCCACCGCAGTCACTACGGCCGTGGCAGTAACACTCGTGTCGATGGCACCCGCGGCCGCCGCACCGCCGGAACATGCCGGCAAGGACCAGAAAACCAGGGTCACGGTGATGGGTACCTCCGACATGCACGGCTACATCGAGAACTGGGACTATTTCAACGACGCCGAGTATGACGACGCCGCCCACAACGACGTCGGACTGGCCAAGGTTTCGACCCTGGTGGACTCGGTCCGTGCAGACCGGGGCCCGGAGTCGACGATGCTGATTGACGCCGGCGACACGATCCAGGGCACTTCCCTGACCGACTACTTCGCCAATACGGAGCCGATCACCGAAACCGGGGAAATCCATCCCATGGCCGCGGCAATGAATTCCATGGACTATGACGCCGCCGCGTTGGGAAACCACGAATTCAATTACGGCCTGGAGCTGCTGCGGAAGTTCGAGGACCAGCTGGACTTCCCGCTGCTCGGAGCAAACGCGGTGGATTCCGCAACGGACAAACCGGCCTTCACCCCGTACATCATCAAGACAGTGAAGACCAAGGGCAACAAACCCGTAAAGGTCGGAATCCTGGGCCTCACCAATCCCGGGGTGGCCATCTGGGACAAGAACAATGTTGATGGAAAACTCGAATTCCCCGGCATCGTGGAGCAGGCACAGAAGTACGTACCGGAGATGAAGGCCCGCGGTGCCGACGTCGTGGTGGTCAGCTCGCATTCCGGAACCTCCGGCACCTCCTCCTATGGCGACGACCTGCCCCTGGAAAACGCGTCCACCCAGCTGGCGGAAACCGTGCCCGGCATTGATGCCATTCTGGTGGGCCATGCGCATCAGGAAATCCCGGAGCGTTTCGTGGCCAACAAGACCACCGGTGAGCAGGTCCTGCTGACCGAGCCGCTGAACTGGGGTATGCGGCTGTCCGTGATGGACTTCGAACTGGCCAAGGTGCGCGGACAGTGGGACGTGGTGTCGGCGTCGTCGTCGCTCCTGAACGCCAACACCGTTGAGGCGGACCCCGTGGTCTCCAAGCTGGTTGCCGAGCAGCACCAGCGCGTCATCGAATATGTGAATACGCCGGTCGGCACCGCCACCGAGTCAATGCCTGCGGAGGAATCCCGTTACCGCGACACCGCCGTTATGGACTTCGTGAATTCCGTCCAGGCCCAGGCGGTGGACCTGGCGCTCGACGGCGGCCCCAACGCCGACCTGCCGGTTCTTTCGCTGGTGGCACCGTTCAGCAGGACCGCGGAAATCCCGGCCGGTCCGGTCACCATCCGCGACCTGGCCGGTTTGTACGTCTTCCCGAACACCCTCTTCGGCGTGGAAATGACCGGCGCCCAGGTCAAGGACTATCTGGAGTACTCGGCGAAGTACTTCAACCAGACCGCCCCGGGTGTCCCCGTGGATCCCGCCACGCTGACCAATGCGAACGGTACCCCCGACTACAACTACGACATGATGTCCGGCGTCTCCTACGACATCGATATCAGCCGGCCCGTGGGGGAGCGGATAGTCAACCTGAGCTTCAACGGGGCGCCGGTGGATCCGGCCCAGCGGTTCGCCGTGGCGACCAACAACTACCGGCAGTCCGGCGGCGGCAACTTCCCGCACATCAGCACGGCTCCGGTACTGGTGAACCAGCAGACGGAAATCCGCCAGCTGCTCATTGACTACGTGGTGGCCGAGGGGGCCGTGGATCCGGCCGACTTCGCTGAAAACAACTGGCGTTTGGTGCGGAACGGAGTACCCGTCTTCGAATAACGGTATCCACTGCCCGCTGGCCGGGAGAGCCTGCCCGCTGGCCGGGACGGCCGGGCTAAAGCCGCCGGCTATCCCGGCCCGGCGCGCCGGATTAGACAGCAGGCTTAGGGAAATCGGTGTGTCTCCGTCTAGGATTGATGGCAGACAGGAACCTGCGGAGCTCCGCGCTTTCCGCATTCACCGTTATGAAGGGAACAGAACCATGATCGGATTTATCGTTGCAGGCCTCATTATCGGCGCACTGGCACGGCTGATTAAGCCGGGCCGCCAGAACCTGGGCATTGTGGCCACCCTGCTGCTTGGCCTCGTCGGCTCCGTGATTGGCGGAGTCATCGCCAATCTGCTGGGCACCGGAGACATCTGGGAACTCAACGTGGTTGGATTCATCGTCGCCGTGATCGCGTCGGTCCTGCTGATCGGTGTCGCCGAAGGCGTTGCCGGCCGCGGCAAGGGCAACCAGGTCCGCCGCTAACCCGGCCGATTAAACGAACCGTCCCGGTACTCCGTCATGGAGTACCGGGACGTTTTTGTTTAGGGGGCTGTTTCAACCGGACTATATTCCAACCGGACCAGTGAACAGGACCGGCACCAGCGCCGTGCTTTAGACGGGAACGGGCTCCGATGAAGTCTGGCGGTGAATCCCGTGCGGCTCGGCGGGGGACTGGCGGTCTTCAAGTTCTGTCTGGACGGACAAATAGAAGCCGAGGAGACCTTCAACAACGGGGCCATCTTCGAGTTGGATAAACGCCTGATCGGACAGGGACTCGAGTGTGCTGACCGTCATCGTGGACAGATCAGGGAAAACATCGACGGAGACAATGGGACGTTGGGTCATGAGAGTCCTAACTTAGGAACCCAGGCCCACGTCTAAACCAAGGGAGTTCCAACCTAGCCGGTCAGCTTCCCTATGTAAAGCTGACGGCCCGCGCTCCTGGCACGTGCACCTACCGGGCTGCGTCCCGGGCCGACCGGGTCCAGTAGAGCATCTTGACCATGCTCCCGCGCTGGCGCTGCTGCTCGGTCCTAACCGGGCGGAACCGTGCGCGCCGGGCGACGGCTTCACTCAGGGTGTTCCCGTAAATGGTGCGCAGCGCCACTCGAGGAAAGCCGTTGGCCAGCGCCCAGTCGCTCAGACCGCGTGTGGCGGCCGTGGCGGCTCCCCGTCCGCGCCCGGAAGGGAGGAGTGCGTAAAACAGTTCCGGTGCCCCGTCCACGGTGGCGGAAATCCCGGCCGTACCCAGCACATCCCCGCTGTCCCACACGGTGTACCGGGCCAGCAGACTCTCCCCGCGGGCCTCTTCGGCCCGTGTCATCCGGTACCGTGCCAGCTCGTCGCTGAGGTGCGGCGGGAACAGGGTCCACCGGATGACGTCGTCGTCCATCGACAGCGACTGCTCCAGGGGCCAGTCCTGGGATGTCACGATATGGAGGGCAAACCGTCCCACCTGCAGGGTGTCAGGGGTCGATGTGAGAAGTGGCATCCCCCATTATTGCCCCGCCCAACGGCCGGCCCAACCCTCCGGGCCTTCTAGAGTGCCAGGCCACCGGAAACGCTTCTTCGGGCCGCCTTCAACCGGGTGTAGGTGCCGGGGTCGACTGCTCCAAGGTGGAACAGGAACTACCGGCGACGCCCGCCCGCTGGCTGTTCCCGAGCCGGCCGGTCCTCCGCCGGCTTGTCCTCCAGCGGATCAGGATCCAGGAAGGCGACGGTGAGGACGGCGGCGGTCTGCTCGATCTGCCATTCCCGGGCGCCGAGTGCGCGCAGCGCCGCACCAACCGTGTCCAGGTTGATTTCGGCCGGCGGACGCCAGGCGAGGCGCCGCAGGTGGTCGGGGGTGAGCAGGTTCTCCAGCGGCAGGTTCAACTTCTCCGCGAGGGCGGTCAGCCGCGGCTTGGCAGTCTGCAGCCGGGCCGCAGCGGCGGGATCGTTCTTGGCCCAGACGCGCGGGGGCGGCGGGGCATGGGTGGGGATGTGCAGCGGGGGCAGGTCGCCGGTGGAGCGTGCGGCGGAGATGCAGCGCAGCCAGCGCGGTGCTTCCTTCTGCGCGGCGCGGCCGTGGAACCCGGGGGTCTTCAGCAGCTGCGGCACGGTGGTCGGCATGGCCCGGGCCGCCGCAACGATGGCCGAGTCGGGAATCAGCCGGCCGGGTGCGGTGTCCCGCAGTTCAGCCAGGTGCTCGCGTTCGGTCCACAGCTCCCGTACCGCAGCAAGCTGGCGGCGGTCCCGGAGCTGGTGCATTCCGGAGGTGCGGCGCCACGGATCGACCCGCGGCGGTGCCGGCGGAGCGGTTCGGATGGCTTCGAATTCCTCTTCGGCAAGTTCGAGTTTCCCCGCCTCGTCAAGGACGCGGATCAGTTCGATGCGGAGCTCGGCGAGGACCTCGACGTCGAGCGCGGCGTACCGCAGCCACGGCTCGGGAAGGGGCCGGGTGGACCAGTCGGCGGCCGAGTGTTCCTTGGCCAGCGAGAAGCCCAGCAGGCTCTCGATAACGGCGGCCAAACCCACACGCGGCAGTCCGGCCAGCCGGGCGGCAAGTTCAGTGTCGAAGAGCTTGTCCGGCCACATGCCGAGCGCTGAAAGGCAGGGCAGGTCCTGTGTGGCGGCGTGCAGGATCCATTCGACGCCGCTCAGGGCATCATTGATGATCCGCAGGTCGTCGAACGCTTCGGGATCAATAAGCCATGTGCCGGAACCTTCGCGCCGGATCTGGACCAGCATGGCACGCTGTCCGTAGCGGAACCCGGAGGCGCGTTCGGCATCGACGCCTGCAGGTCCGGTGCCGGCGGCCAGGGCGGCGGCTGCCCGCTCGAGGCCGCGCTGGGAATCGATGACCAGCGGCACGCCGTCCCGCGGCATCTCCAGCATCGGAATGGGCTGTGGCTCCGGCGTCTCTTCGGCATCGGCCGGGGCGGTGCTGGATGGATTTTCGGTCTTGCCGGGTATGTGCGCGGTCATAAGGATTCCATTCTACCGAGGAAGACCGTTGCCGCAGACAGCGCCATCGGTGCCCGGGCAGCCGCAGGGTGCGGTTCCGTGCCTAACTGCGGCGCCGCCCGGGAAGGGGTGTGACGCCGTCGGGCAGCGGGGGCAGGCCGGCGAAGGTGCACACCATGTCCGACCAGGCCTCCAGATGCGACTGCACATCGGCGTCGGCCGGGGTCCAGGATGCGCGGAGTTCAATGTCGATGGAGTCGTCCCGGCCTTCGAGGGTGCCGTAGCTTTCCGAGAGCACGCGGGTGGCGGTGCCGCCGGCCATGGAATGGCGGGCGCCGTGCTGCTCCAGTGCCTCCACCAGCCACGTCCAGGCCACCGAGCCGAGAAGCTGGTCGTTGCCCATGTCCGGTTCCAGTTCGGCGCGGATGTACGTGACGATGCGGAAGGTGCCGTTCCAGACCTGTGAACCGGCCGGATCGTGCAGCAGGATGAACCGCCCGGTGGCCAGCTCGAGCTGTTCGGGGACCTGCAGGGCCGCGGGGCCGTGGAGGCTTCCGGGGCCGGCGGGGCCGGGGGCCAGGACCTCCGCGCCGAGGGAAACGGCATACGGTGCCAGGCGGGTGGGTGCCGGGATCTCTTCAAGCTTCAGCTCGGCCCGGCAGGCTGCCCGGCGCAGGGCGCCGAGGGCGGTCAGGAAATCCGGGGGCACCTGGGACAGGTCACCTATTGCACTCACCTCCGCAGACTATGGCCTGGGGAACACGGCGGGCAGGGCAGGCTCGCCGCCGTGACCGTTTCGTTACCCGCCGCCCGTCCCGCGGCTGCGGACGGACGGCCGGCAACGAGGGGTCAGTGGGCGGCCAGCGGCGCCGGATCCGCCGCGACTTCACGGGCGATGGCAGCGGCAAAGGCATCGACATCATCCTCGGAAGTATCGAAGGTGCACATCCACCGCACCTCGCCGGTGGACAGGTCCCAGTCATAGAACCGGAAGTCCCCGCGCAGGCGGTCAGCGACGCCGGCCGGCAGTTTGGCGAAGACAGCGTTGACCTGCGTGGGCTGGGTGATTTCCACGCCGTCGATCTTCTCGACGGCGGCACGCAGCCGGGTGGCCATGGCATTGGCGTGCGAGGCCGAGCGCTCCCACAGGTCGGTGCCGTAGAGCGTGACGAACTGGGCGGAAATGAACCGCATCTTGGAAGCCAGCTGCATGTTCATCTTGCGCAGGTAGTCCAGCCCGGGGGAGGCCTCCGGATTGAAGGTGATGATGCATTCGCCGTACATCATCCCATTCTTAGTGCCGCCGAGGGAGAGGATGTCCACGCCGGCGTCGGCGGTCATTTCCTTGAACGAGACGCCCAGCGCCGCGGCGGCGTTGCCCAGCCGGGCGCCGTCCATGTGCAGCTTCATGCCGCGGGCGTGGATGTGGTCCGCAATCGCGGTGATCTCGTCCACGGTGTAGAGCGTGCCGAGTTCGGTGGACTGGGTGATGGAGACGGCCAGCGGCTGGGCCCGGTGCTCGTCGCCCCAGCCCCACGCCTCGCGGTCGATCAGTTCGGGAGTGAGTTTGCCGTCCTCGGTCGGGATGCCCAGCAGCTTCATGCCGCCGACCCGCTCGGGAGCGCCGTTCTCGTCCACGTTGATGTGCGCCGTCGTCGGGCAGATGACCGCGCCCCAGCGGGGCAGCAGCGACTGCAGCGCGATGACGTTGGCACCGGTGCCGTTGAACACCGGGAACGCACGGATGGAGTGGCCGAACTGGTCGGTCAGGACCTCGCGCAGCTTCGCGGTGTAGACATCTTCGCCGTAGGCAACCTGGTGGCCCTGGTTCGCGGCAGTGAGTGCGGCGAGGATTTCCGGATGGACGCCGGAGTAGTTATCGGAGGCAAAAGCCTTAATAGCGGTGTCGTGCAGGGGGAGAATGTCAGTCACGGTTCCTAGTATCTCTTACCTCGGTGTAGTTCAGGTCACTTCGCGGGGACGAGGGAAATCCGCTGCCCATTGACGTCTGCGGCGTCCTGCTGAAAGAGCCGGACGACGGCGGCGGCCAGGTCTGTGACATCGGTGTGCCCCGGGAACCTGCGCTCCGGGGCGGCGGAACGCTGCTCGGAGTCCACCAGCGCCTTGACCACGAAAACGGCGGCGGCCGAGTGCTGCGGTTCCGGGGTGTGACTCCGCCCGGACTGGGCGGCGTGGAACCCTGCGGCCACCGCCCGGACCCAGGTTTCCGCGGCGGCCTTGGCAGCGGCGTATCCGGCACCCGCGGCGGTGGGAGAGTCGACGGCCGTGGAGGAAACGATCGCCAGCCGGCCGTCCGGGGACGCAGCGAGCTGGCCGTGGAAGCTGCGGCTCACGTTGCGCAGCGTGTGCAGGATGTTGGTCTCCAGGAAGTCCCAGTCCTCCTCGGTCTGGGAGATGATGCCCGTTCCGGCCCGCCAGCCGCCCACCAGGTGGATCACGCCGTCGATTCCGCCGTAGGTTTCCTGCAGGCCGTCCGCCAGGGCCGCCACCTCTCCGGCGTCGCTGAGGTCGCAGGTGCGCAGATCGGCGTCGTCCGGGCGGGCCAGGGTCTTCTCCAGGCGCGCGGCGTCGCGGCCGACCGCCACCACCTTGGCGCCCGCCGCCCCGAGGGCTGCGCAGACGGCGGTGCCCGAGGGGCTTCCGGCACCGGCCACGAGGACCGTCCGGCCCGCCAGCGCGGCTGCGTCTGCCGCGGTGCGGACTTCTGCGCTCATTCGGGGACGCCTCCCGTCCTGGTGCCGGTGATTCCGGCGGTGGATTCAATGACCGGTGCCATCTTCCTGGACAGGGCCTCATAGAACATGGACAGCGGGAACTCGTCGTCGAGCACCTGGTCGGTAAGGCCGCGCGGCGGGCCGTCCAGCGGCAGTGCCTGCGGTCCCTGGGCCCAGACCGAGGCCGGGTTCGGCGTCAGCGTTCCGGCCACCAGATCGTAGGCCGCCAGCCAGTGGGCGGTCTTGGGCCGGTCAATGGAGCGCCAGTACAGGTCCTCGATTTCCGCGCCGAGGCGGACGACGACGTCGGCCGTTTCCTCCCAGTCGATGCTCAGCTTCCCATCGGTCCAGTGCAGGACGTGGTTCTGGTGCATCCAGGCGAAGAGAAGCTGGCCACCCAGGCCGTCGTAGTTGCGCACCCGGCTGCCGGTGATGGCAAAGCGGAAAATGCGGTCAAAGATGACTGCGTACTGGACCAGCCGCGCGTGCCGGCGGGTGTCTTCCGGGGCGTCCTCGTCATGCTGGATCTTCACGGCTTCGCGGAAGGCGGTGAGATCACAGCGCAGTTCCTCCAGCGAGTAGAGGAAGTAAGGCATGCGCTGCTTGATCATGAACGGATCGAAGGGCAGGTCCCCGCGCATGTGGGTGCGGTCGTGGATGAGGTCCCACATGATGAAGGTTTCCTCGGTGAGCTGCTGGTCCTGCAGCAGTTCCGCGGCTTCGGCGGGCAGCTGCAGCGAGGTGATGTCCGCGGCGGCGGACAGGACACGGCGGAAGCGGGCCGCTTCACGGTCGGCAAAGATGGCGCCCCAGGTGAAGGCGGGGGTTTCGCGGACGGCGACGGTTTCCGGGAAAAGCACTGCGGAATTGGTGTCGTAGCCGGGGGTGAAGTCGAGGAATCGGATGGGGACGAACAGCTTGTTGGAGTATTCTCCGGCTTCGAGTTCGGCCACAAACTCGGGCCAGATGACCTCGATCAGTACGGCCTCCACGAGGCGGTTGGAACTGCCGTTCTGGGTGTACATGGGGAACACCACCAGATGGGCCAGACCGTTGGTGCGGTGCTGCTGCGGGGAAAAGGCCAGCAGGGAGTCGAGGAAATCGGGCTCGGTCTCCAGACCGGTGTCCACCCAGCGTTCAAAGTCTTCCACCACCAGGCGGAGGTACCCGGCGTCGTGCGGGAAGGCCGGGGCAAGGGCCGTGACCGCGGCGGTGATGGTTCCGATTAGTCCGGTTGCCTCGGTGCGGTGTCCGGGATCCACGGAACCGTTCTTGTTCTGCAGGGGCTGCAGGTCCACGGCCGCCTGTTTGAGTGCAGCCCACGCTTCCGTTTCTGCGGGGCGGGCATCCGCGGGAACTGGGGCGAAAACCGGGCGGGAAAGGGATGCGGAAACAGAGGAGGACATGGTTGCCTTCCGGAACGGGCCTTCCCCTGTGACGCTGGGGCGGCAGGCGGAGTTGTGCCGCCAGCATACTCACGAATTCCTAATGCTTACCGGAAACCCCGCAATTGATAAGAGATTCTAATGCTGCCGTCGAGACCGTGATGGCGACCATAAGCCGAGCTTTGCCTGCCCCGCCCTCGCCTGCCAAGTGGGAGGGCGAGGCAATCCCGCCGCTGTCGGCAGGAAAACGAGACGCCGGCGCGGAATGTTACACAGGACACGAACGGAAACACGCCGGAAAAAAGTCATATTCACCCGGCCGGCCCGCGTCTGGGTAAAGTCGCATTCAGTGGCAGGATTGCCGCAAAGAAATTTTTATTCAGTCTCTGTGACGTGGCCCGGAGCCATTTGCTGGATTTGCAGCGGTGGAATCTCACTTTGGGCGCTTTCCCCGTTTGAAAGGCAAGATTGTGAGTACCACCAGTGCACAAAAATCCACGGCGTCAAAAATTCCGGCTGTCAGCAAGGCCGCCGGGATCGGCGCCGCAGTACTGACAGTCCTGTCTGTCCTGGCCGGCCAGTCAGCAGCATTTGCCGCCGAAGCGCCAGTGGGCCTGGGCACGGCCGCCAGCTATTCGGTACTTGGCGGACAAACGGTCACCAACACCGGACCGAGTCGGCTGAACGCTGATCTCGGGGTAAGTCCGGGTTCAGAAATTACCGGTTTCCCGCCGGGACTTGCGGGCGGATCGGTGAATTTGGCTAATGCCCAGGCGGCACAGGCACAGGCCGATGTTGTCATCGCCTATGACGACGCGGCAGGCCGGGCTCCCACGGAAAGTGTTGCCGGGGACCTCGTCGGTCGAACCCTGGGTCCCGGCGTGTACAACTCGACCGGCCCCCTTGCCCTGAGCGGCACCCTGACCTTGGATGCCCAGGGTGATCCCAATGCCGTGTTCATTTTCCAGGCCGCGGATACGTTGATCACCGCCAGCGCCAGCAGCGTTAATCTCATTGGCGGCGCCCAGGCCTGCAACGTGTACTGGCAGGTCGGCAGTTCCGCGACACTGGGCACTAACTCATCCTTCATGGGTACCATTCTTGCCCTGACATCGATCACGGCCACCACCAATACTGTGGTTGAGGGCAGGGCGCTGGCACGGAACGGCTCAGTCACACTAGAGGACAACACCTTTACCGCACCGAACTGCGCGCCGGCTCCGACCGCATCCGCACCGCCCTCGGCTCCTTCCGCTCCGACGGCAACCCCGGAACCGGGGGCAGCCACCGGGGCTGACGAGGCCCCAGGAACCAACCGCGGAACAAATATCGACTCCGCCGGGTCCAGTGCGGAACCGTCTGCCATCGCTATCGCAACGGGCATTGCGGCAGTAATTTTGGCTCTCGTCGCCGGCGTAACGGCCGCCGCGCGCCGTACGCCCAGGAAACACTAAATCGAACGGCGGAAATCGGTGCGTGTACCGTCCCGGAAAACGGCCGTCCTGGCAGGCTGTTGCGCCGTAGTGTTGGTGATCCTCATGGCGTGTGCGGCGTGGTTGCTGGCAGCCGGTCCCCGGGGGGCCGAACCCAGTCCTTCAGCGGCCGCGCCGGCAGCTAACGGACCGGTTTCCCCGTCGGCAGACGCCGGCGACCACGACGTAGCCGTCGAAGCGTCCCCGCCCACGAGACTGGTCATCGAAGCCGCTGAGATCTCCGTCCCGATCCTCCCGCTCCTGCCGTCCGAGGAGGCGCTGGCCGACCAGGCCATTGTGCCTCCCATGACGGAGGACGGGTACTGGCTTGCCACGTATGGCCAGCCGGGTGAGGGATCCTCCAACACCACGTACCTGACGGGGCACAGCTGGGATGGCAGGGAGGCGCCGTTCAACCGGCTCAGCACCCATAGCTCGGTGGGTGATGCCATCACGCTGGAGACCGAGGCCGGGTCCCTGAAGTACGTCGTTGATTCGATCACGACGCACGACAAGGACACGCTCAAGGACAGCGACATCTGGCAAATCATCCCGAACCGGTTGGTGATTATCAGCTGCTATACCGAGGATCTGTGGGGCAAGAATGTCATTGTCACGGCGTCGCCGGTTTCTTAGTCCGGAATTCCAGCTGTCCTGAGCCGGCCTGCTGGGACAGCATCACCGCTGAGGACCACGCCGGGCGATCCGGGGATGAGCGACGAGCCCAAGGCTGGCGCGGTCCGGGCCCCGGGCTGCCGAGGAGGCTGGCCGACACCTTCCGCTCTAGGTACAGCGGTCCTAGTAGCCGCGGCTGCTGTTCGGGGACTCGGTGCCGATGACGGTCAGGCTGATCTCCGGGTGGTTCTTCTCGACCCGGCGCAGCGCCCAGACATCGTTGAACACGGCCACGTAGGCGCCGTCGGTCCTTACCAGCACTTCGGCGCCGTGCACGTTACTGAGGATCTCCGCGGCGTCGGCGGTGGTGAGCCGGGCCACTGAGTAGGAGAGCTGCTCGTAACGCATGGGCGCGTTGAAGTCCTGCGTCATGCGGTCCTCGACCACTTCGAACTGCATCGGGCCGACGGCGGCCAGCACCGGAGCCTGATCGCCGCGCCGGTCCGAGCGAAGCACCTGGATGATGCCCTCGTGCTCGAGCTGGTCGATGCCGCGCCGGAACTGCTTGTACCGGCTGGGGTCCTGGGACCGTGCCACGCGGAAGTGTTCGGGGGAGAAGAACGGGATGGGCGGGTATTCCACCGGTTCCTCGACATAGAGGCTGTCGCCCACCCGCAGGGCGGAGGCGTTGACCAGCCCGACGACGTCGCCCGGATACGCCTGGTCGATGACTTCGCGTTCGCGGCCGAACAGGTGCTGGGCATACTTGGTGGCGAAGGTCTTGCCGGTGTTGGAGTGCGTGACCACCATGCCGCGTTCGAAGATGCCGGAGCAGACACGGATGAACGCCACGTGGTCGCGGTGGGCCTTGTTCATGCCGGCCTGCACCTTGAACACGAATCCGGAGAACGGTGCCTCGACCGGGCGGAGGCCGCCGTCCTTGTCTTCGCGTGCGGTGGCCGACGGCGCCAGGTCCACCAGGGCATCCAGGATCTGCTTGACGCCGAAGTTCAAGGCAGCGGAGGAGAACAGGATCGGCGTCGCCTTGGCGTCCAGGAACTTGTTGCGGTCGAATTCACGGCCGTCAATGACCAGTTCGGCTTCGTCCAGCGAATCGGTCCAGACGTCGCCTTCGCGTTCCACGGCCTGCTCGGGGGTGAAGTGCTCTTCCTTTGCGAGGGAAGCGCCGGAGTTCTGCCGTTCGAAGTGGACGTATTCGTCCTTCTGCAGGTCCCACACGCCGCGGAAATCGCCGGCAATGCCCACGGCCCAGGTCAGCGGCATGGGCTCGAGGCCGGTGCGTTCGGTGATCTCATCCATCAGGGCCAGCGGGTCCAGGCCGGGCCGGTCCCACTTGTTGATGACGGTGATGATGGGCAGGTTCCGGGAGCGGCAGACCTCGAAGAGCTTCATGGTCTGGGTTTCCAGGCCCTTGGCGGCGTCCACCAGCATGACGGCGCAGTCCACGGCGGCGAGGACGCGGTAGGTGTCCTCGGAGAAGTCGGCGTGGCCGGGGGTGTCCAGCAGGTTGATCACGGTGTCGCGGTAGGCGAACTGCAGGGCCGTGGAGCTGATGGAGATGCCGCGGTCCTTTTCCATCTGCATCCAGTCGGACACCGTTTCGCGGCGGTTTTCCTTGCCGTTGGTGGCACCGGCCGTGCCGATCACCCGGGCGTGCAGGGCCAGCGCTTCGGTGAGCGTGGACTTACCGGCGTCGGGGTGCGAGATGACGGCAAAGGTACGCCGTCGGGCGGACTCCTTGACGATCTCTTTGGTGGCGGTGGCGCTGACGGGGGTGGAAACCTGTTGGGACACTCCGCTGCTTTCAGACTCTGGTGGTGGAACTGCTGGTGGGTGGAACTGCGTGGTACCCGGCAGCCGGCTGCTCAGAACACAGCTTTTTCATTCTACCCGTCAGCCGCCGGGCGCCCGGACGGGTGTGCCGCCGTCGTCGCCGGGCACTGCAGAGAGGGAAGGCGGCGCGGCCGGACACATACCAGTGGTCTGGTGACCGGCCCGGCTGGAGCGCCTATTGTGGTGCACGGCACGTGCCTCCGGCATCGGGTGCCGCACCCGGGTCCGAAAGACCTGGAACCAGACTGCCTTACAACGACGAAAGGCCCGCCACCATGGCTGAAGCGTTCATCATCGACGCCGTCCGCACTCCCGTCGGCAAGCGCAACGGGGGCCTGAGCAAGGTCCACCCTGCCGACCTCGCCGCGCACGTGATCGCCGAAACGGTCCGGCGCGCGGGGATCGACTCCGAGGAGTACGACGAGGTCATCCTCGGTGCCATTGACCAGGTGGGACCGCAGGCCATGGATATCGCCCGCACCTCCTGGCTCGCCGCCGGACTGTCCGAACGGGTTCCCGGCACCACCGTGGAGCGCCAGTGCGGCTCCGGCCAGCAGGCTGTGTCCTACGCCGCGCAGGCCGTCATGAGCGGAACCAGCGACCTGGTGATTGCCGGCGGGGTGCAGAGCATGTCCTCCGTGCCGCTGTCCTTCGCGAACTCCGCAGCCAAGGAGCTGGGTTTCCCGAACCCGTTTGCCGGCTCCGTGGGTTGGGAAAAGCGTTACGGGAACCAGCAGATCTCCCAGTTCATCGGGGCGGAAATGATGGTGAAGCAGTGGGGCCTGACCCGTGAGGAGATGGAGGACTTCGCCGTCGAATCCCACGTCCGCGCCATTGCCGCGCAGGCCGGGGGCCGCTTCGACCGGGAAATCCTGCCGATGAACGGCGTCACCGCGGACGAGGGTCCCCGCGACCCGAACCGTGCAAAGATCGCCACCCTGGCACCGCTGGCGGAGGGCGGGTCCCTGACCGCGGCCACGTCGTCGCAGATTTCCGACGCCGCCGCCGTGCTGCTGGTGGCATCCGAAGATGCGGTGCGCCGCTACGGGCTTAAGCCCCGCGCCCGGATCCACTCGATTTCCGCCCGCGGCGATGATCCCGTCATGATGCTCAGCGCCCCCATCGAAGCCACCCGGCATGCCCTGAAGCGCACCGGGATGAGTATCGGGGACATGGACCTGCTCGAAATCAACGAGGCCTTCGCCTCCGTGGTGCTGGCCTGGCAGCGGGAACTCGGCGTCGACATGGACAAGGTGAACGTCAACGGCGGCGGCATCGCGCTGGGCCATCCGATCGGTGCCACGGGTGCCCGGATCATGACCACCCTGCTGCACGAGCTCGAGCGCACCGGCGGCCGCTACGGGCTGCAGACCATGTGCGAGGGCGGCGGCCAGGCCAACGTCACCATCATCGAGCGCCTCGACGAGGGCTTCCGGCTGTAGCGGGGGTCCGGGGACCTTCACGACGGCGCGTTCCGCCTCGATTCAGCACAATTTACCGATTTCCGGCCGCAAAAACGGTAAATCGTGCTGAATCGATTGCTGAAACCGTAAATGTTGCTGAATCGATTGCTGAAACGGGAAGCGTCCCGCCCTCACATCAGCCCTGCAGCCCAGCGCAGCCGCAGGCTCTCCTCCAGCTCCTGCTCGGCGATCCGGCGCTCGATGGCGGCCAGCTGTTCCTCCAGCCGGGGGATCCAGCGGTTTTCCACCGCCCGCTGCCGGGTACGGGTGGCGGCCAGTTCCTCGGAGACCAGCAGCAGCGCACGCTGCCCGGCCGCTGCGGACACCGCCGCTTCCAATGCGGACCGGTGCGCCGACGCCGCATAGGCCAGGGCCGAGCTGCCCCCAGCGGGCGGAGCGGACGGCACAGTGCAGGACGCCGCCTCGGGATAGGAAATGCCCATGGCCCCGCCCCACTGCACGACGGCGACCGCAGCGTCCGACGGCGACGCCGCCAGCAGCCGGTCCGCACCGTCCAGCCCGGTACTGCGCTGCAGCCACACCGCAGCCGCACGGGCAGCGGTTTCCCACGTCCGGGTCCCAGCCTCGGCCTGCTCCCGTAGCCCGTCGATAGCCGCCTGCAGGATCCGCTGCTTGCGTTCCAGCAGTTCCGCACCCCGCCGGGCCGTGGCGAGCCTGCGCTGCACTTCGGCCCGCTCCGCGCGGCTGCCGCCGGACCGGAACCCGCTCATGGCTGCGTTCCACTCGCGAACCAGCTCAAACGCCCGCCCAAGAGTCCTCCCACGAGCCAGCTCACAACCCCGCCCCGCCGCCCGCACCGGGCAGATACCGGTCCAGGAACTCGGAGGACAGCATGGTCAGTTCCCGGCGCGGCAGCAGGGACAGAGCCTGCCAGGCCAGGTCCAGGGTCTGCTCCAGGCTGCGCAGCTCGTCGCGCCCCTGGTTGAGCAGTTCCCGCTCCACGACGGTCCGGAACTCGATGTAGGCCTTGTCGGTGTCACTCAGGGCCGCCGCACCCACCAGTTCAGCGAGTTCCGAGGCAGAGCGGGCACGGGCCATGGCCGATAGAATCTGCGCGGCGACGTCGAGGTGGTCCTCCCGGGTGCGTCCCCGCCCGGCGCCGCTGCGCATCAGGCGGGAGAGGGAGGAGAGCACGTCCACCGGCGGATAGATCCCGCGGGCGTCGATGTCGCCGTCGAGCACCACCTGCCCCTCGGTGATGTAGCCGGTGAGGTCCGGCACGGGGTGGGTGATGTCCCCGGCGGGCATGGTCAGCACCGGCACAACGGTCACCGACCCTTCCCGCCCGCGGACCCGGCCGCAGCGTTCGTAGAGAGTCGCCAGGTCGCTGTACAGATAGCCGGGGTAGCCGCGCCGGGCGGGGATTTCCCGGCGCGCGGCGGAAACTTCGCGTACGGCCTCGGCATAGCTGGTCATATCCGACATCACCACCAGCACGTCCGAGCCGTCGTCGTACGCCAGGGACTCGGCGATGGTGAGGGCGATCCGCGGGGTGAGGATGCGTTCAATCACCGGATCGTCGGCGGCATTGAGCAGCAGCACCAGCTCACCGGCGGCGGAGCGTTCCTCCAGCCGGTCCCGGATATAGGCGATGTCGGCGTGGGTCATGCCCATGGCCGCGAAGACCACCCGGAACGCCCGTCCGGAGGAAGCGGTGGCCTGCGCGGCGATCTGCGTGGCCAGGGTCAGATGCGGCAGCCCGGGGATGGAGAAGATCGGCAGCTTCTGCCCCCGGACCAGGGTGGTCAGGGCATCCACCACGGAGACGCCGGTGATCACCGGATCCTGGGGCGGCTCCCGGTAGACGGGGTTTAGGGGCCAGCCGCCTACCGGGGAAACATGGTCCGCCGTGACGGGTGGACCGCCGTCGAGCGGCTCACCGCGACCGTTGCAGACCCGGCCAAGCCAGCCGGTGCCCACCGGTACCGCCAGCGGCCTGCCCTGGAACCGGACCTCCACTCCGCCCAGCGCCATGCCCTCGGTGCCTTCAAGCACCTGCAGGGTGGTTTCGTCGCCGTCGACCTCCAGCACCAGCCCGTGCCGCTGCGGACCGCCGTCGACGTCGACCGTGGCGAACTCGTCCCAGCCCACCCCCTCGGTGTCTCCGAGGACCAGCAGCGGTCCGCGCAGTTCCCGTACGTCGCTGTGGCCTACCTGCGCCCGGTTTCCGCTAGCCATTGGCGTCTCCGGTCGTTGGCTGGTCCAGTGTCTCGGTAAGCCGGCGCACAAACGCCCGGCCGCGCTCGCGGACGCCGTCAGCATCGGTGGGCCCGGTGTCCTCCCGCAGGCGGAGGACGGGGGAGAAGTCATAACGCTCGACGTCGGCGGGCGGCACGCCGCGCGCCACCAGTGTCTGGCAGGTCTCGACCACGTCCAGCATCGTCTGCAGCAGGGCGGCACCCTTGCCTGCGGAGCTGTAGCCGTCGTTGGGGCTGAGCGCGTTCTGCAGCAGCACTCCGTCGCGTATTAGCCGCCCGCCCAGCAGCACCATCTGTTCATGCCCGGGGAGGGAGGTGGCGCCGATGATTTCCGCCAGGGCGGTGAGCCGGTCCGCTTCGGACAGCAGCAGTGAGGCACGCGCCCGGCGCTGCGCCCACTCCGGGTCCCCGTGGGCGGAGTACCAGCGGCCCAGGGATTCGGCATCGCGGGAGAACGAACCGCGCCAGCTGACCGCGGGGTAGTGCCGGGAATAGGCGAGGTCCCGGTCCAGCAGCCACAGGGAGCGGACAAAGCGCTGGGTGCCCGTGGTGACCGGTTCGCTCATGTCACCGCCGGGAGGGGAGACCGCCCCGATCACGGTGACCGACGCCGTCGCCCCGCCCAGGGTGCGGACCCGGGCGGCACGCTCGTAGAACGCGGCGAGTTCACTGGCGAGGGAGGCCGGGTAGCCTTCCTCGGCGGGGAGGTCACCGTTGCGGTTGGCGAACTCGCGCAGCGCTTCAGCCCAGCGGGAGGTGGAATCGGCAATCACCACGGCGTCGTAGCCCATGTCCCGGAAGAACTCGGCCACGGTGACGCCGGTGGCAATGGACGCCTCCCGGGCCATCATCGGCATGTTGGAGGTGTTCGCGATGATGACGGTCCGGTCGATGAGCTTGCCGCCGGTGCGGGGATCGTCCAGTCCGGAGAGCCCCTCCAGTACGTCGGCCATCTCGTTGCCGCGCTCGCCGCAGCCCACGTAGACAATCACATCGGCGTCGGACCACTTGGCGATCTGCTGCAGGGTCAGGGTCTTGCCGGTGCCGAAGCCGCCGGGGACCGCCGCTGCCGCACCACGGGGAACGGGGAAGAGCAGATCCAGCACCCGCTGTCCGGTCTGCAGCGGCGCCAGATCGGTGATGCGCTCGCCGAAGGGCCGGGGACGGTGTACCGGCCAGCGCTGCGCCAGCGGTACCTCCACGCCCCCGATCCGGGCCACCGGATCCAGCGGCCGGACCTTGCCCTCGGCCACCCAGGTGACTTCCCCGGAGACCGACGGCGGTGCCAGGACCCGGAACTCGATGGTCCCCACTCCGGGGACGGTGCCCAGCACCTGGCCGGCACGCACATTGTCCCCAACGGTTACCGACGGGGCGAACTCCCACCGGGTGTCCAGCACGGCCGGGTCCTCCGCGGAAGACTGCCGTTCCTGCGTCAGCCACAGGGGAGCGGAGGTAAGCGGGCGCAGCAGGCCGTCGAAGACCGTGCCCAGCAGTCCCGGTCCCAGCAGCCCGGAGAGCTGGTGCCCGGTCCGTTCGGCCGGGTCGCCCGCCTTCAGTCCGCCGGTGTATTCGTACGCCTGCAGGGTGGCTTCGTCGCCGTTGATGGAGACCGCCTGCGCGGCAATGCCGTCGGGGCCGATGTTGACCACCTCGAGCATGGACAATCCCGGCAGTCCGTTGATTTCCACCAGGGGTCCGTTCACCCGGGTTATTTGGCCCCGCTGTGGCGTGCTGCTCTGTGCCGCTCCGTCTGCAGCGTTGGCGCCCGTGGTCCTCACGCGTGCTCCCATAGCCGGCGCACCTCCCCGGAGTGGTCCTCCAGCGCCTGTCCGGCCAGGGTGGGCAGGGACAAGTCGAGCCGCCGTGAGCCTGCCGTACCGGTCACGCCGCCCTTGTAGCTTTCCGTCACCGACGCCATGGGTCCGAGCACCCGGTCCGCCTGGGCGGTCAACCGACGCAGGATCTGCGGATAGCGGGGATCCCGCCGCACTTCTCGCACCTGCTCCTGCACCTCTGAGGCCAGCAGGGACCGGAGGTGCTCCTGTTCGGACAGCACCGTCCGCCGCGCCTGCCGGCGGGCACGGGCGGAGGAGGCAACGGCGTCGGCCCGGGCGGCTTCGGCGCCTTCGCGCTGGGCGGTGCGGCGGATGGCGTCCGCTTCCGCCTGGGCGCGGCCCAACAGATCGGCGGCCTGCCGGCGGGCCTCGGCGTCGGTCCGGGCCGCTGCCGTCTCCGCGTCCCGCTTCAGTGCCTGCCGGACCGGGTCCAGGGTGGCATCGGCGCCCTGCGGCAACCGGGTCATGATGGCAGCACCACGGTGAGGGGCGACGACGGATCGGCGAGTTCGATGCCGAGGTCCGCCGCGGCGCCGGGAGCCAGGAGCACGACGCACACGGAGTCGGGCAGTCCGCGCCAGACGGCCCGCACGTCCGCCGCGCCGGAGGCCGGATACAGCACCGCCCCTGCCAGCCGGTATCCCTGGAGCAGGGCCGGGCTTCCGAGCGCGGCCACGGTTCCTTCCCGGCGGCTCATGCCTGGCCGATGAGGATGATGGAGATGATCAGCCCGTAAATGGCGATGCCTTCGGCGAGGCCCACCACCACCATCGCCCGCCCGAAGATCTCCGGCCGTTCGCTCATTGCTGCCAGGGCAGCGGAGCCGGTGTAGGCGACGGCTATTGCCGCACCGATGGAGGATCCGGCGACGGCGATGGCGGCTCCGATCAACGCCGCCCCGCTGCTGTCGCTGCCGTCGGTGGCAGCAGCCACGGCGGTGGCGGCGGCACCGCCGTCCGCCGTCGCAGGGGCCGCGTTCAGGGCGGAGACCAGCAGTGCCAGGGCGCCGGCCATGAGGACGGCGTTCAATCCCAGCAACGCCCGGACGCCCGTCCGGCGGCGGCGCCGGATCAGGGCCAGCGCTCCTCCGGCCAGCACGACAGTAAGGACCAGGACCAGCGGAAGGACGGCAAACCAGGGATTCACGGCAGATGCCTTTCAACAGGGGGAAGCGCGGAGGCGGCGGCAGTGCCCGTTGCGGCGCCGAGGTCGGGTGCCCAGGGCCGGAAACGGCGTCCCTCCTCGGTAAAAACACGGGAGAACAGTTCGTAGTACTCCAGCCGCAGGGCCTGGATGCCGGCGACGAGGCCTTCCAGGGCGAACGTGAGCACATTGCCCAGCACAAACATCAGGATGGCCGGAATGATCCGCCAGCCCGGTTCCCAGATCGCGGTGGTGGCCTGCCAGACCACCATCATCAGGGCCGCATGGGTGAGGCCGAACGCGGCCAGGCGGGTAAAGGACACCAGATTGGACGCGAGCTGGACCACGGTGTCCACCAGCTCCACGGTGGCCTGCAGTCCACCGGTGGGACCGCCGCCGGATTCCACGAACAGGCCGATGAAGATAAACACCAGGGCAATGAGCGCCGCGGTTCCGGCGGCCACCAGGATCACCGGGCTCCCGGCCAGCAGCCCCCACGCGACCAGCCCGATCGCGGCGAACAGCAGCGCCCCGGCCAGCCCCGAGCGGGCGTACAGGGCATAGGCCCAGCCGCCCTCCCGGACCCGGTTGATGGTACCGAGCACATAGGACCCGGCCAGCAGCACCGCCCCGAGGACCAGGGCGGCAACGATGAGCGGGATGGGTTCCTCGAGCGGTTCCAGCCACAGCACCGGCAGCACATGGGTGGGACCGAAGAACTCGCCGTACAGCACGCCGAAGAACACCGCGGCCGCGCCCGCCCCGGTGATGAAGAGCCAGGTCCGGCGGTAACGCTCCAGCCACGGAACCGGAAGGAAGCGGACCAGCAGTCCGGCGATCACCAGCAGCGCCCCCTGCCCGGCGTCGCCGAACATCATCCCGAACATCACCACGTACGCCACCGCGGCTATCCGCGCCGGATCGAGGTCCGCATACGGCACCGTGGTGTACGTGTCCACGAGGAGCCGGGACAGCCGCGGCCGGCGCCGTTCGTCGCCGGTCAGCTGGGTGGGCGGCTGCACTCCGCGCGGACGCCGCAGCGGAACGGCGGAGGCGCCGTGCGGTTCCAGGGCCTTGCGCAGGCCGGGGAGCTCACGGGTAGGGGACCAGCCCACCAGTGCTGCGACGGGACCGTGCACGACGGCGGCATCCGCCGCGCGGTCCAGCTCCTCGGGACCGTCGCCGGGCTCGTAGGGCAGATCCAGTTCGACGGCGGCACTGGCAGCCACCTCCGCCAGGACGGGACGGCGGGCATCGGCCGGGCAGACCAGGGCAATGCGCTCCATCCGGACCGGGCTCAGGGTTTCACGCCACGGCATCGAGCACCTCGCTTCTTCCGGTACCGGCGGCGGCGGCGGCCAGCGCCGCCCGGACCCGCCAGGCGTCCACGGCCAGGACCGCCATCGCGCCGAGCACCACGTCCGGTCCGGGCAGTCCAGCCCGCAGCAGATCGAAGCCGTCCGCCTCCACGCGGACCGCAAGCCGGGCCTCGGCCTGCCACAGTTCCTGCGGCTCCTGCACTTCGGCCAGGACCTGGCCGGCGGCAGGGCTCAGCGTCTGCGTCAGTTCCGGCAGGGAGCCGGCCTCGGTCCATCCCGTGCCGATCAGCGGGCGCAGCAGGGACACCAGCCGTTCCGGCGGCCGGGCGGCGTCCACCAGCAGCAGGCGGGCGGCCAGCAGCACGGCTCCTGCAACGGCCCAGGGGCGCGCTGCGGGGGCGGCGGCGGCAAGGCGCCGGAGCCAGACGGCGGTGAGCAGATCCGGGAGGGCCGGTGCCTGCCCGGCTTCGCCCCAGGGCGAGGAGGCAAGCATGGCCAGCAGCGTTTCGGGGGAGTCGGCGGTACGCAGCCGCGGCCAGGCTGTCGCCAGTCCGCCCAGGTCGAAGGCGGGGGCGGGGGAGGAAACGGCCGGTGTCCCGGTGCCGGCAGCTCCGGCAGGTGTTGCAGGCGCGGCAGCCGCCTGCAGTGCGGCGGCAAGGGCGACGATGTTGTCCGCTTCAAACCGTGCGGCGGCGGCGCGGATCAGCTGCGTTCCGCCGGCGGGCAGCCAGCCGGCCAGGACCCGCAGCTGCCACAGTACGGTGGTCCGGGTGGCCTGCTGTGCCGAGTCCAAGGTGCGGGCGGAGGAAAGCTCCCCGGCATACAGGGACCCGTCCAGGGTCTCCACGGCAGCGGGCAGGTCCGGCAGTTCAGCAAGGTTCCGGCACGTACCGGCGCCAACCCGCCGCTGTGCCATGGACCGTGCCCGGACTGAGGGTGCCACCCAGTCGGCGCGCATCAGCCGGTGTCCGTTCCGCGGCCCAGAAGGTCCTGCACCAGGTCCGCGACAATGGCGGAAGCAAGCTCGGGAACGCGGGATTCGCCCCGGCTCCGAAGTGTCTGTGCCTCCGCCCGGGCATCGGCGAGCAGCTGCTCATCCTCGCGTGCGGCTGCTGCGGAGACCTGGTCCGCGGCTTCTGCCCGGACGGCGGCACTGTCCATCCGGGCCTGCTCCACGAGGGCCGCGGCCTGCCGGCGGGCGGCGGCAACGGTCTGCTGGGCATGGGCTGCTGCCGCATCGGTCCGCCCGCGGGCTTCGCTGATCGCGGGATCGAGGGCTTCGAAGACGGGGATCAGTTCGGCGGCGGGCCCTTCGTCGTCGAGGGCCGGCACCCCGGCAGGACCGGCCGGGCCGGGGGCTCCAACGGGACGGAAACGGTCCAGCAGGCTGTTGCGTGCCATGCGGCACCTCCCTGAGCGGAGGAAAGATTGGGTGCAGCTACTCGCCGGTTGCTTCAGCCTCCGAGGCCTCGCCGTGCCGGACTATGTCGCCGTCGGTGAAGAGGATGCCTTGGGCGATTTCCCTCCAGAGAGGCGTGCGGCGCAGCAGGAATTCGAGTTCCATGCTGAAGTGCTTGAATTCCTCGCCCAGCGAATCGAGCATGATGGCCCGCGACTCGGCGTCGGGCTCCACTGCCATCCGCTGGACGTACCAGCCGATCGCCTCGGCTTCCTCGGCGAGGCTGGCACACATGCGTGCAAACGTCCGGGTTTCCGCGGGAAGTTCGGAAGGTGGCTCATGGTACTGGTCTGTGGCCATTTGCATCTCCTGAAGACCGGTGATGGTCCCGCGGTCCAGACGGCTGCGGAACGTTTCCCCCGTCCTTCGACGTTACGTGGGGCACGCTGCGGAAACAATGGTTCCGGGCGGCAACCTGGGGTATGCGGCGCAAGCCCGGCGGGCCGCAGGGGTACGGGTCAGCGGCCCAGCCGGGCGTAGGCGGAGGCGAAGTGCAGCAGGGGGTCCGATTCGTCGTCGGCGTCCGCGCGCCTGCCCATGGACACCACCTCACCCACGATCAGCTGGTGGGTTGCCGCCGTCATGACCTGCGTGGTGCGGACCTCGAACCAGGCGATGGAATCCTCGATGACGGCGGCGCCAGTCTCCGGCGCGCGGCCGTAGTCGACCTGATTCAGCAGCCCCTCGAGGGGCGATCCGGGACTGGCAAGCCAGTTGGCGGTGCCCCGCAGCCGGGCCGGCAGCAGGCTCAGGACCCAGCTGCCGGCGTCGAGCACTGCCTCCGCGATGCGTGCCTCGGCGTACAGGCTCACGAGGAGGGTCGGCGGATCATAGGAGACGGAGAGGAACCCGCTGACGGTGGCCGCGTAATCGCGTCCGCGCAGGCGTGTGGACACCACGCCGACGCCGGACGCGATGTCCGCGCTCAGCTCCCGGTACCGGTCAATGACCTCGTCCGGGACATCCGGCGCTGTGACGCTTTCCCCGGGAAATACTCCGTGCTCCATGGATTCCTACTCCGCGGTGGCGGCGGAGGCGTCCTGGGGGACCAGCTTCACGGAGATGGAGTTGATGCAGAAGCGCTGGTCGGTGGGCGTATCGAAACCTTCGCCCTCGAACAGGTGGCCCATGTGAGAATCGCAGTTGGCGCAGCGGACCTCAACCCGGTCCATGCCCATGCTGCGGTCATGCAGGTAGCGCACCTTGCCTTCGGCGAGCGGCGCGAAGAAGGACGGCCAGCCGCAGTGCGAATCAAACTTCTCGCTGCTGGTAAACAGGTCGCTTCCGCAGGCGCGGCACTGGTAGACGCCGGCGGTCTTCGTGTCCCAGTACTCGCCCGTGTAGGGGCGTTCGGTGCCCGCCTTGCGCAGCACCGCGTACTCCTGCGGAGTCAGTTCCTCGCGCCACTGCTCATCGGACTTCTGGACGGGAACGGTTCCGGTGTTTTCTTCGGTAGTCATATCCGCGTCAACGCTTAAGAGTCGCCAATAAATCCCGAGCCGCTGTACAGGTGCAGCACCGGCACGCCCAGACGGTCCTGTGCCTCGTTCGCCCAGTCGGTGCCGAAGGTGTCCTCAATGGCGTGCGGGGTGGTGATGACGACAACCTGGTCCGCGTTGGTGCGCTTGGCGGTTTCGACGACGGCGGCCACCGGGTCTTCACCGGTCACCGTGCCCGTCGCGTCCAGGCCTGCTGCGGAAAGCTGCTCCAGCGAGTCCGCAAGCGAGGTTACCGCCTCCTTCACTTCCTCGGCTTTGGAGGGACGGCCGCCGGTGAGGTTCCGGAAGGCCTCGGCAAAATCCAGCAGGCTGAGGTTATCCAGCACGTCCACCAGCAGGTTTCGGCCCGGATCGGCAGGAACCAGCACCTCGTAATGGGTGGGGTTCTCGCCGGCCAGGGCCAGCAGGTTCTCAACGTCGCGGCTACCCAGCGATTCTTCCGTCAGCACCACAATTGTCGAAGTCATGCGCACCAGCCTAGTACGCCCGTCCCGGCACACCAGCCACGGCCCACCGGCCTGCCGTTACACGGACCCGCTGCCCATCCGGTAAAAATGTTGTATGGCTATCTCCGTTCCTTCTGATGCATCCGCCGGTGCCGCTCCCGTCCTTTCGGTTCCGTGGGTCCGGTGGACGGCGTTTGGTGCCGGTGTTGGCGCTGCCGCATCCACTGCGCTTGTGGCCGCGGCCTCCGGTCTCGGCATTTACTTCGCGCGCCAGGTGGTCACCCCGGCCCGCCACAGGGACGCCAATCTGGAGATCCTGGCGGTCACCGGGAGCGAGCACGGCCGGCAGGTGATCCTGCCGGCAAATGCAGACACCACGGTTGAAGGCACGTACAGCCTGTACTTCGACAACGGCGAAGGGCACGCCCGGATTGGTGCCATCCGCTCCTACGTACCGCGTGAGGGCACCGTCCAGCGGGATGTGGAAGAGGTGTACAGCGGCGACCTGGCCAAGGCGCGGCGCGGCTGGTGGAGCGGCTCGATCTATCCTTCGCCCGCCGCCGTCGGGCTTCCGGAAGAAGAAGTCGAAATCCCGGTCGAGAACGGCACCGCTCCGGCGTGGCTGGTGCGTGCACCCGGCGCCGAGACCTGGGCGATCATGGTCCACGGACGCGGGGCCCGGCGCACCGAATGCCTGCGTGCTGTGCGCACCGCCCGCGAGTCCGGTCTCACCAGCCTCCTGATTTCCTACCGGAACGACGGCGAGGCCCCCTACGCGTCCGACGGACGGTACGGGCTGGGCCTGACCGAGTGGCAGGACGTGGAGGCGGCCATCCGGTACGCACTGGAACACGGTGCCCAGGATGTGGTGCTGTTCGGTTGGTCCATGGGCGGGGCGATCAGCCTGCAGGCTGCGGACCGTTCGCCGCTGCGCCGGTACATCCGCGCCATGGTGCTGGACGGTCCGGTGATCAACTGGGTGGATGTGCTGGCCCACCATGCCCGGGTCAACCGGATTCCGGCGCAGGCCGGGCGTCTGGGCCAGTGGCTGATCTCCAACGCTGCAGGCCGCGCCCTGACCGGGCTGGCCGCTCCGCTGGACCTGAAGAGCATGGACTGGGTGACCCGCGCGGAGGAAATCCGGATCCCCACGCTCATCCTGCACAGCAAGGACGACGATTTTGTGCCGTACGGGCCGTCCGCGGAACTGGCGGAGAAAAACCCGGACGTCATTACCTTCGAGCCGTTCACCAAGGCCGGGCATACCAAGGAATACAACGTGGATCCCGAGCGGTGGGAGCGTGTGGTGCTGGGCTGGCTGAACGATGCCCTGGGCCGCACCCGGCATCCCTCCGAGCACCGGGTTGACGCGGAGTAGGTTAAAGGCGCACGAAGACGCTCATGGGGGACAAAATGCCGGATCAACAGGAAACCACGGTGCCGGAGGACTTCTTCCGGGCTTGGAACCAGGGCTCACATCCTGAGCTGTATGAAGTCGAGAATCAGGCCCTGGACCGTGAAGGCGTGGTCTGGGCAGCACTTGAGCACCTGGCCCCGTTGGCGGGCCGGACCCTTCTCGACCTCGGCTGCGGCACCGGCTTCTGGCTGCCGCGCTATGCCGAGCACGCCGATACGGTCATCGGCGTCGAGCCCGATCCGGAGCTGCTCGGCGCTGCCCGTGCGCGGCCCGGCGGAGCCGAGGTCCTGCACGGATCAGCCGAGCATATTCCGCTGCCTGACGCTTCGGTGGATGTTGTCCATGCCCGATTCGCGTACTTCTTCCCGTTACCGCAGAACGACTGCACAGCAGGGTTGGAGGAAGTCCTGCGGGTGCTGCGTCCGGGCGGCTCGCTCGTGGTCATCGACAACGATCAGCGCGACGGCGAGTTTGCGGGATTGCTGAAGGCCGCTGACGCATCGGCCCACCAAGGCGAGGGCGACTACATCAAAAGCTGGTGGGCGGAGAAGGGTGCCTCAACATCTGTCGTCATGAGCAGCTGGACCTTCGATCAGCCGCAGGATCTGGCGGATGTCATCAGCATGGAATTCCCCAACGGGACTGCTGATGAATGGCTAAGCAACGATCCGCAGCGCGTCCGGCTCAGCTACGGCTACGCGCTGCACCACCTTCGGAAGGACTGAAGCACGGGAGCACTTAGCGAGCAGCAGGAACAACCCGCCGCCGTATGAACCACCCGCCGCCCCGCAAACCGTCCGTCAGGCAGGCGCCGTACCGATCGGTGCTGCGACGGCGTGCGTGAGCCGGATCAGGTCAAACGGCGACAGCCCGATCTGCAGCCCCCGCCGCCCGCCCGATACATACACGGTGTCCAGCAGCTCCACCGGCGAATCAATGCCAGCGGGGGAGGAGTGTTTCTGTCCCAGCGGGGAAATGCCGCCCACCATGTATCCGGTGCGCCGTTCCGCATCCCGCCGGTCCGCCATGACGGCTTTGCGCGCCCCCATCAGCGAGGCGAACTTCTTCAGGTCCAGGTTGAGGGCCACCGGAACCATGGCCACTGCCAGGTGCCCGCCCAGATCCACCATCAACGTTTTGTAGACCGTTTCGGGCGGCAGGCCGAGTTTCTCGGCGGCTTCCAGTCCGTACGACGGCGCAGCGGCGTCGTGCTCATAGTGATGCACCGTGTAGGAGACTCCGGCTTCGTCCAACACCCGGATGGCCGGCGTCGCGCTTTTGCCTGAATGCTTGTCGCGGTTCCCTGACATGGCTGCCTCCTAAGGTCCCGAGCCTGGCCCGGGTCTGGTCCCGCGCCGAAAGTTATCCCTGTGAAAGCTTTTCGTGCTGGGCGAGCCGGCGCTTGATGCGTCCCAGCATGGCTGACATTCCCCGCATGCGCAGCGGGGTGATGGCCCGGGTGAGGCCCAGACGGTCAGGAACATCGGCCGGGACTGCGAGGATATCGGCGGCCGGCAGCCCGTTCAGGCCCTCGTACAGCACGCTGGCAAACCCGCGGGTGGTGGGCGCTTCAGGCGGGGCTTTGAAGAACAGGGTGACGATGTGCTCGGGGGAGTCGTCCACGTCCAGGCTGAGGAAGACCGGCGACTGGCATTCCACCACCTGCTCCAGCAGCTCGGGCCGGTCGGCGATTTCGGCAGGCAGGTCCGGCAGGCTGCGGGAGAATTCCAGCAGCAGTTCCAGGCGGTCGGATTCCTCCATCGCCTGGAAATCGTCGATGATCTCCGCCAGGGAGTTCGGGACGGAGGTTTCGGGTGTGGCAGTCATGCGTAAATCTCTCTTTGGAGCGGGGGACGATCAGCTGGGGGCGTTGCCGGGTTCTTCACCGCGGGCAATCGGGACGCGTACGGCGTTGCCCCACTCGGTCCATGACCCGTCATAGTTGCGGACGGACTCGAAGCCGAGCAGGTGCTTGAGCACAAACCAGGTGTGGCTGGAACGTTCACCGATGCGGCAGTAGGCCACGACGTCGTCGCCCTCCTTCAGGCCGGCGTCGTCCTTGTAGAGCGCCTCGAGTTCCTCGCGCGCACGGAAGGTGCCGTCTTCGGCGGCGGCCTTGCTCCACGGGACGGACTTCGCGGTGGGGATGTGCCCGCCCTTCATGGCACCTTCGTCCATGTAGTCCGGCATGTGGGTGCGTTCGCCGGTGTATTCGGCGGGGGAGCGGACGTCGATCAGCGGTCCCTTGCCCAGGTGCCCGACGACGTCGGGCAGGAAGGCGCGGATCTTCTCGTCGTTGCGCTCCACCACGGGGTACTCGGTGGGTTCAACCGAGACCTTGTCCGTGGTGAACGGGCGGTCTTCGGCAACCCACTTGTCGCGGCCGCCGTCGAGCAGGCGGACATCTTCGTGGCCGAAAAGGGTGAATACCCACAGGGCGTACGCTGCCCACCAGTTGCTCTTGTCACCGTAGATGACCACGGTGGAGTCGCGGGTGACGCCCTTGCGGGCCATCAGCCGGGCGAAGGCTTCGCCGTCGACGAAGTCGCGGGTATCGGCGTCGTTGAGGTCGGTGTGCCAGTCGATCTTCCGGGCGCCCGGGATGTGCCCCGTTTCGTACAGCAGGATGTCCTCGTTGGATTCAAGGACCACCAGGTTCTCCGCGTCCAGGTGCTCGGCCAGCCACTGGGTGGAGACCAGGCGTTCGGGATGGGCGTAGGCGGCGAACTTGGGATTGCTGTCAGCGGTGATCGACATACGTACAAACTTCTTTCCTCGGAAATCGGGCTTCTTACTAGCCTAACGACGACGGCGACGGAAAACTTCCACGGGCTGGGGCCTGGAGGTGCGCGGGGTCCGGCTGTCGCGTGCCGACAGCTTGGGTCGGACGCCAGGGGGGACATCTTCCGGAGGTCCTCGCCCGACCTGGAGTGGACCTTTCGGTGAAGGTTGGAGCCGGGATGCTGGCCAGCGGGGTGCGTGGTTCCGGGCAGGTAATGAGCTCAAAAAGACGGGTATTTGAAGGTTTCTGATCGGCCCGTTTGAGCCCGTTATTGGACCCAAAAATGTCAGTGCCGGATGAAATCCTGAGGTATGGATCAGCTCGGGAACACCGAACCGATAACCGAAGAGCCAGGCAGCGAAGACCACCCGCCGGACGTGCCGGCGGGTCAGGCCGAGGTGTCCTGCACGTTGTCGGCGTTCCGGGCCGACTTAGGTGCCGGGGAAGCAGACGTGGACGCCGCTGAGCCTGCCGCCGCCGGTCCTGCCGACGCCGCCACCGCTGAGCCTGCCGCTGACGCGGACCCCAGCCGCGATCCTGCGTACCCGGACGGTTTCACCGGGGTGTTGGCTTTGCAAAACCTCGAAGCTTTCGACGAGGACATGGCCGGTGAAGCCCTGGGCAGGATGGCACACCTCATTTCTGGGCGCAGGCGCAGCAGGCCCGTCTGATGGACCGGATGGAGGAGATCTTCCGGAACCGCTTCTCCGCGGGTTCGGGGCGGGTCGAGCCGGGGATGGCGTTCAGTGTTGCAGCGTCCGAATGCGCGGCCATTCTGAACGTTCCGCAGGTCACCGCCCAGCGGTTGATGTTCGAAGCGGGAACCCTCTGCAACACCCATTCCGCCACGCTGGCCGGTATGGAGGAAGGACGGTTCAGCTACGCCCACGCGCAGGTCGTCCTGGACCAGTGTGAGAACCTTCCCGCTGATGCGCTGCCGGAATTCGAAGCCAGCCTGCTCAAGGCCGCCGAGGGGCAGACCCGGGCGCAGTTGTCCGCCAAGGCCCGGCGGCTGCGGGAGAAACAATATCCGGACACGATCGCGAAAAGGCACCTCACCGCGTTCGAGCAGCGCAAGGTCACTCTGGATCGTGAAGAGGATGGCATGTCCTGCCTGTCGGCTCATCTGCGGGCGGAAGAAGCCCAGCAGGTCTACACGGCCCTGACTACCGCAGCGCGGGGAGAGCAAGCGGACGGGGATCCGAGGACTGCGGATCAGCTGCGGGCCGACATCCTGGCGCAGCTGCTGATGGGCGGTCTCGGCTCGCCGCGTAACGGCGGCTTCGGGTCACCGCCTGGCGGAGGGACGAACGGGGCAGACATGATCGGCGTTGACCACGAAGCGGCCCCAGCCGGCACGACCAACAGTGATGAAGCCACTGCCGTGCCCCGGGCGGAAATCATGGTCCTCATCAACGCCGAAACCCTCTTCGGCGCCGACGACCGGCCGGCAGAACTGCACGGCTACGGACCTATCAGCGCAGAAGCCGCCCGCCGATTGGCCCGCAACGCGGCAGGCTGGACCGGACTGGCCCGGGATCCGCGGACCGGGGAAATCCTCGGGGTGGGAAGGCGGAGAAAAGTCCCAGCCGGACTACGCCGTTGGCTCCGAGCCCGGGACGGGACCTGCCGGTTCCCGGGCTGCCGGGTCAGCACCGCAAGCTCGGACATCGACCACACGATCGACTGGGCAAAAGGCGGTCCCACCGACCACGGAAACCTGGAACACCTGTGCCGGCGGCATCACCGGTTCAAGACACTGGGCTACTGGAAAGCCTGCCAACCGACGCCCGGGGTGATCGAGTGGACCTCACCGACCGGGAGGGTCTACCGGACCGAGCCCTTCCTGGAACTGGACACTGCCGTATCGGCATCAGCTCGGGGTATGAATGCCACCCGAGCGAAACAGGAGGAGCCTGAGGTGAAGGGATCACTGCAGGAACGGGTGCCGCCGTTATGACCCGTTCCCCTCGGAAGGCGCAGCGCCAGCACGACGACGGCGGCTCCGACCCCGGAGAGCACCAGCTCCAGCAGCTGATACTCAATGAAGGCCATTTCCCACGCTTCCAGACCGATGAGCGCAAGCCCGGCGGCCACGGAAACACGCCGGGCAGCTCGGTTACGCCGCAGATGCAGCAGCCCGGCGGTCAGGTAACCGCTGCCGCAACCCCCGGCAAGGAGGAGACCGGGAAGCCGCCAGTCGGAAAACGGGGTACGCCGCAGCACGGATGGAGCGGAATGTAGAAAGGCGCCGTCGGGCCGCAGTGCCAGAAGTATGCCGGCGCTCATGGACGCTGTGGCAGTACTAAACTCCAGAGCCATCAAGGCCCGCTCTTCCGGCGAATACTGCCCGGACCGTACGGTTGTTTCCCACAGCCTCATACTCCGACTATGAACCGCAGACCCGCCCCGGTCCACCGGCAGCGTTTCCGGAATCACGGGCGCGTTGGCGTATCGTTTGCAGAGCGGCAAAACGCCGCCAGATAACAGCATCAGAACCGGCAGACCTTTGCCGGCAGGGCACCAAACGGACGGAAAAGCGCGCAGTGGCACAACTCGAGCACCTGACAGAACGGACTCCCCAGGTATCGGTGGATGAACTGCTGCAGGGATTCTTCCCCTCACCCCGGTTCGGCAGCGTCTCCTTTGATTCCTACCGTCCCGATCCGGCGCAGCCCTCACAGGCCAAAGCCGTCTCCGCGATGCGTTCCTTCGCGGCCGACGTCGACGTCCCCGAGCCCAGCGGCCTGCGGAAGTTCTTCGGCGGCAGGAAGCCCGAAACCAAGGCAGGGTTCTACCTGGACGGTGGCTTCGGTGTCGGCAAGACCCACCTGCTGGCCTCCCTCTGGCACGCAGTGGAAGGGCCCAAGGCGTTCGGCACGTTCGTGGAATACACCAACCTCGTCGGTGCCCTGTCCTTCCGCAAGACCGTGGACGCGCTGAGCGCCTACAAGCTGGTCTGCATTGACGAATTTGAGCTCGACGATCCGGGCGACACCGTGCTGATGTCCCGCCTGATGCGGGAACTGGCCGACGCCGGCGTCAAGCTCGCCGCCACGTCCAACACCCTGCCTGGTTCCCTCGGCGAAGGCCGCTTTGCCGCCGTCGACTTCCAGCGCGAGATCCAGGTCCTGGCGGACCAGTTCGACGTCGTGCGCATCGACGGTGAGGACTACCGCCACCGCGGCCTGCCGGAGTCCCCGCAGCCGCTGGCCGACGGGGAGCTCGAGGCGCGGATGGAAACCGAGTTCTCCGGCCGGACCGTGGCCGTTGATGATTTCTCCGAACTCATCAACCACCTCTCGCAGGTGCACCCGAGCCGGTACCGCCAGATGATTGACGGGGTGGACGCCGTGGCGTGGCACAACGTGCAGACCATCACCGAGCAGTCGGTGGCGCTGCGTTTTGTGGTCCTCGCGGACCGGCTGTACGACAAGGACGTGCCGATCCTGGCCAGCGGCGTGCCGTTCGACCAGCTGTTCACGAAGGAAATGATGGCCGGAGGCTACATGAAGAAGTACTTCCGCGCCGTTTCCCGCCTGACCGCACTGGCCCGCGAAGGCCAGACCGGCGAAGAGTCCTAGCACTACCCACTTAAGCGACGGAAGCACCGGTGCCGCCTCACGGCGGGACCGGTGCTTCTTTGTCGTGCTCTTGGGGCTGGTTAGGCCGGAGGCGTCTGCCCGGGACCGTTGCCGGTACCCGGCTCGCGGTTGCGGTTGGTCTTATCAACCGCCTCGGAGGCCTTGCTCTGGAAACCATCGATCTTGCTGGAGTACTTGCGACCCGTCTTCTGGTCGACGAAGTTGCCTGCCTGGTCGATGCCGCCCTTGATCTTGTCGGCATTCTGTCCGACAAATCCGCTGGCCTTTTCCTTCAGCTCACCGGCCCTGCCCTTGAGCTCGTCAAATACAGACACGGATCACCTCCTTTCACAGGGGAAACCCGCTCGTTTCCCGTTCGCATCCATCGTAGGTCCCGCAAGGGGGTGGAGGAAAGGTTTTTTCTCTGCGGGCATATCGGCTTATTCTCCGGAGCCGTCATCGTGGAGGCCGTTTCCGGAATGTCCGCCGCCGTGGTGGTACCCGCCGCAGTTGTCGTCGAGGGAAATCCGGATGATGCTGCTCCCCGTCAACGGCTCCGGCTCGGCCGGCGGCTCCGGGGGCTCCTGAGTAGGCGGTTCCTCAGTGCCTGGCTCTGGCGGGGTCCCGCCGACCAGGGCATCCACCGAGGCGTACAGCGCATCGCCACGCAATTCCAGTGCGGCCGGCTGATTAACCTCAAGGAAGAGTTCGGGGGTGTCCGAACCTGCAGGCACAACCGAGATCCGGCTGCCGAACAGCTCTGCGACAAAGATGTCGCCGTTGTCGTTCACTGCCAGTCCGGTGGCCCCGGCAAACCCTGTGGCCACCAGTTCCGACTCACCCGTGGAATCATCAACCCGGAAAACCGCCCCCGGTGTTGTCCCTTCCGGGCCGCCCGGCAGCGACGTCACGTACAGCGCGCCGTCCGGGCCGCGTTCGACGTCGGTCGGCACCGGTTCCAGGTTGTAGGTCAGTCCCGCAGTGCATGCCGGCAATCCGAAGGCCGCGGCCGTGTCGGCGGTAATGGTGAGCGGCACCGGCGGCAGCACCGCGACAGTCTCGATGGCGCCGTCGTCGCCCACCTGGATGAGGGCGTTCATTCCCGCATCGGCAACGATGATGCCGCCGAAACCGGGAAGGGAAGCCACCGGGTTCGAGTCGGGCAGGCCGGTGTAGGGGGATGCCCCGATACCCGGCGGCAGCTGTGCCGCGCATTCGGCGGGAAGCGCCTGTTCGAATCCGTACGTGTTGATGCTGTCCGGGTTCTCGGCGTATTCAAAGGCGGAGATGTCGGCGACGGTTTGGATGGTGCCGTCCTGGTCAACCGACTGAAGCAGCGTGATGTTCGCCGCCGGATCGTTCGTGCCTGCGCCGGTGCCCACGGTGTAGTAGGTGGTGCCGCGCGTGCGGGAAACAGAGGCCGTCCCATAGCCTTCGGGCGCCGCCGCGATGACCTCCGGTTCGCCGTCGTCGGTGATGCGGGTCAGGAGTCCAATAAAGGACTGGGCGACGTCGAGGGTGCCGCCGCGTCCGACGGCGAAACTCAGGGGGCTGACCAGGCTGTCGGCGACCATGGTCACCTCCCCGGCAACAGGTACGGGGGATGGTGACGGTGTGTGGTGCCGGCCGCCGGCGGACGCAGGTGCGGCCGCCAACCCCAGGGCTGCCGTAGCCGCGAGGACGGCGAGTACGGGTGATGATTTCTTCACTGTGATCTCCTCAGCATTGGTGGTGTGCAATGCGAGACTCGCCTCGAGGCCTCCCATGGTTCCCGCCACGCCCCCGGCCGAGGCATTCTGAGCCTAGGATCGGCCGGGTTCGGCGACCACGTAGTTTCCGCACATGAGTCGCGTCGTGATGCAGAAAAACCAAGTAGTTCGAGAGGCCCCGAAGCGAGTATGGAGACCTCGTGCGGGAGTATGCCTCAGGGCATCCAGGAACGCATAGTCTCAATCAGCGGCTCGGTGGGCCTGCCGATCAGTTTGGACAGCTCACCCGTCGCCGGAGCCAACGCGCCGTCGCGCATGTTGGCGTTGAGCATGCCGAGGAATCCTGCGGTTCCTTCATCCAGTCCGAGGCCGATCAGCTGCTTCTGTTCCTGCTCCGGAGTCAGGACCTCATAGCGGACGGGGGTCCCTAGGACCTCCTGTGCGGCCGCCGCGAACTCCGTATAGGTCCAGCCGGTGTCCCCGGACAGTTCATACGCTTTGCCTTCGTGGCCGGGGGTGCTGAGCACGACGGCTGCGGCTTCGGCATAGTCTTGGCGCGGAGCGCTGGCAATACGCCCTCCACCAACACTGTTGGCGACGACGCCGGTTTGGCGGGCGACGTCGAACTCCTGCCTGTGGTTCTCCGTGTACCAGCCGTGGCGGAGAAACGTCGCCGGAATGCCAGACGCGGTGATGAGTTCCTCGGTGGCACGATGCTCGGGCGCGAGGGCGAGAACCGTCGTCGGCGCCTCAAGTACTGAGGTGTAGACCAGCTGCCGGACGCCGGCGGTCCGCGCCGCTTCGACGGCGTTGGTATGCTGCGCAACCCGGCGTCCCGGTTCGTTCATCGAAATGAGGAATACCTTTTCGACGCCGTCCAGCACACCGGCTAGGGTGGCGGCATCGTCGAGGTCGACCCGAGCGGTGCGCAGGCCGTGGTCCGCGAGTTCAGTCAGTCGATCCTGGTTCCGGCCCAGGGCAAGGATGTTGCCCGGCGCGGTTCCGCGTCTGATCAGGGAGTCGATCGTGAGACCGCCGAGCTGCCCGGTGGCGCCGAAGATGGCAATAGTCATGGAAGGTTCCTTTCAACCGGGCCCGGCAAACATGGTGCGTCGGCAGGGATTGCAGACATACAGTACGGGCATGAGCGTTCCAGCAGGCACCGAGATCCCGCTCGACCCGAGCCCTGACTTCATCGTGGAGCTGGTGGGCAAGGTGGTGGGCCGGGCCTGGCCGGAGTATCCGGGCGGTTTGGGGGAGTACCTTGCGGGTATCGGGTGTACGACGAGGCAGCCGCGGCCAGGTGTCTGGTGGAATCGTCGATAGAGGGCAACCTGACAATGCCCGGTATAAAGGGAAACCGATCCGCCGTTTGGTCGGTTGGAGAGACGGTGATTGAGCTGTACGGTCACGTCTCCGTGGCACCCGTGATGCAGCTGGGCCTGGGTCACCGGGAACTGTCCCGGGTCTACAACGACGTGGTCCGTTCACTCCCGGGGACTGATCCACGGTAGTTTCCTGCGGCCCTGTTCGCTGGCTGCGCAGAGGCGCACAATATGGGCATGCCTCCGCAGGTCATTCCGATGCTTCCGTGCGCGGATATCGACGAAATGTCTGCCTTCTTCTCCGCACTGGGCTTTCAGATCCGGTACCGGCAGACCAAGCCCAACCCTTACGTCGCAGTGGAAGGATATGGTTTTCCGCTGCACTACTACGGGCTGGAGGGGCACCGTGCCGAGGAATCACACAGCACCTGCGGCATCCTGGTGGCAGACACTGGATCCCTTTTTGAAGCTTTCGCTGCAGGTCTGAAGACCGCCTACGGAAAGCTGCCCATATCCGGCTATCCGCGCATCACCCGGCCGCGCCAACGCGCGAATGCCGACGGCAGGACCGGATTCAGTCTGATCGATCCGGCGGGAAACTGGATTCGAATCATGAATGAAGGCCCTGTTCCCCGTTCGGAAGGGGAGACGTCACCGCTTGCCCGGAGCCTGGCTAATGCCGTAGTCCTCGCTGACAGCAAGGGCGATACCGTCCAGGCTGCGAAGATCCTCTCGGGCGCCATCCGTCGCGCCGATGCAGCGGACCCCGGAATGTCCGCTGCCCGCGGGTTCCTGGCCGAGCTGGAAGAACGGATGCGATAAGCGGCTGTCCTCGGGGCGGCAGGGAAATGAGGTAGCGTTCCCTAATCAGGACCGCCGGCGGAAACGATGAGGGGGAAGGTCATGGCGCCGCAGGCACCGGTAAGCAGTGGCAGGTTTGTGGAACGTTCGCCCGGATGGCTTCGGTGGGGAGGCGGTGCCTTTCTGGCAGCCGTCGGAGCCGCGTTTGCGGTTGGGGCAGCCACCGAGTCGGTCTGGCTGCTGTATTTAGCCGCCGCAGCGTTCTTGCTCGCTGCCGGCTGGTGGTGTTTCCTTGCACGGATTACGGTCGCGGTGGACCAGCAGTCCGTCACCCTGAGAGGACCCCTGTGGAAGCGCTCCATTCAGCGCGTAAACGTACAGGACGTCACGGTGGCCAAAGACAACGGGCTGAACACCGGGCTCGTGAACTGGCCGGTGACGCGGCACCGACACGGCTCCCTGACGAGACTGAACATGGGGGGCGCCGGTGCTGTCACGTTTTCCGACGCGGGCGGACACCGCTACCAGGTGGTGCTGGCCGATGTCGCGTCCGCTGAACAGATGGCACTGGCCATCGCAAACTGATCCGGGCGGCGGGCGCCAGGTATGTGCCACAATCGTGGCCATGCCGCTCACCTCTTTATCAACCGCCGACGGAACACTTCTGATTTCCTGGGCGTTTCCCGCGCCGGCACAGGCCGTCTGGGCAGGATTCACTGACGCCGCCCTCTTGTCCCAGTGGCTGGGCCGGCCGACCGAATGCGACGTCAGGCCGCGCGGGATGGTCTCTGTGGACCATGGCGGAGGCTATCTGTCCAGGAGCGTCATCACTGATATGGACCGCCCTCGTAAGCTGGCCATGTCTTGGGAGTTCCCGGAGGAACCCGAATCGCGCATCGTCATCCAGCTTCGCGGCACCGATACAGGAACCGTGATGAACTTCGCGCATCACGATCTCGGGACCCTCGTTGATTCCTACGGGCCCGGCTGGATTACCCACCTGACGTATATGGAAGCCGCCGTCGCCGGTACCGCCATACCCGCCTCCCAGTTCTGGTCCCTGCATGCCACTTTCGAGAAGATGTATGCCGCCCACCTGACAGCGGATACCGCTACGCCCTGACGGTTGCCTTCTGCAGGATGATCTCCGTTTCGACCGGCGTGAAACCCATCCTGGTGTTGATGGAGCGCATCCACACATTCCGGTCATCGCTGCTGGTCCGGACCTTGGAGACATTGCCCGTCTCAGCAGCACGCTGCAGCGACGCCAGCTTCACGGCTGCTCCGAGACCGTGGCCGCGGTGGGCGGAGACCACAAGCGTTCCTTCAATCTGCGCCGGCCGTTCGGGATCGGCGGCCGCCACCAGGCAGGTCCATGCCGCAACATTTCCAGCTTCGTCCACGGCGATCGACTCAAACACCGTGGACCCTTGGGCGACCCAGAGATTCATCTCCTCGGCATATTCCTCGGGCGATACCGTGGTCTCGCCCCAGCCCAGCTCACCGTTTGGCGCCTCGGCATCGACCAGGCCCTTAATCTGCCCCACCTGTTCACGGAACTGCTCCGGGACGCCATTGACGTAGGTGGAAATTTCGTAACCGGGCGCCGTCGTCGGTCCGGCAAGCTGGCTGTCGCGGAGAACCAATTCCACAACGGTTTCGGTGGTTGCCGGAGAGTAGCCCAGAGGGCAAGCGAAGTTTCGAGTGAACGCGTCGATTTCGGCCGGGGTGGAACGGTAAGCGCTTGCCACGAACCTCCTGGTCGACGTCGGGCTGGCGCCTTCGGCCGCACACGCCAACGCGGACCCAACCCCGGCGTTTTGGTGGGCAGGATCGACCCAAACGAATATCCAGGTGGTGTCCGGGGTATCGGCTGAATTCATGCCGGCCGCGAAGCCAAGCAGGGTGGTCCCGTGCCATGCTCCGACCACATGGTTCCGCCACCCATTCGGTGTTCGCCACGCCAGGAACCGGGCTTCCTTGCCGAGGGGAGTCCAACCGGTTCGGACGCTTTGCGTTGCCGCGCATTCAATGCGGTAGGCATCGGCCATAACAACGTCATCATGAAGGTCCAGAGGGCGAATTTGCATAAGTCACACTTTAGGACCCGCGAGGATATAAGCATGTATTAGCATCGGCGGATTCGAGAAAATGTCCCGAATGCCGTAAACGCCGCCCCGCCGGGCGACTGGGGTTAAACAATTCAGGCACGGCACCCAAAGGTGCCGCGCCTGAATCAATGTCCGGCACAAGGCCGGAAAACGCTGGTTACGCGTTGTGGTTGTTGTGTCCACGGTGGCCGGACTTGGCCAGGCCGCGGGCAACCATCAGACCGACCGTGAGGAAGGTGATGTACTGCATGGCCTGTGCGGCGTTGAATGCATCCAGACCGTTTTCGCTGGCGTTGTCGCCAACAACAGCAGCCGTGATGATCGTGGCGATGACGGCCAGAACGTAAACGGCGAATTCGAGCGTGCGCGTCGACACCTTGATGTCGTTGGCGTTGCGAATAGTGGTGTTCGAGTGATCGTTGTGTGTCTGCGTAGTCATGTGGTTCTCCTCATGTAGTGGTACGAGCGGCCTATTGGCCATGCAACTTTGATTCCGCTACTGAACCATGTCGACTTTTTCTTTACTGGAGACACTTTATCTATGGGACAGCTAATAAGCAAACTTAGTATTGCCATTGGCGTCCGTGCTCAAGCCGCAATTCCTCTGCTTTGTGGCAATCCCTGCACTGCGCGCCGGAGGGATTGCCACAAAGCGGAGGGGTCAGGACAAAGCGGAGTTAAACAAAAGAAGGAACAGGTAAAAACCTGTTCCTTCCAGATCGGCCACCAGGGCCGGGGGAGAGCGGACGACGGGATTCGAACCCGCGACATCCACCTTGGCAAGGTGGTGCTCTAGCCAGCTGAGCTACGTCCGCAAATGTAAACAGTCGAAACTGTCCGTGCGCGATACTGGGATCGAACCAGTGACCTCTTCCGTGTCAGGGAAGCGCGCTACCGCTGCGCCAATCGCGCCCTAAACTGCTCGGCCCGTTCAGGACGAATCCTGGAAAACCATAAGCAGAAGGGAGAGCGGACGACGGGATTCGAACCCGCGACATCCACCTTGGCAAGGTGGTGCTCTAGCCAGCTGAGCTACGTCCGCAAGAAAAGCACTGAAACAGTACTGTTCGTGCGCGATACTGGGATCGAACCAGTGACCTCTTCCGTGTCAGGGAAGCGCGCTACCGCTGCGCCAATCGCGCCCATAAATGGGTCTTGCCATACTGCTTACCACTGTGGAGGTGGGGACGGGATTCGAACCCGCGTATACGGCTTTGCAGGCCGCTGCCTCGCCTCTCGGCCACCCCACCGTAACCGCCGCATAAAGCTTTGGAGAACCGACCCAGAGAAAACCAGGAGCGGCTTGTACAGTGACTTGCGAGCGGACGACGGGATTCGAACCCGCGACATCCACCTTGGCAAGGTGGTGCTCTAGCCAGCTGAGCTACGTCCGCATGTTGATCATGCAGGGAGCTTTTGACCCCGGATTGCTTGCGCTTTCCGAGGCGAACCCCCGCTTTCCAACGAAGAAAAACTCTATAGGACGTTTGCGGGTTCGTCCAATCGGTCCCGGGGTTCCGCACTGGTTTGGAGTCGTGCAGGATGTGGGCTAGCATCTTTAGACGTTGGAGTGCTTTCGGGTACACCAGCCGGATCCAGCAAAAGGATCTGGCAAAGAAGGGCGATTGGCGCAGTGGTAGCGCGCTTCGTTCACACCGAAGAGGTCACTGGTTCGAACCCAGTATCGCCCACCAGCACAGGCCGTCACTTTCCCTACGGGAAGGTGGCGGCCTTTCTGTGTCTGGGGCGCTTCCGTATCCTGTCCGGCAGGCGCATGCTGTGCAGTTGGAACAGAAACGTGGACCACTGGACACCACCGGGAGGAGGGGGCGCGATGCCGCAGCCGGAGACCAGCCAGCTGGAAAACCCCCTGAAGGGCCTGCTGTCCACGCCAACTGCCCGCCTGCCCTATCAAGACAATGTGTTGCTGCGTTCCTATGTCCTCAAACGGCCCGCGGGCAACGTCATCATCTACAACTCGCCCGGGATCGGCAGCGCGCATCAAGCCATCGGGGAACTGGGCGGCGCAGGACGGCTGCTGATCAATCACGCCCATGAAGCCATGTACGGCGCTCCCGGGCTGGATGTTCCGGTTTATGTGCACTCCGGTGACCGGGCCGAGGTGGCTGCCGCCATGGAGGTAGCCGCCGTGTTCGAGGACCGGCAAATGATTGACGGCGACCTGGAAGTGATTCCGACACCGGGCCACACAGCCGGCACCGCCAGCTATTTATGGGTCAGCGGTAACGGTCGCTTCCTCTTCACCGGAGATTTCCTCTGGATTGAGCACGGCGAATGGAAGGCCGTGGTCCTGGACCCCTCGCTGCGGCAGGCCTACCTCGATAGCCTGGCGCTGGTCCGTGAGCTCGATTTCGATGTCCTTGTACCGTGGGGAACCACCGACGATGGCCCCCCGTACGGACTGGCCGGCAGCAGGGCAGAGATCCGGAGCCGGGTGGACGCAGTGATCAGCCGCATTCGTTCCGGGGGCACACGGTAAAGGCCGGCTGCATGAGGCGGCCCGGACACAAGGTCCGTCCCGGCAGCCCTGCACCCGGAGTGTCACCGCCGGGTGGCAGACTGGAAACATGACTGAACCAGCATTGGCCCACGCTACCGAATACGGACGGATGTACTCGCGGTCCCTCTCGGAGCCGCCGACGGTCCCGTCCATCACGACCGTAATCTCGCAGGGGTCCACCTCCCTGGACGGTTGGCACAGCTACATGGCAGCCTCCGCCGTCGTCAAGGATCCGAAGCTCACAGCCGCTTTGGGCAGTCCTTCGCAGCTGCGGTCCGTGGTGAAGGAAGCCTCCTCGGCCTCCGAACGCTACCGCGACGCCGCCGCCCAGCGGGGCACCCGGGTGCACTTCTACTGTGAGCAGGTGGCACTCCGGGCCCTGGACCGTCCGCATGAAGTCGAACGTGCGCGTGAGGAACTGGCTGCCCGCGGAGAACACCAGTTCGCGGACCGGTTCGACGAATGGTGGAAGCTCTACGACGTCCAGCCCATCGCGCCTGAGATCACGGTGTGGAACGCCGAACTGGGCTACGCCGGCACGCTGGACCTCGTGGCACGGATCGGTGGACGGCTGTGCCTCATCGACTACAAGACCAAGAACACCGACCGCGACGGCCAGGTCAAGCAGCTGGACGACAAGGTGGTTATGCAGCTGGTCGCGGGGATGAAGGCGCAGGAATCGCTGGTCGACGCCGGTGCCGGCGCCTGGGAGCCCTGGGCATACGGTCAGTCCCCGCTGCTGCTGGGCGTTGCCGTCGGCCAGACCGAAGTACGGCCCATGCGGGCCAACCCGGATGTGCTGCCCCAGCACTGGTTCAAGTTCTGCGCACTGCGCCGGGTCTGGCAGACCAACATCGACGCCGTCTCAGCCGGGCGTGCGTTGCTGCCCGTGCCGCCGCCTCCGGTGGGCTCGCACGCAGCACCGGTGCCAGAAGCGCCGGCACCCAACCAGGACGCGCCGGCCCCGGAGCAGCCGTCCCCGGACCAGCAGACTTCCGTCCCGTCCGGCGCTCCCCAGCGCTGATCGTCCCGGTGGGCGGCGGAGCCAACTAGACTGGATTCGATCCCATGCAGCAACAGTGAGGAACGAACCCCCGATGGCCATCCTGAATATCCGCACGCTCGGCGACCCGGTCCTGCGGACCCGCGCCGAAGACGTGACCGACTTCGGCCCCGAACTGGAGAAGCTGGTAGCGGACATGGAGGAAACCATGGAGGACGTGGAAGGTGCCGGACTGGCAGCACCACAGGTCGGCGTCAGCCTCCGGGTCTTCACCTACCGGGTGGACGGCCAGTCAGGCCACGTCGTTAATCCCGTCCTGGAACTGAGCGATGACCGCCAGCCGGACCAGCTTGAGGGCTGCCTGTCCATTCCCGGCCTCGGCTACCCGGCACCGCGCTACCGCTGGGCGCGCGTCACCGGCGTCGACCTGCACGGCAACCCAATCAGCATCGAGGGCGAAGGGATGCTCGCCCGCTGCTTCCAGCACGAAACCGACCACCTGAACGGTTCGCTGTATATCGACCGGCTCGAGGGCGAGGACCGCAAGGATGCGCTGCGCGCCATCCGGCAGCGCGAATATGATGCGATCGCGGACCGCACGGTCGCCCAGCGCGCCCAGAGCGTGGGTTCCAGCTTCGGGACCTTCGGCCAGGCCACGGCCGGCAAGGGCTCCTTCGGCACTCCGGCCGGGGCGTAGGGCACGTGGCACTTCGAGTCCTCTTTGCTGGCACCCCTGCGGTCGCCGTGCCCTCACTGGACGCACTGCTGGAGGCCGGGTTCGACGTCGTCGGCGTCCTCACCCGTCCGGACGCCCCGCTGGGACGTAAGAAGGTCCTGACACCCTCGCCGGTGGCTGCCCGCGCCCAGGAACTGGGCCTGCCGGTGATCCGCGCCGCGAAGGTGGACGATGAGGCCATCGCCGCCATCACGGCGCTGGAGCCCGACGTCGCCGCGATCGTTGCGTACGGCGCCCTGGTTCCGGCCCGCGCCCTCACCGTGCCGAAACACGGCTGGATCAACCTGCACTTCTCGCTGCTGCCCGCCTGGCGCGGCGCCGCCCCGGTGCAGCACGCGGTCATTGCCGGCGACGACATCACCGGCGCGTCCACTTTCCTGCTCGAAACCGGGTTGGACACCGGCCCGGTCTACGGCACGCTCACCGAAACGGTGCGGCCGGAGGACACCAGCGGCGACCTGCTCGAACGCCTCTCACATTCCGGTGCGGTACTGCTCGCACAGACGCTCAGCGCGGTCGACGCCGGCGCAGCGGTGCCGGTGCCGCAGCAGGGTGACATCACGCTGGCTCCCAAGCTCAGCATCGACGATGCCCGCGTGGACTGGCAGCAGCCCGCCCTGGCCATCCGCCGCCGCATCAACGGCGTCACCCCCGAACCCGGTGCGTGGACCACCTGGGACGGCGCCCGGTTCAAGATCGGTGCCGCCAGGCTGCGCTCCGACGTCACCGACCTGCGCCCCGGCCAGGTCCGCTTCACCGGCGGCGGGGACGCCGCCGCCGTCGTGGGCACCGGCTCACACGGACTCGAACTGCTGCGTGTCCAGCCCGCAGGCAAGAAAATGATGCCGGGGGCCGACTGGGCCCGCGGCCTCGCCAACCGTGAGGACGTGGTCTTCGAATGACCCCCCAGCCCGACCAACCCAACAAACACTGCAACGACAAGGGCCACGAACGCCGCCGCGCCGCCGTCAAGACCCGCACCGCAGCAGCCCCCGGCCAGCGCACCCGTGCCGCGGACCCGGCCCGGCTCGTCGCCTTCGAAGTGCTCCGTGCCGTCTCCGGCGAGGACGCCTATGCCAACCTGGTGCTGCCCAAGAGCATCCGCAAGCACCGGCTGGATAAGCGTGACGCCGGGTTCGCCACCGAACTGGCCTACGGCGCACTGCGCGGCCAGGGCACCTATGACGCCATCCTCGCCAAGTGCGTGGACCGCCCGCTGGAACGCCTGGACCCCGCCGTCCTCGACGCCCTGAGGATCGGCACGCATCAGCTGCTGGCCATGCGCGTACCTGCCCACGCAGCCCTGGACCAGACGGTGGGCCTGGCCCGCGCCGTCATCGGTGCCGGGCCGTCCGCCCTGATCAATGCAGTCCTGCGCAAGGTCACCGCCCGCAGCCTGGACGAGTGGGTGGAGCTTCTTACTGAAGGGGAAACGGACGCGGTTCGGCGCTCCGCCATCGAGCACTCACATCCGGAGTGGATTGTCCGTGCCCTGCGCCAGTCCCTCGTGGCGCACGGCCGCAGCGTCGAGGAGATCACCGATCTGCTGCGCGCCGACAACGACGCGCCCGTGGTGAACCTGGTTGCGCTGCCCGGCCTCGGCGACCTCGACGAGGCCCGCGCCGCCGGTGCCGTTGACGGCGAACTCGTGAAGGACTCCGCACTGTTCTCCGCCGGCGACGTCGGCCGCCTCGACTCGGTCCGCGCCGGCACCACACGGGTGCAGGACGCCGGCTCGCAGCTGGTGGCCCGCGCACTTGCCGAGGTGGACCTCAACGGTGATTCGATTGACGAAGACGGCGTGGAAAAGTGGCTGGACATGTGCGCCGGCCCCGGCGGCAAGGCTGCCCTGCTGGCCGCCCTCGCGCACGAGCAGGGCGCCGTGCTGCTGGCCAACGAACCGGCCCCGCACCGCGCGCAGCTCGTCCGCCAGGCCCTGGACGCGGTACCCGGGGAAACCTGGAACGTCCGCACTGGCGACGGCCGCACCATCGCGGAGGACTACCCGGAAACCTTCGACCGGATCCTTGTCGACGCTCCCTGCACCGGCCTGGGCGCTCTGCGCCGCCGCCCCGAATCCCGCTGGCGCCGCCAGCCCACCGACGTCGGCGAACTCGGCATCCTGCAGCGCGAACTGCTCACCACCGCCGTGGACGCCGTCAAACCCGGGGGAGTGGTGGCCTACGTGACCTGCTCGCCGCACCCCGCGGAGACCACCGCCGTCGTCGCCGATGTGATGCGGAAGCGCAACGACCTGGAACTGCTCGACGCCGGAGCGGCACTGGACGCGGCCAGCCTGCCCGGTGCGCTGGAAGCCGGGCATGAATCCACCGCCCAGCTCTGGCCGCATATCCACGCCACCGACGCCATGTTCCTGGCGCTGATCCGCCGCAAAATCTAGGAGAACCTTCGTGAGCAAGTGCTGCATTAACCCGAGCATCCTCTCCGCCGACTTCGTGAACCTCGAAGCCGAGCTGCAGCGGATCAGTGCGGCGGACGCCGTGCACGTGGACGTGATGGACAACCACTTCGTGCCGAACCTGACCATCGGGCTGCCCGTGGTGGAACGGATCCAGCAGGTGTCCGCGCTGCCGTTGGATGCGCACCTGATGATCGCCGACGTCGACCGCTGGGCGCCGCTGTACGCGGAGGCCGGCCTTGCGTCAGTGACCTTCCATGTGGAGGCATCGGCGGCGCCGGTCAAGCTCGCCCGCGACCTGCGGGACCGCGGCGCCAAGGCCGGCATGGCGCTGCGCCCGGCCACCCCGGTGGAGCCGTACCTGGACATGCTGCCCGAGCTGGACATGCTGCTGATCATGACGGTGGAGCCCGGTTTCGGCGGACAGAAGTTCCTCGACATCACACTGCCCAAGATCCGCCGGGCCGCGGAGGCCGTCCGCGGCTCGGGGCTGCCGCTGGCGATCCAGGTGGACGGCGGCATCTCGCCGGAAACCATCGAACGGGCAGCGGAGGCGGGTGCGAACGTGTTCGTGGCCGGATCGGCCGTGTACGGCACGGGTGATCCCAATGACGCTATCCGCAAACTGCGCGCGCAGGCGGAAGCGGCTGTGCAAGAATAGTTAGCAACAAACGTGCTCCGGGGTCGGTGTAATTCCGAACCGGCGGTTATAGTCCGCGACCCGCACTGCCGATCCGAAAACCTCGGGGAAGCGGTTCGGTTGAATCGGTGAAATTCCGATACCGACAGTTAAAGTCTGGATGGGAGAAGCACGTGCAGTTTGTTGTTCCGCCGGCTTTGCCGACCCTTCGAGGTCCCTCTTTCCAGGGGTGACCCCTCGGACCGGTTGCACGCCGGCGATGCACCGTACTGTCGTACCCCGGAGCACCCGCTGAGGGATAGGACGACATGGATTTTCTACGGTGGCTCTTTGAGGCACAGATTCCGGTGGGCGAAAGCTCACTGCTGCTGCGCGAACTGGTCGGCAACATCTTCGGGCTGCTCAGCGCCCTGGGCGGCATGCGCCGCAAAGTCTGGGCCTGGCCGATCGGTATCCTGGGTAACCTGCTCCTGCTGACCGTCTTCCTTGGCTCCATGTTCGGCGGTGCGGATACGGCCACCCTGCTGGGGCAGGCCGGACGGCAGATCATGTTCATTGCCGTGTCGATTTACGGCTGGCGGCGCTGGCAGCAAAGCAAGACCAGCGGCGGCGCGGCTGTAACGCCGCAGTGGGCCTCCGGGCGGGAACGGATCGGACTGGTGGTCATCATGCTGCTGGGCACGGTTGCCCTGACGCCTGTCTTCGCCCGGCTGGGTTCCTATGAACCGGTATGGGCGGATGCCTGGACCTTCGTCGGATCACTGCTCGCCACCTACGGCATGGCCAAAGGTTGGGTCGAGTTCTGGCTCATCTGGGTGGCCGTGGACATTGTCGGCGTGCCGCTGCTCTTCAGCGCCGGCTACTACGCCACCGCCTTCATGTACCTCTTCTACGGGGGCTTCACCCTGGCTGGCTTCTTTGTCTGGTGGAAGGCCAAGCGGAACGAAAAACCGCAGGTGGAAGTCCTGATGCCGGACCCGCGGACGCGGTAGCGAGGGTTTAGGCAGGTCTCAGGATCAACAAGTCTCAGGAAAGAACGAAGGGGGAGCACCATGGGCGCGATGGATGACCTGCTGGGGCCGAACGAGGTCAAAGTTCTGTCCGAGGCACTGGCAGCCGCGGCACCCGGTGTCGTCTGGGACGGAGTGCTGGCCGCCGGGACCCAGCTGGAACCGCTGTCGCTGCGCGGCCGGACCGACGTCGTCGCGCACGCGCTCGTTCGCGCGCTGGGCACCTATCCGGCCGCCGCAACGGCATTCCGTGCTGCGCTGGAGGATCCGACGTTTACGGGCTGGGCGCTGTGGCCGGTCACCGAGGCGGCTGTCACTTTGGCGCTGGACGACGGCGGCACCCAGGCCTTCGACGATGCCCTGGCCCTGCTCGCGGAACTGACTCCGCGGCTGACCAGCGAGTTCGCCATCCGCCGGCTGCTGCAGGCCGATCACGAACGGGCACTGGCGATCATGCAGACCTGGACAAACCATCCCAACGAACACGTGCGCCGGCTGGCCAGCGAAGGAACCCGGCCCTACCTGCCGTGGGCCGTCCGGGTGCCGTTGCTGCTCGCCACGTCAGGGGCGACGCTGCCGCTGCTGGATGCGATGCACAACGACGAGTCCGAATACGTCCGCCGGTCGGTAGCGAACCACACCAACGATCTGGCCCGGCACGCGCCGGAGCTGGTCCTTGAAGCAGCCGCACGCTGGCAGCAGACCGGCACGCCCGGCAGCACCTGGGTGGTCCGGCGCAGCCTGCGGACCCTGGTCAAAAAGGGCAATCCGCGGGCCCTGGAACTGATGGGGTTCACGCCGGCGCAGGTAAGCGCCACCAGGCTGCGGGCGGAAACCTCCGTTCTGGCCCTGCCCGGCGAGCTCGCCTTCGACTTTGTCCTGACGAATACCGGCGACGCTCCGGCCCGGCTGTCAGTCGATTACGCCGTGCACTACGTCAAGGCGAACGGATCCACGGCGGAGAAGGTCTTCAAACTGACCGCGGTGTCCCTGGACCCGGGGGAGTCCCGGCAGCTGCGCGGCCGGCACGGCTTCCGGCAGATGACCACCCGGCGGCACTATGCTGGCACCCACGCCCTGGAAGTGCAGGTGAACGGCATCCGTCACGGCCGCCTCGAGTTTGAGGTGGTGCTGTAGGGGTTCGCGTATGGCCAGGAATTCCTGATGCTAACGTGACTACACGCCTGGCACCCGCCACCAGGAGAATGAGCACGAAGGAAATGCAGAAGTGAGACACCCAACTACCCGGTCCAGCCTCGTGCTCATGCTGGCCGGCCTTTTGACCGCTGCACTGAGCGTCCCAGTTGCCCTGGCGGCCACGGAAAATCGTTCCGGTCCGGAGGCAACTTCCGGTGGTGATGCCGGCGCCCACACCGTGGCACCGGAACGCGGTACGCGGGGATCGGCTCCCACAGCACCATGGATAGGCAGCTGGGCTGCTGCGATGACCCCGGCGGGCGCCGCAGGCACCATTTCCGGGGCAGGGTTCACCGACACCACGCTTAGGCAAACAACGCATTTGTCCGTGGGAGGAGACAGCCTGCGCCTCCGGATCAGTAACGATTTCGGCACCACCGCGTTGGTGATCGGCTCCGCTGCCGTATCTCCCGGAACCGCAGCAGCGGACCCGGACCCGAACCAGTTACGCCAGGTGACCTTCGGCGGTGCCACATCAGTAACCATTCCGGCCGGCGCCGAATGGGTCTCGGATCCCGTGCAGCTGGCGGTGGAAAGCGATTCCGACCTATCGGTGAGCCTGTACCTACCCGGACCCACGGGACCGGCATCAATCCACAGCCTCGGACTGGCGACGTCGTACCGCGCAGATGGAGATGCCACCTCCAGCCCGGCGGATGCCTACGAAGCCCTGGACACGTCACGCTACTTCTTGGCGGGAGTGGACACGAGTTCGAATGCGCTCGGTTCGGTGGTCTTCTTCGGCGACTCGATCACGGACGGATACGCCTCATCAGATGATGCCAACCTCCGGTACCCGGACCAGGTTGCCGACCGGCTACTCCGGCGGCCCGAAGCGCTGCAGTGCGGCGTGCTCAATTCCGGGATCAGCGGCAACCGTGTACTGGAGGACACCGGTACCGCAGGAATCTCGGCATTGGCACGTTTCGAAGATGACGTGCTTGACCAGACCGGCGTGCGGAGCGTGGTCCTCCTTGAGGGGATCAATGACATCGCCCGGACATCCGGAGCACTGGATCCTGCCTCGCTGATCGCCGTTTACCGGCAATTCACCCAACGCGCCCACGACCAGGGCATCCGGGTGGTCGGTGCCACGCTGACCCCCTTTGGCGGCGCCCGCAAGTACAACACCGCGGGTGAGCAGGACCGCCAGGCCGTGAACTTCTGGATCCGCACATCCGGGGAATTCGATGCGGTCATCGATTTCGACGCCGTGCTCCGGGACCCGGCAGACCCCAGCCGGCTCAAGCCCCGGTTCGATCCGGGTGACCACCTGCATCCCAATGACGCGGGCTACGCGGCCATGGCGGACGCAGTCAACCTTCAGGACATCTGCAGCCGATAGCAATCCAACAGCAGGGGCCAGCCGGAAGGGTGGACCCAGCCCGCACTGTTGGTCGCCCGATTCAGTCCGTTCCGACGATGCCGCTGCGCCGTTCCAGGAACAGGGTGTCCCGCCATTCGCCGGCATGCGGTCCGTGGATCATCTTTGCCACACGTTCCCGCCTGCCGACCAGTCGGAAACCCTCGGCGATGTGCAGGGCAAGGCTAACCGTGTTCTCAGGGAAGATGCTGCACTGAAGCGTCCAGATCCCCGAGTTCTCGGCGGACGCAACCAGTGCATGCAGCAGGAGCCTGCCGACCCCGCGGCCCTGGGCTGCGGGGGCAACGTAGACAGACTGTTCGACGACGCCCCGGTAGGCAGCACGCGGGGAAACGGGGGAGGCAGCGGCCCACCCCAGAATCTCATTGCCGGCTTCGGCAACGAGCCGAAGTCCGGGTAGATGCGCCGAATCAAAGGCCTCCCAACCGGGGACCTTATCTTCAAAGGTGGCCTGGCCGGCCGCGATGCCGGCCGCGTAGATCGTGCGGACCGCCGGCCAGTCCGACGCCAGCAAAGGGCGGACGACTGGTGGAGCGCCCTTCACCGCCGCAGGCATGCTGTTTACCGCGGCGACAGAACCGCAGCCGCGCGCTCCAATGCGCCCGGAACGATGGAGTAGTAGGCCCAGACGCCGCGCTTCTCGCGGTGCAGGATGCCGGCGTCGACCAGGATTTTCAGATGGTGGGACACCGTCGGCTGGCCCAGCCCGATGGGCTCGGTGAGATCGCAGACGCAGGCTTCCTTGTTCTCCTGGGCGGCGATCAGCGAGACCAGACGCAGCCGGGTCGGCTCGGCCACTGCCTTGAGCAGCTGGGCAAAGCGCTGCGCGTCCTCGAGGCTCAACGCCTCGGAAGTCAGCGGGGTGCAGCAGGCCTCAACGGCCGGCGCGGGAACTGTCAGTGCAGTGGTCACCAACCCATTATGCACAGATTGACAGGCATCGATATATGCCGGGATACTCGAATCCGAAAGACATCGATATTCGTCAATGTTGGCGCCCTGTCGATGTCCTGCCGCTGTCGCAGCCGAGGAGCCTTGTGAGCACGTCCACCGCACCACCCCAGACCGGCCAGGTCACCGCCCGGCTGTCCACCCTGGACCGGTTCCTTCCGGTCTGGATCCTCGCCGCGATGGCCGCCGGCCTGCTGCTGGGCAGGCTGGTTCCCGGAATCGGTCCCGCGCTGGATTCGGTGAAGATCTCCAACGTGTCGCTGCCCATCGCCGTCGGACTGCTGGTCATGATGTATCCGGTGCTGGCCAAGGTCCGCTACGACGAAACGCACCGGGTGGTCGCTGACCGCAGGCTGATGATCACCTCGCTGGTCCTCAACTGGGTCGCCGCCCCCGCGTTTATGTTCGCCCTGGCCTGGATCTTCCTGCCGGACCTGCCGGAGTACCGCACCGGACTGATCATTGTGGGGCTGGCCCGCTGCATTGCCATGGTGATGATCTGGAACGACCTCGCCTGCGGCGACCGCGAAGCCGCCGCCGTGCTGGTGGCCATCAACTCCGTGTTCCAGGTCCTGGCCTTCGGCGCCCTGGGCTGGTTCTACCTGCAGATCCTGCCCGGCTGGCTGGGCTTGGAAACCACCAGCGCCGGGTTCTCCTTCTGGGCGATCACGGCCAGCGTCCTGATCTTCCTGGGCATCCCGCTGCTGGCCGGCTTCCTCACCCGCACCCTCGGCGAAAAGGCGAAGGGCCGCGACTGGTACGAGGGAACGTTCCTGCCGAAGCTGGGCCCGTGGGCACTCTACGGCCTGCTGTTCACCATCGTGCTGCTGTTTGCCCTGCAGGGCGACGAGATCACCTCGAACCCGCTCGACGTCGTCCGCATCGCCCTGCCGCTGCTGGTCTACTTCCTGGTGGTGTTCGGCGCCGGAATGCTCCTCGGCAGGATCCTGAAGATGGGGTATCCCCGCACCACCACGCTGGCCTTCACCGCCGCCGGCAACAACTTCGAACTGGCCATCGCCGTGGCGATCGGCACCTACGGCGTCACTTCCGGGCAGGCCCTGGCCGGCGTCGTCGGGCCCCTGATCGAAGTTCCCGTCCTGGTTGCCCTGGTCTATGCCGCCCTCTGGGCGCAGAAGAAGTTCTGGCCTGCAGCCGCACCCGCCGTCCCCACCTCTCCAGAAAAGATGAACCGATGAGCACTCCCGAAACCAAGCCCTCCGTCCTGTTCGTCTGCGTCCACAACGCCGGCCGGTCACAGATGGCCGCCGCGTACCTGCGCACCCTGGGCGAGGGACGGATCGAAGTCCGTTCCGCCGGCTCCGCGCCCGCCGACTCGGTCAACCCCGCCGCCGTGGAAGCCATGGCCGAGGAGGGCATCGACATGTCCGCCGAGCTGCCCAAGGTCCTGACCACCGAGGCGGTGAAGGAGTCCGACGTCGTCATCACCATGGGCTGCGGCGACGCCTGCCCGATCTTCCCCGGCAAGCGTTACGAGGACTGGAAGCTCGACGACCCGGCCGGTCAGGGCGTGGCCGCCGTCCGTCCCATCCGCGACGACATCAAGGCCCGCATCACCGCACTCATCGCCGACCTCCTGCCGGCCCAGTAACACCCGAGGATCCTTCCCATGAACACCGAACCCTCCCAGCTTCCCGTCGCCGTCATCGGCTCCGGTCCCGTCGGACTGGCCGCCGCCGCGCACCTGCTCGAACGCGGACTGACACCGGTCATCTTCGAAGCCGGGGACGCACCTGCCTCGGCCGTCCGCGCCTGGGGGCACGTCCGGCTGTTCTCGCCCTGGCAGTACGACGTCGACGCCGCCGCCCGCCGCCTGCTCACCGGCACCGGCTGGCAGGAACCGGATGCTGACACGCTGCCCACCGGCGCGGAACTCCTCGAGCAGTACCTGCTGCCGCTGGCCGCCGTCCCCGCCATCCGCAGCACCCTCCACACCAACAGCGAAGTTGTTGCCGTCAGCCGGGAAGGCCTGGACAAGACCCACACCGGCGGACGGGACACCACCCCGTTCCTGGTCCGCGTCCGCAACTGCGACGGCACTACTGCCGATCACCGGGTGCGCGCCGTGATCGACGCGTCCGGCACCTGGAACACTCCCAACCCGCTGGGCACGGCCGGACTCGCCGCACCGGGGGAGGCCGAAGCGTACGGCGAAGGCTTTATCACCGCCCCGCTGCCGGATGTTACCGGCCGGGACCGTGCCCGGTTCGCCGGCAAGCACGTGCTGGTTGTCGGTGCCGGCCATTCGGCAGCGAACACGCTGCTGGCACTGGGGGAGCTGGCCGAGCAGGAACCGGACACCCGGATCAGCTGGGCCATCCGCCGGTCCTCGGCGGCAAGCGTGTACGGCGGCGGCGACCTCGACGGGCTGCCCGCCCGCGGCGCGCTGGGCAGCCGGTTGCGGACCCTGGTCGAGGACGGCCGCATCGAACTGCACACCTCGTTCACCATCACCGGGTTCAAGAGCGCCGACTCCTTGACCGTCGTCGGGACCACCCCGCGCGGGGAGACACAGCTGGACGTGGACCTGCTGGTTCCGGCCACCGGCTTCCGCCCCAACCTGGACATGCTGCGCGAAGTCCGGCTCGACCTCGACCCGGCCGTGGAAGCACCGCGGGCGCTCGGGCCGCTCATCGATCCGGAATTCCACAGCTGCGGCACCGTGACACCGCACGGAGCCCGGATGCTGTCCCACCCGGACAAGGACTTCTACATCACGGGTATGAAGTCCTACGGCCGGGCACCCACATTCCTGATGGCCACCGGCTACGAGCAGGTCCGCTCCATTGCCGCAGCACTGGCCGGGGACCAGCAGGCGGCCGACGACGTCCAGCTGGTCCTGCCCGAAACCGGGGTCTGCTCCACGGATCTGGGTGGCAGCTGCGACACGGTGGCCGGCTGCGACGCTGACGGTGCTGCTGATCAGGGAGAGGTGTCCTGCTGCGGGACTCCGGAACCGGCAGCTGCTGCGGTTGCTGCGGCTGACTCCTGCTGCGGGTCTCCGGCGCCGGAACCTGCGGCACTGGAAGTTGCCTCGTGCTGCGGAGCTCCGGAGGCGGAAGCTGCGCCGGCTGCTGACTCCTGCTGCGCGGCGCCGGAACCTGCGTTCCTCGGCATCCCGACGGGTCTGGAACACGGTCGCTCCTCAGAACAGGGGAACTAGTTCCGGATACCATGCCGTAGGTCCCACCACACGTCGTCACCGAAGGAACCATTAGATGAGCAACAGCGCGAAAGGGTGGCTGCTTCTGTCCGCAGCCATCCTGGCCGAAGTGACGGCGTCGCTCTCGCTCAAGGGAGCGCTGGACCGTCCCGGTCTCTATGCCGTGGTGGCGGCTGGTTATCTCGGCTCTTTTGTCCTGCTCGCCGTCGTACTGCGCACCGGCATGGCCTTGGGTGTCGCTTACGGCGTCTGGGGAGCAAGCGGTGTCGCATTGACCGCAATCGGCTCCCTGCTCGTCTTCGGAGAGCCGCTCACCCTCCTGATGGGTATTGGTATCGCCGTGGTCGTCGCCGGGGTGCTGTGCGTAGAACTTGGGTCCCAAGCGGCGCATAAGAAAGCCGATACGGCGTAATGGCCTACTTGTTCCTGATCGGCGCGATCGTCTTCGAAGTAGCCGGCACCGTCTGTCTCCGCCTCGCCGTCGACCGCAGGCGCTGGTACGGCGGGGTCGCCGTCGGCTACGTGGTTGCGTTCGTGATGCTCACTCTCACCCTCGCCAACGGCCTGCCGTTGGGCGTCGCTTACGGGATCTGGGCGGCGGCGGGCGTCGCCCTGACCGCCGTCCTCGGCAAGGTCCTGTTCAAGGAGCCCTTCACCTGGCTGATGGGCCTGGGAATAGTTCTTATTGCCGGCGGTGTCCTGCTTATCGAACTCGGCGCCGGCCGCTGACCGACAGCAGGATCGGTCCGGCGGCAGCCGCAGTAGGTTTCGGGTTTGACCTGCTCGCTGCCGTCGACGAACACTTCGGCACCGGCCTGCAGGTGGTCCGCCTGCATTTCTAAGGCAGGGTTCCGCCCGAGACTTCGGCTACCGCTCCGCGGCCGCCCGCTGGCGCCCGGCATGGGTGCGGGCCTTCATCCGGTTGCCGCAGACTGCCATGGAACACCACTTGGCGGTGCCCGGCCTGCTCCTGTCAATAAGGAACAGGTTGCACTCGTCGTTGGCACAGGCCCGGAGGCGGCCGGGATACTCCTGGACCACGCGGGACCAGGCAAGTGCCGCACGGAAGGCTAGGCGCTCCTCCTCCGGTGCACGCACTTCCCAGCGGAGTCCCTGCGGAGTGACCCGGGGGACCAGGACCCCGTCACCGAGTGCCGATGAGAGGCGGGACAGTGCGTCCCCGGACCCCCGGACCGCGTCCTGCAGGCACTCCCGCATCCGCCGCAGACGTGCAAGCTCGGACGGCGAACCGGTGCCCCCATACAGCGCAGCAATCTCCCTGCCTGATATGCCGGACAGCTCGTCGGTGGGGCGGCCGGCGACGACGGGTGCGCTGTTGAGCACCGCAAGCAGCAGGTCTTCATCCTCGAGCATCGGGTTCCTTTCACCTGGGTGCACGGCAAGGTTTCCATGGTAGCGTCCACGTAACCTGTAAAACCAATGATAGGGGTTAGTCCATGGTTACCGTCCATCACCGCACTGTTTCCGTCAACGGCCTAGACGTGTTCTACCGCGAGGCCGGCCCCGTGGATGCCCCGGTGCTGCTGCTCCTGCACGGATATCCCACAAGTTCACACATGTTCCGCCACCTCATCCCCAGGCTCGCCGGGGAATACCGGGTCATCGCACCGGACGCCATCGGTTTTGGCCGCTCCGCCGCGCCGTCAGCCGATGAGTTCTCCTACACCTTTGCCTCACTGGCCGATGTAACGCGCGGTTTCCTGCTGGAACTCGGCGTGGACGCCTACACGGTCTACACCCAGGACTACGGCGCCCCGATTGCCTGGCGGCTGGCGCTGGCCAACCCGGCAGCGGTGGAAGGGGTGATCTCGCAGAACGGAAACGCCTACGAAGAGGGATTCGTGCCGGACTTCTGGGCCCCCATCTGGGCCTACGGTGCGGACCCTTCCCCGGAAAACAAGGCGGCCCTGCGCCCTGCGCTTGGCCGGGAGGCAGTTGAATGGCAGTACAAGCACGGTGTTCCCGACCCCACCGCCGTGGACCCGGACGCCTGGGAGCACGATCTGGCGCTCCTGGCCCGCCCCGGCGTCGACGAGGCCCAGTTGGCGCTCTTCGGTGACTATCACACCAACCGGGCACTGTATCCAGCCGTCCATGAATGGCTGCGGTCCACCCAGGTTCCGGTGCTTGCCGTGTGGGGAGCGAACGATGAGATCTTCGGTCCCGCCGGAGCGCAGGCGTTCCTCCAGGACGTCCCTAAGGCCCGGGTGGAATTGCTGGACGGCGGCCACTTCCTCCTCGAGTCTCACCTCGATGAGGTTGCGGACATCATCCTCGACTGGCGGTCAGGGTTCTGACCGGCGGCGCCGGGAAGCATGTAACGACGTCACGGGTGTAATCACGGGCGAGTCTCAAATGTACGGGCCGTAACCCGGTGAGATATTTAGGGTTGCACCTTCCGTAGCGTTATATGCTCCGGTGGACTCACGTCCTGTCCCGGTAAGGAAAGGCCCAGCTCATGCTCTCTCCCTTTAGCTCGCCGCGTCAGGTCACGATCAGTGACGCTGCATCATTCCTCGGCACCACGCCGCAGGCCATCCGTCACTACGAGGAGATTGGCCTGCTCCCCGTGCCCGAACGGGACAGCGGCGACCGCCGCTACGGCCATGAAGAGATGATCCGGCTGCTGTGGATCCAGAAGATGGCCGACGCCGGGATCGCCTTGGATGACATCCGTGACGCCTTCGCCGGCAGGGCTCCTGCCGGTGCCGACAACGACCATAGCGTCGCTGTTGTACAGCGCATGCGCACCCCGGAAGGCAGGATCAGCCTGCTCTCCGACTTCGTCAGCAGCCGTCTCAAGGGCCTGCCCGAGGGCTCGCTGCGCCAGGCGGACCTGGACAATCTGCTGGTCATGGAGCGGATCTTCGGCGCGCTCGGTGCGGCCGTCAATGCCGGCCGGTACGTCGCCTTGGCCACCCACCCGGGTCTGCGCGAGGAATCCGACCGCGTTGATGCCGCCGAAGAGGCTCTCGATGACACGATCGCCGTTGACGACCCCCTCGTGGCGCAGGTGGCTGACAAACGGCACGCTTTCGAACTGGTGCTGCAGGCCGTCATCGAGGACTCCGGCCTGGCGCAGAGCGACGAAGAGCTCTTCGACTCCTGGGAGGCATTGCACCCCGCTACCGCTGATGAAGGTGAGGGCGAAGGTGAAAATGAAGCCGGCCAGGGCACTGACAGAGGGGAAAAGTGTGTGAGCCTCGTCGAGGCCGTTGGAATGATGCCCTACGACTTCTCTCCGGCCCGCCTGCGCTGCATGGAACTGGTCCAGGAACTTGCCGCCCACGAGTCACCCGCTTCCTAAGTCGGTCAGGACGTAGGTGGTCGACGCCGCGCCGTGAGCCGGGTGTGCGACGGCAGACCTACGCACGCCTGTCTCGTGTCCGGCTCATTTGTGTGACCCAGCGCACGCCCTCTAGGGTGGCTTGGAAGGTGGCCTAATTACTTCGACGAGCGGGGGAATCGATATGGGTACTGGACCCAGACACACGGTTAGAGGCGGGCTGACGGTGGCGCTGACGCTGTCCCTCGGCCTGGCGGGGTGCAGTACCAGCGGGCCGAAGGAACAGGCCGCCACGACCACCGCGAGCCCGTCGAAGAGCGCCTCGCCGCGCCCGACGGCGTCTCCCACGCCTTCCGCAGCGGTATCGGTCACATCTGAACCCTCCACGGCTCCGGTGGAAGCCACTCCGGCACCGGCCCAGGCCGGTGTCCCCAACCCCCAGCCGCTGAGCCCGGGGCAGAGCCGGGAGGACCTGATCAAAGCCGGTGTGTCGCCCGAGGAGGCAGCCGCCTGGCCCATGCTGGAGCAGGTGACCACCGAGGTGGCCCAACAAATCATCGCGGACTCTCTGCAGAACAGCCCGGACCTGATGTATGACGTCTTCGACCTGGGTGGCGGCAGCTTCGAGGTGAAGGTGCGGTCCCGGTCCATCATGGCGCAGGGCGGCTCCGGCACCGTGGGGATCTACACCGTGACCCCGACCGGCGGATACTCGCTCAAATAGCTGACGCGTTGCTGCCGGTCCGGGTGGGAACCTGGACCGGCAGTGACCGGCAGCGTCAGCTGCGGCGGTGCTTAGGCCGTTTCGTCAGCCACGCGGATGAGGACCTTGCCGGTGGTGCCGTTCTCGACGGCGTCGTGCGCGGCGGCAGTTTCCTCGAGCGGGAACCAGGTGAGGGGGAGTCCGGCGGATTTCCCCACGGGCAGGGCGCCGTCCTGCAGTGCGGCGGTGATGTCTTCCGCTGCTGCATGCTGCGCGGCGGAACCCACCGTGTAGATCAGCACACCCTGCCAGCGGACATTCTTCGCGAAGCTCGCAACGATTGGTGCCGTGAACTCCTCGCCGTTGTTATTGGCGTAGTAGGCGATGCTGCCGTGGTTGGCGATGACGTCCACATCCAGCGCAGCGTTCTGGCCGGGGGACACCTCGACAATCTGGTCGACGCCGTCCGGGGCGATCTCGCGGATGCGGTCGGCCTCCGCATCATCGGGGTAGCGGACGATGTGGTGGGCGCCGGCGGCCCGGGCGAGCTCTGCCTTGGCGTCACTGCTCACGGTGGCGATGACGGTGGCGCCGGCCCAGACGGCAAGCTGGATGGCGGCGTGCCCGACGGCACCGGCTCCGCCCTGGACCAGGACCATGCGTCCGGCAAGGGCTCCCGGTGCGAGGCGGGCGGGGCCGTTCTCATGGACGGTGAGGGCGCGGTGGGCGGTCATCGCGGGTACGCCGAGGCTGGCGGCCGCATCAAAACCGATCCCTTCCGGAAGCCGCACCGCGCGGTCGGCGGGGAGCACGGCGAACTCCTGGGCGGTTCCGGTGGGACGGCCATGGGCTGCGAGGTACACCCACACCCGGTCGCCCGGCCCCAGGTCGGTGACACCTTCGCCTACTGCATCGACGACGCCGGCTCCGTCCTGGTTCGGCACCACCTCGGGGAAGGCAATGCCCGCACCGGCACGGGCCTTCCAATCGGTGGGGTTCACGCCGGAGACCGTGATGCGGACCCGGACTTCGCCGGGGCCGGGAGCGGCTGCTTCCCGGTCTACGAGCGAGAGGACGGAGGAGTCACCGGTGCTGGAGTAAACGATTGCTTTCATGGGGAGTAGAAGAAACCGTGCCCGGTTTCTATTCCCGGGAGCGGCCGAAAGGGGGGTCTGCCAGTACCCCGGCCTGCGGGGGCACTGGCTGAAGCTTTGAGGGCTCAGTAGATTCGCGACTGACCGGTCCGGACCCTGCCCCGAGTTATCGCCACATCACGTAACCAACTCGTTTCTTGAGGAGCTTGCCATGGTTTTACCGTTTGAGGTTGAGGCTCGCCAGACCCGGACCGTTAGTGCCTACGCTGCGACATCTGCCGCCGAACCGCTTGTCGCCACCACGATTGAGCGGCGCAGTGTTGGCGCCAAAGACGTGCTCATCGAGATCGCCTATGTCGGCATCTGCCATTCAGACATACACACTGTCCGGGGTGACTGGGGACCGGTGCAGTATCCGCTGACAGTGGGCCACGAGATCGTAGGGGTCGTCAGTGAAATTGGCGCAGACGTCACACTGCACCAAGTGGGCGACCGCGTTGGCGTGGGGTGCCTCGTCAATTCCTGCCGTGAGTGCGCCAATTGCCGCGCAGGTGCCGAGCAGTACTGCCTTAACGGCAGCACCGCTACCTACGGTGCGGTGGACCGCGACGGGACGATCACCCAGGGCGGATACTCGACGCACATCGTAGTGGTGGAGGACTTCGTGCTGAGTGTTCCGCAGAGCATCCCGTACGCAGCGGCCGCGCCCCTCTTGTGCGCCGGCATTACGACCTATTCACCACTTGAGCACTGGAATGCCGGCCCAGGCAAGAAGGTGGCCGTCATCGGGATGGGCGGACTCGGCCACATGGCGGTAAAGATGGCGCATGCCATGGGCGCGGAAGTCTCCGTTCTCTCGCACTCGCTTAGCAAGCAGGAGGATGGTCTGCGGTTCGGTGCTGAGCACTACTACGCCACGAGCGACCCGGCCACATTCGATACGCTCGCCAACACTTTTGATCTCATCATCAACACGGTGAGTGCGAAGATCGACCTGAATGCCTACCTCTTGCTGCTCGCCCTCGACGGAACCATGGTGAACATCGGTGCGCCGACGGAGGTCCTGCCAATAGAGGTGTACACGCTGTGCAGCAACCGGCGCTCATTCGCCGGCACGGGCATTGGCAGTATCCGGGAGACCCAGGACATGCTGGACTTCTGCGCCGAGCACGGCATCGCGCCCGAGATCGAACTCATAGCCGCCGACGCCATCAACGATGCCTACGGGCGGGTGCTTGCGTCCGATGTGCGGTACCGCTTCGTTATCGACACGGCGACACTTCCGGCAGTTGAAGCGGGGCAATAAGCCGCCTCGAAGCCGCAGCCTCGAGGCGCACCGACGCCGGGCCCTCCCGTGCGGGACCCCTTCCGGATCTACCCGCGGCTAGCCGGCCTTGATGACGGCGCGGCAGCTGCGCAGGAAAGATGCGGCAAGTGCGTCGCTGTCGCCGTCAAGGTAGCCCGCGACCATTGCTCCGGAGCGAATAAGCACCAGATCCTCGGCCACCGCGTTCAGGTCGGTGGGAGCCAGGGGGCGGACGATTTCGACGAACGCAGCCTTCGACCAATCGCGGTGGTCACTGATCGTTTTACGGACCTCGCTGGCCGGGTCCGGATATTCCGCAGCGGCGTTGATGAAGGGGCAGCCACGGAATCCGGGCTGGCAGGACATCTCACGTAATGCGTCCGCGATGAGCTGGAACGTTTTGTCGGCGTCACCGCCGGAATGTTCCACCGCAGCGGCAATTCCCTCGCGCTCAATTTTTGCCCGGCGCTCCAAGTGCGCCACCACCAGGTCGTCCTTGCTTTTGAAATGCCGGTAGAAGGTCACTTTGGTCGTGCCGGCACGCTCAATCACCTTGTCAACGCTGACCGCCCGCAGCCCCTCGGCGTAGAACAGCTCAGTCGCGGCTTCGACGAGGCGTTCCCTCATCGATACCTTCACAGCCTCCGCCATGACTTTTCCTTCCCATTGCCCTTGCGTACCTCTGTAATCCAGATTACAGTCCATCGAAGTAGAGTGACTAGTCATTCTACCACCGAACCGGCGGACCGCCGGGCGGCTTCACCTCCAACGAAAGGACAACGCACATGTTGAACAATTCACCCCTAGTGGGGACCACCACCGATTTCGAAACCGTGCCAACCTCCGACTTACCGACCATCGTGCTGGTGCACGGTGCATGGGCAGATTCCTCCAGCTGGGAGCCAGTGATCAGCGGGCTCCGGTTTGCAGGATTCCCGGTCCGGGCCATTGCGAACCCGCTGCGGGGCGTGGAACACGACACGGCCTACCTTGCCAGCTACCTGGCGGCGATCGACGGTCCCGTGGTGCTTGTCGGCCATTCGTACGGCGGCGCCATCATCACGAATATCGATACGAGTGCCTTCGACATACGGGCCCTCGTCTACGTCGCGGCCTTCATCCCCGCCGCGGGGGAGACCGTCGGCCAGCTGGCCGCACAATCTTCGACCCCGCTGCCCCTGGTGACAGTCGAGACGCCGAGCGGACCTGAAGTGCACATCAGTCCGGAAGGCTTCCACGAGGCGTTCGCCGCCGACGTCGACGAGCTCACCGCTGGCGTCCTCGGCATCATCCAGCGTCCGGCAAACATACGTGCGGTCGCGGAACCGATCACCCGTGAGGCCTTCCGCACCGTGCCTGCCTACGTACTGGTCACCACCGCGGACCGGGCCATCGACCCGGACGTGCAGCGGATGATGGCCGGCCGTACCAACGCGGCCGTCATCGAGGTCGAGGCATCCCACGCCGTCATGGTCAGCCTTCCCTCGACCGTCACCGGACTCATCGTCCAGGCCGCGACGCCGGTACATGTCCGCTGACCCCACAAACACTTCCCACACAAACACTTCACAACAGAACGGAACAACGAACATCATGAGCACCCTCACGCAGAACCCGCCGGCCATCGCGCCGGCCCTTCAGAAGCTGTACTTCGTCCGCTTCGGATTTGCCATCGTCTGGGCAGTCCTCATTGCGCTGACCGCCTCCACTCTCGGCCCGGTCAGCATCGCCCTGCTCGTCCTCTACCCGCTGTTCGACGTCGGGGCCGCCGTCGTCGACCACCGCGCCTCCCGTGCCACGCGGCCGGGACCGCTGCTCCTGGTAAACATGGCGCTCAGTCTGCTGACCGCCGTCGCCCTCGGTGTGGCAGTCACCTCGGGAGTGCCCGCAGTGCTGGTCGTGTGGGGTGTCTGGGCCGTCACCGCCGGTGCCGTCCAGCTCGCCGTAGCCATTAGCCGCCTGCGGATGGGCGGACAGTGGCCGATGATCCTCAGCGGCGGCATCTCCACCCTCGCCGGCACCGGGTTCATCCTGATGTCCGGCGGATCTTCGGCGTCCCTCACCGGCGTCGCCGGCTACGCCACCCTCGGCGGTATCTTCTTCCTGCTCTCGGCAATCCGGTTGCGGCGTATCGCGAAGGCAGGCGCAAAATGACCGGGACTACTGCAGACGTCATCATCATCGGGGCCGGACCGGTCGGGGAGAACGTAGCCGACCGCATCGTCACCGGTGGGCTGAGCGCCGTGATCGTGGAATCCGAGCTCGTCGGCGGGGAGTGCTCCTACTGGGCATGCATGCCCACGAAGGCACTGCTGCGGGACGCGGCCGCACTCCGGGCCGTCCGGCAGCTGCCCGGTGCCGCCGCCGCAGTGACCGGGGAACTCGACGTCGACGCCGTGCTGGCACGGCGTGACCGGTTCGCCTCGGACTGGAACGACGACGGCCAGGTCGCCTGGCTCCAGCAGGTCGGCATCGGGCTGGTCCGCGGCCACGGGCGCATCAGCGCCCCGCGGACCGTGGAAGTCACCGGCCGGGACGGCACCGTCAGCACCCTAACGGCACGGCACGCCGTCGTCGTCGCCACCGGCACCAGTGCCGCGGTTCCGCCGATCCCGGGGCTGGCGGACGCTGCTCCCTGGACCAGCCGGGAGGCGGTGTCGGTGAAGAAGATTCCGGAGCGGCTCGCGATCATCGGCGGCGGTGTTGTCGGTACGGAAATGGCCACCGCCTTCAGCGCACTGGGAGCGGCGGTGACGCTCATCGCGCGCGACGGCGTCCTCCCCAGAGTCGAGCCGTATGCCGCCGAACACGTTATTGCCTCCCTCGAGAGCAACGGCGTGCGGGTCATGACGGGCGCCAGTCCCACCCAAGTCACCCGGGATGCCGGCGGAACCGTGCAGATTGCACTGGCAGGCGGCGAGGTCATCAGCGCGGACGAGGTCCTTGTCGCCACGGGGCGCCGGCCCAACACCGGCGGCCTCGGGCTCGAAGACCTCGGGCTCGCAGCCTCCGGCCGGCTGAACGTTGACGAGACGCTGCGGGTGACCGGTCCCGGCGGCACCGTGCTCGACGGCGGGTGGCTGTACGCCGCGGGCGACGTCAACGGGCGGGCGCTGCTCACCCACCAGGGCAAGTACCAGGCCCGGGCTGCGGGGGACGCGATCGTGGCACGGGCAACCGGCGCCCCGGTCGAAGACTTCGCGTGGGGCCGGCATGCGGCCACCGCCGATGTCCGGGCCGTTCCGCAGGTCATCTTCACCGACCCTGAGATCGCCTCCGCCGGACTCACCCTGGCGGGCGCCACTGCCGCCGGGCTCCGGGTCCGTTCGGTGGAGTACGACCTGGGAGCCGTCGCCGGTGCCTCCCTGCATGCCGACGGTTATGCCGGCCGCGCAGGCATCGTCATCAACGAGGACACCAACACGATCGTCGGGTTCACCGCCGTCGGACCCGACGTAACCGAGCTGGTGCACGCCGCAACCATCGCCATCGCCGGGGAAGTACCTCTTGACCGGCTCTGGCACGCGGTGCCGGCTTATCCGACGGTCAGCGAAGTCTGGCTCCGGCTGCTGGAAACCGCAGGACGGTAGACAACCGCCCGGCCCGCACGGAAACTGCTACCACCTTCACCACGATCCCTCGAAAGGAAAGACCGCTATGAGCACCAAGATCACGCTTGTTATCAACAATCCCGCAGACCCCGAGGCCTTTGAGGCTGCCTACAAAGGCATCGCCGACAGTGCCAAGCAGCTTCCGAAGCTGCGCCGGTACGAGGCCGGAAAGGTCTGGCCGAAGGAGGACGGTTCTCCCACTCCTGCCCACCGGACCCTTGACCTGTACTTCGACAGCTACGAGGACGCCTCGGCTGCGGTAACCACCCCCGCCGCCGGAGACCTCTTCGGTCAGCTCACGGCGACCAAGACCACGTTCATGGGCCTGTTTTCGGAGGTGGAAGAGGGCTAGGCGGCGGACTGTTGCCGGCTTTTGACGCTGATTCGCCTGGTCTCGATGCCCGTGTTCCCTCACCGGAACACGGGCATCGGCTTTTAAACCGGTCCGCCGGATCCGCGGTCCCTTAGCCGCTAGCCCGCGAGGGAATAGTGCGACACCGTGTGGTCACGCTCCAGCAGGAAGCGGTCGTCCTCGGGATAGAAGACGGCCCGGCCGACGTCGTCGCCCGCGAAAGCGCGAATCGCCTCGAGGGATACCCATAGCGAGACGGTGACAATCTCGCTGCGGTCCTCGTCCAGGCTGCGGGTGAGAATCCAGGCCCCGAGGTTACCGGCCGTGGCGCGGTATTCGTTGATCCCTGTCCGTTGCACGTACTCGACGTACGCCTCAAGGTCCGGGCTGCGCACAACGCCCCGCCATGTCCGCACAGTACGCATGGAGGTCCCTCCGAAGATGGCGGGCTTCCGACTCCACCCCGCCCCAGGTGCAGGAGCCTAACGCCGGCCGGGTTGGGCGGCCAGAGTGGGACGGTTGCAGGGGGTGCCGTCGACGAGGAGGAATGCCACGTTATTTGGCCGAGATGGTCCGGACGATTTCGGCCGCAGCAGCTTCCACAGCGGGATGGTCGAGGGTGAGGATCTCCGGGTCGCCTTCCACGGACAGGGATGTCCAATCCCATAGGCCGATCGAAGCCCATTGGGATCCGTAAAAGGACCACCAAGAGACGCCGTCGTGTTGATTGGTCTCAAAGATAGTGCGTGACCATTGTTGCGTTACCGCGTATTCGCGCGTGACGATTTGGCTGGGCCGGAGACCGAGATCCAGAAGAACGCCAGGGTCATCCAGATCAAGCAGCCTTGGTGTACCCACATATTTCACAAGAGCTTTCCGGCTGCCGGCTGGTGCAGCACGCGGAACATCCAGCACCGCCGGTTTCCATATCGGAAACCGCCCCAGTGCTTCCGCGACAGCCGCTTCGGGGTGGGAGCCTACGTACAGCACCAGATAATCCCGGGTAGGATCGTCCACCCTGCCGTTACCCTGGTCCGGCCACACGAACAGAGGATGCCCGTTCTCACTGGCATCCGTAGCCGAAGGATCCCAGTTCAGGACGCGGTAGAACTCCATTTAGGCGAATGCGCCCTGCTCGTAGGACTTCATCGCGTCAATAAGCCTGGCTGGCCCCTCCTGCGTGAAGACGTCGATGGGCCGCGCCCGTAGGAAAGGGTCGCTGCCCTCGAGCCACAGTGCCGCCTGGTCGGGGGTAAAGGTGGTCAGCAAATGGCCAACCAGTGTATCCAGATCAGCAAGCTTGGCGCGGTTGGTCTCGGACGGGCGGTCGACACCGGCGATCCAGCGGCCAGGCCGGTCCTGAGAAACAGCCAGGAGCTTAGCGGTGACGTTATTACCCAATGCCTCCACCACCCTGCTCGCTACCGCCTGTGGGCCATACGCGTCAACGTCCCTGATCGCCTTCACCTGCACGTTGCGCCCGGCCGGCTTGCGCGGGCGCTTTGGTCGCCCGGAACTAACTACGGAGGTTCCTTTCGGGAGGACACCGCGCCCTTTGTGAATCTCGACGTCCAGGCCGCCGATACGTACCGTGCCCGTAAAGTCCTCTACTGCTGCACTCATAACCCAACAGTAAGTGTTTGGTTGTTCCCAAGCAAGGGTTATGTGTTTCGGAGTGAGCCCTCCAGGTCGTAGACCATCTCCGGGTCGCGGTCGAGGATCCGGTCGCGCATTTCGCACTTGAGGACCTCCAGATGGGCCAGCTCGGCGGTTGTTTTGTCCGCCTTGGCGGTGAGTTCGATGAATTCGTCCGCGACGATGCCTTCGTCCCGGAGCACGCACGTGACGGTGGCGTCCCCGGCGCTGATTTCGAACACGTAGCGGGCCAGGGTGTTGCCGCGCTCGGGCCGGGCGAGTTCCGGCAGTACGGCGAACCGGTCGCCGGTGACGGCGCGGGTGACGAGTTCGAAGGCGTCCCGGCCGCCGGGCCCGCCGAAGGGGGTGCGGATCCGGATGGCGCGGCGTTCGACGCGGCCGTCGGGGGTGCGGGCGGAAAGTTCCGGAAGGGCCCGGCCGAGTGCGGCGAAGGCATGCGCGACGCCGCCGGGGAAGCCCGGGCCGTGGTACTTCATGCAGTCGGCGAAGGTGAAGTTCAGTTCCACGCCGTCCTCCCACACGGTGACCGTGCGTTCGGGGTGGGGGACCGGCGTCGGTTCGGGGCGTTCGGGTGTCGCTGCGTGCTTGCTCATGTGGGGTTTTACTCTCGGTGCGGGGGATCTGGCCATCAAAAACTTTACCTACCTGCCGGTTTATGCGCCCAGCCGGGCTACGCGGAAGCCGGGGACGGTAGTGCAAGGGGTGGTCCCGTCAGGCCCCCGGCTCAACAAGGCCCTGGCTGCGGAATGCCAGGGTGCGTAGCGTCTCCAATAGATCGTCCGAGCCAGCCTTTTGACTACGCGTGACGGCCGCAATGAGTGGACAAGCCCAATACAAGAGGGAGACAACGCCATGTCGACACCGGACAACTATGAAATCGCGCGTCGGCGCGTCATTGCGAAAACGGTCTACAAGGGGGTGGTCGGACTCTGGATAGTTCTCGCCGCCGTCCAGATCGCCATCTGGTACTTCACGACGCCGGGCGGCTATTTCTGGCCGGCATGGCCGATCCTGGGGATACTCATCGCCGCAGTCGCCTGGGGGATTCCCATTTACACCCGCCGTCCGGCCGTTTCGGACCGGCGTGTTCAGGCCGAACTGGCTCGGATGCAGGGCGACACCTAAGAACAGTCACGGATGGCGGTTCCCCGCAGCAGCATTCAGCCGTGCGGCCTGCAGCGTGAGGTGCTCGCGTTCGGCCAGGTTCGGCGCCAGCAGTGCGGCCTCGGTATAGAGCCGTGCGGCCTGTCCGGCGTCGCCGTTCTTCTCATACAGGTACGCCAGCGCCGCGGTGTGCCGGGGGAGCGACGGGTCCAGCTGAGCCAGCGCGGCCAGACCGGCGCGCGGCCCGTCCGCCTCGCCGACGGCAACGGCCCGGTTCAGCCGGGCGACCGGGCTGCCCGTGCGCCGGACCAGCTCGTCGTACCACTGGACGATCTGCGGCCAGTCGGTGTCCTCGGGCTTCTGGGCGTCCGCGTGCAGGGCGGCAATGGCGGCCTGGGCCTGGTATTCCCCGAGCCGGTCACGGGCCAGCGCCCGCTGCAGGACGCCGATCCCTTCGATAATCAAGTGGGTATCCCAGCGGCCGCGGTCCTGCTGTGCCAGCGGAACGAGCCGGCCGCCGTCGTCGGTCCGCGCCGGCCGGCGGGCGTGGTGCAGCAACATGAGCGCCAGCAGTCCCTGCACCTCGGGGTGGTCGGCGGCGGCGGCCAGCTGGCGGGTGAGCCGGATGGCTTCGGCGGCGAGGTCGACGTCGCCCGAGTAGCCCTCGTTAAAGACCAGGTACAGCACGCGCAGCACGGTCGCGACGTCGCCGGGCGTATCGAAGCGGACTGTATTCAACCGGACTCCGGCGATGGTCCGTTTGGCCCGGCTGATGCGCTGGGCCATGGTGGCCTCGCCCACCAGATACGCGGCGGCGATCTGCCGGGTGGTCAGCCCGCCCACGGCCCGCAGGGTCAGCGCGACCGCCGAGGACGGGGACAGCGACGGGTGGGCGCAGAGGAAATACAGCTGCAGCGTGTCATCGGCGGAGCCGACGACGCCGGGCGCGGGTTCGGCGTCGGCCTTTAGCTCACGACGACGGCGGGAGGACTCCGCCCGGGTGACATCCAGGAACTTCCGCCACGCGACGGTGACCAGCCAGCCCTTCGGATCCCGGGGCGGATTCTTTGGCCAGGTGCGCAGGGCCTCGAGCAGGGCGTCCTGCACCGCGTCCTCGGCCGCTGCGAAGTCGGCTCCGCGGCGGACGAGGACGGCGATGGCCTGCGGGGTGAGGACCCGCAGCTGGCTTTCCTCCACAGGTGGTTATTCCGTGATCGTGACGGGCGCGGCTAGGAACGGGCGGACCTCGATCCATTCGTGGAGCGGTTTCCCGCCGGCGGCCGGTGCCGCGGACAGTTCTCCGGCCAGGGCGACGGCCCGGTCATAGTCGTCCACGTCGATGGCGAACCAGCCCGCGATCAGGTCCTTGGTCTCCGCGAACGGCCCGTCGGTGACCGGGGGCCGGCCCTCGCCGTCGTACCGGACGAAGGCTCCTTCGGGGGAGAGGGCCTGCCCCTCCACGTATTCCCCGTTGGCCTGCAGCCGTTCGGCGAAGTCCGACATGAACTGCATGTGGGCTGCGAGTTCGTCCGGTGTCCACTGGTCCATCGGCACGTTGTTGAGCGCTTCCGGTGCGCCGCGGTAATGCTTGAGCAACAGATACTTGGCCATGACTTTCTCCCTTGTTCTCCTGCGACTGTTCCCCCACGACACGGCCATTGTGGCTGTGTTCACTGCTGGGACGGAACAGGGCAGGGGATTTCGACATGGGCGGTTCCTCGGCCGTCTCCGCGGGTGTCGGCGGAGCCTATGCAGCTGTGCCCGGTGGGCGTAGCGTCGATAAGCATGAGTGACGTTCCGCTGCCGCTGCGTCTGGCCCGGGCCGTGGGCACCAGCCCGGTCTCGGAACACGTTGCCGCCGCGCAGGAGTTCCTCTACAAGCCGGTTCTCGGGCGGGCGCGGAAAAGCCCGTTCCATACCGGCGTCCTGGGCCACTCGATCCATCCGCCGCTCACTGATCTGACGCTTGGCTGCTGGGGCAGCGCGTCCATTCTCGATCTCGCCGGTGGGCCCCAGTCACGGCACGGTGCCACCGTCCTAGTGGGCGCGGGGCTGGTTGCTGCTGTACCCACCGCTATCGCCGGCGCCAGCGACTGGGCCGGAATGACCGGCGACGAACGGCGCATCGGCGCCGTTCATGCTCTGGGTACCGATGTGGCGGTGTTTGCCAACCTCGGATCCCTGATCGCCCGGACACGCGGCCGGAACGGGCTGGGTGTGGCCCTGGCTCTTGCGGGCAATGCGGTCCTGGTGGGTTCCGGGTTCCTAGGCGGGCACATGGCGCTCAACCGTGGAACGGCCCGCCGGGTACCTGCCGACGCCTGACGGGTTGGACCGGGCCTTATACGACAGAACCCAGGAACGGGGCGTCGCGATAGATCTTCAATTCCGTACCCTCAATCCGGACGGTCAGGGTGTCCTGGTCCGGGGGGGGCAGTCCGTCTGTCCGCCTACAGGATGAGCGTCAGTTTGCCGCTGGCGGACGGTGCCGCCGACAGTTCTCCGGCCTTTCGAATGCGCGGTCAGAGCTGTCCACGTCGATTGCTAACCACTCGGCCATTAGGTCCTTGGTTTCCGCGAACGGTCCGTCGGGCACCGGCGCCGCCATCCGCTCGTACGGCACGAAGATTCTTTCGGGGGGAGCGTCTGGCTTGAGCACGCTTGGCCATTAGCCTGCAGCCGTTCGCCGAAGCCCCCCCCAATGAACGGCATGTGCCGCGACTTGGTCCGGTGCCTAGTCGATGGGTGACTGCGCGGGCGCGAGGAACTGCTGTAAATCACCCCATTAAGGGCGTTTTCTCGATATCTGCGTGGGGAATAATCCAGATCCCTAGGTGTCGCCCGACTGATTTCGTGCACGCCAACTAGGATGGCGGAGCGACCAACTCGCGTCTCTTGGCACACGTCGCGGCGCTACTGCCTACTACAGATTCATTAGGACACCATGACTGTCTTCATCTCCTCATTAGAAATCAAGAACTTCCGCAACTTTGAGCATTTGCACCTCGCTCCATTTCCCAAGGGTGCTGTCATTATTGGTGAGAACGGTGCTGGTAAGTCCAATCTGATGCGGGCCATCAGACTGGTGCTTGATCCTTCCTTACCTGATTCAGCGAGGCGCCTGCGAGAGAGTGACATCTGGCATGGAGCGAATGGTCTAACAAAGGATACGAAAGTTGAAATAACGGTCGGGTTGTCAGGGTTTGATGACGATACAGACGCGAAGTCTGTTCTGTCACGGTGCGTAACCCCCGGTGAGCCTTATGAAGCAAAATTAAGCTACTGCTTTTCGGTACCCAGGGAACAGGTGGAGCTCGCCGAGGATTTCGAATCCGACCCCATAGGAATCGACGACTTCGATTTCAGAATTTTCCCCGCTGACAAGGAAGATGACGACGCCTCGCGAGTCAAGAACCACATCGGGCTGCGCGTGCTCGACGCGCTACGCGATGCTGAGACTGACCTGTCGGGGTGGAGGAGGAGCCCCCTCCGAACCCTGGTTGAGGCTTACCCGCTTGACGAGGACAACCTCAAAGCGACAGCGGATGTGATGACTGAGGCGATCCAGGTCTTGCGACGAGACCCGGCAATTGCGACGATCCAGAAGGACTTGAGCGCCCGCCTGCAGCACATGGGGGGCGCGCGGCTCCCCATTCAACCGAACTTAGGATTCGTTTCCTCAGATCCTGACGAACTGGTGAAGGGTATACGCCTGTTTATAGACGAACAACTGGCTCACCCGGTAGCTGACGCAAGTTTAGGCAGCGCAAATGTTCTTTATCTGGCACTACTGCTAGAAGTGATCGACCAGCAGAAGCGCACTAGAGGCGTGGTGCAGACGCTGTTGGCCGTAGAAGAGCCTGAGGCCCATATCCACGTGACACTTCAACGCCGTCTGTTTCGGTATCTACTTAGGAGTGAGTCGGCACCGATCCTCACGACACACAGCCCCCATATCGCTTCAGTAGCACCAGTCAACTCCCTCGTCCTGTTGCGACATAAGTCAGGTGCTACGCGAGGAAGCACGACTGCTTCCTTGCAATTTTCACCGCAGGAACGCTCTGACATAGAGCGCTACCTAGATGTGACACGAGCCGAGGTCCTATTCGCCTCTTTCGTCATCCTCGTGGAAGGCATATCCGAGCTGTATGTTCTCCCCGCGCTAGCAGAAGCTTGCCGGTTTGATCTCGACGGCCATGGTGTGGTGGTCGCAAGCATCCACGGTACTGATTTTGCCCCGTATGTTCGACTTTTAGGCAAAAATGGTCTTGACATTCCTCATGCCGTCGTGACTGACGGAGATGCCGCTGTAGATGGCAATGGAAATATCGAAGCAGGACTTGTAAGGGCTATGAAACTCATCGATCCTGACGACGCAGAGGGGTGGCAAACCGCTGTACAAGGCCTCACGGCGCACAATGTCTCGAACCTCCGACCTGATCTAGTTCATCACGCTAGGCGGAACAATGTCTTCGTAGGGGAGCAAACGTTGGAGACCGATGTGGCTAGGCTTTTTTCAAGTCAGATGGAGACCGCTATCCGGGAACTGGTGACGGGTCCTAGGGCTCAACCGGCTGCGCTAAGAGAGCTTGAGAATGAAAGTGAGCAAGTGCCGGACTGCTCGACGCGGAAAGATCTCTTGAAGCGCATTTCAGGAGTTGGCAAAGGACGATTCGCTCAGCGTCTCGCCTCCAATTTAGCAACTTCGGATGTTGACATTATCGCACCCGTAATGGGTGCCGACGGAGTGGCCACCAGTCCGGATTACGGGCGGGCTTCGCATCTCTTTTTTGCTCTCGAAGCGGCTTCACAATCAGTGCGAGGAAGGCCGTTACGTGGCGAGCCAGACAATCTCGGATTCCCGCCAGGCGAAACCAATTAGGGATGTGCGGGGTGAACTATCGGACAAGAGGAAAGCGCATCTCGCTACGAGTAGGTCTCGAACTAAAAAAGTTGGATGAGGATCAGCGGGAAGCGGTACATTTCGACGGCAATGTAGTCGTGACAGCGGGCCCAGGGAGCGGGAAAACGCTAACTCTCGTAGCCCGCGCCGCGTTCTTGTTAAGTGAAAAGGTGTCGCCATTTCGTGCTGTCGCATGCATCACATATACGCGGGCGGCGGCGGGGGAAATCGGAGAGCGAATAGCGAAACTTGGCCCGGACCTGGGAAAGCGCGTGGTAGCACGAACCTTCCATTCCTTCTGTTTAACGGAGATACTTATCCCGTTTTCTCAGCTCATTGGGGTCGATCCGCCGAAACGGGATGGCGTCGTCCCCACGGACTCCTTAGATAGCTCCGAGTGTCTTTCGGAAGCTTTCGATGAATTGGGGATCAACTACCTTGTTCCGACATACTGGGTTCCTACGCTTACGAAGATCCGTCGCGATATGTGGTTGGGTGAAAGCCTCGATGCATATGATCCCAGAGAAGTAGAAGCGGTTCGGTTGTTTGAACAAAAGATGCGAGCACGTGGTCTTATCGACTTTGAGGCCATGACGTCCCGCGCTCTGTTGATTATGGAACAATCGAAACAGGCTCGCGACCTATTTCAGGCCAAGTTTCCCCACTTACTCATAGATGAGTACCAGGATTTGGGCGGGGTTTTACATAGCCTCGTTGAGTGCCTCCGTTCTAGGGCGGGCGTGACAATCTTTGCCGTCGGTGATGTTGATCAGAGTATGTATGAGTTTAACGGAGCGAAGCCCGATTATCTCCAGTCGCTAGTCTCGAATAGTGAGTACAGAGCGTTTCGTCTGACGCGTAATTACAGAAGCTCTGCAAACTTGTTTCCTCTGTTCGCTGCGGCCCTGTGTCGGGGTCCAGGAACTCATTCTCGGCCGAACGATGAGTCCCTGCTGGGTGACGGGGGAATATATGAAATAGTAGAAGTTCCCAGCGGTGCCGGATTAGCCCATCATTCCGAATTGGTGGTGCACCACGTCGTGCGCCTCTTGCGGGAGGGCGTGCTTGCTGAGAAGATCGCGATCTTGTATAACGGCAAGGGCCCAATGCGGGATTCGCTCATCGAGGAGCTCGAATTCTCTGGCATATCATTTTTCGATCATCGAAGTGAAGATTTGCCTAGCGGTGATTTGTTCGAACTTGTTAGGTTATGTGCCCAAAGGGTCAACGGGCTTATTCGCCAGGGTAGCCGAGGTGACCCCGACCCATCCCTAGAGGCCCTCGCGGCGGAGTATCGGCGCTTTAGTGGTGCTCATTACGAGTCACCGGTGGACCGGGTGTTGTTGCTTGCACGCGTGCAGGAGATTATAGATTATGCAGTCTCTGACTTATATGCGGCGTCACCTTCACAATGGGTCGCGAAACTAGCGGAACATCTTGGGTTGGAAGCTGTCGAAAGGGTTTCAAGCAGTTCAGATAGTCGGTTGAGCGACATCATTCATCATGCAGAGCAATTCAACCAGATGGAGAATTATTTGCAGTCGTTGAATCCATTCGACAAGGTGAATTTGATGACTTTTTGGGGTGCGAAAGGGCTGGGATTTGAAGCGGTTATTATCCCAGGGCTAGTCAACGGAGTGTTCCCACGCGAAGTTAAGAATAGAGACGGCCGCTGGTCGCTACCAACAGGGCGAGCTCTGGACGAAGTTCGCCGGACCTTTTACGTTGCCCTTACCAGAGCTGAGAGGGAGGTAGTTTTGATCGGGGGCAGTCAGTATTTTCCTCGTCACGGAGACCAAACGTGGGTAAAACGAACTGGTGTATCGGTACTTCTCCAAGAACTAAGATTGGAACTGGCCCGGCAGCGCGGGAGCCAATGATCCTCCTTCAGAGTCCCAGTCCTGCCCAAGACCGTCACACCCCGCCGCACGATTCCGCCCCAACCAGCCCCACAGCGTACCCTTGGCACTGTGAAAACCTTCGAAGACCTCTTTGCCGAGCTGAGCCAGAAAGTTCAGGACCGCCCCGCCGGGTCACGCACCGTGGCCGAATTCGAGTCGGGCGTGCATGGCATCGGTAAGAAGGTTGTTGAGGAGGCCGCCGAAGTGTGGATGGCCGCCGAATACGAATCCGATGCCGAATGCGCCGAAGAAATTTCCCAGCTGCTCTACCACCTCCAGGTCCTGATGCTCGCTAAAGGCCTGACCCTGCAGGACGTCTACAAGCATCTCTAGCCGCGCGCTGACCCATCAGCGTGTGGCCCGCCGGTCGAACCACTCCCTATGCAGTGACCAACTTGCAGTGACGAACTTCCAGCGAAAGATGCTCCCATGCTCCGTGTAGCCGTACCCAACAAGGGTTCCCTGTCCGAATCCGCCTCCGCCATGCTCAACGAGGCGGGCTACCGCCAGCGCCGCGATACCCGCGAACTGGTCATGGTGGACCCCGACAACGACGTCGAATTCTTCTTCCTCCGCCCCCGCGACATCGCCGTCTACGTCGGCGCCGGAACGCTCGACGTCGGCATCACCGGCCGCGACCTGTTCCTGGACGCGCAGGTGGACGCCGAAGAACTGATGGACCTCGGCTTCGGCGCCTCCACCTTCCGCTTCGCCGGCCCGGTGGGGGACTTCTCCTCCATCGACCAGCTCGAAGGCAAGCGCCTGGCCACCAGCTACGACGGCCTGCTGCGCTCCTACCTCGCCGACCGCGGCATCAACGCCTCCGTGGTCCGGCTCGACGGCGCCGTGGAATCCTCCGTGCGCCTCGGCGTCGCGGACGCGATAGCCGACGTCGTCGAAACCGGCACCACCCTGCGGGCCGCCGGGATGGAAATCTTCGGCGAACCGATCCTGAAGTCCGAGGCCGTGCTGATCGGCCGCAAGGGTGCCAGCCCCGCCGGCGTCGACGTGCTGATCCGCCGCCTGCGCGGCGTCCTGGTCGCCCGGCAGTACGTGATGATGGACTACGACGTCCGCAAGGACCTCGTGGACGAGGCCGCCGCGCTGACCCCGGGCCTGGAATCGCCCACCGTCTCCCCGCTGCAGAACAGCGACTGGGTGGCGGTGCGTTCCATGATCAAGAAGTCGGACACCAACCGCATCATGGACGAGCTCTACGAGATCGGCGCCCGCGCCATCCTGGTCAGCAGCATCCACGCCTGCCGGATCTAGGGGAGACACGCCATGAGTGTTGCCATCCGTGTCATCCCCTGCCTGGACGTCGACGCCGGCCGGGTCGTCAAGGGGATCAACTTTGAAGGCCTGCGCGACGCCGGCGATCCGGTGGAGCTCGCCCACCGGTATGACCGTGCCGGTGCCGACGAACTGACCTTCCTCGACGTCACCGCCTCCTCCGGCAACCGCGACACCACGTTCGACGTCGTCGCCCGCACCGCCGAAGAGGTCTTCATTCCGCTGACCGTTGGCGGGGGAGTGCGCAGCAGCGCGGACGTGGACCGGCTGCTGCGCTACGGCGCGGACAAGGCCTCGATCAACACCGCCGCCGTCGCACGGCCCGACGTCATCGACGAAATCACCCGGCACTTCGGTTCGCAGGTGCTGACGCTCTCCGTGGACGCGCGGCGCACGCACGACGGCGCCACGCCGTCGGGCTTCGAGGTCACCACCCACGGCGGGCGCACCGGGACCGGGATCGACGCCGTCGCCTGGGCGAAGGAGGCGGCCGACCGCGGCGTGGGGGAGATCCTGCTGAACTCCATCGACGCCGACGGCACCCGTGAGGGCTTCGACATCGAGATGATCCGGGCCGTCCGTGCTGCCGTTGACGTGCCGCTGATCGCTTCCGGCGGGGCGGGCAAGCCGGAGCACTTCCCGGCCGCGGTGATCGCCGGGGCCGACGCCGTCCTGGCCGCCTCCGTGTTCCACTTCGGCCCGGATGACGCGATCCACCAGGTGAAGCAGGCCATCCGCGACGCGGGGTTCGACGTCCGCTAGCGGCTGCCGGAACCGCTCCGGGCGATTCCGAACGTTGCGACTGCAGGGCGGAAGACGGGCGTCAGCGCGCCCGTCTTCCGCTGTGAGCGCGGATGAATGTGGCATGCTCACGTCCATGACTATGCCAACACGCGTTCGGCCCGCCGAAGTAAGCGATCTGCCTTTCATCCTGCGCCAGGAGCGCGAGTACATGGAGATCATCGAGCCGGATGCGCTCCTGGGGTGGCTGACAGTTCTCGACCAGAACCTCGAACTTTGGATCGACTGCCTTCCCTCCACGATGTTCTGTGTTGATGCAGATGGGCACCGGCTCGGGTACGTGATGTGGAGCCTCGACGGTGACAGCGCAACCCTGGTCTCGATCAGTGTCATCGGCAGCCATCGCCGCCAAGGACTCGGACGGCTGCTCCTGGACGCGTTCGAGCAGAAGGCCAGCGCCAGCGGAGCCCGCACTGTGGAACTCGGTGTTTACCGAAGCAACCAGGCCCATCTGCTCTACCGGGGCGCAGGCTATGAGGCCACGGGCCAGGACGGCGAATATGTGCTGTTCGGCAAAATACTCAGCCCTGCTGAAGGGGATCAGCGGGCGTTGCTGGGGTGACTCATAAGCGCTTGGAACGGGTGGACCGTCAGGGCGCCGGAACAGCGGGACTGATTCTGGCAGGGGTGCTTCTCTGTGCCCTGCCGGCGTTGATGTTTGGAATGACTCTGGGCCACTACCCGTCGCGGATGGTGTGCACGCCGGAAACCGGTTACGGCTCGGGCTGCGACGAAGGCGGCATGGAGATCACGTTGATAGTCTTCGCCGTCGTAGCCCTTTCGTGGGCAGGGTTCTCGCTGTCCCTGACCAAGGGATTCCGGCAGGGAGGTTCCTGGGTGAGGCGGTGGTGGCCGTTTCTGGTGTTCTCCCTGTTCACGGCCCTGTTCGTCGTCGTCGGCGTTGTCTCTGCCCTGAGTGAGCCTGATGCCTACTTCTAGACCCGGTGCCCGCCTGTGGGCGCGGGGAGCATGGCCTGGAAGAGTTGTCCCGCCGAGGCGATCTCACGATCGACACGGGCGGCGACAACTGTGTTCTCCCCGACAGCACTTTGGCTGACCCACACATCGCGGCACTTCTCACGTTCGATAAGTCCGCGGTTGTCTCAGGCACAGTCGATGATCATGAAGGTTTCCATGGCAGTTTCCAGGAGGATCAGGCCGCGATCCGTCTGTTCGGATGAGATGGGACAGTTCCTACCGGGCATCCCGATCGTTCTGATGCCGGGTGAAGGATAACCGAGCGAAGCTACTTCCTAAGCGTTGCGCTGAGGGGCCGGCTAACAGGATGGCTCTGCCAAGCGCGCGCCCCCTGAGACTCACCCCGTTTCAGGGACGGAACACAGTAAGGATCCGATTTCCTCCAAGCTGGTGGCATGCTCGAGATGCCGTTCGTTCCACGCGGCGACCACCGAATCACGCAGGATTCCCTCATTCACCTGCCGCATTGTGCGCGGAGAGGTTGTGAGACCCTCATACGTAGCGACTATGACGTCGAGATAGGCGGGTTCTCGAAGTCGAACGAACATCCCCAATAGCTTCTGAGCGGTGGCAGGGTAAGGCGTGGACGGATCGCCCAGCCATAGGAGCAGTGTGTCATCCGATACGGAGTGGTCGAACCCCAACGCGCCGAGAGCACGAATCACGGTCGGAGCGAGTAACGGACCATACATGCCGGGGTCTAGGCGTAGCAGGTCGTCGTAGAGTCTGATTGCATCCTCCAACGCTGTCCTTGCGGCGCGGCACTGACCTTCCTTGGCATACCACAGCGCGAGATCAATGAAGGCGGCGAGACGGTCGCTCCATGCGCCACTTTCGGTCAGCCGCTCGTCAGACCGCTCCGGTTCAGATGAAACGCGGTAGTGCAATGTGAGTGGCTCACGTGAGCCTTCGTGACGTATACGGATAACACCATTGTGGTCTTCTGACTGCAAGTATGGGCCTGAAACGAGCGGGAGCAGGTCGAGGCGATCGGAGACATCATAATCGGCCGTCACGCGGGCGACGTATTTGTCGCCCGTAGGTTGGAACCGGATCTTATAGGTGACGCCGTCGCTCGCATGGAAGTCGTATGTGGCCCCGTATTTGAGTCGCGCCGGGAGATGTTCATTGCTCGAACGCATCAGGCGCTCGAACAGCATGAAGTTGCTCCCCAGCATCCGCTGCGCGTCCGCGTCGACGACGTGGACAATGGCGATGTTGTCCGGAGCTGGCTGCGTTCCCTGCGGCATATCTGGCGGCGTCCGGTAGACAGCGGCCCAAACACCGATGTCTCCCAAGTCAATAAATCTCCATCCTGACCATGGCCTGAAGGTGGCGGTCTTCGAGGAGTACAGGTTGAGCAGGTCGTCGCCCTCGCCTTTCCACGCTAGATAGAGCTGGTTATGGGCAGATCCTAGGGCCGGTGAAAGTTCGCTGATGTCCTCCAGTATGGTTTTACCCTTGATGCCTTCGATCGCAGCCCCTTGTGCGTTCTCGGTCACTATCACTCTGGCAACGTTGAGATTTTCGTTTCCCGCCCCACGCCACGCTAGGTAGAGCCCGTCAAACTCGTCTACGCCCGCCGGCACATCCGTTGCATGCGAAGCTAGGGCGGGACCCGCGGTGGTTGTTTCACCCAGAGTGAGTTTCCCTCGGAAAGTGGCGCCGTCGTCAACAGACACGGCCACGTTGATGTTCTCGTTGCCCGACCCCTTCCACGCCAGGAAGAGGTGACCGTTATTTGACGCCAGTGCCGGTGAGGTATCTGAGAACTCACCCAACACCACATGGTTTTCCAGAACGAATATCGGCCCGTCGTTCGGATCGCTGAATGAGGCAACTCTCGCAAGATTGATACGTTCGTTCCCGTTCCCAACCCATGCCATATAGACCCGGCCATTGTGTGCAGCCAAGGCTGGACCATGTTTGCTCCTGGCCGGTAGAACGGTCTTGCCGCCAAAAGCCGTCTTGCCATCGGGTCCACGAAGGTCACCATCAAACCGTCCGATGTTGAGTTGATCGTTACCCGACCCTTTCCAAGCCAGTATCAGCTGATCTTCACTCGCGGCCAGGGCCGGGTTAGCATCCGTAAACTCGTCAAGTACAACTTTCGCGAAAATGCCCTCGACCCCCTCTAGCCCAAACTTAACCGTGCCTTGTACCCAGGCGACATTGAGCTGGTCGTTGCCGGAACCTTTCCACGCAGCTGCGAGTCCGCCCTTGTAGGCCGCAAGAGCCGGCGATCTTGAGGTCGACTCTTCAGGGATCACGCGTTTCTCGGCAGGCCGCAGATTGAACCCCGCCATGATCCCGCGATGGACTCCGGTGTTGACGGACTTCGTATGGTAGTGCTCGCCGTCCTCTGGTTCTACGAAACAAGGGTCCTCCGGGGGGTCGGGATACGGCTCGAATCTGATGAGCTCATGAAATAGAGCATCGGCGCGGGTAGGAATCATGGTCGTCGCCTGTGCCCTGGAAGTCTGCTCCCACGCGTTTTTTGTGCCTATGGTTATCTCATCGCTGCCGTAACCGCTGTTAAGAAACATTCCTCCCGCAGAGAGCACGAATGCGGGGGTATGGTAGTAAATCTCAACCCCTCCTTCCGCCTTCTCACCGGCGGGCAACACAGGTCGGTCTCCGTGGTAAAAGCGATGAAACGCCGGAAGCAGCCCACGGTTAAGGGCAATCTCGTATGCGGCCACGGGCGGACGGTATGCCCCGGTTCCAGCTATGACCGCATTGAACAGTGGCCACGGGGGAAGCCGATCAGGCACACCATAGTTATGACCCTCATTCGCCTGCGACTCTGCACTTACCATGCCCGCGTATGCCAGGAAGAATCCGGTCATAGGATCACTGCGGTCTGAGTAAAGTTCGTTCGCGGCATTTGAACGGTGATTTATTCGGTGCTGCTGACGCCGGAACGGCATCACCCGGCGAGAACGGCTGCTAGAGAGGGCGAACTTGGTAGTAGCGTAATCCAGGATAATTTGTGCAGCAGTTCGCACATCGTCATCGCTGCGCGCGAACTCATAAAGATTTAATAGGGCATGAATAGAGAGTCGGGTGTACGGAATCGAATTGAACTCAAGAAAATCGTGCATAGCGATCCCTTGGATGAATCCAAGCAACCAGTCCTGAAGCCCGTTCCTCCTATTATCGAAGCGCTCGTTGGGATCGCCGTCATATCGCAGCTCGTTGAATAGGTACCTGCTGCTCTCGATCATTAGGAGGTGGTTTTCGGACTCCGGGGTGTCGATATTCAGAATCGATTGTTCCACGATCTCAATATCAGGGTTATGGCCGCCAAACATGTGGTCCGGTATGAGGTTTTCGAAGATGTAATGGACTCCCGAGCCGGGTTCATCCGTCTGCCCGTCCAGCAGATGTGGATAGCGGTATAGGAGGGGTACGAGTCCTTTAAGCGTCATGTCATAGTCACGGTCGGTGCTCGCCCCAGTAGTACCCACTCGTCCATCGTTTTTAAGTCTGAGGCTGCGCAGTCTCTTGGGCGCCTCCAATGCGCTCGATATCCCTCTCGGAGAGAAGTCTGGATCGACAGAGACCGCGTGTAAGTGGGCGATCAGCGTGACGGCCCTGTTTTCGTCGGCCGGTCCGATGACGTCCGCCAAAGGGTGATCGAAGGCGAATTGTCTCGCGATGCCGGCGGCACGGGCCTTGTGGCTCGCATAAGCGTGCGCAGGCGAACCAGTGGGCGTTGCTGGGCTGAGTGGATCCACCATTGCGTTCTCCGAATGTAGATCACTGCGGTGCTTCAGACAGCCCGAGAATACGTGCTGAGTCCGCTCAACGAAAGATGTAAGCCAGCCCAAGACAAGTGCAACGATCGAGATTTTTGGGGGATGAGGGAGCCGCGAACGGCCGGGGCGAATTCCGGATCAAGCGTTGCCTGGCGGCTCTGATGCGCTGGCCGAGGCTCAACGTCACCCCAGCAACGCCAACAGAACCTAACCGCGGGCCGGGACGAGATTGGCGAAGGGGAGCCTGCCGTATAAACGGACAAACTCCGCCTGGTACTTTGCGAGGGCCGGGTTGAGCGCGTCGGGCGGCAGTTCCTTCCACGCCACCAGAAGATCCTCTGCATCGAGCAGCTGCCAGATCAGCCGGCCGTCCCAGTGCCCCGGCGGCTTTCCCCTGCCGAAGTCCACGAATTCGGAGATCTGCCGTCGCAGGCCGCGGTTGCCCTGGCTGCCGGCGCTGGCCTTGCCGAGAAACAGCACATCGGCATCCGCCACCCACTCGGCGGCGAGCTCATCCCGGGACAGGGTTGGCTTCTTCTTTTTGAACACCCCGGCCGTGCTTTCCTTGAGGAACCGCGGTTCGAACCCCTCGGGCCGCAGCACGGCGAAAATGCCCTGACGCTGCGGGATCCGGTTGATGTCCAGACCGTCGATGGGCCGGAAACCGGTGAAGCCGTCATCCTTGAGTGATTTCTTGTTCAACGGGATCGGGTTCCTTGCATCAAAGTGGGGCGGGTGCCCACCAATGATATCCGGGTGGCCCGACTGTCGTACTCGGTAACTTTCGCGTTCAAGGGCCACAATGGTCCCTGTTGCTTCTCGAAAGGAAAACGCGTGCGCTCCACCGCCGGCCCCGGCCTGCTGTTTGTCCTGGTCTGCGCCATGGGCGCCGGCCCGGTCATGAACTACGGGCTCTCCGCCACCAGCACGCTGATCATGGCGGACCTGGGGATCAGCGAGGCGCAGTTCGGCCTGCTCGCCGCCACCTGCTTCGCGGGCGCCGCGGTGGCGTCCATGTGGCTGGGACGGCTGAGCGACCGCATCAGCACCCGGTCCCAGCTGCTGCTCATCTTCGGCGGCACGGCCCTGGCCCTGTGCTGCACGGCCCTGTCTGGGAACTACCTGTGGCTGCTGGCCGCCGTCCTGCTTTCGGGCCCGGCTCAGGCCATCTCAAATCCCACCACCAACCGGATCATCATCAACGCGGTGGAACCGGGCAAACGGCCCGGCTGGATGGGGGTCAAGCAGTCCGGAGTGCAGGCCAGCCAGCTGTTCTCCAGCCTCTTCTTCCCGGCAGCCGCCCTAGTCGCCGGATGGCGCGGAGCCGCCGTCGGCGCGGCCCTGGTCCTGGGCCTGCTGCTCGCCTACGCGTGGCACCGGCTTCCCGCCGAACCACGGCTCCCGGCAGCGGAAAACCCCCGCGGATCCGTGGACCGGAAATTCCCCGCCCCGGTCTGGCTGCTGGCAGCCTTCGCCCTGTTTTCCGGAGCCGGCATGCAGGCCACCAACGTCTACCTGCCGCTGTTCGCCCAGCGGGAGATCGGTTTCTCGCTGCTGATGGGCGGCGCCACCGCCGCGGCAGCCGGCGTCGTCGGCGTGGGCTCGCGGGTGCTCTGGGGACGGCGGATGGCCGACGGCGTCCGCGCCTCCACGCTGCTGCTCATCCTGGCCGCCGGTGCGGTCTGCGGTGCGGCCCTGCTCCTTGCGGCGGGGCAGACCGGGGCGCCCGCGCTGCTGTGGGCCGGCGTCGTCTTCCACGGCGCCTCCGTGCTGGGCGTGAACGTGGTGGTGATGGCCGGAGTGCTCCGGGAGGTGCCCCGGGAACGGGTGGGCGCAGCGTCCGGAGCCGTATCGCTGGGCATGTACTCCGGGTTCGCGCTGGGACCGCTGGCCATGGGCCTGCTGCTGCAGTACTCCGGCGGCTTCCTGGCCGGGTGGCTGTGCACCGGCGCGGCCTACCTGGCCTGCGGAGTTATCGGCGTCATCTACCGGCGGCTGGGCACCCGGACCGCCCCGGTGGCGGGCTAGCCGGGCCCCTTCCGCCGACGTCGTCGCCCCCGTCAGGAAATAAACGACGCCGGTGCCGCCTTGTACCTTTAGTGCCCTACGGCACTGTTCCCCCACAGCTTGGAGATTTATGACCACCGCACGCGCTTACGCAGCCACCTCCGCCACCGATCCGCTGGTTCCCACCACGATCGAACGCCGCGAGGCCGGCCCGCATGACGTCCTCATCGATATTGCCTACGCCGGTGTCTGCCACTCGGACATCCACACCGTCCGCGGCGAATGGGGACCCATCGCGTACCCGCAGGTTGTCGGCCACGAAATCGTGGGCACCGTTGCCGAGGTCGGCACCGAAGTCACCACCCACAAGGTCGGCGACCGCGTAGGTGTGGGCTGCATGGTCAACTCCTGCGGCGAATGCGAAAACTGCCAGGCGGGTATGGAGAACTACTGCCTGAACGGCAACGTCGGCACCTACGCCAGCAAGGACCGCGACGGCACCATCACGCAGGGCGGCTACGCCACCTCCGTAGTGGTCAATGACGGCTTCGTGCTCCGCGTTCCGGAGAGCATCCCGTATGAAGCAGCCGCTCCGCTGCTCTGCGCCGGCATCACCACCTACTCGCCCCTCGCACACTGGAATGCGGGACCGGGCAAGCGGGTCGCCGTCGTCGGCATGGGCGGACTCGGCCACATGGCCGTGAAGATCGCCGTGGCCATGGGCGCCGAGGTCACCGTGCTGTCCCAGACGCTGAGCAAGCAGGAAGACGGCCTGCGTTTCGGTGCCGAGCACTACTACGCCACCAGCGACGAGAGCACCTTCGAGAAGCTCGCGAACACCTTCGACCTGATCATCAACACGGTCAGCGCCCCGATCGACCTGCAGCAGTACCTGTCGCTGCTGCGCCTGGACGGCACCATGGTCAGCGTGGGTGCTCCGCCCGAGGCCCTGCCGATCTCCGTGTTCACCCTGATGAGCAAGCGGCGCTCCTACGCCGCCTCCAACATCGGCGGCATCCGCGAAACCCAGGAAATGCTGGACTTCTGCGCCGAACACAATATTGCGCCGGAGATTGAGCTGATCAAGGCCGAGGAAATCAACACCGCTTACGAGCGTGTGCTGAAGTCCGACGTCCGCTACCGGTTCGTCATTGACGCGGTGACTATCTAATCCGTTAGATGACAGCAGAGGCGCCCCGCCGTTTGGCGGGGCGTTTTCTGCGTTAAGGTGTAGCCAGGTTTGGTGCGAGCAACGGGGGTGCTGTCCCGGAGGAAACACCATCCGCGTAAAGCCGGCGTAAACCGCCGTCGTCACTGCCCGCTTATAATTGGGCACATGCCAATTCTGCGCCTGAGGGGCGCCCTCCGTGAGCACCTGCCCGTCCCACACCAGCATGGAGCCGCACTGTGAGCGGCGGGCTCGTCGCCCTGCTGGACGACGTCGCTGCGCTGGCGCGCATAGCCGCCGCCTCGGTGGACGACATCGCGGCGGGCGCCGCGAAAGCGGGAGCCAAGGCCGCCGGCGTCGTCATCGATGATGCCGCCGTAACCCCGCAGTACGTCTCCGGTGCCGACCCGTCCCGTGAACTGCCGATGATCAAACGCATCTTCTGGGGTTCGCTCCGGAACAAGCTGCTGATCATCCTGCCGGCACTGCTGCTGATCAGCGCCTTCATTCCGGGAGTGATCCCGTTCATTCTTATGCTGGGCGGCACATACCTCTGCTACGAGGGCGCGGAGAAGGTCTGGCACAAGTTCTTCGGCCACCACGAGGACAAGGAGGCGCCGGCGGTAGAGCGGGGGCCCGACGCCGAGTCCAAGGTGGTCAAGGGAGCCATCACCACCGACTTCATCCTGTCCTGCGAGATCATGGTCATCTCCATGAACGAGGTGGGTGATGCATCCATCTGGGTCCGGGCGGCCATCCTCGTGGTCGTGGCCATTGCGATCACCATCCTCGTGTACGGGGCCGTGGGGCTGATCGTCAAAATGGACGACATCGGCCTGCATCTCGCCAGGAAGGAATCGGCAGGCTCCCAGCGCCTCGGCGGACTGCTGGTGAAGGGCATGCCCGCCGTGCTGACAGCCATCACCTTGGTCGGAACCGTCGCCATGCTGTGGGTGGGCGGGCACATCATGCTCGTCGGTGTCTCCGACCTCGGCTGGCACGCACCGTACGACCTGGTCCACGCCCTTGAACATCCGGTAGCCGGTATTGCTGTTGTGGGCGGTTTCCTCGGCTGGCTCGTCAACACGCTCTGCTCGGCAGTGGTGGGACTGGCGTGGGGGCTGGTTGTTATGGCCGTTCTGCACCCGCTGAAGAAGGTCCTGCCGTTCGGCAAGAAGGACGGACATGAAGACGGTGAGGCCAGGGCGGCAGCAGCCGGGCACAGTTCGGGGAAACCCGACGTCGACCCCGCAGGCTAACCCCGGACTTCGACCTCAGGTATCTAAGTCCACCGTTTCAAAATAAGGGCGCTCCACCATTTTGGTGGGGCGCCCTTTGTTGTTGCGGCGTCTACCCGGATCCGGGCTACAGCCCATGCAACTGGCCCGGGAAGCAGGAAGGGCGCCCCGCAAAGCGGAACGCCCTTTCAAAAGAGAGAAAAACCTACAGCCCGATCTCGGCGCTTTCCAGCAGCGCGACGGCGTCCGGCTGGCCCTCGTACATCACCAGCGCATGCTTGGTGCGGCCGTGGGCGTGCAGCAGCAGCTCGCAGGGTTCGCCCACAATGGCCACCGACACCGGAGCGCGCTTGGCCACATGCCGGGGGCCGTCCGGCCGGACCAGCACAATGCCCAGGTCCACGCCGCGGTACAGGATGGCGGCACGTTTGATCAGCTCGGCCCACAACGCATCGGAGTAGTCGGAATCCAGCGCCCGCGGAGCCCAGCGGTCCGAGGCCCGGCGGATGTCCTCGGTGTGCACAAAGTACTCGCTGAGGTTGGCGCTGTTGTCCACCTGTTTCAGGTGCATGGGGGAGAAGCGGGGCGGACCGGCACGGAACGCGCGGACCAGCTTGTTGTAGCTTTCCGTGGTGGACGCTTTCTGCGCCAGCTCCGCCAGGGCCTTGTCCGTTCGGGAGGCCAGCGGCTTGATGAACGTGCCGAGGGCAGCACCCATCCGGTGCTCGCGCAGGTACAGGTGAGCTGCGAGCTCCTTGGTCTGCCACCCCTCGCAAAGCGTGGGCGCATGGGGTCCGGCTGCGAGTAACGTTTCGGCCAGGACTTCACGGGACGGTTCTACATAATGCATCACTGCTGAAACTAGCACGGAACCCCCTGTTTTTGCGGTCCAACAGCCCGAAATCACACGAGCGGATGCGACTTAGCGCCGGGCAGTAGAATCGGTAGCGATGCTTCCCACACCTTCCCCCCAGAATCCGCACCTCGATCCCGAGCTTGCCGCCTCGCTCAAGCGCGACGACGCCGGGCTGGTGGCCGCCGTCGTCCAGCAGTACGACACCAATGAGGTGCTGATGCTCGGGTGGATGGACGATGAAGCCCTGCACCGTACCCTGACCACGGGCCGGGTGACCTTCTGGTCCCGCTCACGGCAGGAATACTGGCGTAAGGGGGACACCTCCGGGCACGTGCAGTGGGTGAAGTCCGTGGCGGTGGACTGCGACGGCGACGCCCTGCTGGTCCGCGTCGACCAGGTAGGCGCGGCCTGCCATACCGGCACCCGGACCTGCTTCGATGGCCGCGACCTGGCCGCCGTCGTCGGCGCCGAGTGAAAATCCACCCTCCAACCCGCAGGGGAGAAGCAGGACGAACATGCAGGATCTAGGAAGCATCCGCCCCGGCCTCGACGAGTTCCGGGCCCTCGCGGCCGACCGCCGGGTGATCCCCGTACGCCTCACCGTGCTGGCCGACGCCCACACGCCCATCGGCATTTACCGCAAGCTCACCAACGGCGAGCCCGGAACCTTCCTGATGGAGTCGGCGGCGTCCGGCGGCGTCTGGTCCCGCTACTCCTTTATCGGTGCCCGCTCCCGGGCCACCTTGACCACGCTCGACGGGCAGGCGCACTGGCTCGGCTCCCCGCCTGTCGGTGTGCCGCTGGACGGCAGCCCGGTGGAGGCACTGTCCCGCACGGTGGACCTGCTGGCCACCGAACGGTTCGAGGAGCTGCCCCCGTTCACCTCCGGCATGGTCGGCTTTGTCGGCTGGGAAACGGTCCGGCACTGGGAGAAGCTGCCCAACCCGCCCGCCGATGACCTGGACCTGCCCGAGATCGCCATGAACCTGGTTTCCGACATGGCCATCCACGACAACAGCGACGGCACCGTCACCCTCGTGGCCAACGCCATCAACTTCGACGGCTCCGACGAGCGCGTGGATGAGGCCTGGCACGACGCCGTCGCCCGCGTCCGCTCGATGCTTGGCCGGCTCGCAGCCCCCACGCCGCAGGCCGTTTCCGTGCTGGCCCCGGGTACCACTGTCGACGTTTCCGCGAACGTGAAGGAAAGCTGGCCCAAGCCCGAATACACCCGCGCCGTCCAGCGAGGCAAGCAGGCGATCGTGGACGGTGAGGTGTTCCAGGTGGTCATCTCCCGGCGCTTCGAGGCCGAATGCCGGGCCGAAGCACTGGACGTCTACCGGATACTGCGCACCACCAATCCCAGCCCATACATGTACCTCTTCAACTTCGAGGACGCGCACGGCAACCCGTTCAACGTGGTCGGCTCCTCCCCGGAGGCCCTCGTGACCGTCACCGGCCGCGACGTGATCACGCACCCGATTGCCGGCTCCCGTCCGCGCGGCAAGACCTCCGAACTGGACCGGGCACTGGCCGAGGAGCTGCTGGAGGATGAAAAGGAACGGGCCGAGCACCTGATGCTGGTGGACCTGGCCCGCAACGACCTCTCCAAGGTCTGCCGGCCCGGCAGCATCGACGTCACCCAGTTCATGGAGGTGGAGCGCTTCAGCCACATCATGCACCTGGTCTCCACCGTCGTCGGCCGGCTGGCGGACGCCGCCACGGCCTATGACGTGCTGGCCGCAACGTTCCCGGCCGGCACACTCTCCGGCGCGCCGAAGCCCCGTGCCCTGCGCCTGCTTGACGAGGTGGAACCGCACCGCCGCGGCATTTACGGCGGGGTAGTGGGCTACCTCGACTTCGCCGGCGACATGGACATGGCCATCGCCATCCGGTCCGCCCTGCTGCGCGACGGCAAGGCCTATGTCCAGGCCGGCGGCGGCATCGTCAACGATTCAGACCTCGAAGCCGAGGCGCAGGAAACCGTCAACAAGGCGGCCGCACCGCTGCGCGCAGCCCTTCTCGCCGCCGCGCTGGAGACAGTCACGGCGGCCGGCACCACTATTGCGGGCACCACCAACGCCGCCGGCACCACCCCACAGGAAGCAGACAAGTGAGCACCACCACCCCCCGCTGGGGCCGCAAGGCAACAGTCATCATGGGGACCGTCCTGCTGGCGGCCCTGGCCTTCGGCACCACCACCCGCACCTGGCTGAACGTCACCCTGCCCGCCGCGACCGTGGCAACCCCGGACGTCGCCGTCTCGGGCAGCGATGCCGCCACCGCGGTCACCGCGTTTGCCGTGGTGGGCGTGGCCGCCGCCCTGGCCGCTGCCATCGCCGGGCGTATTGCCCGCTGGATCATCGCCGTCATCATCGTGGTGGCCGGCGTTGGCGTTGCTACCGCCAGCTACCGGATCATCAGCGACCCGCTCCAGGGAGCCGCCGGGGCCATCGGCAAGGCCATCGGCGTCAGCTCCGCGGAAGGCACCGTGGCGGAGCTGACTCCCATGCCCTACGCCGCCCTGGTGGCCGGCATCCTGATCGCCCTCGCCGGTATCTGGCTCGCGCTGGCAGGGCGGTACTGGACGACGTCGCGCCGCTACGCTCCGACCGCCGAGGCCGGCACGCCGGACTCCGACTCCAGTGACGCCGGAACCCCCGACGCCGGAACCCCCGACGCCGGAACCCCCGGCGCTGCCGCAGCGACCGGCACCGCAGGCACCACCGACGCCGGCAAGAAGCCGGCAGCAGGCCCCCCGATTGACGAAATCGACAGCTGGGACCGGTTGACCCGCGGCGAAGATCCCACCGACCACAAGTAGGTTCACCCACAAAGCCAGCACATTCCGCCGAACACCCGGCGCAATATGTGAAAGGGTTTCCGTCCAGTAATGGCAGAATGGAAACCAGATTCGTTAAGAGGAGATTCACCATGAGCACAAACACCGAACAGCACCTGGAAGCCGGCCAGGAAAACGAGGGCGAAAGCCACGCCAGCATCCACGATGAAACCATCGGGCACGGCAACACCCCCGCAGCCTGGACCTGCGTGCTGATTATGATTGTCGGCGCCGCAGTGTCTTCCGTTGCCTACGTTATGGCCAGCTACATCGGCTTCTTTGCCGGCATTGCCGTGATGCTGATCGGCCTGCTGGTCGGCTTCATCATGCGCAAGGCAGGCTACGGCGTCAACGGATCGAAGCTGAAGAACAGCAGCCACTGAGTGAGCGTTCTCGACGACATCATTGCCGGCGTCCGGGAGGATCTCTCCGAACGCCGGCAAAGTGTGTCGTTTGAGCAGGTCCGCCAGCAGGCGCAGCAGGCACCGGCACCGCTCGACGCCTATGCGGCGCTGGGTGGAACTGCTGAGGTGCGCACCGGGCTGGGCGTGATCGCCGAGGTCAAGCGCAGCAGCCCCTCCAAGGGGGAACTCGCCGACATCGCCGACCCCGCCTCCCTTGCAGCCGCCTATGCACGCGGGGGAGCCGCCGTCATCAGCGTCCTCACCGAACAGCGCCGGTTTAAGGGGTCCCTGGCGGACCTCGACGCCGTCCGCGCCGCCGTGGACATCCCCGTGCTGCGCAAGGACTTCACCGTTGACGAGTACCAGATCTGGGAAGCACGTGCCCACGGCGCCGACCTGATCCTGCTCATCGCCGCGGCACTGGACGACGGACAGCTGCGTCGGTTCCTGGACCTCACACATGACCTGGGCATGAATGCCCTCGTAGAGACGCACACCGCCGAAGAAGTGGACCGGGCAGTTGCCCTGGGCGCACGCATCATCGGCATCAACGTCCGCAACCTCAAGACGCTCGACGTCGACCGCTCGGTTTTCGCTTCGCTTGCCGGCGGCATTCCCGCAGGCCCCGTGGTGGTTGCCGAATCCGGTGTCCGCGACGCCGCCGACGTCGAGCATTACGCCTCGCACGGAGCCAACGCCGTACTTGTGGGCGAGGCCCTCGTGAAGCACGCTTCTCCGGCTGAAACCATCGGCGAGTTCACCGCCGTCGGCGCCAAGGCGATTGCCGCCCGCGCACGGCACAACGGCGCAGGCTGACCTCCAGCACACTCCCTGCCCGGGCAGGAACGGCCCGGGCTCAAGCAGGACAGGACACAAAGCCCATGATCGGCAAGTCGGAACAGGCACAGGCAGCCGGTGCTGCCGCGGAAACCGGAAGCGGCAGCGTCACCGAGGCGTTCCTGAACGGGGGAGACGCCTCCCTGCGGCACGCCGCCGGTCCGTACTTCGGCGAATACGGCGGCCGGTGGATGCCCGAGTCCCTGATCGCGGCACTGGACGAGCTGGAAGACACTTTCGAGAAGGCCAAGGCCGATCCTGAGTTCACTGCCCAGGTGGCCGACCTCAACAAGAACTACTCCGGCCGCCCGTCCCTGCTGACCGAGGCCAAGCGTTTCTCCGAGCACGCGGGAGGAGTGCGGATCTTCCTCAAGCGGGAAGACCTCAACCACACCGGCTCGCACAAGATCAACAACGTCCTGGGCCAGGCCCTGCTGGCCAAGCGCATGGGCAAGACCCGCGTGATTGCCGAGACCGGCGCCGGCCAGCACGGCGTGGCCAGCGCCACCGCCGCGGCCCTGCTCGGACTGGAATGCGTGGTCTACATGGGCGCCGAAGACTGCCGTCGGCAGGCCCTCAACGTCGCCCGGATGGAACTGCTCGGCGCAAAGGTCATCCCGGTGACCAACGGTTCGCAGACACTCAAGGACGCCATCAACGAGGCGCTGCGGGACTGGGTGGCCAACGTGGACAACACCCACTACCTGCTCGGCACCGCCGCCGGCGCCCACCCGTTCCCGGCCATGGTCCGCTACTTCCATGAAGTGATCGGCGAAGAGGCCCGCGCGCAGATGCTGGACCAGGCCGGCAGGCTGCCCGACGCAGTCTGTGCCTGCATCGGCGGCGGTTCCAACGCCATCGGCATCTTCCACGGCTTCCTGGACGATCCGTCTGTGAAGATCTACGGCTTCGAGGCCGGCGGCGACGGCGTCGAAACGGGCCGCCACGCAGCGACCATCACCCTGGGCCGGCCCGGCGTGCTGCACGGCGCCCGGTCCTACCTGATGCAGGACGACGACGGCCAGACCATCGAGTCGCATTCCATTTCCGCAGGCCTGGACTACCCCGGCGTCGGACCCGAACACGCGCACCTGGCGGACATCGGCCGGGTCGGCTACGAGCCGATCACCGACGCGGAAGCGATGGACGCCTTCCAGCTGCTGTGCCGCACCGAAGGCATCATCCCCGCGATCGAGTCCGCCCACGCCCTTGCCGGTGCCATCAAGGTGGGGCAGCGGCTGGCCGCCGAGGCCGGCTCCGACGGAAATGTTTCCGAAAAGATCGTGCTGGTGAACCTCTCCGGACGCGGCGACAAGGACGTGGCAACCGCCGCCGAATGGTTCAACCTGCTGGACGAGCGTTCAGCCGAAGCCGAGATCGGCAAAGAAGGGGAACAGCTGTGAGCACCGAGGGACCGCAGAGCAAGTCCGCGGCCGCCATTGACCGGGCGGCCGCCGAAGGCCGTGCCGCACTGATCGGCTACCTGCCCGCCGGATACCCCACCGTCGAAGCCACCATCGCCGCCGGCATCGCCCTGGCGGAAAACGGTGCGGACCTGATCGAAATCGGCATCCCGTATTCCGACCCGGTGATGGACGGCGCCGTGATCCAGGCCGCCACCACCCAGGCCCTCGCGGACGGCTTCCGCGTAGCCCAGGTGTTCGACGTCGTCGCCGGCATCACCGCCGCCACCGACGCAGCTGTACTCGTCATGACCTACTGGAACCCCGTGGTGCGGATGGGCGTGGACGAATTCTCCCGCCGCCTGGCCGAAGCCGGGGGAGCCGGACTGATCACCCCGGACCTGGTTCCGGATGAAGCCTCCGAGTGGCTGGAGGCCTCCGACAAGTACGGCCTGGACCGCGTGTTCCTCGTGGCTCCGTCCTCCACACCCGCCCGGATGAAGAGCACCGTCGCCGCCAGCCGCGGCTTTGTCTACGCCGTGTCGATCATGGGCGTCACCGGTGCCCGGGACAGCGTCAGCGACGCCGCCCAGGACGTGGTCAGCTCCGCCCGTGCCGCCGGCGCGGAGCGGGTCTGCGTCGGGCTGGGAGTCTCGCGCGCCGAACACGTCCGCGAGATCGGCGCCTACGCCGACGGTGTTATCGTGGGGACCGCCCTGGTGGCGGCCCTGCGCGACGGCGGCACGGACGCCGTCGCCGCCCTTACCCGTGACCTGAGTTCCGGAACCCCGAAAGCCAGCAAATGAACCTGATCCCGGTGCCTGCGAGCATCCCCAGCCCGTCTGCCGATTTCAGCAGTTTCTCGCTGGGTCCGCTGACCATCCACGCGTACGCGCTGTGCATCCTGGCAGGCATTGTGCTGGCCCTGTGGCTCACCGCCCGGCGCTGGAAGGCCCGCGGCCTGGACGCGGACGCGGTCTGGGACATTTCCATCTGGGCCATCCCGTTCGGCATCATCGGCGGCCGGCTCTACCACGTCATCTCCTCACCCGACGCGTACTTCGGTGCGGACGGTGACCTGTCCCTGATTCCGCAGATCTGGCGCGGCGGCCTGGGAATCTGGGGCGCGGTGGCCCTCGGCGCCGTGGGCGCCTGGATCGGCTGCCGCCGTGCCGGCATCAAGCTCTCCACCTTCGCCGACGCCGGTGCCCCCGGCCTGCTCCTGGCCCAGGCCGTGGGCCGCTGGGGCAACTGGTTCAACCAGGAACTCTTCGGCTCCGAGACGGACCAACCCTGGGGCCTGGAAATCGACGCGGACAACGCGAACTTCCCCGAAGGCGCCGCCCCCGGAACCACCTTCCACCCCACATTCCTCTACGAGTCGCTGTGGAACCTCGCCGGCGTCGCCCTGCTCCTGCTCCTGGACCGCCGGTTCCGGCTCCGCGGCGGGCGCCTGTTCTGGATCTACGCCGCGTACTACACCGCCGGCCGGCTCTGGATCGAGCTGCTGCGCATTGACGACGCCGAAATGATTACGCTGCTCGGCGTCACACAACGCCTCAATGTGTGGACCAGCCTGCTGATCCTGGTTGCCTCCGTGGCGATCTTCATTTACCTGACTTTGAAGGCCCGCAAGGGCGGGGAGGGTTCGCTTTACCTCCCGGGCCACGAACCCGCACCGGAAAGCGGTATTACCACCGCGGATAACAAGAACGAAACACAAGCCGGAAATGCGGAATCTGCATCAACTGAACGCCCGGTGCGTGCTAATCTCGCAGAGACAAAAACCGGGGATTCCGTCCCCGACCGGTCCAAACACAACGGACCCTCTGCCTGACCCTCCGGGTTACCCTCCCGGCGCTGCAGGCAGGGCCACATAGGCGTGGCGCCAGGCAGCTGCAGCACCGGGACACCCCTCCGGAAAGCGGCGGTTAACGGCACCCGAGGATTCCTCGTAAACCGGGAATGTTTTTCCGGTGTTACCGGGCTGAAGTGAGCCGTAAAATCAATCAACGCCGCGGAGCGTCCCCCCGGGGATTTCCGCAGGGGCCAGCACTGTCCCCTCCCAACGCTCTACAAGGGGGAAGGACTCACTTCTTATGACTGATTCCCTGTCTGCATCCACCGACACCGTGGTGTCACCCTTCGTCCGCTTCGCCGCGTTGCCGGAGGACTCCGGCCTGTACCGCGCCGGGAACGAAAAGGACGCCTGCGGCCTGGCCGTCATTGCCACCCTGCGCCGCGAACCCACACACGAAATTGTCCAGGCTGCCCTCGTGGCCCTGCGCAACCTTGAGCACCGCGGAGCCGTGGGTGCCGATGAAGGCACCGGCGACGGTGCCGGCCTCCTCACCCAGGTCCCGGACGAATTCTTCCGCGCCGTAGTGGACTTCGAGCTTCCCGCCGCCGGAGGCTACGCCGTCGGCACCGCGTTCCTGCCCACCGAAGACCGCGAGCAGCAGACCGCCCGCGGCGGCGTCGAAATGATTGCCGCCAGCGAGGGACTGCGTGTGCTGGGCTGGCGCGAGGTCCCCATCGTGGCGGACCTGGTGGGCGCCATGTCCCGTGCCTGCATGCCCTACTTCGTGCAGGTGTTCCTGGCCCCCGAAGAGGGCACCGGCGCCGAGGACCTGGATGCCAGGGCCTTCCGTGTCCGGAAGCGTTCCCAAAACAAGTTCGGGGTCTATTTCCCTTCGCTGTCCTCAAAAACCATGGTCTACAAGGGCATGGTCACCACCGCGCAGCTGGAACCGTTCTTCCCGGACCTGTCCGACCCCCGGTTCAAGACCCGCCTGGGTATTGTCCACTCGCGCTTCTCCACCAACACGTTCCCGTCCTGGCCGCTGGCCCAGCCGTTCCGCGCCATCGCCCACAACGGCGAGATCAACACCGTCAAGGGCAACCGGAACTGGATGCGTGCCCGGCAGTCCCAGATGAAGAACCCGCTGCTGGGGCAGACCCCGGAGGAACTCTTCCCCATCTGCACTCCCGGTGCGTCAGACTCCGCGTCCTTCGACGAAGTGGCCGAGCTGCTGATGCTCTCCGGCCGGCCCATCACCCACGCGATCATGATGATGATCCCGGAGGCCTGGGAGAACCACGCCACCATGGACCCGGCCCGCCGGGCGTTCTACCAGTACCACTCCATGCTTATGGAACCGTGGGACGGGCCCGCCGCCGTGTCCTTCACCGACGGCGTCTCCGTGGGTGCGGTGCTGGACCGCAACGGACTGCGTCCGGCCCGCTACTGGGTGACCGATGACGGCCTGGTGGTCCTGGCTTCCGAGGTGGGCGTGGTGGACATCGACCCCGCAAAGGTGGTCCGCAAGGGCCGTGTCTCGCCGGGCAAGATGTTCCTGGTGGACACCGACGAAGGCCGGCTGATCGAGGACGACGAGATCAAGGCCGAGGTTGCCGCCGCCAATCCGTGGGCCGACTGGGTAAAGGAAAACCAGGTCCGCCTGGAGGAACTGCCCGAGCGCGAGCATGTGCTGCACACCAAGGCATCCATCAACCGCCGCCAGCGCACCTTCGGCTACACCCAGGAGGAACTGCGCATCCTGCTGGGCCCCATGGCCCGGACCGGCGCCGAACCGCTGGGCGCCATGGGCTCCGATACCCCCATCGCCGTGCTTTCCAAGCGTCCCCGGCTGCTTTTTGACTACTTTGTGCAGTCCTTCGCCCAGGTGACCAACCCGCCGCTGGACTCCATCCGCGAGGAACTGGTCACCTCCATGCAGGCCTCGATCGGGCCCAACGGCAACCTGCTGTCCCTGAAGCAGGTGAAGACCAGCCAGGTTGCCCTGAAATTCCCGGTGATCAACAACGACGAGCTCGCCAAGATCGCCAACCTCACCGACGACGACGGCGACCGGATCGCCTTGAAGGTCCGCGGCCTCTACCGCCCCGAAGGCGGCGAGGGCGAACTGCGCGCCAGGATCAGCGAGATCTGCGAAAAGGTCTCCGGCGCCGTGAACCGCGGGGTGCAGTACATCGTGCTCTCGGACCGGGATTCCAACGCCCAGTGGGCGCCCATCCCGTCGCTGCTGCTGCTCTCCGCCGTGCACAACCACCTGCTCAAGAGCGCCAACCGCACCAAGATCTCCGTCCTGGTGGAGGCCGGCGATGTCCGCGAAGTCCACCACGTCGCGGCGCTGATCGGCTACGGTGCCTCCGCCGTGAACCCGTACCTGGCGATGGAAAGCTGCGAGGAACTCGTCCGTAACGGCGACATCACCGGCGTGACCGGTGAACAGGCGGTGGGCAACCTGATCAAGGGGCTCGGCAAGGGTGTCCTGAAGATCATGTCCAAGATGGGCATCTCCACCGTCGCCTCCTACTGCGGCGCGCAGACCTTCGAAGCGCTCGGCCTGGGCCAGGAACTGGTGGACGAGTTCTTCCACGGCACCCAGACCCAGCTGGGCGGCGTCGGCCTGGACGTCATCGCCGCCGAAGCCGCCGCCCGGCACGCCGAGGCGTACCCGAGCGACGGCGTGGAGGAACCGCACCGCGCGCTGGACAACGGCGGCGAATACCAGTGGCGGCGCGAAGGACCGCCCCACCTGTTCAACCCGGAGACGGTCTTCCGGCTGCAGCACGCCACCCGCGAACGGCGGTACGACGTGTTCAAGGCCTACACCTCCGGCGTCAATGACCAGTCGAAGAACCTCATGACCCTGCGCGGACTGCTCGACTTCCGCACCGGGGGCCGTACCCCCGTGCCGCTGGACGAGGTGGAGCCCGTCTCCAGCATCGTGAAGCGCTTCTCCACCGGTGCCATGAGCTACGGCTCCATTTCCCAGGAAGCCCACGAAACGCTGGCCATCGCGATGAACCGCCTGGGCGCCAAGTCCAACACCGGCGAGGGCGGCGAAGACCCGGAGCGGCTGCTGGACCCGGAACGGAACTCCGCCATCAAGCAGGTGGCCTCCGGACGGTTCGGCGTCACCAGCCTGTACCTGACCAACGCCCAGGACATCCAGATCAAGATGGCCCAGGGCGCCAAGCCCGGCGAGGGCGGCCAGCTCATGGCGCAGAAGGTCTACCCCTGGGTGGCCCGCACGCGGCACTCCACGCCCGGCGTCGGGCTGATCTCACCGCCGCCGCACCACGATATTTACTCCATCGAGGACCTCGCCCAGCTGATCTACGACCTCAAGCGCTCCAACCCCAGTGCCCGGGTGCACGTGAAGCTGGTCTCCGAAGCCGGGATCGGCACCGTGGCGGCCGGCGTAACCAAGGCGAAGGCCGACGTCGTACTGGTCTCCGGGCACGACGGCGGCACGGGCGCCTCGCCGCTGAACTCGCTCAAGCACGCGGGGGCTCCGTGGGAACTCGGCCTGGCCGAAACCCAGCAGACCCTGATGCTCAACGGACTGCGGGACCGCGTGGTGGTCCAGGTGGACGGCCAGCTCAAGACCGGGCGCGACGTCGTGATGGCCGCACTGCTGGGCGGGGAGGAATTCGGTTTCGCCACCGCGCCCCTGGTGGTCTCCGGCTGCATCATGATGCGGGTCTGCCACCTGGACACCTGTCCCGTGGGTGTGGCCACGCAGAACCCCGAACTGCGGGCACGCTTCTCCGGCAAGCCGGAGTTCGTGGTCAACTTCTTCGAGTTCATTGCCGAGGAGATCCGCGAGATCCTCGCCGAACTGGGGTTCCGCACCCTGGAAGAGGCCATTGGCCGCACCGAACTGCTGGATACCGCCGCGGCGATCGACCACTGGAAGGCCGACGGCCTGGACCTGGAGCCGATCCTGCGCGGGCCCGAGGTGGACCCCGGGGCGCCGCTGCGGAACATGGTGCCGCAGAACCACGAACTGGACCAGCACTTCGACAATCGCCTCATCGAGATGAGCGCAGACGCGCTGCAGAACCGTGCGCCGGTCCGGATTGCCCTCGACGTGGTGAACACCGACCGCTCCGTGGGCACCATGCTCGGGCATACCGTCACCAAGACCTTCGGGGTGGACACCCTTGCTCCCGACACCATCGACGTCACCCTCACCGGCCAGGCCGGGCAGTCCCTCGGGGCCTTCCTGCCCGCCGGGATCACCCTGCGGCTGTTCGGTGATTCCAACGACTATGTGGGCAAGGGCCTTTCCGGCGGACGGATCATCGTCCGTCCGGACCGCGCGAATGTCTTCGCCGCCGAGCGCAATGTCATTGCGGGCAACGTGATCGGCTACGGCGCCACCAGCGGCGAGATGTTCCTCAGCGGCCAGGTGGGTGAACGCTTCCTGGTCCGCAACTCCGGGGCCACCGCCGTTGTGGAAGGCATCGGCGACCACGGCTGCGAATACATGACCGGCGGGCAGGCCCTGATCCTGGGCCGCACGGGCCGGAACTTCGGCGCCGGCATGTCCGGCGGCACCGCGTTCGTGGTGGACCTGGAACCGGCCAACGTCAACAAGGAGTCCCTGGAACGCGGCGAGCTGCTGCTCGTTGAGCCGGACGCCGAGGATATCGACATTGTCCGCGGACTGCTGGTCCGGCATCTCGAGGAGACCGGCTCGGACCTGGCCCAGAAGATGCTGGAAAGCTTCGAGGACACCGCGTCCCGGATTACCAAGGTGCTGCCGCGGGACTACGCCGCAGTGCTCGGCGCCCGCGCCTCCGCCGCCGAAGCGGGACTCGATCCCGACGGCGCCGAGGCCTGGAACAAGATTTTGGAGGTTACCGGTGGCTGACCCACGCGGATTCTTGAAGGTACGCGAGCGGGAAACGCAGCCGCGGCGGCCGGTGCCGGTGCGCATCATGGACTACAAGGAAGTCTATGAGGCGCAGGAAAAGGGTGTGCTTCAGGCACAGGCCGGCCGCTGCATGGACTGCGGCATCCCTTTCTGCCACCAGGGCTGCCCGCTGGGCAACCTCATTCCGGAGTGGAATGACCTGATGTGGCGGGACAAGGGCGCCGAAGCCATTGAGCGGCTGCACGCCACGAACAACTTCCCCGAGTTCACCGGCCGGCTCTGCCCGGCCCCCTGCGAGGCGTCCTGCGTACTGGGCATCAACCAGCCGCCGGTCACCATCAAGCAGGTGGAGGTCTCCATCATCGACGAAGCCTGGGGTGAAGGCTGGGTGACTCCGCACCCGCCGGAGCGCCTGACCGACCGCACCATCGCCGTCGTCGGCTCCGGCCCGGCCGGGCTGGCCGCCGCCCAGCAGCTCACCCGTGCCGGACACACCGTGGCCGTGTACGAGCGTGATGACCGCATCGGCGGGCTGCTGCGCTACGGCATCCCGGATTTCAAGATGGAAAAGATCCAGGTGGACCGGCGGCTGGAACAGATGCGCGCCGAGGGCACCCGTTTCCGCACCGGCGTCGAGGTGGGTAAGGACATCAGCTGGGAACAGCTGCGGCGCCGCTACGACGCCGTGGTGATTGCCACCGGCGCCACCGTGCCGCGCGACCTGCCCATCCCCGGACGGGAACTCTCCGGCGTCCATTTCGCGATGGGCTACCTGGTGCAGTCCAACCGCGCCGTGGCGGGGGACAGCGTCCGGAACCAGATCACCGCCGAGGGCAAGCACGTGGTGATCCTGGGCGGCGGCGATACCGGTGCGGACTGCCTCGGCACCGCGCACCGCCAGCAGGCCGCCTCGGTGACCACGCTGGCGATCGGCCAGCAGCCGCCGGCCGAGCGGGCAGCACACCAGCCGTGGCCGATGTACCCGACCCTGTTCGAAATGGCCAGCGCGCACGAGGAAGGCGGGGAACGCACGTTCCTGGCCTCCACCGTGGAGTTCGTGGGGGAGAACGGCAAACTCACCGGGGTGAAGGTGGCCGAGACCGAATTCGTGGACGGCAAGCGGCTGCCGAAGGCCGGCACCGAACGGATCATCCCGGCGGACCTGGTGTTCCTGTCCCTGGGCTTCACCGGACCCGAGCCCGCCGGTCTGGCGGATCAGGTGTCCGCGGAGTTCGACGAGCGCGGCAACGTGGTCCGCGACGGGTACTACATGACCGGCACTCCGGGCGTCTTTGCCGCGGGCGACGCCGGCCGGGGACAGTCCCTGATTGTGTGGGCCATCGCCGAAGGACGGGCAGCGGCCGCCGCCGTCGACCAGTGGCTGATGGGCAGCACGCGCCTGCCCGCGCCGGTGGCACCGACCGACCGGGCCATCACCGTACTTTAGGGCACCTGCCCAGCAGGCGCCGGACACTGTCCGGCGCCTGCTTTTTTATTTCCCGGAACCCCCTTGTGAGATCGGTACTTAGTGTTACTGTCTACTGGTAGCTAGCGACACTGAGTAGCTTGCAGCAACACCGAAGTAGACACCGAACAGACAGGCACGGCGGAGTTATGGGCAAGCAGATGACGGAGATGCTGAAGGGCACCCTGGAAGGGATTGTCCTTGCGGTCATCGCCGCCTCGCCGGCCTACGGCTATGAGATCACTGCCCGGCTGCGCGAACAGGGTTTCACCGACATCGCCGAGGGCACCGTCTACGCGCTCCTGGTCCGGATCGAGAAACGGGGACTGGTCGACGTCGAGAAGGTGCCGTCCGAAAAGGGGCCACCGCGCAAGGTCTACACACTGAATGCCCAGGGGACGGGGTATCTCCAGGAGTTCTGGGGGTCCTGGAGCTTCCTGGCCACACGGATCGAACAACTCCGTCATCACGTCGAACACCCGCAGGACCAAGGAGGGGAATGATGGCCGCCAAATGGATTGAGCTCGTCACCGGACCGTTTGAGGACAAGAGACGCTGGCGCCGGTTCAAACAGCGCAAGGACCAGCTGCCCGCCGGATACCGGACCGCGATGGACGGCCTGGAACGCTACTTCATGTACGCGGCACCGATAGCCAAGGGGGACGTCTACATCCAGATGCTCGAAGACCTCGCCGACCTTTTCGAGCGTGCCGCCGTCGACGGCACGCCGATCCGCAGCGTCGTTGGAGAGGATCCGGTGGAATTCGCGGAGGCCTTCATCGCGAACTATGCGGACGGCCAGTGGATCAACAAGGAGCGGAAGCGCCTCGTCGAGACCATCGACCGGTCTGCCAAAGAGATGTGAACACCGGGAAGGAGACCGGATATGAGTACCACCTCCACCCTCGAACCCGCCATCCGGGTACAGGGCATCGAGAAGTCTTTTCGGGACCTGCAGGTGCTGCGCGGCGTCGATTTTGACGTGAGCACCGGCAGCATCTTCGCACTGCTGGGCTCCAACGGAGCCGGAAAAACCACCTTGGTACGGATCCTTTCGACCTTGCTGAAGGCCGACGCAGGAACGGCGGCAGTCGCCGGCTTCGACGTCGCCGCGGCCCCCGCCGACGTGCGCCGGTCCATCAGCCTGACCGGCCAGTTCGCCGCCGTCGATGAAGTGCTTACGGGACGGGAAAACCTGGTCCTCATCGCGAAACTCCGGCACCGGAAGAATCCAGCCGGGATTGCCGACGGGATGCTCGCCCGCTTTGCCCTCACGGAGGCCGGAAACCGCCGGGCGGGAACCTATTCGGGGGGTATGCGCCGCCGCCTCGACATTGCCATGAGCCTGATCGGGGAACCGGACATCATCTTCCTCGACGAGCCGACCGCGGGCCTGGACCCCCAGTCACGCAACGAAGTGTGGCAAACCATCCGTGACCTGGCCGCCGGCGGGACGACGGTGCTGCTCACCACGCAGTATCTCGACGAGGCGGAACAGCTGGCGGACCGCATCGGGATCCTGCACGAGGGCACCATCATCCAAAACGGCACCCTGGCCGAACTGCAGCAGCTCCTCCCTCCGGCCACCGCGGAGTACATCACAAAACAACCGTCCCTGGAGGACATCTTCCTCGCCCTGGTGGGCGGTACGGACTCGGATGCCCTTGGCGGCGACGGCGGCCCGGCCGCCCGGGAGAAAAGGCAAAGCTCATGACAGTCCTCAGCGATACCCGCGCCCTGACGGGCCGCTCCCTGCGGCACGTCCTGCGCAGCCCCGACACCATCATCACGACGGCGGTCACTCCGATCGCGCTGATGCTGATGTTTGTCTACGTTTTCGGCGGTGCCATCAGCACCAAGTCGGGGGAGTCCTACATCAACTACACCTTGCCCGGCATCCTGCTGATCACCGTCGCCTCAGGTGTCGCCTACACGGCCTACCGGCTGTTCCTCGACCGGCAGGGCGGCATGTTCGAACGCTTCCAGTCGATGCCGATCGCCCGGTCGGGGGTGCTGTGGGGCCACGTCCTCACATCCGTGACGGCCAACCTGGTGTCGCTTGCGCTGGTGATTGGTGTGGCACTGATTGCGGGTTTCCGCACGGGCGCCTCGCCGGCCGCCTGGCTCGCCGTCGTCGGCATCCTGGTCCTGTTCACCCTGGCGCTGACCTGGCTGGCAGTGATCGCGGGACTGACGGCCAAGACCGTCGACGGCGCCAGCGCGTTCAGTTACCCGCTGATTTTCCTGCCGTTCATCAGCTCCGCGTTTGTCCCCACCAGTACGATGCCGGGCCCGGTGGCCTGGTTTGCCGAGAACCAGCCGGTGACCTCCATTGTGGACACCCTCCGCGCGCTGCTGGCCCAGGAGTCCGTGGGCAGCGGTTCCTGGGTGGCGCTTCTCTGGCTGGCCGGCATCCTCGGTGTCGGCTACGCCGCCGCAACCACCGTCTACCGGCGTCGGGTGGGTTGATCCAGGTCACGGGAAACCGCCGTGACGAGCGCCGCGTGCCCTGCGCCATGCGCAAACAGCTGAGGGAGACTAGGCTGGAACTATGAGACGCGCAAAGATTGTTGCCACTTTTGGACCAGCGATCGCCAGCTACGAAAATACCGTAGCGGTTCTTCGCGCGGGCGTGAATGTCGCCCGTATGAACATGAGCCACGGCGACCACTCCGTACACAACGCCACGTATGAGAACGTGCGCAAGGCCTCCGCCGAGCTGGGGATGCCCGTGGGCATCTTCGCCGACCTCCAGGGCCCCAAGATCCGGCTCGGCCGGTTCACCGAGGAACCCCACTTCCTGAACGTGGGCGATACCTTCACCATCACCACGGATGACATTCCCGGTACCAAGGACATCTGCTCCACCACGTACAAGGGCCTACCCGGCGACGTAAACGTGGGCGACTTCCTGCTGATCGACGACGGCAAGGTCAAGCTCCGTGCCGTGGAGGTGACCGCTAACAATGTTGTCACCGAAGTAGTGGTTCCGGGCAAGGTGTCCAACAACAAGGGCATCAACCTGCCCGGTGTTGCCGTGAACGTACCGGCACTGAGCGAAAAGGATGAGGACGACCTCCGCTGGGCCATGCGCCGCGGCGTGGACATGGTTGCCCTGTCCTTCGTCCGCAACGCCGGGGACATCACCCGCGTGCACGAGATCATGGACGAGGAAGGCCGCCGCGTGCCGGTCATCGCCAAGATCGAAAAGCCGCAGGCCGTGGAGAACCTCGAAGAGATCATCGACGCTTTCGACTCCATCATGGTTGCCCGTGGCGACCTGGGTGTCGAGCTGCCGCTCGAAGAGGTCCCGATCGTGCAGAAGAACGCCGTTGAACTGGCACGCCGCTGGGCCAAGCCCGTCATCGTGGCCACCCAGGTCCTCGAATCCATGATCGACAACCCCCGCCCCACCCGCGCAGAGGCTTCCGACTGCGCCAACGCCGTCCTCGACGGCGCGGACGCGGTGATGCTTTCCGGCGAAACCTCCGTGGGCAAGTACGCCATTGAGACCGTGGAAACCATGGCCCGGATTATCGAGTCCACCGAGCAGCACGGCCTGAACCGGGTTCCTCCGCTGGGCTCGAAGCCGCGGACCCGCGGCGGCGCCATCACCCGTGCCGCAGTGGAGATCTCCGACCAGCTGGACGCCAAGTACATCTGTACCTTCACCCAGTCCGGCGACTCCGCACGCCGCCTGTCCCGTCTGCGCCCGTCCAAGCCGGTGTTCGCCTTCACCCCCGTGGAGGCGACCTACCGCTACATGACCCTGTTCTGGGGCGTGGCACCCATGCTGGTCGAGTTCGCCGAGCACACCGATCAGATGACCGCCCAGGTGGACCGCACCCTGCTGGAAGAGGGCCTGGTGGAAGACAACGACCTGGTGGTCATCGCTGCCGGTTCGCCTCCCGGACAGGCCGGCTCCACCAACAGCATCAAGGTGCACCGCGTAGGCGACATTGCCGACGCCGGCCAGCCTGCTGAAGGCCAGGAGCGGGTCAAGGAAAAGGTCGGCCCGTGGCCGGTCAAGGAAAGCAAGAAGGGCCAGGCCAAGGCCATCTAGGTTCCGGCTTTCCCCGCATTTCCCTGCATCAAAAGGTGCATCAAAAGGAAAGGTCCCGTCCAAGTGGACGGGACCTTTCCTGTGTTCGGCCTGTCAGTTCAGCCAGCCAGTTCAGCCAGTCAACGGAACCTAGTTGACCTGGTTGATGATGGTCTCGGCGACTTCGCGCATGCTCAGCCGGCGGTCCATGGAGGTCTTCTGGATCCAGCGGAAAGCCTCGGGCTCGGTGAGGCCCATCTTGGTGGTCAGCAGCGACTTGGCGCGCTCCACCAGCTTGCGGGTGGCGAACTGTTCCTTCAGGTCGGTGACCTCGGCTTCGAGGGCCTGGATTTCCTCGTGGCGGGAGAGGGCGATTTCGATGGCCGGAATCAGGTCCGCCGGCGTGAAGGGCTTGACCACGTAGGCCATGGCGCCGGCCTCGCGGGCGCGCTCCACCAGTTCCTTCTGGCTGAACGCGGTCAGCAGCACCACGGGGGCAATCCGGGCCTTGACGATCTGCTCGGCGGCGGTGATGCCGTCCATGAGCGGCATCTTGACGTCCATGAGGACCAGATCCGGCTTCAGTTCGTGCGCCAGCTGGACGGCTTTCTCGCCGTTGTCTGCTTCGCCGACGACGTCGTATCCCTCGCCGGTGAGGATCTCGACAATGTCCAGGCGGATCAGTGTCTCGTCCTCGGCGACGAGTACACGGCGGGCCGGGCTGTTGGACGGCGCGGTGTTGGCGGACGCGGCGTTGGTCGACGCGGCAGGCGCGGACTCGGTGGACTCAGACACAGATGGCTCCTCAGATACGGTCTCTCCTGCCGGCAGACCGACAGTTCACACAATCAGCGTATCCGCATGTAGAGTTGTTTTGCGCCCAACACGGTAAGTACTCGTGCTTAGTGACCTAGGGCACGCCCGAATGGCGGAATTGGCAGACGCGCTGCACTCAAAATGCAGTATCGAGAGGTGTGTGGGTTCGAGTCCCACTTCGGGCACCAGTTTAGGCTTCAAAGGCACCCCAGGTCTGCGGACCCGGGGTGCCTTTCTTTGTACTGTCTACTCTTTGTACTTGCTAGGCGTACCGGTCAAACGAGTCCAGCAGCCGCTTGACGGACCCGCCCAGGTTCCAGTCACCGGCGAGGCGTTCCAGTTCGGTGCGTTCCTTGCCGGTAACCGCGTGCAGTTGGGCGCCGGCCTTCTTGGGTGAGGGCAGATCCAGATCCCGGACCACCTTCACCACTGTCGGTGCGGCCGCCAGATAATCCGCGGCCTTGGCCAGCTTGGAACGCACCGGACCCGCGAGTCCGCTGTCCGGGTCCTCCGCCGCTTCCAGCAGGGAATCGAGGGTGCCGTATTCGGCCAGCAGTGAGGACGCCGTCTTCTCGCCGATCCCGGACACCCCCGGCAGGCCATCGGAGGCATCGCCCCGCAGGGTTGCGTAGTCCGCGTACTGCCCGGGCAGCACCTTGTATTTGGCCACCACCGATGCATCGGTCATGACATCCAGGTTCTTCATGCCGCGGGCGGTGTAGATGACGCGGACATCCCGCTCATCGTCAATGACCTGGAACAGGTCCCGGTCACCGGTGACGACGTCGACCGGCATGGAGGCGGTGGACGCGTAGGTGCCGATCACGTCGTCGGCCTCGTGCTCCGCGGCGCCGACGACGGCGATGCCCGCCAGTTCCAACGTCCGTCGGATCATCGGGATCTGGGCTTCGAGGGGATCGGGCACCGTTTCGACGTCGGGGTTTCCGGTGACTTCTTCGGCAACCCGGTGCGCCTTGTAGGTGGGAAGCAGGTCCACCCGCCACTGCGGCCGCCAGTCGTCATCCCAGCACGCGATCAGGTGGGTGGCTTCATAGTCGGCGGTGAGCCGGGCGATCATGTCCAGCAGGCCGCGCACGGCGTTCACCGGTGTGCCGTCGGACCGGCGGATGGTGTCCGGAACGCCGTAGAAGGCACGGAAGTACAGTGACGCGGTGTCGAGGAGCATCAGGCGCTGGGTCATAGGCCGATCCTGCCACGGATGGCACGTCGATGGGCAGCTAAAGCCGGGTCCGGCCCGGTTAGGCTGGAGCCCCAGTGTTTCCCATCAAGGAGTCGAATTCCATTGACTGACCGGTTCCAGGTTGTGCCTGCCAGCTATCTCCTTTTCCGCTCCGGGGACCGGGTGCTGCTGCAGCTTCGGCAGGGAACCGGGTATATGGACGGCTACTGGGCGACGGCGGCCGCCGGCCACGTCGAGCCGGGGGAGTCGGTGGTGGAAGCCGCCGTGCGGGAGGCGCGGGAGGAGCTGGGCATTACGGTGGCGCCCGCCGACGTCGTTCCCCTGACGTCCATGCACCGGACGAACGGCGGCGGGAACCCCGTGGATGAGCGGGTGGACTTCTTCTTCCTTTGCAGTGCGTGGCAGGGGGAACCCCGGATCATGGAACCAGGCAAGGCGGCCCGGCTGGAATGGTTCCCGCTGGATGAGCTGCCGGCCGACGTTGTGCCGCATGAAAGGTATGTCTTCGACCGGCTGCGGGATGGGATGCCGCCGATTCTCACGTTCGGGTTCGCTGACGCCTTTGTGGGGCGGCAGTGATTACCAGTGCAGGTATTCTGCTCTACCGGTGGGGTGCGGAAGGCCTCGAGGTGTGGATCGGCCATATGGGCGGGCCGTTCTGGGCGCGGAAGGACGAGCATGCGTGGTCCATCCCCAAGGGTGAGTACCTGCCGGAGGAGGAACCCCTGACTGCGGCACTGCGGGAGTTCGCCGAGGAAATGGGGACGCCGGCTCCGGACGCAGAGTATGAGCTGCTGGGCAGCTACCGGCAGTCCGCCCAGAAAACCGTCACGGTGTACGCCGCGGAGGCGGACTTTGCGCCGGAGCGGATTGCCAGCAACACGTTCGAGCTGGAATGGCCGCGGGGATCGGGCCAGATGCGGGAGTATCCGGAGATCGACCGGGCGGGGTGGTTTCCGGAACCGGTTGCCCGTACCAAGCTGGTGAAGGGACAGGCGCAGGTGCTGGATGCACTGGTGCGGATGGTCGGGGAGCGGGACGGCTAGGAGCCCGGGCTGGTCCAGGGAGGTCCTGGGAGCCAGCAAGCTGAACCCGGGGCACAGGATCCCGCAGTCCGTGGCTGCTGAGCAAGGTGTGACCTCAGCTGAATCATTGGCACCAATGTGTGGGATGCCGTGTGCACCTGACGCCGCGGCAACGTCAAGGGCAGTCTTCCTGCCATGCCCCCGATCAGGGGCGCGGCTATATCCGCGGCTCCACTCCGGCGGCTAACCTCGAACGGTAGGACGAATCCGCACTCAGGCCCAGCCGGGAGGTCGGTCCATGCCCGCACATGCGTCCACGGAACGTTTCCCGCAGCGGGAGCCCGAACGCGCCATAAGCCCGGGCACCTTCCTGTCGCCCCGGTTCTGGCTGCTGCCGCTGCTGGTGCTTTTGCTGCTGGGCGGCGCCGGCACCGCCCTATACATTGGTGGACTTGGCAGCCCGGGCGACCACCTTCGGAACTTTCCGCTGGCAGTGGTGAATGAGGACCGCGGTGCGACGCCGGCCAACGGCGGCAGCCCGCAGAACCTCGGGCAGAACATCACCGACCAGATGCAGCAGGGCTTCTCCGAGTCGGACGAGATCGACCTCCGGGTCCTGTCCCCGGACGAGGCTGAGGAACAGCTGCGCAAGGGACAGATCCATGCCGCCGTCGTCATTCCGGAGTCCTTTTCCGCCGATGCGTTGGGACTGGTCACCGGCGCCCTGAGCGGAGCCGAGGTCACACGCCCATCCATCACCGTCTACACGAATCCACAGGCGGGGCCGCTGGCCAGCAGCCTGGCAACGTCCGCCGTCGACGCGGCGCTTGAACGCGCGAACACCGGGCTGGGGGAGCAGCTGACCTCAGCTGCCGAGGCGGCGCAGGGCGAAGCCCGGGCGGAACAACAACGCGAGCTGACGCCGCTGGGCCTGCCGGAGCAGGTGCAGCAGCAGCTGGCACCCACGGTGGACGGCACCGCGGCGGACCTGCTGCGCGGACCTATCTCTGTCACCACCACCGCCTATGAAACCCCGCCGGAAGGCGCTGCGCTCGGCATGGGAGCGTTCTTCTATTCCGTGCTGCTGATGGTGGTGGGAGTCAGCGGTTCCGTGGCCATCCATTTCCTGGTCGATTCGCGGCTGGGGGTAGCACCGGTGGAAATGGGCCCGCGCTTCGCGCTGGGTCCGCGGCTGCAGCCGGCCCGCTGGAAAACGTATCTGATCAAGTGGGGCATCGTGGTGCTGGGGGCCCTTCCAACAGCGGGGTTGATGATGTGGGTTGCCTCCGCCGTCGGAATGCCCATCCCGCACGGCGGCTGGTTCTTCCTCACAACGTGGCTGTCCATTGTCACGGTGTCCGCGGTGACCACCGCGCTGATCACCATGTTCGGCAGCATCGGCATGGTCCTCTCACTGATCTACGTGGTGTTTATGGGCCTGCCTGCCGCCAGCGGCGTGGTGCCGCTGGAAGCGCTGCCTGGGTTCTTCAGGTTCATTGCCCCCGGGGAGCCGCTGTACCACATGACCACGGCAAACCGGGCGGTCCTGTACTTCGATGCCCAGGCCGACGCCGGCGTGCAGAGCGGGATTGTCGGCATGCTTCTTCTCATCCTGATAGCAGTTGTGGTCGCCATGGTCTTCTCGGTGCTCTATGACCGGATGTTCGGCCGCCGCCGGGCGGAGCTGGTCCCGGAACCGGTCACGTCCTGATGTTGGAAGACAGGGGCAGACCCTAGGTGCGGGGGCGCGGCGCCGGGCGCGCCCGGAGGTGTGCCCGCTCACCCTGGGGTCCGAAAAGGGCGATGAACTCGACCGCCTCGGCGGTGGCATTTCCCATCCAATGCGGCAGCCGGGTGCTGAATTCTGCGGCTTCGCCGGGGACCAGGATGAGTTCCTCCTCGCCGAGAACGAGCCGCAGCTTACCGCTGAGGACGTAGAGCCATTCATAGCCCTCGTGGGTGCGTGGATCCGGGGTGGCGGGCTTATCCGTCGCCGGCAGGATGTATTTGTAGGCACCAACCCCGCTGGCCTTTTCGGTCAGGGGAATGATGAGTGCCCCGTGACGGCGGATGGGACGCATATGTACCCGGGGATCGCCCGTGGCCGGAGCATCCACCAGCTCGTCGAGGGTGACCCCATAGGTCTGCGCCAGCGGCATGAGGAGCTCCAGTGTTGGGCGCCGTTGGCCCGACTCCAGCCGGGAAAGCGTGCTGACGGAGATGCCGGTGGTCTCGGAGAGGATGGAGAGCGTCACGCGGCGCTGTGACCGCAGGGAGCGCAGCCGCGGTCCGACTCCGGACAGGGGTTTCTCGCTCATGGAAGTAAACCTACGGCACGCAGGCGGCTGCAGGGGTTCCAGCTCCGGATGCATGCATTAGTTGCTGGACCGGCAAAAATCATTGCCCGGCCGCAGGCGTCCAACCCAGACTGGCGGAAGAGCGCCGGGTGACGGTCCCGGGCCGGACGGAAGGACCGGACATGACGAATGGCGAATATGACGTAGTAGTGGTTGGCGGCTCTGCGGCCGGGTTGAGCGGGGCCTTGAATCTCGCGCGTGCCCGCCGGTCAGTAGCGGTGGTTGACTCCGGAGACCCACGCAATGCCCCGGCCGGCGGCGTACACAATTACCTCGGCCGGGAAGGGACCCCGCCGTCGGAACTCACCGCCGTCGGACGCGCCGAGATCACCGGCTACGGCGCCGTCGTGCTGGAGGGAACGGTCAGCACGGTAACCCGCGACGACGACGGAAGGTTCCTTGTCTCCCTGGCCGACGGCGGATCCCTGCTGGCCCGCCGGGTGCTGGCCGCTTCGGGGGCACGGGATGTCCTGCCGGACATTCCGGGACTGGCGCGGTACTGGGGGAAGGATGTGCTGCACTGTCCGTACTGCCATGGATGGGAAGTCCGGGACCGGCCGATTGGGATTCTGGCCCGGGACCTGGAGACGGGCGTGCACCAGGCGCTGATGTGGCGGCAGTGGAGTGAGGACATTGTGTTGTTCCTGCATACCTCCGGGGAGCCGGGCGGCGCGCAGGCACAGCAGCTGGCGGCCCGCGGCATACGGGTGGTTGCCGGCGAAGTCACCGCTGTGGAGGGACAGTCCCGGCTCACCGGACTGCGCCTGGCCTCGGGCGAGGCAGTGCAGCGGCAGGCACTCGTGATCGCTGCTCCGGTGCATGCCCGCGCCGCTTATCTGGCGGACCTGGGTATCAAACCGGTGGAACAGTTCGTGGGGGAGCAGCTCATCGGAACGGCGGTGCCGGCGGCGGATCCGACTGGGGCCACCACTGTTCCGGGGGTCTATGCGGCCGGAAACATGGTGATCCCGATGATGCAGGTGATCGGTGCAGCAGCCGCGGGACTCGCGGCGGGAGCCGCCATCAACGCCGACCTGATTGCTGAAGAAACGGAGCGTGCCGTGGAGGCATCCCTTTCGCGGCGTGCCCAGCCCTAGAGGAGGTAGACGGGTGAGGGCTGCGTGATGAAGTTTCCGGGATGCGTTACCGGGGCGGACAGCATTCCGGCACAGGAATCGATGAGGAAGTAGCCCACCCCGGTCCAGTTCGCGGTCTCGGCTCCGTCCTGGACCCGCGCCTCATACTCGGCGCAGGTGGCGGTGGTCATGTTGCCCAGGATCCACGACCGGCCGTGCAGGACGGTGGTCGGGAGTTCGCCGACGGCGGCAGCAGTCCGGCGGAGCAGGTCTTCGGTGCCGCGGTTGGCGGTGGCCGTGCGGTTCAAGAGGGCCTTCATGGAAGGCACCGCACGCATCTGGTGCAGGAACCGGGCCCGCCAGCTCGGCACCGGCAGGGACGCGAGGTGGTCCACCCAGGGCAGGATCAGGCAGGCCAGCAGATCGTGGAGGCCGGCGTCGTCGCCCAGCTGGTCGGTGAGCACTGCGCGGCGCCGGTGGGTGTCTTCGAGATGGCGGGTGACCAGCGCCTCGAGCAGTTCGTCCCGGCCGCCGAAGTGGTATGCGACGGCGGAGTGGTTGGCCGTCCCTGCATGCTCGGCGATGCGGCGGTTGGACACAGCGTCGATGCCGTAGCGGGCAAAAAGCTCCTCGGCGGCATCGAGCAGCGTCTCGCGTGCTTTCGCCCCGTGCTGTCCCATGCGTGTTCCCTTGTGTCGGCATTCCTGCGGTTTCGATTACCTAATTTACGCCACATGGCGTAATTTTGACGAGTTGGTCCCACAGACCCGCCTCGGCAACCGCGTCGACGCGCACTTCGCACCACCACCCGTGAATTCAGCTACAGGAGCACGTCCTTGACCAGTACTTCCCCGACATCCCCAGGCTCTCCGCCGGATACGGATCCGACACGAGAAACCGAGGCTCCGGAGACGGGCACCACGGATCTTGACGCAGCTGCGGCAAAGCGCGCAAAGGCAGAGAAGATCGGCCGCTACGTGGCCATGTTCCTGATGCCTTTCCTGATGGTTTCCATGCTGGTGGGCGGCTACCTCGCCGCAATGCATGCGCCCACGCCCAACGACCTGCCCATCGCCGTCAGCGGGTCCGCTGCTCAGGCGGAACGCTTCGCTGAGTCCCTCGAGTCCTCCGACCCCGACGCCGTCGAGGTGCGGGTGGTTGATACCGCCGAGGACGCACGCCGGCTGGTCCTGGACCGCGAGGTCTCGGGAGCAGTGGCCGTGGATGGCTCCGCCGCGACCCTCTACACCGCCAGTGCTGCCGGCGCGTCGCAGTCCAGTACCGTGACGGCGCTTCTTGCCCCGCAGGTGCTTGGCCAGGGCCTGACCCTGCAGTCCGAGGACCTTGCCCCGCTGCCCGACCACGACATGGCCGGCCTGGGTGCAATGTTCCTGACCACCGCGCTGATGCTGGCCGGTTACATGCCCCTGAGCCTGGTGCTCTCCAACTCGCCCGAGCTGCTCCGCTTCCGCCGCTTCGTTCCGCTGCTGGCCGGCTGGGCCGCACTGATTGCCGGCCTGGTCTGGGCCGTGACGGGTCCGATGCTCGGCGTCGTCGAGGGACACTCCGCCGCCGTGCTGGGCGTCTCCTGGCTGACCGTGTTCGCCGTCGGCAGCGTCCAGCTGTTCCTCACCCGGATCCTCGGCCCGATGGCCGTTCTGGCCGGCATGCTGTTCCTCATGGTGCTGGGCGTTCCGGCATCCAACATGAGTATGTCCGTGCACACAATGCCGGGTCTCTACCCGTACCTGCACAGCTTCCTGCCCGCGGCCGCCACGGGCGAGTCGCTGCGTTCGTACCTGTACTTCGACGGTAACGGGGCAGGTCCGCACCTGCTGGTGCTGGTCATCGGGGCCGTGGCGGCGCTGCTGCTCACCCTCGTCCTCGACGCCGTCAAACGCCGCCGCAAGCCGAATGCCGGTCCGCCGGCGATCAACGTCGCGTCACTGCACGGCGGGCCCCGCCCGAAGCGCCGCCGCTGGCGCTACGGCACCCTGGCCTTCTTCCCGCTGGCCATGGTGACCATGATGCTGTCCTTCATGCTGGGCGCCATGTACGAGCCCACGCCGCGGGACATGCCGGTCGCCGTCGTCGGCGCCACTGCCGAACAGGCGGAACAGGCCGTGTCCGGCCTGGACGAAAACATGTCCGGGCTGTTCGATCTGCGTCCGATGGATAACGCCGACGACGCCCGGAACCAGGTCCAGGACCGGACGGTGGTCGGCGCCTACGTGCTGCCTTCGGCCGAAAACCCCACCGCGACACTGATCACCAACCAGGCAGCGGGCATAAGCCAGCAGCAGGTCCTCACCTCGGTGTTCGGCCAGGTGTCCGCAGGCCAGCAAATGGAAATGGCCTCCGACAACGTGGCCCCGCTGAAGGGCTCGGACTCCATGGGCATGGCCACGATGTACCTGGCCATGGGCTGGATCATGGCCGGCTTTATGATCATTGTGGTCGGTTCGACGGCGGCTCCGGCCAGCCGTCCGCTGCGTATGCTGCTCCCGATTGTTGCCGCGTGGGCCGTCGGCATGTCCGCCTTCCTCTGGGTCATCGCCGACGTTTTCGTCGGGGCCATCGACGGGCACTTCCTCCCGCTGTGGGGAGCCGGTGCTGTTGCGATCTTCTGCATGGCCATGTTCACTGCCGTGTTCGAACGGTTCATGGGGATGCTCGCCATCCTTCCGGTGATCGGCATCCTGATGTTCCTTGGCGTGCCGGCCTCCGGCGCGGCAATGTCCATCTACATGGAGCCGGAAATCTTCCGCTTCCTGCACGGAGTGCTGCCCATGCCGGCGGCGGTCGAATCGATCCGCTCGATTCTCTACTTCGGTTCGGACACCCTCTGGTCCCACCTGCTGACCCTTGGCATCTGGGGTGCAGCCTCGCTGGCGGTGGTCACCGTTATTGACCACTTCAAGCCGCCGCGCACCGAGGCGCATCCGGTGGACACCGGGACAGGTGCCGCTGCACGGCCGGAGCCGGCATTGGTTTCCGCCGGAGCCTGACCGGTACCGAAGCACATCCGCCCGTGGGCCGCTGCACTGCAGCGGCCCACGGGTGGAACAAGAAATCCGCGGAAACTCGCTTGACCGACGGAATGTGAACGGTCACTATGCAGCCAGGGCACGGTGCCCGCGCAGCGATGAGGGTGCGTTGTCCTGGCTGCGGTCCGAATTCCAGGAGGCAGCAGTGTTTCGGAAATCCCTAATGACAGGCCTGGCCGTTTCAGCCCTCGCCCTCTCTGCCTGCGGCGGCGGCGGATCGGGGTCCGACGCCGGTGGAGGCGCGGAGGACGGCATCACTATGGGTTTTGCCCAGGTAGGCGCGGAGAGCGGCTGGCGGACAGCCAACACCAAGGATGTGCAGGACGCGGCGAAAGCCGCCGGCGTCGACCTGAAATTCACCGATGCCCAGCAAAAGCAGGAGAACCAGATCAAGGCGATCCGCTCCTACATCCAGCAGCAGGTGGACGTCATCGCCTTCTCTCCGGTGGTTGAATCCGGCTGGGACACCGTGCTGAAGGAGGCCAAAGACGCCGGCATCCCCGTGATCCTTACGGACCGTGCCATCGATTCCGAAGACACCTCCCTCTACACCGCGTTCCTGGGCTCGGACTTCGTGGAGGAAGGCAAGAAGGCCGGTGAATGGCTCGTGGAGGACAGTGCGGCCACCGACGGCCCGGTGAACATCGTGGAACTGCAGGGGACCACCGGCGCCGCTCCGGCGCTTGACCGGAAGGAAGGCTTCGAGGCTGCCATCGCCGCGGACCCGGACCTGCAGATCGTGCAGTCGCAGACGGGGGACTTCACCCGCAGCGGCGGCAAGCAGGTGATGGAGGCCTTCCTGAAAAACACTCCGGACATTGACGTGGTCTACGCCCATAACGACGATATGGGCCTGGGCGCCATCGAAGCGATCGAGGCGGCGGGCATGGTGCCCGGCGAGGACATCAAGATCATCACGGTGGATGCGGTCAAAGACGGCATGACCGCCCTGGCGGACGGGAAAATCAACTTCATTGTCGAGTGCAATCCGCTCCTCGGCGAACAATTGATGGACATCGCCGAGAAGGTGGTGAACGGCGAAGAGGTCCCGGCCCGCGTGGTGACCGAAGAAACGTCCTTCACCCCCGAGCAGGCGAAGGAAGCCCTGCCCACCCGCAAGTACTGACCATGGACCAGAGCTCGCCGGTGGTGGAGATGCACGGCATCACCGTTGCTTTCCCTGGTGTCAAAGCCCTCGACGGCGTGGACTTCCGGCTGTTCCCCGGGGAAGTCCACGCCCTCATGGGGGAAAACGGGGCCGGAAAATCCACCCTGGTCAAAGCGCTTACCGGTGTCTACCGGACCGACGGCGGTTCCGTCACCGTGATGGGCCGTCCCACCGTGTTCGCGTCCCCGGCAGCAGCCCAGGAAGCGGGGATCAGCACGGTCTACCAGGAGGTCAACCTGTGCCCGAACCTTACGGTGGAGGAGAACATCCTGCTGGGACGGGAACCCCGCAGGTTCGGCCATATCCAGTGGAAGCAGGTCCGGCGCAAGGCCCGCGCTGTGTTGGCGCAGCTGCAGCTGGGACACCTGGATCCCGGGTCCGTGCTGTCCACGCACTCGATAGCGGTCCAGCAACTGGTGGCCATTGCCCGCTCCGTCCAGGTGGACGCTAAGGTCCTCGTCCTCGATGAGCCCACCTCCAGCCTGGACGCCGACGAGGTGCAGCAGCTCTTCGGAGTGATCCGGTCGCTCCGGGACCGCGGGGTGGCGGTGCTGTTCGTCTCCCACTTCCTGGAGCAGGTCTACGCCATCTCCGACCGCATGACGGTGCTCCGTAACGGGAAACTCGTGGGGGAATACCGCACCGCGGAACTTCCCCGCATGGGCCTGATCCAGAAAATGATCGGCAAGGACCTGGAAGTCCTCGAGGAGCTGGACCGCGGGGACACCCGGCACGCGGCAGACCCTTCGGGCAGTGCGCCCCTGCTGGAGGCCGAGCACCTGGGACGGAAGGGATCAGTGGAGAACATCACGGTCTCGATCGGTCCGGGACAGATCCTCGGCCTCGCAGGCCTGCTGGGATCCGGACGGACCGAAACGGCGCGTCTGCTGTTTGGTGCCGACCGCGCAGACCAGGGGGAACTGCGGATCCGGGGTGCGGCGCGGTCCCTGCGGAACCCCCGCACCGCCATCGAGCAGGGCATCGGCTTCTCCTCGGAAAACCGGAAGGAGGAAGGGCTGGTGGGTGACCTCTCCGTGAAGGACAACATGGTCCTCGCGATGCAGGCGCGGAAAGGATGGCTGAGACGGGTGCCCCGCCACCTCCAGGACCAGCTGGCCGAAGAATTCATCCAGACGCTGGACATCCGGCCCGCAAACAAAGAGGCGCTGGTCCGGAACCTCAGCGGCGGCAACCAGCAGAAGGTGCTCCTTGCCCGTTGGCTGATCACCAACCCGGCACTGCTCATCCTGGACGAACCCACCCGCGGCATCGACATCGGCGCCAAGACTCAGATCCAGACGTATATCAGCAGCCTGGCCGACGACGGCATGTCAATCGTCTTCATTTCCGCGGAACTCGAGGAAGTGCTTCGCCTCAGCGATCACCTTGCTGTCCTGAAGGACCGCGAGATGGTGGCGGATCTGCCCAACCAGGGAGTCAGCATGGAGGATGTTATGACGATCATTGCCGGGACGGGCGAATGACCGGCGTTCTGAGGCACCGGCTGATGTGGCCGGTCCTCGCACTGGTCCTGCTGCTTCTGCTCAATCAGGGTTTCCGCAGCGACTTCCTGGTGGTCCGGCTTCAGGACGGACACCTCTACGGCAGCCTGATCGACATCCTGCGCAACGGCGCCCCCACGCTCCTGATCGCCCTCGGCATGACGCTCGTGATCGCTTCCCGGGGCATCGACCTCTCTGTGGGTGCGGTGGCGGCCATTGCCGGCGCTGTGTCCTGCACCTACATCTACAACTCCGACAACCCTGGTTCCTTTGCGACGGCGGCAACGGCCGTGGCCATTGCCGTGGGAGCGGGGCTGGCGCTGGGGGCCTGGAACGGGTTCCTGGTCTCCGTGATCGGCATCCAGCCGATCATTGCCACGCTGGTGTTGATGACTGCGGGCCGCGGCCTGGCCCAGCTCGTGACGGACGGCCAGATCATTTCGGTGTCCAACGAGTCCTTCCACGCCATCGGCGCAGGATACTTCCTCACGCTGCCCATCTCGATCCTGATTGCCGCCCTGGCCTTCGCCGGCGCCGCGCTGCTGACCCGGCGGACCGCACTGGGAACACTCATCGAGTCCGTAGGTATCAACCCCGTGGCAAGCCGGCTGGCCGGCGTCAGCGCCCGCCGGATCCTCTGGATTGTCTACGTGTTCAGCGGCTTCTGCGCCGCCGTCGCCGGGTTGATGATCAGCTCGAACGTCACCGCAGCGGATGCGAACAACGCCGGACTCTTCATCGAGATGGACGCCATCCTCGCCGTCGTCATCGGGGGCACCTCGCTGGCCGGCGGGCGCTACAGCCTCGTGGGAACCCTGATCGGCGCGCTGATCATCCAGACACTCACCACCACCGTCTACACGCTCGGCATTCCGCCCGAGGTGACCCTGGTCTTCAAGGCACTCGTGGTCATCCTGGTGTGCCTGCTTCAATCGCCGAAGGCCCGGACGCTGCTGCGGCAACGCAGGCAACCCGTCCCCGCACGTCCTGCAACCAAGGCGGCCGCCTGATGTCAGTCCTGACCAGCCCGTCCACCCCTGCCACGCGGAAGCGCAGCGGCCTCCTGCAGGGGAAGGCCAAATACGCACCGACCGTTGCAACGATCGTGCTGTTCTTCGTGATGTTTGCCGCGGGATCCGTGATTTATCCGGGCTTCTTCTCCGGGCAGGTGTTCCTGAACCTGCTGATCGACAACACCTTCCTGATCGTGCTCGCCGTGGGGATGACGTTCGTGATCCTGACCGGCGGCATCGACCTGTCCGTGGGGTCCGTCGTCGCACTGTCCATGATGATCGCCGCGGCCCTGCTGCAGGCGGGCTGGAACCCGTTTGCCGTGATCGGTCTAGTGCTGCTGACCGGCGCCGTCTTCGGGCTGTTGATGGGCCTGGTGATCCAGGTCTTCGAAATCCAGCCCTTTATTGTCACCCTTGCCGGCCTGTTTCTGGCCCGCGGTCTCTGCTACGTGATCAGCCTCGACGCGATCACGGTTACCGATCCGTTTTTCACCTCCATGGCGCAGGCCCGCATCCGGCTGCCGGGAAATATGTTCATCTCGCCCGGAGTGCTCATTGCCCTGCTATTCGTGGCCGGTGCGTTTTACGTGCTGCACCAGACGCGCTTCGGCAGGACCGTGTACGCGATCGGCGGGGGAGAGGCCTCGGCACGGCTGATGGGGCTGGCGGTGCCCCGGACCAAGGTACTCGTCTACACGGTCAGTGGGTTCTGTTCGGCAACCGCGGGCATCCTCTTTTCCTTCTACAGCCTGTCCGGCTACAGCCTTGCCGCCACGGGGATGGAGCTGGACGCGATCGCTGCAGTGGTGGTCGGGGGAACACTCCTGACCGGCGGCTACGGATACGTCATCGGGTCCCTTGCCGGGGTGCTTGTGCTGGGCATTGTGCAGACGTTCATCTCCTACCAGGGCACCCTGAGTTCCTGGTGGACGCGGATTGTCATTGGCGTCCTGCTGCTGCTGTTCATCCTGCTGCAGAAAATCTTCTCGCGGAAAACCAAGCTGGCGTAGGCGCTGGGAAAGATCCGCGTCGGTCCTCCCGGACTGAACCGGCCTATGGGAAGGTAGTCCGGGGAGGGAACCACCATGCCGCGTCAGCACATCACCACGCACATCGCCATCCTCGGCTGCGTGTGCCTCGGTCTGCTGGCGTACCTCTTTCATCTTGACCAGCCCGTCTCCGTGTATGCCGGGACCACCAGTACCGCCCAGGACTTCGATTCCCCGGGCAGTGTGTCCGTAGTGGTGAACAAACAGCGCCCGCTCGGCGATCCCGGCTATGTGCCCGCAGTGCTGATCGAAACCGGCGGGATTTCCCTTCGCCAGGAAGCCGCTGAAGCATTTGCCCAGATGGCCCGCGACGCGGAAGCCTCCGGCGTCGCCATCACCGCCGTCAGCGGCTTCCGTACTGCCGAATCCCAGGCCCGGCTGCACGATGCCTATACCGGGCGGTACGGCACGGAAGTGGCGGAGTCGATCTCGGCCCTGCCCGGGCAGAGTGAGCACCAGACCGGACTGGCCGTGGATATCGGCGCTTCCGGCGGGGAATGCTCGCTGAAGGCCTGTTTTGAAGGGACCGCTCCAGGCGCGTGGGCGGCTGCCAATGCCCAGCGGTACGGCTTCATCATCCGATATCCGGCCGGCGCCGAGCACATTACCGGCTACGCCTATGAGCCCTGGCACCTGCGGTACGTAGGTCCGGACGCTGCCGGCAAGATCCACGGCGCCGGGATCACACTCGAGGAGTACGCCGGACTGTATGAGCCCCCAAGCGCTCCACCGTCCTCCGCGCCCGGGAAGAATGCAGTGGAGCCCGTGCCGTAGGTTTCCGTTCCGTTGACACCGGCAGAGGCGGCCAATACTCTTTCCAGCATGGAAAGTAACTTCACGGAATCAACTGAGACTGCCGACCGCCTCCGGATGCTCTCGGCTGACCGCGGGACACTTGTGTCTTCCGCTGCTACACCCCGGACACTGCTGGCGGGGGTTGGTGCGCTGGCGGCCTGCTGGGTGGCGTCCGCCGCGGACAGCAATCCGGGTGCCAATTACGAAACGCCGACCTGGACCTGGATGATTGTAGCACTGCTGTTCGTCCTCCTGCACCTGATCCAGCGTGACACGGGAGTGAAATTCGGCAGCTTGGGTGCCCCGGCCATCGGAGCTATCAGCATGGGGGTGCTGCTCTGCCTGGTTCTGTTTTCCGTGAGTCTGGCCCTGGTGTCGCTGGATCTCGCCTGGGCAGTAATGCTCACCAGCCTTACGGCTTTCGTGCTGGTGACCTGGCTCGCCGGCGTTGCCTACCGGGCCGCAGTCCGCCACCTGCGCGCGGCGGGTCTGCCGCATGCCTAAGCCCAAGTTCGACGAAGTGGTGCATCCGCCGACGCGCCTGCGCATCTGCGGGCTGCTGCGTCCGGTGGAGCAGATGGACTTTGCGGTCCTCCGGGACACCCTCGGTATTTCCGACGCCACCCTCTCGAAGCAGCTGAAGGTGCTGGGCGACGCCGGCTACGTGCGCCTTGCCAAGACGACGTCGCCGGCCCGGCGGGACGCCCGCCGGATCACGTGGGTGGCCCTCACCCCGGCCGGCCGCTCGAGCTTCGACGCCCATGTGCTGGCCCTGCAGGAGATTGCGGGCCTGACGGCACGCCGCCCTGAGTGAGAGCCGGTCACAAACCCGCCCCGGGCGGTGTCCTATGTGCAGCCGGCGCGGAAGCCGGAAGTGACGGACATCAGGGAGTGCACCCATGGGCACCACAGCAGTCATTCTGGGCGGGGGATACGCAGGAGTTATGGCGGCCAACCGGCTCGCCGGCAGCGGCAGGCCGGGGCTCGACGTCGTCCTGGCCACCCCGGACCAAAGGTTCGTGGAGCGCATCCGGCTGCACGAATACGCGGCCGGAACCCGTCCGGATCCCACAGTCGATTTCGATTCCCTCCTGCATCCGGCCGTTCACCGGATGACCGGCCGGGCAGTACGGATCCTGCCGGCGGAACGGACCGTGCAGCTGGCCGACGGCCGAACGCTGGCCTACGACTACCTGGTGTACGCCGTGGGCTCTGCCGCCGCGGCGGCACCGGACGGCGCCGTGCGCATGGAACAACTCCAAGGAGCGACGGCGGCACGGGGCCAACTCGCAGCGCTGCCTGCCGGGGCCCGCGTAGCAGTGGTCGGCGGCGGGTTGACCGCCGTGGAGACGGCCGCCGAGACAGCCCGGACCCATGGCCGGCTCCGCGTCAGCCTGCACAGCGCGGAGCCCATCGCACCGCGGCTGGGCACACAGACCCGCCGGTCCGTGGAGAAGAGCCTGCGCCGGGCCGGAATGGAACTGCATAGTGGAACGCCGGTCCGTGCGGACGGGGACGTGCGGACCAGCCTGGGCGCCGACGTCGTCCTCTGGTGCGCCGGGTTCGCCGTGCCAGGGTTGGCTGCGGCGAGCGGGCTTCCGGTGAACGACGGCGGGCGGCTGTGCCTTGATTCGACGCTGCGGGTGCTTGGCCAGGACCGTATTTACGGAGCCGGCGATGCCGGGGTGATTGACGACCCGTTCTACGACTACCTGCGGATGTGCTGTGCGGCTGCCCTGCCGATGGGGGCCGATGCGGCAGGGAACATCCTCCGGTCACTGGACGGGGAGGCGGGGGTTCGGCACGACAGCGGATTCCGCGGGTTGTGCATTAGTCTGGGCCGCAGTGACGGGGCGGTCCAGTTCCTGACTGCCGACGATTCTCCTACCCGCTTCCACCTGCACGGCAGGACGGCGGCCGTCCAGAAGGAAATCATCTGCCGGATGACACTGCGCTGGATCCGCGGTGAAGCGAAACGGAGCGGAGCGTACACATGGCCAACAGGTCCGCAGGCGGCGACGACGGCGGCTCCCGCACCGATGACCCGCAGCTGACCGGTGTGCGGCCAGGCCGCGACACCGAATTCCTGAGGCACCGCGGCATGGTCTTCACCATTGCCTACGATGTCCTCGGCACCGTGGCCGATGCCGAGGACGTGGTGCAGGAAACCTATCTGCGCTGGCGGGCGGTGGATGTTCCGGTGGAAAACCCACGGGCCTACCTGGCCCGCACGGCCTCCCGCCAGGCACTGAATTCGCTCCGCGCTGTATCCCGGCGGCGGGAAGACTATCCGGGCGAGTGGCTGCCCGAGCCGCTGCCTACCGGTCCGGCCCGGCTGGCAGCGGATCCTGAGGCAGCGGCCCTGACGGCCAGCGAGGTGTCGACGGCCATGCTGGTGCTGCTGCAGACCCTGAGTGGTCCCGAGCGCGCCGCGTTTATCCTGCACGAGGTCTTCGACTTTGGTTATCCGGAAATTGCCGCGTCCCTCGAGATGGGCGAGCCCGCCGTGCGGCAGACGGTTCACCGGGCACGGACCCGCCTTCGGTCCGGAACGCCCAGGAGTGTGCCGGATACCGGGGAGCACCGCGCCGCCGTCGAACGTTTCCTGGCCGCCACCATGACCGGGCAGGTGCAGTCGCTGCTGGATGTGCTGGCTCCGGACGTGGTCCTCGTGTCCGACGGCGGCGGCAAGGTCAGTGCCGCGCTGCGGCCGGTCTACGGTCCGGAGAAGGTGGCGCGCCTGATGATCGGGTTGGCGGACAAGTACGGAGCCGGAGCCGTCGCCGAATTCGTCGAGCTCAACGGGCTGCCCGCCGTCGCGTTCCGGGAGGACGGCGCGGTGACCACCGTCTTCCAACTGGAACTGGCCGATGGCCGGGTACAGGCGGTGTACGCGGTACGCAATCCGGACAAGCTGGTCCGGCTACAGGGGTAAATCCGCGGCTCGCGCAGCTAAGGTGGAACGGTGTTGCCGCCACCGGCCGCACTCTGAGGAAAGCAGGATTTCGTGTCTCCCAAAACCATCGTGATCACCGGTGCCAGTGACGGAATCGGTGCGGCCGCTGCAAGACGGCTCACCCAAGACGGGCATCACGTGGTGCTGGTGGGGCGGTCCCCGGAGAAGACCGCCGCCGTCGCCAGGGACACGGGCGGCGAGTACTTCCTGGCCGACTTTGCGGAGCTGGGCAGTGTACGTACCCTGGCCTCGGAACTGCTCCAGCGCTACCCGCACATCGACGTGCTGGCCAATAACGCCGGCGCGGTTTTCGGCAACGTCCGCCAGGTCACGGAGGACGGACACGAAATGACTTTCCAGGTGAACTACCTGGCGCCGTTCCTGCTCACCCAGCTACTCACAGACCGGCTCCTTGAGTCCAAGGGCACAGTGATCAACACTTCCAGCATGGCCAACCGCTTGTTCGGCAACGTGGATCTGGAGGACCTGGAGAATGCGGACGGGTACAACCCCAGCAAGGCGTATGGGAACGCCAAGCTGGAGCAGATCCTGTTTACGGAGGAGTTTGACCGCCGGTACCGTTCGCACGGTGCAACCTCCACCGCCTTCCACCCGGGAGTGATCGGGTCGAGCTTCTCCAGTGCGGAAGGCTCGGCAATGCGGGCGGTCTACCAGTCACCGCTGCTGCGCAGGCTTCTCCCGACGCCGGAAAAGGGCGCCCGGACGCTGGTGTTCCTGGCGGAGGGAACCCCCGGAACGGACTATCCGACCGGCAAGTACTTTGTTCGGAGCAAGGTGGCCAAGCCCAACAAGCAGGCCGGGGATGCCGCGCTGGCCCTTGGGTTGTGGAACCGTTCGGTGGCGATGCTGGCTGAATGACCGCGGCCGTTTAGTGGGCTGAGCTGGCGACTGCGGCTGCTAGGCTGCTCCCGAATCACTGGGGGAGAGGCTGGGACATGAAGAAGACGGCGGTTGTGGGTCTGCTGGTACTGGGCGGTCTGCTGTCCGGTTGCGGCGGCAACGGGCAAAGCGGGGACGGCGGGCAGGAACAGGCCGGTTGCGTCGGTGGCTACGAGGGCTGGTGGAATTTCACTGCGGTGTCCGGTGATAACGCCGACCTGCCGGAGGAGACGGTGACCGTGGATACGAATACCGGGAAAACCATCGATGCATTCAACCGCAGCCTGAACGACGCCGGCAAGGCCACCGATGTGTCCGACGTCGGCTACCAGCCCGTCCCCGACGAAAGCTGGCCCGCCGATTCGGTAGTAGTGATCGACACCGCCACAGGCAAGGTCATTGAAACCATAGCGGTGGAGCCGGGAACGCAGGTCTGCCAGTAGGTGCCCCGCCAATAGGCGCAGGGTAACGGGGTGCGTGCGGTGTAGCCGGGCAGCGCGATGAGGGCAGGTAGTTGGCCCAGAAAGACGGGTATTTTCAGTTTCCTCGGAGGCTCCGTTTAAGCCTGTTTGGAGGCCTGAAATGTCAGTGCCGGATGAAATCCTTGGGCTATGGATCAGGTCGGGAGCACGGAACGGATAACTGAAGAACCAGGCAGTGAAGACCACCAGCCAGAAGGCATGACGGGTGAATCGGATGCGCCGCGTGCGGCCTGTACGTTGTCGGTTGACCGGGCGGAGCTGGACGGCGGACCATCCGTGGCCGCTGATGCCGGCGCCTCCGAAGCCGGGAATCCAGCAAACGGGTACCCGAACGGTTTCACCGGGACTCTGGCACTGCAGAACCTCGAGTCCTTCGACGATTCCACGGTTGCGGAAGCCCTGTCCCGGGTGGCGCACCTGATTTCCTGGGGGCAGGCGCTGCAGGTCCGTCTGATCAACAGGATGGAGGAACTGTTCCGGGATGACTTCTTCGACACGTCGGAGCGGGATAAACCCGGGATAGCTTTTAGCCTCGCTGCTTCGGAATGCGCCGCCATTTTGAATGTTCCGCAGATGACAGGTGAGCGGCTGCTGAGTGAGGCTGGCCAGTTGTGCGGCACCCATACCGCCACGCTTTCCGGCCTGGAAGACGGACGGTACTCCTACCAGCATGCCCAGGTGGTCCTGGATCAGTGCCAGAACGTTCCCTCCTCGAAACTCCCCGGGTTCGAAGCGGACCTGCTGAAGGCTGCGGAAGGTCAAACGCGGGCACAGTTCTCGGCCAAGGCGCGGCGGCTGCGCGAAAAGAAATTCCCGGAGACTGTCAGCAAAAGGCACCTGACCGCCTTCGAGCAGCGCATGGTCACCCTGGACAGGGAGGAGGACGGTATGTCGTGCCTGTCGGCGCATTTGCGGGCCGCGGAAGCGCAGCAGATTTACACCGCTCTCAGCACTGCGGCGCGGGGTGAGCAGGCCGGAGGGGATTCACGGACAAGTGATCAGCTGAGGGCCGACATTCTGGCGCAGCTGCTGATGGGCGGCCTCGGCTCCACCCGGGTCAGAAATACGGGCGGAGCGAACCGGGCAGCTGCAGCGGCAGAAGAGTGCGGTGACGGCGGCAATGATGCAGGACCGGACGAGGGAATCATTCCGCGTGCGGAAATCATGGTCCTGATCAACGCCGAGACTCTCTTTGGGGCCGATGACCAGCCCGCCGAACTTCACGGGTACGGACCGATCAGCGCCGAAGCGGCCCGGAGACTGGCCCGCAACGCCGCCGGGTGGACCGGACTCGCCCAAGATCCGCACACCGGGGAAATCCTCGGGGTGGGGCGGCGGCGAAAAGTACCTGCCGGGCTCCGGCGCTGGCTTCGGGCCCGTGACGGAACCTGCCGGTTCCCCGGGTGCAGGGTCAACACCGCGAACTCGGACATTGACCACACCATCGACTGGGCGAAAGGCGGTCCCACGGACCACGGAAACCTGGAACACCTCTGCCGCCGGCATCACCGCTTCAAGACCCTCGGGTACTGGAAAGCCTGCCAACCCACACCAGGTGTCATGGAGTGGACCTCGCCGACCGGAAGGATCTACCGCACTGGACCTTTCCTGGACCTGGACCTGGCACGTCCGAAACCGGGACGTCGGCACCCGGCGTCGGACGCGGCATCCGGCTGGGGCATTTCTTGGGAGCAAGAGGATTCCCGACAGAACGACCCCCAAGGCACCGGATCGCGTGAGGAAACCGCGCCGCCGTTCTGATCCCACGCCGACAAAACCGGCATCCGGGCGAACAACTGTGGCGGGACTTGCCGTAAAGACGTGCAGCCCAGTTAGTCCCGCCGCAGGGCGAAAAAGAATGGAGCTCCGGGAGCGCGCATGTCCATCGCGCCCACCACAGTCCCGTCGTCGACCCGGCGGAACACATCCAGGACCGGCAGGGCGTCGTAGATCATGGCTGCGCTCAACACTCCGCGGTACTCGGTCATCCGCAGCCGGGCGCCGGGCCGGCGGGTCCGCGCCAGCCGCAAGGCAGGATGAACAGCCGCCAGCAGCCCAGGCTTCCGCAGCAACGGGCCAAAGCGCAGGACGGCAGTAAGGGGAACCAGCGCCGGATTCACGTTGAACACACCACCTCCGGCTCCGGAGAAGACCAGCGGAAAGACCTCCTCGGCGCCGTCGAACCGTTTCCCATACCAGCCCAACGGTTCCAGGAGCCCGTCCAGCCGGTGCCCGGTGGGCACTTCGGTGCCCCGCCAGGACCCATACAGTTCCGGCACCTGCACCGGCGGCAGGGAATCAAAGAACGCCAGGGCAGAGTCCGCGTCGGTTCCGAGCTGCAGCTCCTGCAGCCGAAGCTGCGCAGAAGTGGGGTCAGCAGTGGGATCCAAGGTTGCCTCCCTCATTCGGGTGTGCGTGCAGTCCTGCGACGACGCGAGCTAGGAGGACACGAGCCGCCTGGCAGAATTCTCGTCCAGGATCAGGTCCGTCACCAGTCCTGCACGCAGGGCCCCCAGCAGGCTGGTGGTTTTGGTTTCGCCGGCCACCACACAGATCCGGCGGGGGATCTCCCGCAGCGAGGACAGATCCGGGCCTGTGCTGCGGTAGTTGAGCTTGATCCCGTCCCAGGTGCCGTCGGCACGGTAGAACATGGTGGCGACGTCGCCCACCACACCCTCGGCCACCAGCTCGTTCAGGTCCTCTTCGTCGAGGTAGGCACCGTTGTAGACGTGGCTGGGCACACCCGCCTCCATGGAACCGACCCCGAAAATGGCGGTGTTCATCCGGGCCTGCAGATCCAGCACCCGTTTCACCGGGCGTTCCCGCCACATTGCTTCCTTGGTTTCGGCGTGGTCGAAGAACGCCGGGACGGGGAACTGGACCACCCGGGCGCCGTAGGCATGCCCAAAACGCTGCAGGATTTCACTGGCGTAGGTGATGCCGGAGGTGCGGAAATTTCCCGCGCCGTTCATCTGCACAATGGTGCTGTCATGGGTGTTCTTGACCGGAAGGTGCTGGCTTACGGCCGTGAGCGTGGAACCCCACGCGACGCCGATGATCGCATCGGAGTCGATGAGCGGCCCAATCAGGTGCGCTGCCTGCACCGCGACGCGCTGCAGGGCCTGGGCGGGGGAGACGGTTTCGGCCATGGGAACCACATGCACCTGGATGCCGAAGCGGGAGGCGATTTCCTGTTCCAGCGCGGGAGCCCGGTCCGACGGATTGCGGATCTCGATCCGGACCAGACCCGTACTCCGCGCGTAGGACAACAGGCGGGAGACCGTGGAACGGGAGATCCGCAGTTCCCGCGCAATCGCCTCCATGGTCAGGCTTTGCAGGTAGTACATCTGCGCGGCCCGGAGGGCGTCACGGTCCCGGCTCTCCTTCTCGCCCGCCCCCGCTCCGAAGCCCTCCGCGGACCTGCCACTGACACCAATGTTCATTCGCTGTCCATCGACACCGTTGCGTACTCCATGAATTCATTATCGCAGGCTGCACGTATGTGCATTGGTTCGGTCCGGCGGCCGGCCGGCTTCGACCATTGAGTAGATATGGCAACGCAGCCACAGAAGCGTTTGGAGAGATACGTGGACAATTCCGTGAACCCCAGCAAGGAAACCAGCGCCGCCCGGACCCGTCCGGTGGTACAGCAGTTGAAGGACCGGCCCAAGGCCTCGGTGCTGATCATCGGCGGCGGCATCAACGGCGTCGGCACCTTCCGGGACCTGTCCCTGCAGGGCGTGGACGTAGCCCTCGTGGAGCGCGGGGATTACTGCCAGGGCGCCTCGGGTGCGTCCTCCCACATGATCCACGGCGGCATCCGCTACCTGGAAAACGGCGAGTTCCGCCTCGTGCACGAATCCGTCGTCGAGCGCAACGCGCTGCTCCGCCTGGCTCCGCATTACGTCAAGCCGCTGCAGACCACCATCCCGATCACCACCACCTTCTCGGGCATCACCGCTGCGCCCCTGCGCTTCCTGACGCACAAGCAGGGCAAGCACACCGAGCGCGGCGCCGTGCTGATCAAGGCCGGCCTGCTCATGTACGACTTCTTCTCCCGCGGCGGCCGCGTGGCCCCCAAGCACAACTTCGTCGGCAAGAAGAAGTCCCTACAGGAACTGCCGAAGCTGCGCCCGGACGTCAAGTACACCGCCACGTACTTTGACGCCTCGGTCCACAACCCCGAGCGCCTCACCCTGGACGTGCTCCGGGACGGCCTCGAAGCCAACCCGCAGTCCCGCGCCAGCAACTACGTCAGCGCCGTCGGCACCACCGAGGGCGGCACCGTGCTGCGCGACGAGGTCACCGGTGAAGAGTTCGTCTTCGACGCCGACGTCGTTATCAACGCCACCGGCGCCTGGGTTGACGAGACCAACGATTCCTTCGGCAAGCGCACCAGCTTCATGGGCGGCACCAAGGGCTCGCACATCGTCCTGGACCACCCGGAACTGCTGGAAGCCTGCTCCGGCCGTGAAATGTTCTTCGAGCACACCGACGGCCGCATCGTCCTGATCTACCCGATGGGCGACCGCGTCCTGGTCGGCACCACGGACATCGACGCCGACATCAACGAAGCGTCCGTCTGCACCGACGAAGAGATCGAGTACTTCTTCGAACTCATCGCCCACGTGTTCCCGACCGTCGACGTGCGCCGCGACCACATTGTCTACACCTTCTCGGGTGTCCGCCCGCTGCCCAAGCACGACGACACGCAGCCCGGCTTCGTGTCCCGCGACTACCGCGTGGAAAAGCGCACGGACAACCGCGGCGGCCGGAACGTCACCAGCCTGTCCCTGGTCGGCGGCAAGTGGACCACTTTCCGCGCCCTGTCAGAGACGCTGGCTACCGAGGCGATGACCGCCCTGGGCATGCCGCGCAAGACGACGACGGCGGAACTGCAGATCGGCGGCGGCAAGGACTTCCCGCGCACCGAGGCTGAAGAGCGCCTGTGGGTCAACCGCATGGCCTCCGACGTGGCCGACCGCGACCGCGTCCGCGTCCTGCTGACCCGTTACGGCACCCGCGCCGTCGACGTCCTGGACTTCCTGTCCCAGGGCGGGGACCAGCTGCTGGCATCCACCAGTGAACTCAGCACCCGTGAGCTCACCTACATGGTGGAGAACGAGCAGATCACCCAGCTCGCCGACATCCTGATCCGCCGCACCTCGCTGGCCTTCCGCGGCCTGGTGACAGAGGCCATGCTGACCGAGCTGGCGGACCTGCTGGCTCCGCAGCTGGGCTGGGACGACGCCGAGAAGCGCCGCCAGGTCGAGTTCACCCACAACCTACTGGTCACCATGCACGGCATGAAGATCCCGGCGCTGGCTTCCTAGTACCGGAGTAAGACAACGGCAGCAGAGGGCGGACACCGATAAGGTGTCCGCCCTCTGCTGTTCTGACCCTGAGGGAACGGCTGAGCTAGGCGACCGCGGTGGTCGGTGCCCAGACGGCGTCCAGCTTCGCGCCGGCTTCGACCTCGGTGAGCCCGAGAGACAGGGATATTTCGGTCAGCAGCGGCCTGCGGGCATGGCGGAGCATCTCCCGCTCGGCCTGCGAGAGACCGCGGTCGGCGTCACGGAGCATCAGGTTGCGGACGACGGCGGCAATCACCATCGGATCACCGGTGGCAAGCTTCTCGGTGTTGTCCTTGTACCGGCGGGACCACTGGGCATCCTCTTTATCCGCCGGAGCGCGCAGGATGCCGAACAGTGCGTCGAGCCCGGTCCGGTCCAGGACGGGACGCAGGCCGACATGGTCCACCTGGTCAATGGGCACCCACACCATCAGGTGGGAGGACTGGACCTCGAGGACAATGCAGTTTTTCTGCAGGCGCGGATGGGTTTGGAACGAGCTGACAACGGCGGGGCCGTGATGGGGGTGGACCAGGATCTGGCCTTCGGAAAATGGCAACTGCTACCTCCAAGGAAGCGGAAGGGCAGGGGTGCGGCGACTTCTATTATTTTACCGCGTTCGCGCCGGGGCAGAATGGAAGAGTGACTTCTCCGGCCTCCCTGCCCGCAACCGGCCTCCGCCATCCCTTCGACCTGGCGGTCATCGGTGCCGGACTGGTGTTCGCCGAATCGGTTGAAGAGCTGGCCGCGGTACTGGCCGGCGCAGGCGGCGCCGGGACCGCCGTCGTGCAGGCACCCCCGGGAACCGGCAAGACCACGCTGGTCCCTCCGCTCGTCGCCGATGTGCTGGCACGCAGCAGCACGCAGCCCCGGGTGGTGGTCACCCAGCCCCGCCGCGTAGCCGTCCGTTCCGCCGCCCGCCGGCTGGCAGCCTTGGACGGCAGTGCCCTCGGCGGGCGGATCGGTTATACGGTCCGGGGTGAAAGCCGCACCGGTCCGGAAACACTGGTCGAGTTCGTGACGCCGGGAATCCTGCTGCGCCGCCTGCTGGCCGATCCGGGCCTGGAGGACGTGGATGCAGTCATCCTGGACGAGGTCCACGAACGCGGGCTGGAAACCGACCTATTGCTGGGCATGCTCACCGAGGTCCGGCAGCTGCGCGAAGACCTGACCCTGGTCGCCATGTCCGCGACCCTGGACGCACCGCGCTTCGCTGCCCTGATCGGCGCGCCCGACGGCGGTGGACCGGCCCCCGTCATCGGCTGCCCTTCGGCGCTCCACCCGCTGGAGACCGTCTGGGCACCCGCTCCGGTACCCCGGTTCGACGAACGCGGCGTGACCCGCGGGTTCCTCGACCACGTGGCGGACACCGCAGCGGCAGCCCATTCCCGGGCCGCGGCCGGCGATCCAAGTATCGACGCCCTGGTGTTTGTGCCCGGGGCACGGGAAGTGTTGGTTGTTGCGGACCGGCTGCGGTCCCGGGTCCCGTCCGGAACCGAAGTGCTGGAGCTGCACGGACAGATTCCTCCGGCCCAACAGGACCGGGCCGTCTCCGGCCGGGGTCATGGTGAGCCCGCACGGATCATTGTGTCGACGTCGCTGGCCGAGTCCTCCCTGACCGTGCCGGGCGTCCGGCTCGTGGTCGACTCGGGACTGGCCCGCGAGCCGCGCCGGGATGCCGCCCGCGCGATGTCCGGGCTGGTCACTGTGTCCTGTTCCCGTGCCTCCGCACAACAGCGCGCCGGCCGCGCGGCCCGCCTCGGTCCGGGCACGGTGGTGCGTTGCTACGACGACCGGGCCTACGGAGCAGCGCCCGCACACCAGACGCCGGAAATCGCCGTCGCCGACCTCACCGCCGCGGCGCTGGTGCTGGCCTGCTGGGGTTCGCCCGGCGGCGAAGGCCTGCCGCTTCCCGACGCGCCGCCGTCGGCCGCCATGCGCGACGCCGTCACGGTGCTGCAGGGACTCGGCGCCGTGGACGCGCAGGGACTGGCGACCGAACGGGGCAGGATCCTCGCCCGTATCCCCGCGGATCCACGGCTTGCGCGGGCGCTGCTCGACGGCGCAGGTGCGGTGGGCGCCCGGACGGCGGCTGAGGCGGTCGCGCTGCTCTCGGGGGATAACCGTGCACCCGGAGCCGACCTCACCCGCCTGCTCGCCGGAATGCGGGCCGGACGCGAACCGGGGGAGCGGCGCTGGTCCGAAGACGCGCGGCGGCTGGAGCAGCTGGCCCGCCGGGAGAAGGGAACCGCGCCGGCCGTGGCGGGAGTTTCAAACGGCGAAGCCCTCGGATACGTCATTGCCCTGGCGTTCCCGGACCGGGTTGCGCGGCGTGTTCCCGGTTCGGGCCAGGAGCGTTACCTGCTCACCTCCGGAACCCGTGCCGGCCTGCCCGCGGGCAGTTCCCTCACCGGTCAGGAGTGGCTTGCCGTCGCTGACGTCACGCGGGCGGAAGGGCGCGACGCCGCCGGGACCGGTGCCGTGATCCGTTCCGCCGCACCGCTGACACTGGCTACCGCGGAGGCCGCCGCCGAACACCTCGTCACGGACCTGGTGGAGGCCGACTTCGCCGGCGGCCGGGTCACGGCCCGGCGGGACCACCGCCTCGGGGCGGTTCTCCTGGGCTCCACCCCGGTCCGCCCGTCCGCCGAGGAAGGACGCGCCGCCGTCGCCCGTGCCCTGACGGCACGGGGGCTCGGCCTGATTGGCTTCTCCTCCGGGGCGGACGCCCTGCGCCGTCGGCTGGCCCTGCTCCACCGGGAACTGGGGGAGCCGTGGCCGGATGTCAGTGAGGCTGCGCTGCTGGCCCGGATGCAGGACTGGATGGGGCCGGAACTGGATGCGCTGGCCCGCGGAGCGTCCGTCGGCAGCGTCGACCTCCTGGAACCTCTGCGGCGGCTGCTGCCCTGGCCGGACGCTTCGCGGCTGGGTGAGCTTGTGCCGGAGCGGCTGGAGGTGCCCAGCGGTTCACGGATACGCATCGACTACCCGGAGGCGGGGGACGACGGCGGCCGGCCGGTGGTGGCGGTCAAGCTGCAGGAGTGCTTCGGCTGGGCCGAAACACCACGCCTGGTGGAAGGCCGCGTGCCGGTGCTTTTCCATCTGCTGTCCCCGGCGGGTCGGCCCCTGGCCGTCACCGGCGACCTGGCGTCCTTCTGGTCCGGACCCTATGCCCAGGTCCGGGCGGAAATGCGGGGCCGGTACCCCAGGCACCCGTGGCCCGAGGATCCCTGGTCGGCGAAAGCCACCGCCCGGACGAAAGCCCGGATGTAGGTCCGGATGTAGCTGCCCTGCACCAGCGCCGGCAGCGAGGCGCCGTTCCAGGGCCCTCAGCTCCGGGAAGCGATGAAGATTTGCGCGTGCCCGTCGACGGTCGCCGTCGTCGGGTCGCCCAGGTAGAGCATGCTGGCGCCCTGTTCCAGATCGGTGCTGACATCGCCCACCGTCACCCGTGCGTCGCCCAGCGCGGTGAGGACAACGGTGAACCGCTCCAGGGGGATGGCTGCGGCTGTGCCGTCGACCACGGCACGCCGCAGGCCCAGATCCTCACTCCAGAGCGGAATGTTCTCCTGGAACTCGTCCATGCGTTCCACTGGAAGGGGTGCGGGGCCGGTCTGGCCGTCTCCCAGAACCTGCTGCAGCTCCGCAATATCCACATAATCCTTGGTTAGTCCTGCCTTCAGGGCATTGTCCGAGAGGCCCATAACCACCATCGCCTGCCCGGACAGATAAGAGTGGAGGCAACCGGCGGGGGTAACCATTGCCTGCCCGGGATCCAGCTTGATGAGGTTCATGCAGATGGCTATGAGAATGCCGCGGTCGCCCGGGAAAAGCGGCGCAAGCCGGCGGAAGACGGCAGCAACGTCTGCGACGGGACCGACGGCGTCCGCCACGCCGGCCATGGCAGCCTCGGTTTCCCGAAGCGCACGGGCAATCTCGGAAGACTCCATGCGGAGCAGGGCATGCACCGGCGTCTCGTGCCGGAACGTCAATAGGGCGTGAAGCCATGGAAGGTCCGCCCCGTCGGCAATAACCCTCAGTTCTTCCCTGCTGCGCTCTCCGGACAGTACGCGAAGGGGTGTGAGTGCGACCGCCACCTCGAATTTCGCGTAGCGGTCCTTATAGTTCCGGTTCCCGGCGTTCAAGGGGACCCCGCGGGTCTGTTCACGGACAAAGCCCGCCAAGGCCTGGTCCGGCCGGGGGTGCAGCTGGATCGGCTTGGGAACATCAGCGTCCAGAAGATGCATCCGGAAGGGGACAGGCCGCACCGGCAGCGCTTCGGGGTGGGAGAAATGGCCGGGGTGGGCGGAAATGAGCCGATCAAGGGCTCCAGGCAGATCATCGGGATCCCAGGCGATCACGGCACCTGTAGCGGAAGGTGGCTTCTGCCGGTTGTCTTGACCGTGCTGCCGGTCGGGATATGTTGCGGCAGGGTCCGTCGATGCCTTCATCGCAGCTGCCGGGTTACGGGTTTCCCTGACCAATCCGTACACGGAAGTCATGAGCGCGGAACCTCCTTCCGGGTGGCCGGAGGGGTCAATGCAGCAAGGTCGGAACCAGGTACCTTCAACTCAATTCACCGCAGGGCGTGCCCTTTATCGCTTGGCCACCGGAGTGGCTTGGACGCAGAAAACCTCTGTCCGATTTTACCGGGTTTTCGGGTGCGGGAGGAGGCCTACGGGTTCCCGGTTTTCCGTGATCCCGCTGACCTTTCCATATGAATCCCGTCGCACCCCGGAGGATGCGCCGTGCCGCGCCCGCAGTGCAGAGCTACCCCCAGCTAGATGCACTCAATGCAATAATTAACGAAATACTTACGAATCCGCACGGAAGCAGGGGCAGGCACAATGGAAAACGCGGCGCGGTCAGTCCGAAGCAAGCCCCGAGCAGACGGCTGACCCGGTGGATTTCCTGATACTCCTGATCGGACTGCTTTTTGGAACGGTCCTGGCCGCCGGGATCGGCGAACGCATCCGGCTCCCGTACCCCGTACTGATGCTGATTTCCTCGGCGCTCATCGCTTTCCTGCCGATCATTCCCGAAGTGCACATCAACCCGGACCTGATCCTTCCCCTGTTCCTTCCGCCGCTGCTCTTCGCAGCCGCGCAGCGCAGCTCCTGGTCTGTTTTCCGCCTGCGCTGGCGTTCCCTGGTGCTGCTGGCGGTGGCATTGGTGGCAGTCACGGTGGCTGTGGTGGCCGGCGTTTCCTGGGCCCTGGTGCCGGCGCTCGGGCTTCCGGCCGCGATTGCCCTGGGCGCCATGGTCGCACCACCCGATCCGGTGGCAGTGGAGGCAGTCGCCCGGAAGGTCCGGATGCCGCGGCGGCTGATCACCGTGCTGCAGACGGAGGGCCTCTTCAACGACGCCATTGCCATTGTCATCTTCCAGGCCGCCGTCGCCGCGAGCACCAGCGGCGGGCACGTGGGCTGGGATGTGGTGCCCGACTTCCTCCTCGCCTCCGCCGGTGCCGTGGTGCTCGGTCTGGCCATGGCATGGGTCGTGGGCAGCCTGAACCGGTTCGTGCCGAATATGGTGGCCCGGTCGGCCGCCACGCTCGTCGCTCCCTTTGCCGTTTACCTGCTCGCCGAAGAGGTGCACTTCTCCGGAGTGGTCGCCGTCGTCGTTACCGCACTGGAACTCGGCCGACGGGCCCGCCCGCAGGATTCCGAGGAACGCCTCACCCGCACGGCCTTCTGGGACGTAGTGGAGCTGCTGACTACCGGTGCGGCATTCGGCCTGGTGGGAATCGAAATGCGGTACATCATCAAGGCCGAGGGAACCGAACTGCTGAGCTACATCCCCGGAATCCTTGCCGTGTGCGCGTCCGTGCTTGTGGTCAGGTTCCTGTGGATGATGGCGATCTACCGGATGGGCGGTACGGAAAAGAACCATGTGCCGGGCTCCCTGAAAGAAGTCCTGGTCCTCTCCTGGTGCGGTATGCGCGGTTTGGCGACCCTGGCGCTTGCCCTCGCACTGCCGGGCACCACGCTCGCCGGTGACGCCCTGCCCGGACGCAACTTCGTCGTAGCCTGCGCCTGCGCGGTCCTCATAGTGACCCTGGTGCTGCCGGGATTGACGCTCCCGTGGCTGATGCGCGCCCTGAAGCTGCCGGATGACCACAAAGAGACGGACCGGATGGAACGCGAACTCGCGCTCCGGGCCGAACGGGTCGCCGTCGAAACGATGAAGCGGTCCGCCGCCATCCAGCAGCTGCCGCCGGACCGCCGCGCCACCCTGGCCAAGCGGATGGCCTCGCTGCACTCCATGCTCCAGAGCGATGAAGAAGACGACTCGCAGAAGATGTTGGACCGGAAGGCGACCTTGGAGATCATGGATGTGGTCCAGCGCGAAGCCATGGACGCCGCCCGCCGGGAGGTGCTCGAGGCCCGCCGGCAGCGCGGCATGGATCCGGAGGCCGTGGACCGGGTGCTGCGCCGCCTGGATCTCCGCACCGTCACCATGGACCACCCCGAACGGCACTAGACTTCCTCTGCATGAGCAACAGTGTGGAATCCTGGCCGCATCTTGCCGTTGCCTGGCTGGTGCAGTCGGCCGCGGCCGCGGTACTGGCCGTCTCCGTCGTCGTCCTGCAGTTGTGGATTTTCCCGGAGACGGTCCAGGCGACGGTGCTGCTGGCCCTGATCCTGGGCTCAGCGGTGATGCTGCTGCTGTCCGCCCCGCTGTTCTTTGACTGGCTGCGCAACCGGTTCCAGCGGCCCTGGGTGGTGCTGGTGCTCACCGCTGCCGCCACCATCGCCGGTGGATGCGCGATGGTGGTGCTGTTCGTGCTGGGGTTCGGACTCCTGGTCACCGGGTTCTAGCCTGCAGCCGGTACGCGGTTCAGCGCTTGGCGAATTTCGGGTCGAACACGCCGGACAAACGGACAGGTGGATCCCGGCCGCCGTCGGCCACCGCATAGGATTGCAGGCCGGGCCCGCTGAAGTGCCGACCGTCCCCGCGCCGCCCGAAACTGCTGCGGCGCCCGCGCACCATGAATAGGACTTCCACTCCTTGAGTATCGACTCCTCCGCACAACCCGTTCCTACGGCCGGAACCTCCCGGCGCTCCAAGAAGGTGCCGGCTCCGGCCACATTGGATCCCCGCACCAAGACAGTCATCGGCATCCTGCTCGTTTCCTCGTTCGTCGTCATCCTGAACGAAACGATTATGAGCGTCGCCCTGCCAAGGCTTATGGCGGATCTGAACATTACTGCCGGAACCGCCCAGTGGCTCACCACCGGTTTCATGCTGACCATGGCCGTGGTCATCCCGGCCACGGGCTTCCTGCTCCAGCGCTTTTCCATGCGCGGCCTGTTCGTGACCGCCATGTCACTGTTCAGCGCCGGAACCCTGCTCGCGGCGCTTGCCCCGGGGTTCGGCACCCTGCTGGGCGGCCGGATCATCCAGGCCAGCGGCACCGCCATCATGCTGCCGCTGCTGATGACCACCGTCCTGAACGCCGTTCCGGCCCACCGCCGCGGCCAGATGATGGGCACCATTTCCATCGTCATCGCGGTGGCGCCGGCCATCGGCCCCACGGTTTCCGGCATCATCCTCAACGCGCTGGACTGGCGCTGGATGTTCTGGCTCGTCCTGCCCATTGCCCTCCTGTCCCTGGGCCTGGGCGGGCTGAAGATCCGGAACCTCACCGAGACCAAGCGCGTGCCGTTCGACGTGCCCTCCATCGTGCTGTCCACCTTCGCCTTCGGCGGCCTGATCTTCGGCCTGAGCAGCATCGGTGAGGCAGCCCAGGGCAAGGAACTGATGCCGCTGTGGATCCCGCTGACCGCCGGCGTCCTGGCCATGGCCGGTTTCGTGCTGCGCCAGCTGGTGCTCCAGCGCACCGACCGTGCCCTGATGGACCTGCGCACGTTCACCAGCAAGCCCTTTGTTGTGGCCATCGTTATGGTCCTGGTGTCCATGATGGCGCTCTTCGGCTGCCTGATTGTCCTGCCCCTGTACCTGCAGAACGTGCTGGGGCTGGACACGCTCTCCACCGGACTGCTGCTGCTTCCCGGCGGTGCCGTGATGGCCATCCTTTCGCCGATCGTCGGCAACCTCTTTGACCGTTTCGGCCCCCGTCCGCTCGTGATCCCCGGGGCACTGGTGCTCAGTGGCGCCCTGTGGGGGATGACCCTGCTGACCGATGAAACCCCCGTCGGCCTGGTCATCCTGCTGCACTGCCTGCTCAATGCCGGACTGGGGTTCATCTTCACCCCGCTGTTCACCTCGGCCCTGGGCTCGCTGGATAAGTCGCTCTACTCCCACGGCAGCGCGATCATCAACACGCTCCAGCAGCTTGCCGGCGCTGCGGGCACCGCCGTCTTCGTCACGCTGATGACCACGGGTACGACGGCGGCCCTGGCCGACGGCGCGTCAGCGGTCTCCGCTGCGGCTTCGGGCGTCCACACGGCGTTCTTCTGGGGAGCCGTTGTTTCACTGGTGGCTGTCGCGGCGGCGTTCTTCGTCCGCCGTCCCACCAACGAGCTGCCCGAAGGCGTGGCCATCCACTAGGTCCGTCTCAGGAGGTCAGCGACAGGGACATCAGGACCTCGTCGCGGTCGCCGTCGGGAAGCCGTAGCGCATCCCGGCGGCGGCCCACCTCCTGCCAGCCGCTGGAACGGTAAAAGTCTTCCAGGCCCAGGCCGCCGCGTGCTTCAAGATGCAGCTGTTCCAGCCCAAAGTCCTCCGCCGCTGCCCGGGCGGCTTCCGACATCAGCGCGCGCCCTATCCCGGCTCCGCGGAACGGAAGTGCGGTCTGCAGCCGGGAGATCCGCGCCCAGTGTGCCGTCAAAGCCCCGGCATTACCCGCCAGGAGCAGCCATCCGGCCAGCCTGCGTTCCACTGTGGCAACCAGGAGGCGGTTCTCGGGTTCCCCGAGAGATCCGACCAGTGAGTCCACGGCCGAAAGGACCTGCTCTTCCGGCACCGGAAGGAACGGGAAGCCTACGGCACCACCGGCATTGGCCACTTCGTACCAGCACCTGCGGAGCTGTACCTGCATCCGGCTGTCGACCATTTCCGGTGTGGTCAGCCAGGCCAGGCGAAAGTCCGTCATGGGGAAGATCATCGCAGAAGGAAGATCTCCGCCACGGCTCAACCCGCCGGGGGAGACGTGCCCCCATTGACCGACGGTGTGACGGGGGTCATACTAACTGAACGATTAGTTAGTCCTTCCGTCAGGAGTCTCCATGACCGTCACCCAATCCGCGCGCCCGGCCTTCGACCCCACCGCGGTGGCCGACGTCGACGCCGACCTCTACCTCCTCGATGAGCTCCTGGACGACGAGGCCCGTGACGTGCGGGATCGTGTCCGGGCGTTCGTCGACAACGATCTGCTGCCGGTCATCAACGACTACTGGGAGCGGGCCGAGGTTCCGTACGAGTTGGTGCCCAAGCTGGCGGCACTGAACATCGCCGGCGGCACGATCAAGGGGTACGGCTGCCCGGGCATGAGCCGCATGGCCGCCTCCACCGCGGCTGCGGAACTTGCCCGGGGCGACGGTTCCATCAACACGTTCTTCGGTGTGCACTCCGGCCTGGCCATGGGCAGCATCGACATGCTGGGCAGCGAGGAGCAGAAACAGCGCTGGCTGCCGGCCATGGCGAGGTTCGAGAAAATCGGTGCGTTCGCCCTCACGGAGCCCAGCCACGGATCCGATTCGGTGTCCCTCGAAACCAGCGCCCGCCGCGACGGCGATTCGTACGTGCTGAACGGCAACAAGCGGTGGATCGGCAACGCCAGCTTCGCCGACATCGTGATCATCTATGCCCGCGACGAAGCCGACGGCGCAGTCAAGGCCTTGGTGATGGAAAAGGACGCCGACGGCAACCACCCCGCCGGCTACCGGGCTGACGTGATCACCGGCAAGATCGGCAAGCGGGCGGTCCTGCAGCCGGACATCGTCATCGAGGACCTCCGTATTCCCGCCGAAAACCGCCTCGCCAACTGCAACTCATTCAAGGACGTCAACAAGGTGCTGGCCGCGACCCGCGGGGGAGTCGCCTGGGAAGCGCTCGGACATGCGGTGGCCGCGTACGAGATTGCCGTGGCCTATGCCAAGGACCGGATGCAGTTCGGCCGCCCCATTGCCGGGTTCCAGCTGGTGCAGAACAAGCTGGCAAACATGCTCGCGCAGGTTACCGCGATCAAGCTGACCTGCTTCCGCCTCAACGAGCTCGGCGACCAGGGCAAGATGACCGGACCCATGGCGTCGATGGCGAAGATGTTCGCCGCCCGGCAGGGCCGCTGGGTCTGCTCGGAGGCACGCGACATTATGGGCGGCAACGGCCTGCTCCTGGAAAACCACGTGGCCCGGCACCTCACGGATATGGAGGTGGTGTTCACCTATGAGGGCACCGACTCCATGCAGTCCTTGATCCTGGGCCGCCACATCACGGGCCTGTCCGCGTTCGCCTAGCAGTGGCATGAAGTGGCAGCAACGGACAGGTGCAGGGGCTAGCGGACCCGCAGCCCCAGCACCTGGCCGGTATTGCCGGCTCCGGGGTCCAGCACCTCGGGCCACTGGGCGGCCATCATAAACAGCAGGCCGCCGTCGTCGCCGCCGGTGGCACAGGAGAAGCAGCCGCGGTCCAGCTGGACCGTATCGAGCACGGTTCCCCCTTCCCGGACGTGGACGCAGCGTTCGCCGGGGACCTCGGCGAACCAGATCCCGCCCGCGCCGTCCCAGCAGATTCCGTCCGGCGCGCTGCCGGAGATCCCCGCCCACTCCCCGTCGGGCGTGAGGCTGCCGTCGCCGCTGATGGCAAAGGACGCCAGGCGGCCTGCGTTGGACTCGGCGACCACCAGCGTGCCGCCGTCGTCGGAAACGAGCATGCCGTTGGGGAATGCCAGACCGTCCGCCACCTGTTCCACGGAGCCGTCCGGCCGGATGAGCGCAATGATGCCGCTGGCCTGCGCGGCGCTGGAATAGTCATAGCCAATGCCGTTGACGTAGATGTTGCCGGAGGGATGCACGGCAATTTCGTTCCACGGATAGTCAGACATCCCGCCCAGGTCCGTGTGCGGGACCAGCCCGGCATTGGGTACCTCCAGCAGGACGGTGCCGTCCGTTCCGGAGACCACAACCATCCGTCCGTCCGGCAGCCAGTCGAAACTGATGGGGAACGACGGCACGGCCGATACCCGCCGGACGTTGCCGCCGGAGTCCAGCGCCGAGATAGTTCCCGCCGTCCAGTCCGCGAACCAGAGTTCACCGGCATGCCAGCGGGCCGATTCACCCATGCCGATTCCACTCACCAGTGTTGTCAGTTCCGCCATGCTGTACCTCGATCCAGAGGGTCCGGCTTCCAGTATGCCGCCGGCCCCCGGCTTACAACAGGTGTGTCAGGACGACGGCGCCGGCACGGCGCCCAGCATCCGCAAAGCAAGCCGGCTGTGGTGCAGGCCGATGCCGGCAGCGGTCAGCCGGCCGTCGCCGCGGTACCAGCGCGCTACATCCACGCAGAGGGAAAGCAGGGCCAGGACCGCAAGTCCGGTGTCCTCGACGTCGAACCGGCCTTCCTGCCGTCCACGGTCGACGACGGCACGGAACTCCGCGTCGACAGCCCGGCGGATCTTCAACACCTCGGCGCGGTGGTCCTCCGTAAGGGCGGCCAGCTCGAAGTTCACCACGCTGGACTTGGTGCGGTTGGCCGCCTGCCACTGAACGAAATCCCGGACCATGGTTTCGATCTGCTGCACGGGATCGCTGCTTGATGCGGCACCGGAGCGGACCAAGGCCAGGGTGCGCTCGTGCCCGTGCCGGGAAATGCTGTACAGCAGCTCTTCCTTGGAGCGGTGATGCACATAAACGGCGCCCGGGGTGACCCCGGCCGCCGTCGCAATGTCCCGGGTGGTGGTGCCGTGGAACCCCTTGGCTGCGAAGGCTTCCGTGGCGGAATCCAACAGGCGCTGGCCCGTGCCGGTTGCAGGCACCTGTACCTCCGATGGTGGGCGGAATGAGCGTTCAGCAACCAGAGTAACAGCGGGGTGCCGCGCTCCGGTCAGGCCAGGCGGGACCGCACGATTTCACTGACGGCCTTGCCGTCGAAACGGCCTGCCACCTTGGCGGTTACCGGCTTCATGACCTGTCCCATCTGCCGCATCGTGGGTTCTTCGCCACCGGCCCGCAGTTCGGCGATGGCCTCGTCCACAATGGTTTCGACGTCGGCCCGGGTCAGGGGAGCGGGCAGGTAGGCTTCGATGATCTCGGCCTCGGTGACCTCGGCGGCGGCGCGGTCTGCTTCACCGGCCTCCGTGTAGATGCGTGCCGTGTCGCGGCGTTTGGCCGCTTCTTTCTGCAGCAGGGAGATGACCTGCACGTCGTCGAGCTCCACCGGCGCCTTGCCCGACTTCTCCCGGGTGGTGATTTCGCCCAGCACATTGCGCACGGTAGTCAGCGCCGTCCGGTTGCCCGCTTTCATGTGGGTCTTCATGTCCGACTGCAGCTGTTCCTTCAAAGTGCCCATGGTCCTCGTCCTTACGGTGATGTGGTGCTTTCCCTCCCCATCGTCCCCTATGTGGGCAGGACGGGCTCCACGGGGCGCCCGGACACGGCGAGCAGCAGGTCCAATGCATCGGCTTCGACCGTGGTGCCGGTACCCCACGCAGTCCCGGTGCGGCGGTCGACCAGCCGCAGCCCCGCCGCCCGCTCGCGCCCTCCACCGAAAGCGCCCGGGGTGCGGAGCTGGTAGGCAAGGGCCTGGAGCACAGCGGGTTCCGGATAGCTTCCGCTGAGGCCGAGGGGACGGCGGATGTCCTCGCCGTGCACGATTGCCTCGACGAGCCGCGTGGCCAGCTTGGTTGGCGGCGTCCTGGTCAGACCCGACACGTCCCTCAGTGCGCGCACGGTGTCCTGCGGGTCCTGACGCTTTTCCCGGAGGACCCCGCGGTGGTTCATGCGGTCGAAATCAAGACGTGCGCCAACCATGCCGCGGACGAATCCGATCTTGCCGGTGCGTGCCGTATCCACAAGGTGGGCGAGGACGTCGTGGACGCTCCACCCGGGACACAGCGAGGGTGCCTCCCACTGTTCGGCGGGCAGCGGGGAGAGGTCCGCCACAAGGCGCTGCCGCTCGGCACGTACAACGTCCCAAACTGCTGCTGAAGACTTCCGCATTCCGGCTCCTTTTGTTGCTAAGCACTCGGTACCCAAGGGAACTAAGGGGGATTCGCCGGCGTCAGTGGCGTTGCGCGGCGGCTATCACAGTGTAGGGAATCACAGCGTCCGGAATCACAGCCCAAAAGGGCCCTAGTTGTCTTTAGCCAATCAAAACAACTGTTAGGGTTTTTGTTATGCAGGAAGCGGCGGATACAGCACAGACCCTGGCCGGAGACATCCGGTCAGCGGGGCTGAAGTCCACGTCACAGCGGGTTGCCGTCCTGGCAGCACTGCAGCAGGCGCCGCACTCCAGCGCCGACAGCCTCCTGGCTTCCGTTCGATCGGAACTGCCGGGCATTTCCGCCCAGGCCGTCTACGGCATCCTGTCCGCCTTCACCGAGGCTGGACTGGCCCGCCGCGTTGAGCCCCCGGGTTCGCCGGCACTGTACGAGTCGAGGGTGGGGGACAACCACCACCATCTGGTCTGCATCCGCTGTGGAGCGATCAAGGACGTCGACTGCGTGATCGGCCAGGCACCGTGCCTGACCCCATCAGACGATTCCGGCTTTACCATCCTGGCCGCGGAAGTAACCTTCAGCGGCATCTGCAGCACCTGCGCACAGCAGGCGGATTCCTCCGCCCGCTAGGAGCGCACCACCGCCCACACCCCAGGCGGGCACCATTCAACGGCGACATACCAAACCGGGCTCAACGCTGCCCAAAACCATGCCGCCGTGGCCCGAGTCTCACCGCTAGCGTCAACTGAGGAGACACCATGACCACCTTGATCAACCGCACCGCCGCCGCCCCCACGCACAACGTGTCCACCGGCCGTACCCCGGCTGCACAGTCCGCAGCTGCTGCTCCGGCAGCCCTGCCCCGTCCCCGCGGCACCTACACCACCCGCTACGACCACCCGCAGGGAACCCTGCGCGCCGAGGGAACCTACGTCTCCACGGGCCGCCGCGCCGTCACCCGTCCCCGCACCCTGGGCAGCTACGTCGACACCTCCAGCTACACCAACCGCCGCACCGAGGGCAGCTACACCTTCTGCAGCTAGGCGTCGCCGCACCACAGCTAGGCCGGCCGGCCGCAGCCAGCCGGTAGGATAAGTGGTCGTTGTCCCGCGGGGCGAGGAAACCAACCCCTTTGAGAGGACACCATGAGCCTGATCCGGCTGCAGGACGTCAACACTTCCTTCGAGAACAAGCAGGTCCTGCGTGAAGCCTTCCTGCGGCTCGACCCCAAGGACCGGATTGGCCTGATCGGCCGGAACGGCTCCGGTAAGTCCACCATCCTGAAGCTCGTCCTGGACCAGGTGCAGCCGGACTCCGGCACAGTGACGGTGGAGCCGGGTGTGAAGATCGGCTACTTCTCCCAGTTCTCGGAACTGGATGGACAGGCCAGCATCGCGGACGTCCTGGACTCCGTCTTCACGGAGATCAAGGACGTCGAGGCCGAGCTGGCCGGCATTGACGAAACCATTGCCTCCGGTCCGGCCGACAAGGAAATGGACCGGCTGATCCGGCGCCAGTCGGAACTGTTCGAGACCATGGACCGCCTGGACGGCTGGGACTACCCGCGCCGCATCGATTCGGTGCTCACCACGCTCGGTTTCACCGACGCACACCGCGTCTGCCCCATCGACGCCCTGTCCGGCGGCTGGCGGAACCGCGCCGCCCTGGCGAAAATCCTGCTCGAACAGCCTGACGTCCTCCTGCTCGACGAACCGACCAACTACCTGGACGTTGCCGGCGTCGAATGGCTCGAGGGATGGTTCCGCGACTTCCGGGGTGCGGCGATCATCGTTTCGCACGACCGGAAGTTCCTGGACGCCGTCGTTACCCGCATCGTGGAAGTGGAGAACTTCCACCTGCACGAATACCCGGGCAACTTCGCCGAGTACGTGGTGCAGAAGCAGTTCCGGCTGAAGAACCTCCAGGCGCAGTTTGTCCACGAGGCGGAGCTGCTGGCGTTTGAAGCCGAAGGCATTGCGGACCGGCGCGAGGCAGCCAAGGCCGGTGGACGGCTGAGCACCCAGCTGGCCCGGATCAAGAAATCCCGTGCGCCGCGTCCGGTCGATGAGATCATCACGGGCATTTATGACGGACTGCATGTGAAAGACGTCCTGGGCCGGGTCCGCGGTGTGTCCAAGTCCTACGGGGATAAGGTGCTCTTCGAGGACCTGAGCTTTGAGGTCAACAAAGGCGACCGCATCGCCGTCACGGGCACCAACGGCAGTGGCAAGACCACCCTGCTGCGCGTGCTTACGGGAGAGGAACAGCCGGACTCCGGCGATGTCACCTGGCCCAAGGGGCCAGCCATGGTTTCCTACAACCAAATGCTGGCCGAGCTCGACGACGCCGATACCGTCACCCATGCGGTGAACTCGCTGCCGGGATCCCTGGCGTTCAGCGCCACGAAAAAATCCGTGAACCGGTTCCTGACCATGTTCCAGTTCTCCGAAGCGGACCTGACCTCCAAGATCGGCAATCTCTCCGGCGGGCAGCGTGCCCGGGTGGCCATGGCCCAGTGCCTGCTCTCCGGCGCACCCGTCCTGCTGCTGGACGAGCCCACCAACCACCTGGACATGTCCAGCACCCAGGTCATGGAACGCGCCCTGCTGCATTTCCCCGGCGCCGTCATTGTGGTCAGCCATGACCGGTTCTTCACCGAAAAGATCGCCACCCGGTGGCTGGTGTTCGGTGCCGAGGGGGCACAGCCGGGGCAGGTCGACATCCGCGAGGCCTAAGGCGCCAACGCCGATTCGGCGCGGCACCTGTTGGGGCGCCTGGTCCGCCGGTACTGTCGGGGGGTGTTTGACGGACCCAGCCTCGTATTCTCCGCAGCCGGCCTTGCAGTCTTCCTTGCCGCCGTGCTGCCCAAAGTGCTGCGCAACGTGCCGGTTTCCATGCCCATGGTGTTCCTTGGGGCGGGGATCCTCGCGTTCAGCCTCCTGAAGGACCTGCCCGACCCGGATCCGGTGCGCTATGGAGAATTCACCACGCACCTGACCGAGGTGTGCGTGATCATTTCGCTGATGGGTGCGGGCCTGGCCCTGGACCGTCCGGTGGGGTGGCGGCGGTGGTCCACCACCTGGCGGATGCTGGGCATTGCCATGCCGCTGAGCCTGCTGGGCCTGACCCTGCTGAATCTCTGGGTCCTCGGCGTCGGGCTGGCGGCGGCCATCCTGCTGGCAGCGGCCCTGGCCCCGACCGATCCGGTCCTCGCCTCCGAGGTCCAGGTAGGCGAACCGGCCGACGACGAGGAGGAGGACTCCGAAGGCGAAGCCGAGGACGAGGTGCGCTTTGGCCTGACCTCCGAAGCCGGACTGAACGACGGCCTGGCTTTCCCCTTCGTCTACCTCGCCATCGGCATGAGCCTGGTCGGGACCGCACCGTCGGATTGGTTCCCGCACTGGATTGCCGTGGATGTGTTCTGGCGGATCGGGATGGGCGTCCTCCTCGGATTCCTTACCGGCAAGGTCCTGAGCCGGCTCTTCTTCTCCGCACCGTTGGAAAGCATCCGCCTGTCTAACCATTCCGAGGGCTTTGTGGCCCTGGCGGCCACCTTCCTTGCCTATGGAGTCACGGAAATGCTGGACGGCTACGGTTTTGTGGCCGTCTTTGTCTGTGCAGTCACCATCCGCACCGCGGAACGGACGCATGGTTACCACCGGGTGCTGCACAGTTACGTCGAGCAGCTGGAGCGCCTGCTGACCGTCGTCCTGCTCCTGCTGCTCGGCGGGGCCATTGCCCGCGGACTGCTGTCCGGCATCGGCTGGCGCGAAGTCGTGGTCGCCGCCGCGTTCCTGCTCGTTGTCCGACCCCTCGCCGGATGGCTGGGGCTGCTGGGCGGCAAGCCGGGCCCCCGCGAACGGATGGCCATCGCCTTCTTCGGCGTCCGCGGGATCGGCTCCCTGTACTACCTGGGCTACGCACTGGGCAAGGGACAATTCGACGGGGCGGAGCAGCTTTGGGGTCTGCTCGGCCTGGTGGTGGCGTCGTCGATCGTGCTGCACGGAATTACGGCGGCGCCGCTGATCAACCGGCTGGACCGGATCCGGAAGAAGACAGCCGTGGAGCGCTTCGGCGAAGAACGGCCGGACACAGCGGTCTAGCCCTTTCCGCCCGGCGGGGGCGCTGTTACGTTGACGCCATGGATGCGCACGTCCACGGCAGCCGTAATCCCTGGCCTGCCGGACCATGGGTAACCCCGCCCGTGTTTATGGCCCAGACCTGGTCCGCGGCTGTCTTCCTGCACTGGCGCATTGATCCGTCCCTGGCTGCACCGTATATGCCGCCAGGTGTCGAGCCCGACGTGTTCCACGGCTCCACCTGGGTGGGACTCATTGGCTTCCGGGCGCCGGAGACCGGGATTGCCGGGGTCCCGGTTCCCTTTTTCGGTTCCTTCACCGAGGTCAATGTGCGCCTGTATTCACGCGGCCGCGACGGAAGCCGCGGGGTGCTGTTCCTGAGCCTGGACGCCTCCCGGCTCGTCCCGGTACTGGCCGCCCGCGCACTGCATATCCCGTACGTCTGGTCCCGCTGCCGCCCCACGCGGTCCGGCTGGGCCCTTGGGTACGACGTCGAGCGGTTCGGCCGGCAGGCCCGCTCGTCCTTCGCCGTGGTTCCGGATGAGGCCCGGCAGGCTGACGATGACCTGTCCATCCTGCTGACCGCGAGGTTCGGACTCCACGCCGTCCTGGCGGGCAGGACAGTGTTTATTCCCATCTCGCACCGGCCGTGGCCGCTGCATCCGGCCCGGCTGACCCACCTCCACGACGAGCTGGTGCCGGCCGCCGGGCTTCCCATGGAAGGTCCGCCGGACACTGTGCATTATTCGGCGGGGGTGCGGACCCTGTTTGGCCGGCCCCGGCGCGTTGCCTGAGCCAGCTCCCGGCACAGGCCCCGTTCGCCCTGCTTCATCAGCAGCGCATGGGCGGCGGTAAACGCCGGCCGGGCCACCGGGGTGAGCATCCGCATCCAGCGCAGGGTGGGGCGGACCTTCCAGTCGATGTCCATCCGGGTCTGCTCGGCCGGCAAGCCGGCTTCCGGGGCCGGAACCGGGAACAACCGGATCCGGCCGGTGCCCACCAAGTCTCCGCCGGCGTCGAACTCAATGATCTTGGGCTGGACAGCGGTGGTGGGCTTAATGGTGATGGACAGCCGGTAACCCAGGGAGGCGCGGAACTGCAGGCGGACGGCGGTGGCCAGCAGCTGCGCTGTCGGATCTGCGGACGCGGTGTCCGTAGCCAGGTCCTGGAGTGTGCAGCCGGGCCACCACCGCGGCCAGCTCATATCCGGGCTGGCGACGATCTCCCAGACCGACTCCGGGGGCGCGTTCAGCAGCCAGCTGGAAGGAAGCACATAGAGACCGGGCATCCCTTCAGCATGCCATCAGTGCCCCCGGGGTCGAAAAAGAGGGGGCCGTCAGCCCGTTCCGGGGTTCGTGCCGGGGCCGGAACGAGCTAACGGCGGGGTCCTGCCCGGCGGTTAGCGCTGGTAGGGGCGGGGGAGCTCAAACCCCCGCTCGGCCAGCACCGCGCGCAGCCTCGTGGGGTAGTCGGTGATGATGCCGTCCACCCCCAGATCGATCAGGCGGTGCATATCCGCCACCTCATTGACCGTCCAGGGGATGACGGTCAGGCCGCGGTTATGGGCGCTCTGTACAAGTTCCGCAGTGACGGTGGTGAAGATCGGCGAGATGACGTCGTAGCCCTGGGCAGCTGCAGCCCAGGCCACGTCACCGCCGAAGTCATCAATGTCGATACCTCCCAGTTGCGGGGCGGCGCCCGGTTGGCCGACGCCGAGGTCCTGCGCGGTGCTGGCCAGGGCTACGAGTGTCAGCTCCGGGGCGATCCGGTCCACCAGATTCAGGGTGGACCAGTCGAAGGACTGGATGGTGGTGCGGCGTTCCCGGCCGGAGTCGCGCACCACGTCCACTACCGCTTCGGTGAGGGCCACGCTGCGCGGTCCGCCGGCCAGGCCCTCTTCCACCTTCGTTTCGACATTGAAGTGGATCCGGCGGGCACGGTACTCGCGGGCGAGGTCATAGACGTCGCTCAACTCGGCGATCCGGTTGCCCTCCGCCACGTCCTGCTCCGGGTAGCCCGGCAGCTGGGCGTAGCCGCAGTCCAGGGTCTGCACCTGCGCCAGGGTCAGGTCCGCTACGCGGTCACCCACATACGGGAATTCCGCATCGCCGGCGGTTGCCGGGGCAGTGTCGGCGCACTTTGTGGCCAGGATGAGGTCGTCATGCCAAACAATCACCCGTTCGTCCTCGGTGAGGACCGCATCGAGTTCCAGGGTGGTCACGCCGAGCTCCAGCGAGTGGGCGAAGGCGGCAAGGGATTCCTCCGTTACTTCGCCACGTCCGCCGCGGTGGGCCTGGAGGTCGAAGTCGCGGTCCGTTCCGGAACGCATCACGGACACCATGACGTCGAAGATGCGGGTGTTCTCGTACACGCCGGTCAGCATTTCCGAGCCCGGACCCATCGCGGTCAGTGGCACGTCGTCGCCTGTGTGGCCGCCGGTGGTCCAGTCGATCTGGAACTGCTGGTCGGAATTGGCGACGTCGAACGGGCCTTCCTGCACCGGGCTGTCCGGATTGGAATCATCGCCCAGCGGTTCGATGGACATCCCGCCGGTCTCGTGGTCGCCCACCGTGATCAGCAGGGTGTTTCCGTCCTGCTCGGCGAACTCCTTCGCCAGGGCCACGGACCGGTCGAATTCGATACCGGACTCAATGGTCAGTGCACCGTTATTGACGTGGCTCATCGCATCGGTTCCTTCTTCCTCCACCATGAGGAAGAAGCCGTTGTCCTCCTGGTTGTTGTCCAGGACATCGATGGCCTTGCGGGTCATCTCGGTCAGCGGCACGGCGGGGTCATAGGCGTCATCAATGTCGTCGCCGTACTGGAACATTTCCTCGTTGGCGAAAAGCCCGAGCAGCATATCGCCCTCCGCTGCCTCCAGCCCGGGCAGGTCCCAGACGTATTCGTACCCCTGTTCCTGTGCCTCTTCCACGAGGTTGCCCTCGGTGCCGGCGCTCTCCTCGGATTCATCCTCTGCTGGGTTATCGGGGTACCTGCCCGGGTTGCCCGCCGGGTACCAGTAGTCCTCTCCGCCGCCGAGGATCACTTCGGGGTGGGAACTGCGCAGGAACTGGGCTGCGATGGCGCTCTGCTCGTTCCGGTCCAGTACGTGGGATCCGAAGGCTGCGGGGGTCGCATCGGTGACCTGGCTGGTGGTGACCAGGCCGGAGGACTTCCCGAGCCGTTCCGCGACTTCCAGGGCCGTGGACACAGGCTGCTGCGCAAGGTCCACCCCAATGGCGCCGTTGTAGGTCTTCACTCCTGTGGCCATGGAGGTGGCGGCAGCCGCGGAATCGGTAATGAAGGTCTCCGGATCCGCTGAGTTGGTGTGCACCCGGCCGACTTCGGGCAACGAGTCCATGGCCAGTTCTCCGGTCAGGCCCACCGAGGCCAGCCGGATGGCGTCCCGCTGGGCCGTGCCCATGCCGTCACCCACCATGAGGATGACGTTCACGGCGTCGCCGTCGCCGTCGTCGTCGCCTCCATCATCCGGGGGTGTCGGTGTCGGTGTCGGTGTCGGTGTGGGCGTCTGGGTCCCGGTCGGTGTGGGTGTGCCGGTGGGGGAGTTGGTGGGGGAAGCGGTGGGTGTGGGTGGTGAAGTCGTGGGTCCGGGGGAGGCGGTGGGATGTCCGGTCCCGCCGCCTGTCCCCGGAAGCCCGGTTCCGATGCCGCATCCTGCCAGGACACAGGCACTCAGTAGCGCCGTCGATACTGCCTTAACCGTCTTTTTCATGTGGATTCCCTGCGAGTGACTAGCCGTGGCCCCCCTGACGCGTGTCAGACTCTGCGCGTGCGCGGGGACAGTCAACCGCAGGAATCGATAAAGACCCCGGACCGCTGTGGTTACTCGAAGGGCATCGGATCACCGGTGCCGCGACGGACTATCTCCGGCGTATCCCCGGAGAAATCGATGACGGTGGTGGGGTCCGGGCCGCAGAAGCCGGAATCGATCACGGCGTCCACCTGATGGTCCAGCCGCTCCTTGATCTCCCAGCCCTGGGTCATCGGATCCTCGTCGCCGGGCAGCAGCAGCGTGCTGGACAGCAGCGGTTCGCCGAGGCCCTCCAGGATCGACTGGACCACGATGTTGTCCGGGATGCGTACGCCGACCGTCCGCTTCTTGGGGTGGAGCAGCCACTTGGGGACTTCCTTTACCGCCGGCAGGATGAACGTGTAACTGCCGGGAGTTGCGGCCTTGATGCTGCGGAACACGGAGTTATCCAGCTGTACGAACTGGCCCAGCTGGGCGAAGTTGTGGCAGACCAGGGTGAAGTGGTGTTTGTCGTCCAGCTGACGGATCTGCCGGATGCGTTCCAGCCCTTCCCTGTTCCCCAGCTGCACGCCCAGTGCGTAGCAGGAATCAGTGGGGTAGGCGATCAAGCCGCCGGATTCGAGCAGGTTCACAATCTGGCCGATGGCCCTCGGCTGCGGGTTTTCCGGGTGTACGTCAAAGTATCTGGCCATCCCCACAGCCTACCGTTGGCGCTCGCCGACCGGGACTGACGGGGGACAGGTCGGCGAGCGCCTCAGCCAACCCAGGCCGACTCCTAAGCCGCCCAGAGGACGTCGGCGATGATTCTTTCAACCATGGTCCCTTCAACCATGGTCCATTCGTCAGCTGAGGAGCCGGCCTCATAGGGTGCCCCGACCATTGGCGGCGCCGTGGAACGGTAGGTGTGCCCCGTAGGCGTGGCGGTCTCGACGGTATGCCCCGCTGTTCCCTCTGTTCCCGCTGCTCCTGCTGCCCCGGGCGGCTTTACGACGGTGGCCGACCAACCCGGTGCTTCCTTGGCCTGGTTGCAGGCCTCGCACAGCCCCTGCCCGTTCATCACGCTGGTGGGACCACCCTGACTGTGCCGGCGGATGTGGTCGAAGTTGCGAATAGGGGCACCACACCACGGCATCCGGCAGGTTTGGTCCCGGGCGGCGATGAAGCGGGCGACGGATGGAGGGAACAACCGTGCCCGGGAGTCCATTGCGGCCAGCTCGCCGGATTCGGGAGCAGTGTAGAGCCGCCGGATCCACGTCTGGGCACGTTTGCCTGCACCTGGATCGCTCGCCAGTTCGGAATTGTTGGTGCTGCTGCGGGAATTCCGGCGCCGGACCAGGTCCCTTGCCCACTGTGCCGGAACGGGACCGTATCCGGGGACCAGTGCCGGTTCGGAGTCTGCGGCCAGCAGGGTCCGGTCGGTCATCACAAGCTGGACCTCGACGTTCATCTCGTCCGCGTTTGCCTTCCCCGTGATCCGTTGTACGAGGGTGTCCGCCATGATCTGTCCCCGTGTACGGCCGTCTCCGGCAGTCGTCAGCCGGTCTGCCTCCCGCGACAGGGCCGCGTATACCCCTACACCCTGGCTTACCGGGAGGAGCCCGGTCAGGTAGGTCATGGTGTCCGGGGCCGGACGGCAGGAGACGAAGCGTTCGGACGCGGCCTTGGCTGCCCGGTTCACCGCCGCCTGTGGATCCAGCCGGTAGGCCGCAGCCCTGGCGCGGGAAATAATCTGCCGGTCTCCCAGGGTTTCCAGCACCTCCAAGTCTCCAGCCACTTCCCGATCCACCCGCTGCCGGTCTTCCACACTCAGGCAGGCGGTCTCGCGCACAAGCAGCGTCGCCCGCCATTCGCTGATCTTCCCGTTGCTTAGGGCATGGAGGGTACACGGCATCTCCTGCACCAACGCATGGGCGAACCCCAACAGGCGCCCACCGCGGTTGGCTGACTCCCTCCGGGCCAAGGCTATCTGTGAGGCCACACCCCAGCCCTGCTTGTTCGCCGGCAGTCCACCCTTCGCCTGCTTCCTCCGCTGCGAGGCATCAAATGCGGCAGCTGCCCGGGCCTGCGCGGCCGACGCCGCAGCCTTCAACTCCTCGAGGGCACGAATCCGGTCGATGAGTTCCGTGTCAGCCCGCTGGGCCGGTTCGGCGCCGTTCTGGTCTGCAAGTACCTCAACCCAGGTGTTCACCAGGGCGCTGCTGATCCCGGAAGGGGCCGCGCCGGATTCGCTTTCATGCTGACGGCGTACATGGGGGCGAAGCCCATGGGGATCAGGCTCATGCGCGAGATATTCGAACATGTGTTCGAGTTTATCGGCTGCCAACAGGCAGAGGAAGACGATATCTACCCGAAGTACTACCTGTTTTTACGTGGGAACGGGGCATGGCTGTGGTCGACGGTATGGGCACGGAAACCAGAGAATCCATCCAACCTCGCGCCACTCGCAGACCCAGCCCCACCCGGCCCAGCCCTGCGGACACCAGCCCCACCCGGACGGCGCTCGCGGACCCGGCCCCACCCGAACGGCGCTCGCGGACCCAGCCCCACCCGGATTCAGCCCTGCGGTCACCAGCCCAACCCTCGCGGCGCTCGCGGACACCACCCCCACCCGGACGCGCTCGCGGACACCAGCCCTGCGGTCAGTCCCCTAGCGACCGCCGGATCCAATGCACCGAGTGTGCAGCAGTCTTCAGTCTCGTACCGGAATACGGCACCCCGCCGCGCAGCCGCCAGTGAACGGCAACCCAGACACCCAACGCCCGTTCAACCAGCCACAGGGGGGCCCACAGGGCCGACGTCGGCCCGAATACCTGACGTCCGCCGTCGCGCCTGCGTCCGTATTCCGCTGTACCCATAGCGGCAGCAGCGAGCACAATCAGGCACCGCGGCCTCCGCGCACCCCACACCAGGGCGGGCAGCAGGGACAACTCGGCAGCCAACCGCAGCGGCTGGGCCATATCGTCGTAGGCCTGGCGCACCCGCTGACGGAGAAAGTGGCGCGTAGAGGCGGGGACCCGGGCAATGAACAGGTCATTAGCGCGCACCTCGCACCCACCGGCAGCCCGGACAGTCCGCAGGAGTTCAAGGTTTTCGAATAATGCATCCCCGCTGTAACCGCCCGTCCGCCGCAGCACCGCAGTCCGCACCGCCAGCGTGCCCGGGTAGTCCGCACCGAACGCACGGTTCAGTAAGGTCCGGCCGGTGTCCCAGCGCGCGTGCCACGGCAAGGGGGAGGGGAAGTAGTTCTGTGGACGGACGACGTCGGCGTCCCCCAACAGGGTGCGGATCCGTTCCAGCTGCGGCAGCGTATACCGGACATCGTCGTCCGCGATGATGAGGGCCTCTGTCTCAGCCATGTCGACGCCGGTGAGGACGCCGCTGACTTTGCCGTTCCGGCACTCGGGGTGTTGGGGCCGGCAGTGGCGAACGGCGGCTGGGAAGGCCTGCGCATGTGCCGCGTACCGTTCCTCGGCGGAGCCGTCCACCACCAGGACCGGCAGATGTGCGCACAGCTGTTCCAGGTACTTCGCGAGCTCTTCGAGGCCGGCGTCGTCGGTCCACTTCAGCGGCAGCAGGTACCCGGGCTGCGGATGGCGGAATTCCATGCGCGAAACGTATCCAGCACCCCCAGTCCTAAGCAAGCTTAGTAAAGCCCGCGTGTCCCCATGCCGCGGCCTTCCGCCGAGACGTACAGTGGTTGGATGTTCGTCCTCATCGGATTCAAGACCGTGCTCCGTACTCTCTTTTCGCGTCCCGCCACCTGCCAGTACTGCGGCGCCTATGCCCAGCAGAAGGTAGAGGAGCGGGCCAACCGGCTGACGCTGTTCTTCATCCCCGTGCTCACAACCAGCCGCCGCTACGCCTTCACCTGCTCCAACTGCGGCCAAAGCACCGGAATTTCCCGGTCGCAGAAGGTGGCCCTTCAGCGGGCCTAATGCACCGCTGACCTGCTTGGAAAGCGGCCCAGGAACCCCTTCCGGACCCGTCCGAGACTCTCCCGAAGAGCCCGGTGTCCCCGGCGCGCCGGAAAAGTCAATAGAATGAAAGAAGCACAACAGCTGCCGGCCCTGTTCTGGCCGCACCACAGACTTCCGGAATGCCGCCGTACGGCTGCCGTTCCACCTTTGTAATTGATCCCCAACGAAAGAACCATCATCCGTGAATAGAACACCTGCCGTCCTGAAAGCCCCCCGGGAACTAGCCAAGGGAACCATGCGTGTCATGAACCTCGGCGGCCTTGGCGAAATCGGCAGGAACATGACCGTTTTCGAATTCGACGGCAAACTGCTGATCGTTGACTGCGGCGTGCTCTTCCCCGAAGAAGAACACCCGGGCGTAAACCTGATCCTGCCTGACTTCACCGCCATCCGCGACCGTCTGCAGGACGTCGTCGCCGTCGTCCTGACGCACGGCCACGAAGACCACATCGGCGGCGTGCCCTACCTGCTGCGCGAGCGCTCCGACATCCCCATCGTCGGCTCCAAGCTGACCCTGGCCTTCATCGAAGCCAAGCTCAAGGAACACCGGATCAAGCCCAAGCTGATCCAGGTCAAGGAAGGCGACCGCCGCACCATCGGCGGCTTCGACCTTGAGTTCCTTGCCGTGAACCACTCCATCCCGGACGGCCTGGCCATCGCCATCCGCACGGCCGCCGGCATGGCGCTGCACACCGGCGACTTCAAGATGGACCAGTTCCCGCTGGACCGCCGCATCACCGACCTCACCGGCTTCGCCCGGCTCGGCGTGGAAGGCGTGGACCTGTTCCTCACCGACTCCACCAACGCCGAGGTTCCCGGCTTCATGGCCTCGGAAAAGGAACTGGCCCCGGCCATCGACACGGTGTTCCGCACCGCGCCGCGCCGCATCATCGTTTCCAGCTTCGCCAGCCACATCCACCGCATCCAGCAGGTCATCGACGCGGCATCGCGCTACAACCGCAAGGTCTCCTTCGTGGGCCGCTCGATGATCCGCAACATGACCATCGCCGAGGAACTGGGCTACCTGAACATCCCCAAGGGCATCCTGGTGGACTTCAAGTCGCTGCAGCGCACCGATGACCACAAGGTGGTGCTGATCTGCACCGGTTCGCAGGGCGAGCCCATGGCTGCCCTGTCCCGCATGGCCAACAAGGACCACCAGATCCGCATCCACGAGGGTGACACGGTGTTGATGGCCAGCTCGCTGATCCCGGGTAACGAGAACGCCATCTACGGCATCATCAACAACCTGACCAAGATCGGCGCCAACGTGGTGCACAAGGGCAATGCCAAGGTGCATGTCTCCGGCCACGCCAGCGCGGGTGAACTCGCCTACTGCTACAACATCGTCAAGCCGCGCAACGTGATGCCGGTGCACGGCGAATGGCGCCACCTCAAGGCCAACGGAGCCATCGCAGAGGCGACCGGAATGGATCCCCGCGACGTGGTCATCGCGGAAAACGGCATGACCGTCGACCTGCGCCGCGGCCGTGCCACGATCTCCGGCAAGCACCAGGTGGACCTGGTCTTCGTGGATGGCGACAGCGTCGGCCACACCACCGAGGAAACCTTGAAGGAACGCATGCAGCTGGCTGAGGAAGGCGCCGTAACGGTGCTGGCCCTGGTCGATGCCGACACCGGCACCATCGCCGAGCCGGCTGAGTTCTTCACCAAGGGCTTCACCGTCAAGTCCGAGGACCTGCGCAAGGCGGAGGAAGCGGTGGAGAAGGCCCTGGCCAACGCCGCCACCGGCCGCGGACCGAAGGGCGAGGAGCTCGAAGACGTGATTGAGCGCGCCGTCGCCAACTGGATGCGCCGCTTCTACAACCGCACCCCGGCCATCACGGCCATTGTTGTCGACGCCTAAAGCGCGGTCGCTGCGGTACTAGCCGGCCAGCGGTACAGCTAGTCCGATGTACAGCTAGTCCGCAGTAAAGCTACACAGGAGGGGCCGCCGTCGTTTGTTCGACGGCGGCCCCTCCTTTGTTCGTCCCGGCAGGTGCTTGCGGCCCCGCAGCCGACCCCGCAGCCGACCCCTCAATCGCCACCGCAGCCGCTGCCGCCGCACTGGTTTGCCCTTCACGCCTTTTTCCCTGCGCGGCCCCGCCGTATGGTCGGAAGGAATGCCGCTCGGATGCGAGGAGCCCGTCATGGACGCAGAAGACCTGCCCCAGGGAGTGCACGTGCTGCGGCGGATCCTGTTCGAGGGGTTCGCCCGGGGGAACACGGACCTAGTGGACGAGTTGTGCTCCCCGGACCTGATTGAGCATCAGTTTGGACTCGAGGGCCGCGGAGCCGAGGCAATAGCCCACGTGAAGAAGGCCATCACGCAGGTCCACGAAGCCATGCCGGACCTGCACTACGACCTCGAAGACTGGGCCACCCGGGGCAACACGGCCTGGGTCCGCTTCTACGGGCGGGGCACCAACACGGGACCGTTTTTCGGCCCGCCGAGCGGTAAGGCGGTTGAGCTGACCGTAGTGGATATTGCCACGGTGGTTGACGGGCGGATCACCGAGCACTGGGGTGTGCCGGACCGGTTCTCACTGCTGCAGCAGACAGGCGTGCTGGCCCGGCTCCGCCCCGGGGCCGCCGCCGTGGACAACCCCCTGGCCGCCCCCGGAGGGAAACCCGGAGACCTACCCGGGGTAAGCCCAAAGGGTGCCGGTTTGGTGTGATTTTGTTCTCGGCTGCAGGGCGGGCCGGACCCGCCGCAGACCTCGTCATGGAGACCCGCAGCACGTGCAGATCCCTGCAACGACGCGGAATTTCCAGGACCGCTGGGCCATGCATAGATCCGGGCTTATACCCGCGGCGCTCTTTACGGTCAAGACCCTTCACAGGCAGTGTCGCTAAATTAATCGGATGCGCCCCCCCAAACCCTCATTCTTCGAGCGACTCTCCGTGCCCGGACGGTTGGTCGCGTTCTTCCTCGTCAGCCTGCTCGCCGGCGTGCTTGCCGCCAGCACCCTGATCCCCATGGCCGCCGTGGCTGCCACGGGAACCGACATGGCCGTGGGCGTACTGGACCAGCTGCCCGATGAGCTGGAAACCGGTCCCCTGGACGAGGGCTCGAAGATCTACAGCGCCGACGGTGTGCTGCTGGCTACGTTCTACTCGCAGAACCGGGTACCGGTGAAGCTGGACGAAATGTCGCAGAGCATGCAGGATGCCATTGTCTCCATCGAGGACGCCCGCTTCTTCGAGCACAACGGCATCGACTTCACGGGTGTCGCCCGCGCCGTTGCCTCCAACGCGGCCGGTTCGGATACGCAGGGCGCCTCCACCCTGACCATGCAGTACGTGAACAACGTGCTGATCAGCCGGGATATGGCCGACGGCAAGGGCGGCAGCGACCTGACCATCAGCGGCACCAAGGACCTGGGGGACAAGCTCCGCGAAGCCAAGCTCGCCGTCGCCGTGGAAAAGGAGTACACCAAGGAAGAGATCCTTGAGGGCTACCTGAATATTGTCCTCTTCGGCGGACAGACCTACGGCGTGGAGGCCGCGGCACACAGCTTCTTCGGCGTGACCGCCGCAGACCTGACTCCGGCACAGTCAGCCATGCTGGCCGGCATGGTGCAGTCGCCCAGCCACTACAACCCCTTCACCAACCCCGAAGGCACGAAGGACCGCAGGGACACCGTCCTCGCGGCCATGCTGAAGAACGGCAAGCTCACCCAGGCCGAATACGACCAGGCCGTGGCCACCGGGCTGGACCTGAACCCGCAGAACGTAACGTCTGGGTGCACGGGAGCCGAGATGGCCCAGTACTTCTGCAGCTACGTGGAGCAGACGGTACTGCAGTCGGAGGCCTTCGGCGCCGACGTCGAAGAGCGCGCCAAGCTCCTGGCCCGGGGCGGCCTGACCATCCGGACCACGCTCGACTCGCGGCTGCAGTCGCAGGCCCAGAAACAAATCGAAGCCCAGGTTCCGGTGGGAGACGCATCCGGGGCAGGTTCCGCAATCGTTTCCGTGGAACCGGGCACCGGCAAGATCCTGGCCATGGCCCAAAACACGGAGTACACCCCGGAACTGGGCAAGGGCAAAACCCAACTGAACTTCAACGTCGACGCGGACATGGGCGGCACTCCCTACGGCTTCCAGCCCGGGTCCACCATGAAGCCGTTCACGACGGCGGCCTGGCTGGCCTCAGGCCGCGGCCTCAACGACACCATCGACGCCACCCGGACGTCCTACCCCGCCGGCTTCAAATGGAAAGCCAGCTGCCTCGGCGCCAACGCCGAATTCGACGAGTGGAAATTCAAGAACGCCTCCGAGGGCTTTGAGAAGAAAATGACCGTGGCGGAGGGCCTCACCCAGTCCGTCAACACCGCCACCGTTGCACAGGCCGCGCAGCTGGACCTGTGCGACATCCGGGACACGGCCACCGATATGGGCGTCCACCGGGCAGTGGACGGGGAACCACTGGAAGTCACCAGCCCCTCCTTTGTGCTCGGCGGCCAGGAAGTCGCTCCGCTGACCATGGCTTCCGCCTACGCCACCTTCGCCAGCGGCGGTACCTACTGCGAGCCGACGGCACTGACGGAGGTCACGGACGGCCGGGGCAACGCCTATGACGTTCCCGGTGGGGAATGCACCCAGGCCATCGACGCAGACGTGGCCGCCGCCGTGACGCAGCCGCTGCAGAAGCTGGTGGAGGGTTCACCGGGCAGCATCCATCCCATCGGTGTGCCGGCTGCGGCGAAGACCGGCACCACGGACATGTCCGAGCAGACCTGGACGGTGGGCTACACCACCGGCATCTCCACGGCCTCGTGGGTAGGCAACTGGAACTCCTACTCCTCCCTGAACAACCAGTCGATTAACGGTGTCACCCGCTCCTACGTGGACGGCTCCGCCATCGCCGGTGCGCAGTGGACCGACTACATGGCCGCCGTCGCCAAGCTCTACGACGCGAAGGCGTTCCCCGCCGTTCCGAACCGCATGCTCTAGCGCCATGGCCTCCATGGTCTCCATGGTCTCCACGTTCCGGGACAGGGGCGGGTACCGGCGGGACTAGCGTCAGCGGGGATTTACGACGCTAAGCGTGCTGATGGCAGACTGGGAGAGACCAGGACGCAGCGCGAAGGGAAGAATCCAATGACACCCGATTGGGTCCAGCACGTGGTGTGGTGGCAGGTCTACCCGCTGGGGTTCGCCGGAGCGGAAAAGGCTGCGCTTCCAGACCCACTCCCCGGCACACCCATGGATCGCCACGGATTGACCCGGCTGGTGCCGTGGCTCGATTACCTCGTGGAAATGGGTGCCTCCGGCCTCGCGCTCGGACCGGTGTTTGCCTCTGAAACCCACGGCTATGACACCACCGACTACTACCGGATCGATCCGCGGCTCGGGGACGACGCCGACTTCGACGAACTCATTGCGCAGGCCCACGCCCGCGGCATCCGGGTTCTCCTGGACGGCGTCTTCAACCACACCGGCCGCTCCTTTGCGCCGTTCCGGCAGGCGCTGGAGCAGGGACCGGACGCGCCGACGGCGGACTGGTTTCGGTTCTCCTGGCCGGACGCCTGGACGCCCGGCACCGAGCCGGAGTACGCGGACTTCGAGGGCCACCACCACCTGGTGGCGCTGAACCATGACACCCCCGCCGTGGCGGATGTCGTGGCTGACGTGATGAAGCACTGGCTGCGCCGCGGAGCCGACGGGTGGCGCCTGGACGCCGCCTACGCAGTGCCGTCGCCGTTCTGGGCCGCCGTGCTGGACAACGTCCGCTCCGAGTTCCCCGACGCCTACTTCGTGGGGGAGTACATCCACGGAGACTATCCGGCGGACGTGCGTGCCGGGCATCTGGACTCGGTGACCCAGTACGAACTGTGGAAGGCGGTCTGGAGCTCGCTCCAGCAGGCGAATTTCTACGAACTGTCCGCCGCGCTCGAGCGGCACAACACCTTCCTGGACACCTTCGTGCCGCTGACGTTCATCGGCAACCATGACGTCACCCGCATCGCCAGCCGACTGGGGGACCTGGGCCGGCTTGCCCATGCGCTGGTGCTGCTGTTCACCCTGCCGGGCACCCCGGTGGTCTATTACGGCGATGAGCAGGGCTACCGGGGGATCAAGGAGGACCGTGCCGGGGGAGACGACGATATCCGGCCGTCCTTCCCCGCGTCGCCGGAGGAACTCTCGGCGGTCGGGCAGCCCCTTTACGCCCTGCATCAGGAACTGATCGGGCTGCGGCGGCGGCACCATTGGGTGCATGCGGCCCGCACCCGGGTGCATTCGCTGAGTAATGAGCAGCTGGTCTATGAGGTGTACGACGGCGGCCACTCGCTGTTCGTGGCAATGAATCTTGCCGAAACTTCGGTCACCGTGCAGGTGCCGGCCGCCGCCCGGGACGTCCTGTCCGGCGCGGGCGGGCTGGACGTCCAGGGCGGGCGGCTGACGCTGCCGGCGTTGGGCTGGGCCGTTCTTGGCCCAGCCGCCGCTGCCGGTTAGTACAGCTTGATGGTGCCGCCGTCGGCCATGAGGGTCTGGCCGGTCAGGTACTGCGAATCCTCGCTGGCCAGGAAGACCACGATCGGGGCAATGTCCGTTTCTGGATCGCCCAGGCGGCCCAGCGGAACGCCGTCAACGACTTCCTGGTAAGCCTCCGGGAAGGCCTTGCTCCACTGCACGATGCCCGGCGTGAGGGCGACCGGCGAGACCACGTTCACGCGGATGCCGTCCACGGCCCACTCGTTGGCGGCGGTGCGGGAGATGGCCCGGATGGCTTCCTTCGCCGCGGCGTAGGCGACCTGGTTGGGCAGGCCCTTGATGCCGGCACCTGAACCGAAGTTGATGATGCTGCCGCGGGTCTTCTTCAGTTCCGGATACGCCGCGCGCATCAGGTGGAAGGTTGCCATGGTGCCCGTGTTGAAGGACAGGTCCCAGATCTCCGGCGTGGTTTCCATGATGGGTGCCTGCTTGGAGGCATGCGCGTTGTTGACCAGGATGTCCAGGCCGCCGAAACGCTCCACGGTTTCGGCCACGATGGCCTCGGCGTTCTCCGGCTTCGAGATGTCCTTGGCGATGAAAATGACCCCGCCCTTGCCCTCGAGGTCGGCCAGGAGCTTGTCGCCCTGCGCCTGGTCGATATCCACCACGGCGACGTTGGCGCCTTCTGCGAGGAACCGCCGGACAATGCCCTGGCCGATTCCGCCGGCCCCGCCGGTGATGATGGCGGTCTTATTGCTGAGTTTCATTTTCTTCCTTCCGTGAAACCGGGCGGATTGGGGCGCCCGGAGCTTTGTTGAGGCCCTGTTCGACGCCGGCAATGAAGTTCGCGACGAAGAAGTCCAGGGACCGGCGTGAGGTGGTACGGCTGATGCCCTGGTCCTGGAACCGGGCGGCCTGCGGGTGGGCCGCCACGCCGTCGGCCCCCCAGAGGGCATGACCCGGTGTTCCGTCGGCCGCAGCCCCCTCCGGTTCCGGTGCCCCGTGATTCGCTGCCGCGGTGATGGATGCCGTACCGATCACCGCCGCGGAGATTCCCAGCAGGCAGTCGAAGCCCTGCTCCTCGTCCAGCCCGGCGGCCTTCAGCCGGGACAGCACGAGCTCCACCTCTGCGGGGGTTGCCATGTTCACCAGGCGGCGCGGCGTGAGGACGATGCGCAGCAGCCAGGGATGTGCGGAAAAGGCACGCCACTGGGCATCGGCGAAGTGCTGCAATGTCTCCTGCCAGCCGAGGTCGTGGTCCGGCAGGAGCGCGTGGTCGGCAGTGGCTGCGTCAGCCATCAGCAGCAGCAGGTCCCGCCGGTCGGAGACGTGGCGGTAGAGGGCCATTGCGGAAACACCGAATTCGCCAGCCACCCGCCGCATGGAGACGGCGTCGAGGCCGTCGGTGTCCGCGATGCGGACCGCGGCGGCGGCGATGGCGGACGGGTGAAGCGGAGTATTCCGGGTCATGACGGTCCCTTCGGACGGATAGGCAGTTTACAGTGTATACCCACGCAGGCATGGGCATTCCGTAAGGGTTTACCGCCGGGACGTGAGGAAAGCGTGAGGATGGCATTCGGGGCCTCGGCGAGGGCATCTAATCGAATGCGGCACAAGGTGTGCCCGTGCTGCCGGACGGCGGTACGAAAGATCCAGCTGGGGGCAATTCCTGTGCTCGACGTAATTTTTGTGGTTGGCTTCGTGGCGCTCTTCGCCGCGTTTGTCCTGATGGCCGGGGCGGTGGAAAAGCTTTGATCTTCTTCAACGTCCTTGCGCTCTGCCTCGGCGTAGCCGCGGTGTTCTATCTCCTCGCAGCTCTTGCCCGGCCGGAGCGGTTCTGATGGGCGGGTGGGTAACGGCGGCCCAGGTCATCAGCCTGGTCGTCCTGCTGGCCCTGGTGTACCGCCCGCTTGGCGACTACATGGCCCGGTTGTACTCCTCGGAGAAGCACCTCCGCGTGGAACGCGGCTTCTACCGCCTGATCGGGGTGGACGGTTCCTCCGCCCAGGTCTGGCAAAGCTACCTGCGCGGCGTCCTGGTGTTCTCCGGGGCCAGCATGTTCCTGCTCTACCTGCTGCAGCGGATCCAGCACCTGCTGCCCGGCTCGCTCGGCCTCCCCGCCGTGCCGGAAGCCCTGTCCTTCAACACTGCGGCATCCTTCGTCGCCAACACCAACTGGCAGTCCTACTCGCCCGAAGTGACCATGGGTTACGCGGTGCAGATGGCCGGACTGGCAGTGCAGAACTTCCTTTCGGCAGCCGTTGGCCTGGCCGTGGCCGTGGCCCTGGTCCGCGGGCTGGCCGGCCGTAACTCCTCCACCATCGGCAACTTCTGGGTCGACCTGACCCGCGGTGTCCTGCGGCTGCTGCTGCCGGGTGCCTTCCTGGCTGCTTTGGTGCTGCTGATCGGCGGTGTGATCCAGAACTTCAACGGCTTCACCTCCGTCACCACCCTGATCGGAGGAACCTCCACGGTTCCCGGCGGTCCGGTGGCCTCGCAGGAAGCCATTAAGCTGCTGGGCACCAACGGCGGCGGCTTCTTCAACGCCAACTCCGCCCACCCGTTCGAAAACCCCAGCGGGTGGACCAACCTGGTGGAAATCTTCCTGATGCTGGTTATCCCGTTCAGCCTGCCCCGGACCTTCGGCACCATGGTGGGGGACCGCCGGCAGGGCTACGCCATCCTGGCCGCCATGGCCGGTATCTTCACCGTTTCACTCGCGGCCATGACCGCCTTCGAGTTCGGTGCCGCAGACGGGACCGCAGGTTCGATGGAGGGCAAGGAGCAGCGGTACGGTATTGCCGCCTCGACGCTCTTCGGCTCCACCAGCACGCTGACGTCCACCGGTGCGGTGAACGCCATGCATGACAGCTTCAGTCCACTGGGCGGCATGATGGCAATGCTGAACATGATGCTCGGCGAAGTGGCGCCCGGCGGTGTCGGTTCGGGCCTCTACGGCATGCTGATCCTTGCAGTCATCACCGCCTTCGTGGCCGGGCTCCTGGTGGGACGCACGCCCGAGTACCTCGGCAAGAAGATCGGGCCGAAGGAAATCAAGCTCGCCAGCCTCTACATCCTCACCATGCCGACCCTGGTCCTGGTGGGAACCGCGCTGAGCTTCGCGGTGCCGGGAATCCGGGCCGACATCGAAGGCACCTCCATCCTGAACACCGGACTCCACGGCTTCAGCGAGGTCCTCTACGCCTTCACCTCCGCGGCGAACAACAACGGGTCCGCCTTCGCCGGACTCACGGCCAACACCCCGTGGCTGAACACCGCACTGGGCGTGGCGATGCTCGTGGGACGCTTCCTGCCGATGGTCTTCGTGATCGCCCTGGCCGGAGCATTCGCCGAGCAGGGCAAGGTCCCGGCCTCGGCCGGCACCCTGCCGACCCACCGGCTCCAGTCAGTGACGCTGCTGTGCGGCGTCACAGTCATCGTGACTGCCCTCACCTTCTTTCCCGTACTCGCGCTGGGTCCCCTGGCGGAAGGACTGCAATAACCATGTCCACACTTACCAAACCCCTGGAACCCAGCGAGGCTCCGGCTTCAGCTCCGGCCCCGGCCGCCCGCGGTATCACCGCCGGCTCGCTGGCCGCCGCCCTGCCCGGAGCCTTCCGGAAAATGGATCCGCGGCTGATGATCCGCACCCCGGTGATGTTTATTGTCGAAGTGGGTGCCGTCCTGATCACCGCGATCGCCATCGCGGAACCCTTCCTCGGCGGTCCCCAGGACTCGGGCGGCACCCCCGTCCCGGGCGCCTTCTCCTGGCTGATTGCGGGCTGGCTCTGGGCCACCGTCATTTTTGCCAACCTCGCCGAATCGGTGGCTGAGGGCCGCGGTAAGGCGCAGGCAGCCAGTCTGCGCAACAGCCGCGCCACCACCACCGCCTACCGGGTGGACGGCTATGACGCAGGCCGGGACTCCGCCGCCCTCGCAGCGACCGTGAGCGAAGTACCCTCAGCCGATCTGGCACTGGACGACGTCGTGGTGGTTGAGGCCGGACAGATCATTCCCGGTGACGGCGACATCATCGACGGCATTGCGTCCGTGGACGAATCCGCGATCACCGGCGAATCCGCTCCGGTGGTCCGCGAATCCGGCGGCGACCGGTCGGCCGTCACCGGCGGCACCCGTGTCCTGTCGGACCGGATCGTTGTCCGGATCACCAGCAAACCGGGTGAAACCTTCGTGGACCGGATGATCCGGCTCGTCGAAGGCGCCGCCCGGCAGAAGACCCCCAACGAGATCGCGCTGAACATCCTGCTGGCCACCCTCTCGCTGATCTTCGTGGTGGTGGTGCTGACCCTGAACCCGCTGGCCAGCTACTCGTCCGCCACCGTGAGCATCCCCGTCCTGGTGGCACTGCTGGTCTGCCTGATCCCGACGACCATCGGTGCGCTGCTGTCCGCTATCGGCATCGCCGGCATGGACCGGTTGGTCCAGCGCAACGTGCTGGCCATGTCCGGCCGTGCCGTCGAGGCCGCCGGCGACGTCACCACGCTGCTCCTGGATAAGACGGGCACCATAACGTACGGCAACCGCCAGGCCGCCGGATTCATCCCGATCAACGGCACGGAAAGCACTGACCTGATTGATGCTGCCGTCCTGTCCTCCTTCGGGGACCCCACTCCGGAGGGCAAGTCCATCGTGGACCTGGCCGCTTCGGAGGGCTGCCGCCCGGAGCCCCCGGCCGGCTCGGTCAGCGTGCCCTTTACGGCGCAGACCCGGATGAGCGGCATGGACTTCCCGGACGGGGCGAAGATCCGCAAGGGAGCTTCAGCAGCCATCCTGGACTGGACCGCCGAAGCCGGCGGCATCGACGTCGACGTCCTGATCGCCGTCGAGGACCAGGTGAAGAAAATCTCCACCGGCGGCGGCACCCCGCTGCTGGTGGCGGTCCGCGACGCCGACGGCGGCACCCGGGTCCTGGGGGTCATCCACCTCAAGGACGTGGTCAAGGAGGGGCTGAAGGAGCGCTTCACGCAGCTGCGCGCTATGGGTATCCGTACTGTCATGATCACCGGCGACAACCCCTACACTGCCAAGGCCATCGCTGCCGAAGCAGGCGTGGACGACTTCCTGGCCGAAGCCACGCCGGAGGACAAGATGGCCCTGATCCGCCGCGAGCAGGCCGGTGGCCATCTGGTGGCCATGACGGGCGACGGAACGAACGATGCCCCGGCGCTGGCCCAGGCCGACGTCGGCGTGGCCATGAACACGGGCACCTCCGCGGCCAAGGAAGCCGGCAACATGGTGGACCTGGATTCGGATCCCACCAAGCTGATCGACATTGTCGGCATCGGCAAGCAGCTGCTGATCACCCGCGGTGCGCTGACCACGTTCTCGATTGCCAACGACATCGCCAAGTACTTCGCGATCATCCCGGCCATGTTCGTGGGCGTCTTCCCGGGCCTGGCGGCGCTGAACCTGATGCAGCTGCATTCGCCGGCGTCGGCCATCCTCTCTGCGGTGATCTTCAACGCGTTGATCATCGTGGTGCTGATTCCACTGGCCCTGCGCGGCGTGAAGTACCGTGCCGCCGGCTCGTCGTCGGTGCTCAGCCGGAACCTGCTGATCTACGGCGTCGGCGGTGTGATTGCACCGTTCATCGGCATCAAGCTCATCGACCTGCTGATCAGCCTTATTCCGGGGTTCTGACATGGCGGCCACTATCCGGATCCTCAACCTCATCGAACGCAGCATCCCCAGCACTAGGAGCAGGAAATGAACCCCGTCCGCAGCAGCATGCGCCAGCTTGGCGTCTCGATCCGGGCCCTGGCGGTGCTCACGCTCCTCCTGGGCGTGGTGTATCCGCTGGCAGTGGCCGGAATCGGCCAGGCAGCACTGCACGGCCGTGCCAACGGCTCCATGGTCAGCAGCGGCGGAACCGAGGTCGGCTCCAAGCTCATCGGGCAGTCCTTCACGGACGCCGACGGCGCGCCCCTGCCGCAGTGGTTCCAGTCCCGCCCGTCCGCGGCCGGTGACGGCTACGACGGCGGAGCATCCAGCGGTTCCAACCTGGGTCCGTTGAATGAGGACCTGGCCGCCGCCATAGCGGAGCGCCGGGCCGCCGTGGGTGAGCTGGAAGGCGTGGCCCCGGAGGATGTCCCGGCCGACGCCGTGACCACCTCGGGCTCGGGACTGGACCCGCACATCAGCCCGGAATATGCCCGGCTGCAGGTGAACCGGGTGGCCGCCGAACGAGGCCTGGACCCGGCGCAGGTTTCTGCCCTGGTCGACGACGCCACGCAGGCGCCGTCGGCGGGAATCCTAGGGAACAGCACCGTCAACGTGTTGCTTTTGAACATTTCGCTGGCCGAGCTGGACACTTAGTCCATGACGCGAGGACAACTGAGGGTATTCCTGGGGGCGGCGCCCGGCGTGGGGAAGACCTACGCCATGCTCGAAGAGGGACGCCGCCTCCGGGATGAGGGATCCGACGTCGTCGTCGCACTGGTGGAAACCCACGGGCGCGCCGGGACGGCCGCTATGGCCGATGGCTTGGAGACCGTCCCGCGCACCACCCTGCGGCACCGCGGGCTGGAACTCCAGGAACTGGATTTGAACGCGGTGCTGGCCCGGGCACCCGAATACGCACTGGTGGACGAGCTCGCCCATACCAACGTGCCGGGACTCAAACACGAAAAACGGTGGCAGGACGTGCAGGCCCTGCTCGACGCCGGGATCAACGTCCTGTCCACCGTGAACATCCAGCACATCGACTCACTCAATGACGTGATCGAGCAGATCACCGGCACCCTGCAGGCCGAAACCGTGCCTGACGCCGTCCTGCGCGGGGCCGAACAAGTGGAGCTGGTGGACCTCACGCCGCAGTCCCTGCGCGGACGCCTGGCCGACGGCGTGATCTACCCGGCCGAACGGGTGGACGCCGCCCTGTCCAACTACTTCCGGCTGGGGAACCTGACCGCCCTGCGCGAACTCGCGCTGCTCTGGCTGGCCGACGAGGTGGACTCGGCCCTGAACCGTTACCGCGCCGAGCATGGCATCAGCAGTAAGTGGGAGGCCCGGGAGCGCGTGGTCGTGGCGCTCACCGGCGGTCCCGAGGGCCGGACGCTGCTGCGCCGCGGAGCACGGATCGCCGCCCGCTCCGCGGGAGGCAAGCTCCTGGCCGTCCATGTGTCCGGAGCCGACGGGCTGCGCGGACCCGAGCCGGGGGAGCTCGCCGCGCAGCGGATCCTGGTGGAGAAACTCGGCGGCACCTTCCATCAGGTGGTGGGCAACGACGTGCCGCAGGCACTGGTGGAGTTTGCCCGCGGAGTGAATGCCACCCAGCTGGTGGTGGGAGTCAGCCGACGCCCCCGGATCGCCGCCCTGCTCTCGGGCCAAGGCATCGGTGCCACCGTCATCCGGGAGTCCGGGGACATCGACGTGCATATGGTCTCGCACTCCGCTGCCGCCCGGACCCTGGTACTCCCGCATTTCGGCAGCGCACTCTCGGTGCGCCGGCGGGTGCTGGGTTTTGCCTTCGCCCTGGTGGGCGGTCCGCTGCTCACTGCGGCGCTGGTTGCGGCCCGCAGCGCGGAAACCATCACCGGCGACGTGCTGAGCTACCAGCTGCTGGTCATCCTGGTGGCACTGGTCGGCGGCATCTGGCCGGCATTGTTCGCGGCACTGCTCTCCGGCCTGACCCTGGACTTCTTCTTCATCCAGCCGCTCTACACGGTGACGGTGGCCACGCCGTCGCACATGCTGGCGCTTGGCCTCTACGTGGTCAACGCGATGCTTGTCAGTTACGTTGTTGATGCCGCCGCCCGGCGCGCCCGCACCGCCCGCCGGTCGGCGTCGGAATCCGAACTGCTGGCATCGGTGGCCGGCAGCGTGCTCCGCGGCGAAGATGCCCTGGCCGCCCTGGTGGGTCGGACGCGCGAGGCCTTCAACGTCAGTGCCGCCCGCATGCGGTGCGACGGCAAGGACCTGTATTCCGAAGGCGAGTGGCCTGCGGAGGTCTCTCCCGAAGACCCGGCCTTCACCCGCCTGCCCGTGGGGGAGCAGTGTTTCCTGGAACTGTGGGGGCGGGAACTGGCCGCCTCCGACCGGCGCCTGCTGGCCGTCATCACCGCCCAGCTGGAGGCAGCCCTGGAGCACCGGGACCTGACCGAAACCGCCAGGGGACTCGGTTCCCTGGCCGAGGCGGACAAGGTCCGCACGGCCCTGCTGGCCGCCGTCGGGCATGACCTCCGCCGGCCGCTGACCGCCGCAACCGCCGCCGTCACCGGGCTGCGGGCAACGGACGTCACATGGTCCGAAAAGGACCGCAGCGAACTGCTGGCCACGGCCGAGGAATCGCTGGCTTCCCTTTCCGGACTGGTCACCAGCCTGCTGGATGTCAGCAGGCTCCAGGCCGGTGTCGTGGGGGTGAGCCTCGAGCCGCTGAACGTTGCCGATGCTGTCCTGCCCGCGTTGGAGGAACTGGAACTTGGACCGGCGGAAGTGGAACTGGAAATTCCCACGTCGCCCCGGGTGGTCCTGGCCGATCCGGTGCTGCTGCAGCGGGTCCTGGTCAACCTCCTGGCCAACGCGGTGCGCTTCAGCCCGCCCGGAACGAAATCCGTATTGAGCGTCAGCGAGTTTGCCGGAAGGGTGGAGATCCGCGTCATAGACTCGGGGCCCGGCGTTCCGGAGCAGCGGCGGGGAGAGATTTTCGTCCCCTTCCAGCGGCTGGGGGATACCGACAACTCAACCGGGCTGGGCCTGGGCCTGGCCTTGGCCAAGGGATTCACGGAAGGAATGGGCGGAACACTGGATACCGAAGACACACCCGGCGGCGGACTGACCATGGTCCTCTCGCTGCCGGCCGCCAACCGCCGTGTCCCTGCGGGCGGACAGCGGTCCCCGGCGGTGGCCGGATGAAGATCCTGATCGCCGACGACGACGTGCAGATCCTGCGTGCGCTGCGGATCACCCTGAGCGCCTACGGGTATGAGGTGGTGACGGCGGAGAGCGGCAGCGCCGCCATCCGCAAGGCCGTGGACACCCATCCGGACCTGCTGGTCCTGGACCTGGGTATGCCCGGGCTTAGCGGGATGGATGTCATTGAGGCCGTCCGCGGCTGGAGTGCGGTTCCCATCCTGGTGGTGTCGGGCCGGATCGATCCGGCGGACAAGGTGCGGGCGCTCGACCTCGGAGCGGACGACTACGTCACCAAGCCCTTCTCGACGGAGGAACTGCTGGCCCGGATCAGGGCGCTGTCCCGCCGCTCACCGGCGGCAGCGGGACCCAGCGAAATCACCTTCGGCCCGGTGCGCGTGGACCTTGCCGGGCACCGCATTGCACGGGTCGACGACGGCTCGGATATCCGCTTGACCCCCACCGAATGGCGGTTCCTGTCCGAGCTGCTGGCCCATCCGGGGATGCTGGTGACCCAGCAGACGCTGCTGACCAAGGTGTGGGGGCCCGGCACGACCGACTCCGGGTATCTGCGCCTCTACATCGGGCAGCTGCGGCGCAAACTCGAGAAAGACCCGGCTGCCCCGGTGCACCTGCTCACCGAGCACGGCATGGGGTACCGGTTTGTGCCGTGATGAGCCGTGATGAGCCGTGATGTGCCTGGTGCCAGAACCGCAGGCCGGTCCGGCTTAAAGCAGTGAGCGCCCGGCCCCGGTAGGGGTCGGACGCTCACTGTGGCATGCGTTGGGGCTAGGAAGCCTTACGCAACACGGTAGAACACGGGGCCGGAGCCGACGTTCGCGGACTGAACGACGGTCTCGCTGCCGTTCCAGCCGCTGTGGATGGCCTGGCCGTTGCCGATGTAGATGGCAATGTGGGCCAGGCCCATGCCGCCGTCGGCGTAGTAAGCGATGTCACCGGGCTCCGGGGTGGAGACCTGGGTGCCGTATGCTGCCAGCTGTGCCGGACCGAGGTCACCCACGGAGTGGCCGGCTGCGCGCAGGGCAACCTCAACCAGGACGGTGCAGTCCTGGGCTGCGCCCAGCTGCGACTGCGCCGAGGCGAGCATGATGGCGTTGGTGCCACTGGCTGCCGGGGTAATCGAAGCGGACTGCGTGCTGATCACGCCGGTGTTGGCAGCCGATGCTGCAGCCGGAGCGGCTGCGGCCGGTGCGTAGGCTGCAGCGGGGGCAGCAGCGGCGGCCGGAGCGGCTTCGCCGGCCAGGGTTACAACGTCGCCCGGGTAGATAACGGACGCCAGGGAGAGGCCGTTCAGGGAAAGAACGGTATCCAGGCCTACGCCGTAAGCGGCGGAGATCTGGCCCAGCGTGTCACCGGAGACCACGGTGTGGGTGGCGGCAGCGGCGGCCGGAGCTGCTGCAACCGGAGCTGCTGCAACCGGTGCGGCCTGCACCGGGGTGTAGGTGTCGTTGGCGACAACGCCGGCGGAAGCCGGTGCGGCCATGCCCAGCATGATGCCGGAGCCGGCGACAACTACAGCAGCGGTGCTGCCGAAGGTGCGGCCGCGGCCTGCAACGGCCTGTGCGATGGTGGTCCGTGCGCTGGTGTTCTCGGCGCGGTGACGGCCCTGAGTCTTGTTGAAAGTCATTTGAATAACCTCTCCCGATACCTGCGAGGTGAGCTGTCGGATTCGGATGGGAGTCACCCGGCCGCCGGATCATCCGGTCGGCTTAACCCCAAGGGTTCACAAGGAACCCGTAAATGGTTCCCCCGCCCCTGCCGTGGTGGTGCGTTCTGTGGACCCCGGACCAGCGGCAGAGCTAGGTAACAAGCCCGGGGGAGCCGCATCAGAAAGCGGCATGGGAATAACCGTACAAGATAGTTACGGTTGGATAACCATTGTGTGATCAGCTTCTCGCGGGGGTGTGTGCGGGGCCGCGGTGTGCTAGCAGTTTTTCGCCACGCAGGCCACTCCGGGCACTGTTTCACCGTGGGTCACGGGGCTTTCCGGACCGGCCTCGTCTGGGCCGGATCCGATTTTCCGTGGGGGGCGGAAGCGCGTAAGGTTGTTAGGCAGCCTTCCAATCTTGGAGGCGGGGTTCCGAGCAACAGGAGTACGCAGTGGCTGGCAGCGGTCAGAAGTTATGGTCCAAGGGATTTGTCCTGGCGATCATCACCAACCTCTTTATTTCGATGGTCTTTTATCTGCTGATGACCACCATGGCGCTCTACACAGTGAAGGAATTCTCCGCCTCTGACGGAGCCGCCGGATTCGCGTCCGGATCCTTCGTCCTCGGCGCCCTGGTGGCGCGTGTGTTTGCCGGCAAGTTCCTGGACTTCGTCGGCCGCCGCCGCCTGCTGGTGGCCAGCCTCGCGGTGTTCGTCGTGGCGTCGCTGCTGTACGTCCCGGCCTCGAACCTGGCCCTGCTGCTGACGGTCCGGATCCTGCACGGTGCCGCGTTCGGTGCGGCCAGCACGAGCCTGTCCGCCTCCGTCATGGGATTAATACCAGTGAACCGGCGCGGGGAAGGCACCGGTTATTTCGGGATCTCGACCACCTTGGCAACCGCCGTGGGTCCGTTCCTGGCCGTGATGCTGGTGGACTCCGTGAGTTACCGCGCCCTGTTCCTGTTCGCCGCCGGCTGCGCCGCCGTCGCACTGGTCCTGTCCCTGGTGCTCCGCCTGCCCGAGCGCACGCCCACACCCGAGGAGCAAAACACCAAGTGGCGGATGCACCTGACGGACATCATTGACCCGGCCGCGCTGGCCATTGCCTCGGTCATGTTCATTGCCGGTGCCGCCTACGCTGGCATCCTTTCCTTCCTCAACTCCTATGCGCAGAGCGAGGGTCTGGTGCTGGGTGCCAGCCTGTTCTTCGTGGTTTACGCCGTCGTTGTGCTGGTCTCCCGTCTGTTTGTGGGACGCCTCCAGGACCGGCACGGCGACAACGCCGTGGTGTACCCGACCCTCGTGTCCTTCGCCGCCGGTATGGCTCTGCTCGCCTATGCACCCAACGACACGGTGCTGGCACTGGCCGGCGTGTTTGTGGGCTTCGGCTTCGGCGCCCTGATGCCGTGTGCCCAGGCCATCGCCGTCACGATGGCAGCGCCGACCCGGATCGGTCTGGCCACGTCCACCTTCTTCATCCTGATGGACGCCGGTGTCGGGCTCGGCCCGCTCCTGCTGGGGTTGCTCCTGCCGCTGACCGGATTCCACGGCATGTACTGGGTGCTGGCCGCCGTCCTACTGGCTTCCACCGGGCTCTATCACCTGGTGCACGGCCGGAAAAACTACCGGCCCGGTGCAGCGGTGGAACCGGCCGCAGGCGTTCCCGCGGCCTGACACGGTAGCCTCTTTCCCACACGTCACCGTTGAGGGAAAGCAGACCCATGGCACGCGAGGAAACCACCCTGACCGTCCCCGGCCCGGAGGGAGAGCGGCAGGTGCGCATCTCCAGCCCCGGCCGGGTGATTTGGCCGGAACCGGGAATCACCAAACTGGACCTGGCCCGCTACCTCGCCGAAGTCGGTGAGGCCTTCATCCGCGCCAACGGCGGCCGCCCGGTCTCACTGGAGCGCTTCCCCGAAGGCGTCGGCGGGGAGGTCTTCTTTTCCAAGAACCCTCCGCGCGGCATGCCGGACTGGATGCGCTCAGTCACCGTGAAATATCCCAGCGCCCGGTCCCATCCGCAGGTGGTGCTGGATGAGCCAGCCGCGGCGGTGTGGGCGGCCCAGATGAACACGGTGGTGTTCCATCCCTGGCCGTCCCGGGCCGAAGACACCGACAACCCTGACCAGCTGCGCATCGACCTGGATCCGCAGCCGGGAACGGATTTTGACGACGCCGTCCGGCCGGCCCAGGAGCTGCGGTCCATTCTGGCGGAGGCAGGACTGGACGCCTTCATCAAAACATCGGGGAACCGGGGCATCCACCTCTTTGCGCCGATCCGGCCGGAGTACGAGTTCCTGGATGTCCGGCATGCGGTGATTGCCGCGGCCCGGGAAGTGGAACGCCGGATGCCGGACAAGGTCACCACTGCCTGGTGGAAGGAGGAACGCGGCACCCGGGTGTTCGTGGACTTCAACCAGGCCAACCGGGACCGCACCATGGCCGGCGCGTACAGCCCGCGCGCGTTGCCGGATGCACCCGTTTCCTGTCCCATCACCTGGGAGGAACTGGAACGGGTGCACCCCGCCGACTTCACCATTGCCACCGTCCCGGAACGGCTGCGCACCGTGGGGGACCCGTGGGCGGACATGTCCGCCGCGCCGGGAACCATCGACGTCCTGCTCGGCTGGTGGGAACGGGACCTGGCCAGCGGCCTCGGCGAGCTGCCCTTCCCGCCGGACTACCCGAAAATGCCGGGGGAGCCGCCCCGCGTCCAGCCCAGCCGGGCCCGCCGCAAGGACTAGGCCGGGTTGCGGCGGTGCGGCGGTGCGGCGGTTACAGCAGTGTCAGGCCTTCTGGACCGTGATCGACCACTCCGCCGGACCGCGCTTGGAGAAATCCGTGACCGGGTAGCCGCTCTCCGCTGCCCAGCGCGGAATGGCATCCGTCGCCTGGGTGCAGTCGAAGTGGATCACGAGTTCATCGCCGGTGGCGAGCGTGGTCATGGCCTGCTTGGCCTCCACGAGCGGGAAGGGGCAGACGGAACCGTTGGTTTCCAGGGTGACCTGTGCCATGTGGTGTGTTTCCTTTTCTATCTTTTGTGGGGGGGGGAAGGGGAGGGGACTAGACGCCGGCGGGGATGCGCGGCGCGGCGGCCGCCGGACGGCGGTTCATGATGGTCAGCTTCGCCGCGACGCCGGTGCCGAGGATCATGAAGATCAGCGCCGTCCAGCCCTGGAAGGTGAACTGGGCGGTCTGCACCATGGCGTTGCCGATGGTGCAGCCGCCGGCCAGTGCGGCGCCGATACCCATCAGGGCGCCGCCGCCCAGGCTCTTCACTGCCGTGGCGGCGTCGGGCACCCGGACCCGGAATTCGCCGCTGCCCTTGGCGGCGATGAAGGACCCGAGCAGGATGCCGATGACCAGGTACACACCCCAGTCCACGAGCTCCGCATCGCCGGTCACCAGGTAGCCGACCAGCTTCGAGGACGGCGTGGTGATGCCCAGGCCGTCTTCACGCCCGGTGGCCCAGCTCAGCGGCCAGGCAATGATGGCAATCAGGCCGATGACGACGGCGGTCGCGAAGGCATTCCACGGCTTTTCGAACAGGAGGTGCGCCAGGCCGGTTTTCGACGCCGGAAGGGACGCCATGGCGAACTTCGGCTTGGCCAGGTGGTGGCGGACGGCCAGGGCAACGGCAGCCACGAGGACCGCCACCAGCAGCCAGGGCGAAACCCCCAGCACCGAGTAGAAGTTGCTCTGCTCCACGGTGACGGACCGCATTGCGGTGTTGAAGCCGGCCAGCGGACCGGTCTTCATGATTGCCGCGAACAATGCGTAGGAAATCAGTGCGAGCCAGCTGCCGACCAGGCCTTCGCCGGCCCGGTAGTAGGTTCCGGTGGCGCAGCCGCCGGCCAGGATAATGGCGAAGCCGAAAATGAAGCCGCCCACAATGGTGGCAAGCCACGGGAACGCGTTGGCTTCGAGGGAAATAACCCCGGCCGCGTCGAGGGCAAAGACCCCTACGCTCTGCACAGCCACGACTACCAGGAACGCGGTCAGCCAGCGGGTATTGCGTGTAACCCAGACGTCCCGGAAGGCGCCGGTGACGCAGAAGCGGCCCCGCTGCATAACGAACCCCAGCGCCAGCCCGACCAGCAGGCCTGAAATAAGCATTGATACTGCTCCTCAAGAGAAAAGAAAAGATGCCGCGGCAACGTGCCGCAGTTGAGCAACGCTAGCCGGGGCGGTTTCCGGCCCCCAAGGAATGTGGCCCCGCATGTCCGCGGGTTAAGCCGCATGACGGCCGGTTGGACGCCGGGCCGTTCCCGTCCCATGGCCCCGGGGGTCACCCGGTGGCAGGATGGGAGGGCAACGGACAACCGGCAGCCAGGACGCGATGTCGACTATTTCAGTGGTGATCCCCGCCCATAACGACGCCGTGATGCTCGCTGCCTGCCTCCGGGCACTGTCAGTGCAGACCCGGGTTCCCGATGAAGTACTCGTAGTGGACAACGCCAGCACCGACGAGACCGCGTCCGTCTGCCGTGCGGCGGGTGTCCGGCGGGTATACGAGCCCGAGGTGGGAGTTGCCGCCGCCACGTTCCGCGGTCTCGACGAGGCCGGTGGGAACTGGCTGGCCCGGCTGGACGCCGATTCGGTGCCGCCGCCGGACTGGCTGGAGCGGCTGGAAACGGATCTGGAGTCCTGTGGTGAGGACACGGCCGTCACCGGGCCGGGGGAGTTCTACGGCTCCGGCCCCGTCATCAAGTGGTTAGCGGAGACCCTCTACATCGGCGGCTACCGGTGGTCCATGACCCTGCTGATGGGGCATCCGCCGCTGTTCGGTTCCAATTTCGGTCTCCACCGCAGCATGTGGAAGCGCCTCAGCGGCCGGGTGCACCGCGGGGATCCACGTGTCCATGACGATCTGGACCTCAGCTACCAGCTCCGCCCCGGAATGGGTGTCTGCTGGGATCCCGGGCTGCGGGTGGGGGTATCCGCACGGCCCTTTAACACCTGGCGTGGGCTGGGACGCAGGGTGGCCATGGCGTACACCACGTTCAGGATCGACTTTGCGCAGGAGCCGCCGTGCCGGCGCCGAAGGGAACGGAAACGCAGCTTCAGGCAGCGGAACCGTACAGGCGCAGGAGATCACGCGTGAACTGGTAAGGGGATTCCTCGCTGGGGCTGTGTCCGCTGCCATAGGCGGCAAAGACCGCCCCAATGCTGTCCGCGAATTCGCGGTGCAGGCGCAGCGGCCAGACGTCATGCTCACCCACGGCAACGAACTTGGGCACGGTGGCCTGTCCCAGTGCAGCGCGCAGGTCCGGCGCATGACGCATGAGCCCCACCATGTCGCGGACCGCGTCTTTCCGGGTGAGGGTGAACCGGTGGGAAACGAATCCCATCCGCCCGGGCGGGGCCCCGATGAAGTTGCGCTGCACGCCCCAGACGATCAGGTCGGCACTGATCCGGTCGCCCACCAGGGGTGCGGCCCAGCCAATCCGGCGCACGCCGCGGAAACTCTGCCCGCCCCGCGGTGGGCAGCCCAGGAGCGTGATGCTGCGGAACAGTTCCGGCCGCTGCAGCAGGGCAAGCTGGGCAACGACGCCGGCAAATGAGTAACCGACCACATGGGCCGGGCCGTACGCGGACAGTACCGAGACCAGGTCGGCCGTGAACAGATCGTAGTCATACCTGCGCCGCGGCGGCCGGAGGTTTTCGGGCCCGGCGCCGGCGGATTCGTACTGGCCGGCGAGGTCGAAGCTGAAGACGAAATACCCTGCCGCCGCGAGTTCCGGCAGCATCAGCGAAAAATCCTCCTTCGATCCCATGGCTCCCGGCACAAGCACCACCGCAGGGTTGCCGGGGTCTCCCATGCCCACGGCAGCGAGGGGACCGCTGGGCGCCTGGAACCACTTCCGGACGGACCCGGCAGGGAGTGTGGACCAGTCGACGTCGCCCAGTTCCGCATCGCGGGCGGCGGCGGGGTCCACGGCGGAGTCCACGGCCGGCACGGGTCCGGCAGGCAGCCTGCCGGGAGACCCCCTGCCCGCAAACCTGCCGCGCATCACCATGGCTCAAAAGATAGCCGTCAAAACGGGCGGCGTCTGCTGTTCCCGCCGCTCCGGGTGCCCGGACGGGCCAAGTCACTCCATGGTGCAGCGGTGCGTCCTATGCCCGTGCGCAGCCGCGGTAGAATTTCCCTGCCTGCCCCGAATCCCCCCAAAACTCAGGAGCCGACGTTGCCCGCAAAGCGTTCCCCTAACAAATTCGTGTACCGAGGAATCGTATTTACGGGCCTCACTGCCCGGGCCCTCTTCCGCGTTCCGGTGATTCCCTCCGGCCTCGGGAACCTCCCGGCGGACGAGGAGATCCGCGGCCTCAACCGCACCGTGGTTCCCGGCAAGGGTGCAGTGGTTGCCATCACGCACTTTGGCTACCTGGACTTCGCGTTCGCCGAGCTCCTGATGTGGCGCAGGCTGAAGGTCCACATGCGCTTCCTGGTGACGAAGAAGGCCACTAAGAAAACCTTCGTGAAGGCCGTCTGCGACTGGTGCGAGCACATCGTCGTGGACCGTGCCGATGGAGCAGCCGCCTACAAGGAGTCAGTGGAGAAACTGCGTGGGGGCGATTACCTGGCTGTCCTGCCCGAGGCAGGCGTCAGCCGGAGCTTCACCGTCCGGCAGTTGAAGACCGGCGCGGTGCGCATGGCGGCAGAGGCTGGCGTGCCGATCATCCCGGTATCTGTCTGGGGCGGCCACCGCATGCTCACCCGCGGGCACGGCCTGAGCGCCAAGGCCGCCTGGAAAAACCCGGTGCGTGTGCACGTAGGGGAAATGATCCGGGTGGACGCAGATGCGGACGTGGTGGAAGAGACCCGGCGCCTGCAGGAGGAACTGCAGGAGGGAATCGACTACTGCATCGACACCTACCCGGTCACTCCGGAGCCGGGCGCCTGGTGGATGCCGCGCAGCCGCGGCGGCGCTGCCATGACCGTTGAAGAGCAGCAGGTCCTGGACGCCGCGGACCGCGAAAAGTACAAAATCACGGGCTAGCCTGGCCCGACCGGAAGGAAAGCACGAAAAGCCAACGGCAGCCGCAGGTGCGGCTGCCGTTGGCATGTCACGGACCCGGGTTAGAGGATCGGGTTGCCGCCGGTCACGGCAATCCGGGCTCCGGAAATGTAGCTGCCGTCATCCGAGGCCAGCAGTACGTAAGCCGGTGCCAGTTCGGCGGGCTGGCCCGGCCGGCCCAGCGGGGTGTCGGTGCCGAACGAAGCCACCTTGTCCGCAGGCATGGTGGCCGGGATCAGCGGTGTCCAGATGGGTCCGGGAGCAACGCTGTTGACCCGGATACCACGCTCGCCCAGCAGCTGGGACAGGCTGGCGGAGAAGTTCGCGATGGCGGACTTCGTTGCCGAGTACGGCGCCAGGGTGGGAACCGGCATGTCCGAGTTCACCGATGAGGTGCCGATGATCGAGGAACCGGACGCCATGTGCGGCAGTGCGGCCTTCACCAGGAAGAACATTGCGTTGATGTTCACCTTGAAGGTGTACTCCCACTCCTCGTCCGGGATCTCCTCGATCGTTTCGCGGTCCATCTGGAATGCGGCGTTGTGGATCAGGATGTCCACCTTGCCGAACTCTTCGACGGCGGTGCTGATGACCTTCCGGCACTGCCCGGCGGTGTCCAGGTCGCCCCGGACCAGGACGGCTTTGCGGCCGGCATCTTCCACCAGGCGTGCCGTGTCACGCGCGTCCCCGTCCTCACTCAGGTAGGAGATTACGACGTCGGCGCCTTCCCTCGCGTAGGCAATGGCTACGGCGCGCCCGATGCCGCTGTCACCGCCGGTGATTACCGCGGTCTTGCCCTGGAGCTTGCCACTGCCGCGGTAGGTCTCTTCGCCGCAGTCGGGAACCGGTGTCATGGCTGCCTGGGTTCCGGGGACTTCCTGCTGCTGTTCCGGCTGGGTCATTGGATTCCTTTGCTTGTCATAGTGGGGGACACGGGATACCTGCCGGTGCGTTGCCGGCTCCGGGCGGGTGCCTAGGCCAGCGAATCCAGGGCCTCGGCGACCGGCGTCGGACCGTTGTTGAATTCAATGGTCCTGCCGATGGTGTTGGGACGCCCGAGTACTTCGGCGGCCACATGGGCAACATCCTCGCGCGAAACGGATCCGCCTTCCACACCGTCGCCGGTTTCAATCCGGCCCGTGCCGGGATCAAGGGTCAGGGCACTGGGACCGAGGATCGTCCAGTCCAGGCCGCTGGCCCGGAGGTGCTCATCGGCGTCGGCCTTGGCTTCGGCGTAGGCATAGAAGCCGTCGTCTTCGGGGACACCATGATCCTTGCCGGCACCGAAGTAGGAGACCATCACGTAGCGGCTTGCGCCGGCTGCTTCGGCGGCGTCCATGGAGCGGATGGCGGCGTCACGGTCCACGGCAAAGGTGCGGTCGGGTGTACCGCCTCCCGCCCCGGCGCTCCAGACGACGGCGTCATGGCCGCGGAGCAGTTCGGTGATCTGTTCCGTGGAGAGGTTTTCGACGTCGGCGACGACCGCTTCTGCACCGGTCTGTTCGACTTCGGCTGCGTGGTCGGGGTTGCGGAAGAGCGAGGTGACGCTGTGGCCGTTGCCGGTCAGCCGGCGGGCCAGGTGTTGCGCGACTTTTCCGTGTCCTCCGATGATGGCGATGCGGGACATACGACACTCCTTACGTTGATGACTGTCCTTCCACCATAAGCATGCTGTCGAATGTTTGCCCTGTTCCGGCCTACTCGTCCGCCGACGGCTTAGCGGTTGCAGGCCAATAGCGGCCCGGACTATGGCGGCGGCATCCGGGGCGTGCCTATGATCGCGCTGGGCGCGCAAAACCCTCCTGGGAAGGAACACTGTGGCAGCATCTACGGTTCAGCCGGACCTCGTGGTGGAGACAACGGACGGCCCGGTGCGGGGGATAGTTGTGGACGGGGCACGGGCCTGGCGCGGAATCCCCTACGCTGCCCCACCCACCGGCGCGCTGAGGCTTCGGCTGCCGCAGCCGGTGCAGCCCTGGACGGACGAGCGGGATGCCAGCCGATACGGTCCGGTTCCTCCGCAGGAAGGCGCTCTCCCGTCCGTTGGTGCGGGGCGGAAAGCGCCCATGGACGAGGACTGCCTGACCATCAACGTCACTGCGCCGCTGGAGAAGGCCCCGCCCCGTCCCGTCCTGGTGTATTTCTACGGTGGCGGCTTCACCACCGGGGCCGCTTCCTCCTCCGCCTATAACGGCCGGGGCCTCGTGGAGCGCGGGGACGTGGTCTACGTCTGCATGAACTACCGGCTGGGTGCCCTGGGCTTCATGGATTTCCGCCGGTACTCCACCCCGGAACGGCCTTTCGATGTCAATACCGGGTTGGCGGACCAGGTGGCCGCCCTGCGGTGGGTCCAGCGCAATATTGCCCGTTTCGGCGGGGACCCGGGCAACGTCACCGTGTTCGGTGAGTCGGCCGGGGCCATGTCGATCACTGCGCTGATGTGTGTTCCCGCTGCGGAGGGTCTGTTCCACAAGGCCTTCGTGCAAAGCTCGGCACCGGCCACCGCCTATGGTCCGGAGCTGCCGGAGAAATGGGCCGCCACCCTGATGGAGCTGCTGGGCGTTCCGGAAGCCGGGGCGGGGGAGGCACTGTCCACCCTGCCGCCGCGGCGCCTGGTGGAGGCCGTCAACCGGCTGACGCGGAAGATCGCCCCTGAGACCGAGCCGGGCGCCCGGGCAGTAGCTCCGGTGGTCGACGGCGATTTCCTGCCGCAGCACCCCATCGATGCCTTCCGGGCCGGCAGGGCCCACCGGATTCCGCTGGTCATCGGCACCACCCACCGCGAAGGTGCCCTGTTCGACCGGATGCTGGACATCCTCCCCACTACCCAGGAGCGGATCGACCGGATGTTTTCCCGCACCGAACCCGGGCTGAAGGACCAGGTCCTCGCCGCCTACCCCGGCTACCCGTCCAAACGCGCTGCCGTCGACGTCGGCGGCGACGTGGTCTTCTGGCTGCCCAGTGTCCAGGTTGCAGAGGCGCACTCCGCCTATGCACCCACATGGTCCTACCGGTTCGACTACGCTGCCCGGTCCGCGAACCTGCTGGGGCTTGGCGCCACCCACGGCATGGACATCCCGGCGGCATTCGGAAACTTCGAAACCAGCCTGGGCCGGTTCCAGACCCTGCTGGGCGGGAAGCGTACGGCGGTTTCACTTGGACACCGTTTCAGCGGGGCGCTGCTGCGCTTCGCCCGTACGGGATCGCCGGGCCTGTGGCCGGCCTACGATACCGGGACCCGGACCACCAAGATCTTCGACAGCACCGACCGGGTGGTCCACGATCCGCACCGGATCCGGCGGCAGGCGTGGAACGGGTACCGCGGTTACCGCTGAAGCCGAGGTATGCCGCCTCAGACCGGCAGGTCCCGCAGCAGTCCGCCCAGGCGCAGGAGTTCCAACGGCGCGTGCTGGGCTAGCGAGAGTCCCACTATTTCCCCGGCTTCCCCCACGGCGTCGATGATCCGCAGCAGGTCCGGAACCCGTACACCGCGCGTTCCGTTGCCCGTCGCCCCGGTGAAGTCCCGGCGGTCCAGCACATCCAGGTCCACGTGCACGGCCAGTTTGCTGGCCCCGGTCAGGGCCAGCCAGTCCAGGATCCGGCGGGTATCCTCCGGGGTGTCCGTAATGCCCACACTGGCAATGCCCAGCCGCCGCTTGGTCGCGATGCCCGGATCCTGCCAGTCCTGCAGGCCCACGTGGAGGATGTTCGCGGGCGGCACCACGGCAGGCAGTGCGGCCAGGAACTCCGCGTCCCCCTCGCCGGCAAGGGTGGCCAGCGACATGGACCGGAACCCTGTGTAGCTGTCCCCGGGAAGACCGGTGTCCGGATGCGCGTCCACCCACAACACCGCCAGATCCGCACCGTACCGGGCCGCGAGATAGCTGAACGGCGCCACGCTTACAGAACATTCCCCACCGAAGGTGACTACGGATTCGGGATCCGCCTCCTGCACCAGGCGGACACCCGCCCGCAGCTGGCGCAGCACCGCGTCCCGGGCGTATATGCCGTTCACCGTCTCCACGGACTCGGTGTCGGTGCTGACCGGAACATAGGCCGTGGGCCCGTCGTGTCCGGGGGAGAGCAGCTCGAGCAGGGCCGGACCGAGATGATAGGAGAGCTGGGTCTGGTGTGGCTGCCCGGCAGGCAGGGAACCCACGGTGCCGGCGCCGGCAGCACCCTGCCACTGCGGAAAGACCAGCCGGAGGGCTCCGGGGCCGGAGGGATGCATGGAGGTCATGATCGTCCTTTGGTGCGGCGGGGATGCCACCTTACCGCCCGGCCGCCGGGCCAAAACAGGGGTGGGCACAAAATAGAATGGAGGAATGACTGCAACCCTCGTCGCCCGGGACCTCTCCGGCGGCCATGCGCACCGCACCCTCTTTGAACATTTGTCGCTGACCGTCGCGCCCGGCGACGTCGTGGGCGTGGTGGGAGCCAACGGTGCCGGAAAATCGACACTGCTGCGGCTGCTGGCCGGAGCTGCGGAGCCGCAGGCCGGAACGGTCAGCACCTCCCCGGCCGATGCCTTTGTGGGCTGGCTGCCGCAGGAACACGAACGGCTGGCCGGCGAGACGGTGGGCGGATACCTGGCCCGGCGCACCGGTTCCGCGGCCGCCACGGAGGCTATGGAAGCAGCGGCGGAAGCCCTGGGCTCCGGACTTCCCGGAGCGGATGACACCTACGCTGCCGCACTGGACCGGTGGCTTGCCTCGGGTGCGGCCGACCTCGAGGACCGGGCTCCCGCCGTGCTGGCGGACCTCGGACTGCAGCTTGGCATGGATATGGAGATGGTGGGGCTCTCCGGCGGGCAGGCGGCCCGGGTGGCGCTGGCCGCCCTGCTGCTGAGCCGCTTCGATATTGTGCTCCTCGACGAACCCACCAATGACCTCGACCTGGACGGCCTGGCGCGCCTGGAACAGTTCGTCCGCGGACTGCGCGGCGGCGTCGTGCTGGTGTCCCACGACCGCGAATTCCTCGCCCGCTGCGTGACCACCGTGGTGGAACTGGACCTGGCGCAGAACAGCGTGGCGGTTTACGACGGCGGATACGAGGCGTATCTGGAGGAACGCGCCGTCGCCCGCCGGCATGCCCGGGAGGCTTACGACGAGTTCGCGGACAAGAAGGCGGATCTGGTCTCCCGTGCCCGGACCACCCGGGAATGGAGTTCGCAGGGCGTGCGCAACGCCATGAAGAAGAATCCTGACAACGACAAGATCCGGCGCAAGGCCAGCACCGAGTCTTCGGAAAAGCAGGCACGGAAAGTCCGCCAGATGGAATCACGCATCGCCCGCCTGGACGAGGTGGAGGAACCACGCAAGGAGTGGCAGCTGCAGCTGAGCATCGGATCCGCACCCCGGTCCAGTTCCGTGGTGTCCACCCTGAACGACGCCGTCCTCACCAAGGGCGGTTTTACGCTGGGACCCGTGTCGGTCCAGGTGAACGCCGGGGAACGGATCGGCATCACCGGCCCCAACGGCGCCGGCAAGTCCACGCTGCTGCGGCTGCTGCTCGGGCGTGAGGTGCCCGACGCCGGCACCGCCTCCCTGGGTGCCTCTGTGGCCGTGGGGGAAATCGACCAGGGCCGCGGCCAGCTCCCGGCCCATTTGCCGCTGGGGGACGCCTTTGAGGCGGCCGTTCCGGACCTCTCGTCCGCGGAGGTCCGCACCCTGCTGGCCAAGTTCGGGCTCAAGGCCGACCAGGTTGGAAGCCGTGTCGATGCGCTGTCTCCCGGGGAACGTACCCGCGCTTCGCTGGCACTGCTGCAGGCCCGGGGAGTGAACCTCCTGGTCCTTGACGAGCCCACCAACCACTTGGACCTGCCCGCCATCGAGCAGCTGGAGGAGGCGTTGGAAAGCTACGAAGGGGCCCTGCTGCTGGTATCGCATGACCGGCGCCTGCTGGAAAACGTACGGCTCGACACCCGGTGGAAAGTGGCCGGCGGGAGGGTCGAGGCGGGGTAGGGTACGCCTGCTGCCCGGACAAAGGCCAGCTCCGACACACCTGTTTCGCGCCGGGTGTGATACAAAAGTACCCAGTACCGCATCCTTGGGAGGTGCGGAACGCAGGTCTCGGACGATTTCACGGAAGAAGTGTCCTCATGGCTCCATGGATTGGAAACCTCGGCTGCAGTGCAGCCTCTGCACACGGCGGCCGCCGTGGCCGCGGAGCAACACCGGTGCCGCATGCGCGCACCGCTTTGGGCCTGTTCGGGCGCATCGGAACCGCCAAGTGAAGGCGCTGAGGTCCGCGGACCTGCCGGTCCTGATCCTGGTCTGGATGCTGTGTGTGGGAACCGATTGGTCAACCGGCACAAAGATTGCCCTCAACGTCGCCGCAGTTGCCGGCCTGTGCCTCCGGGAAGCGGTTCTGCACCGCCGGCTGACCAGTGGCGCCGGCCGTGCCGTTCACGGACGCCGCAGCGCAGGGTCACGCCGCCGGCTTGTCGCCGCCGCCTAAGGTACAGCTCTCGCAACACAGCGGCTGGCTCGAAACTTGAAGCCGGGCCGCCGGCAACCGGCCCCGCATCTGGTGGGGGCCTTGGGGCGCGCCTATCGTAGGTAGTCGCGGGGGAGTCCTTCCCCGGCCGAAAAGAGTTCACCGTGGCTATCGACGTTGCGTCACTCGTGGTTGAAACCGGCAATGGTCTTGTGCAGGGAATTATTGATTCGGGGGTGCGTACCTGGCGCGGCATCCCCTATGCGGCCCCGCCGGTCGGCGGGCTTCGTCTCCGGGCACCCCGGCCCCCCGGCAGTTGGACCGGTATCCGCGACGCCCGTTCCTTTGGTGCCGTCCCGCCGCAGTCCAAGGCACCAAGCCTCACCGGAACCCGGCGCAGGGTTGCCATGGATGAGGATTGCCTGACCCTCAACGTCTCTGCCCCGCTGGAACCCCCGGACGGGTTGCTGCCGGTCCTGGTCTACCTCTACGGCGGGGCGTTCAGCTCGGGATCCTCCGCCGAGCCGACATACCGGGGCACCAATCTCGTCCGCGACGGCGGAGTCATCTATGTTTCGCTGAACTACCGCATCGGCGCCCTGGGCTTTATGGACTTCCGGGCGTACTCCACGCCCGGACGTCCGTTCGACGTCAATATGGGCCTGCGGGACCAGGTGGCCGCCCTGGAATGGGTGCAGCAGAACATCGAAGGCTTTGGGGGAGACCCGCACAACGTCACCCTGTTCGGCGAATCCGCCGGCGGTCTCGCTGTCACGTCGCTGATGTGCGTCCCGTCTGCACGGCACCTGTTCCACCAGGCCTACGCGCAGAGTCCGGCCCCGTCCGCCGCCTACTCTCCTGGCCTGCACGCGGCGTGGGCAGCGGACCTGCTGGAGATTCTCGGAGTTCCGCCCGCCGATGCCGCGGAAGCGTTGACCACCATGCCCGCGGCGAAGCTGGTCAATGCGACCCGGAAACTGACCACGAAGATCGGTCCCGTTAAACAGCCCGGATCACTCAGTGTCTCGCCGGTGATCGACGGCGGTTTCCTGCCTCGGCATCCCGTCGATGCCTTCCTTGCCGGGGAGTCCAACCCGGTTCCCCTGGTGCTGGGCACCATGGCCCGGGAGGGTGCCCTCTTCGCGAAGATCTCCAATATCCTGCCGTCCTCCGTTGTCCGGATCGAAAAGATGTTCGCCGGTACCGACCCGCAGGCCAGGGACCGCGTGGTGGCCGCGTATCCGGGATATCCGTCCCGGCAACGGTCCGTGGACATCAGCGGCGACCTGGTGTTCTGGTATCCGAGCCAGATGGTTGCCGAAGGACACTCGCTGGTCGCTCCCACCTGGATGTACCGCTACGACTATGCGACGCCGATGATGAACCTCCTGGGGTTCGGTGCCACCCACTCCTTCGACGTGCCCGTGATGTTCGGGGATACCGGAACCCGGACTGCCCGGGCCCTGACCCTGCTGGGCGGTGCCGGTGAAATCAAGGCACTGTCCCGCCGGTACCAGGGGTCGCTGCTGAGCCTTGCCTGGCATTCCCACCCCGGGAGCGACTGGCCGGCATACGACGGACTCCACCGGCATACCCGCATCTTCGACAAACTGGACCGGATCGTTTCCGATCCGTTCCCGGAACGCAGGCTTGCCTGGTCCGGCTACCGGGGCTACATCTGATCCTTCCCGGCACGGGTGCCGCCAGCGGCAGCTGCGTGAGAGCCTTAAGCCGGCTTTTGATTTTCCCGCACCCCCAGGCAAGGAGAGTTGGACAGCATGAGCGAACATTACGACGTCGTGGTCCTCGGAGCCGGACCGGGCGGATACGTGGCAGCCATCCGCGCGGCCCAGCTGGGTTTGAAGACGGCAATAGTGGAGGAGAAGTACTGGGGCGGGGTCTGCCTCAACGTGGGCTGCATTCCCTCCAAAGCACTGCTGCGCAATGCGGAGCTGGCCCAGATTTTCACCAACCAGGCAAAGACGTTCGGAATGACCGGCGAGGTCAGCTTCGATTTCGGGGCTGCCTTTGACCGCAGCCGCCAGGTGGCTGACGGCCGGGTCAAGGGCGTCCACTTCCTGATGAAGAAAAACAAGATCACCGAATACGACGGCCACGGCGTCTTCGCCGACGACCACACGCTCGAGGTGGACCTGTCCAGGGGCGGCAGCGAGACCCTCACCTTCGACAACGCGATCATCGCCACCGGTACCTATGTACGCCTCCTGCCCGGCGTCGAGCTGAGCCGGAACGTGGTGACGTATGAGGCCCAGATCATGGACCGGGACCTGCCGAAGAAGATCGTGATTGTCGGTGCCGGTGCCATCGGCATGGAGTTCGGCTACGTGCACCGCAGCTACGGTGTGGACGTGACCATCATCGAGTTCCTGGACCGGGCACTGCCGAACGAGGACGCGGACGTCTCGAAGGAAATCACCAAGCAGTACAAGAAGCTCGGTATTCCTATCCTCACCTCCACAAAGGTGGAAACGGTCAAGGACAACGGGTCTTCCGTCACCGTGACCTACACGGACAAGGACGGCCGGCAGGGCAGCATCGAGGCCGACCGGGTGATGATGTCCATCGGCTTTGCCCCGCGCACCGAGGGCTACGGCCTGGAGAAGACCGGGGTGCAGCTGACCGAACGCGGTGCCATCGGCATTGACGACTACATGCGCACCAATGTCCCGCACATTTACGCCATCGGCGACATTACTGCCAAGCTGCAGCTCGCCCACGTTGCTGAAGCCATGGGGGTGGTGGCGGCTGAAACCATCGGCAAGGCGGAAACCATGCCGCTGGGTGACTACCGCATGATGCCGCGGGCCACCTTCTGCCAGCCTCAGGTGGCAAGCTTCGGCCTCACCGAACAGCAGGCCCGCGACGAAGGGCACGACGTGGTGGTCAGTACCTTCCCGTTCACTGCCAACGGCAAGGCGCACGGCCTGGGCGAACCGGTGGGCTTCGTGAAGCTCGTAGCTGACAAGGAGCATCTGGAGCTGCTGGGCGGTCATCTCATTGGACCGGACGTCTCCGAGCTGCTGCCTGAACTGACGCTGGCGCAGAAATGGGACCTGACTGCCCACGAGCTGGCACGCAACGTGCATACCCACCCCACGCTGAGTGAGGCGCTGCAGGAAGCCTTCCATGGACTGACCGGCCACATGATCAACTTCTAGCGTTATCCAAGGGGGTCCACGAGCGGAGGGCACTGCCATGAAGCCAGGCAGAATTATCCTGATCGTCATCGGGTCCCTGCTGGTCCTTGCCGGGCTCTGTGCCGCCGCAGGTGCAGCCGCTCTCGGTCTCCTCGCGGCCGCCCAGCGCGGAGGCTACCTCTCGGTTCCGGAAGAGACCTACAGCGTCGGCTCCTACGCACTGACCAGCGAAAGCATCGAGGTCAGCCCCGGCGTCACCGCGGAGGACAACGTGGCCTCGGTGCAGCTGCGCGGAACCAACCCCAATGGAGAGTTGTTCCTCGGGATCGCGCCGGAGGCCGACGTCGAACGGTATCTCGCCGGAGTGGCCCATACGGAGCTCGAGGACGTGAGGTTCGACCCGTTTGCCGCGGACTACCGGGAGCTGCCCGGGACAGCCACACCGGCGCCTCCGGGCGAGCAGGACTTCTGGGCGGCATCCTCCGCCGGAACCGGGACCCGGGAGATTGAGTGGCCCCTGCAGCAGGGCGAGTGGACCGTCGTCGTGATGAACGCCGACGCCGCGCCGCAGGTCACGGCCGAGCTGCAGGCAGGCGTCCGGTCGGACCTCGTAGGGCCGTTCGCCTGGTCGCTGCTGATTGCCGCGGCAGTCCTGGTGCTTGGCGGAACCGCACTGATCCTCGCGGGCATCCTCACCGGACGGAACCAGCCGGGCGGACCGGCCGGCGGTTATGCCGGGCCCGAGGGCGGGCACGGCCCCTATGGTTACGCGAAGCCTCCTCGTCCAGCTCCCGCCCCGGCCTCGGTTCCCGTGCCCTATCCGGCGAAGCTCTACGGCGAGCTGGACCCCGGGCTGTCCCGCTGGTTGTGGCTGGTGAAGTGGCTGCTGGCGGTACCGCATTACTTCCTGCTCGTTTTTCTGTGGACCGCGTTCTGCGTGGCGACGGTCATAGCCGGCTTCGCGGTCCTGTTCACCGCCCGTTACCCGCGGGCACTGTTCGACTTCAATGTGGGGGTGATCCGCTGGAGCTGGCGGGTGGGGTTTTATGCCACCCAGGTGCTCGGTACGGACCGCTATCCGCCGTTCACCTTGGAGCGCACGGACTATCCGGCGGACTTCGACGTCGCATACCCCGAACGGCTCTCCCGCGGGCTGGTGCTGGTGAAGTGGTGGCTGCTGGTCATCCCGCACGCGCTGATCGTGGGCGCCTTCACCGGCGGCGGCTACGTCGTCGTGCGGCAGGCGGGACCGTTCGGCGGCTGGGAGCGGAGTGTCGGCGGCGGGTGGGATGACCCGGTGTACGGGACCGGCTGGACCGACTGGACGGAGGGCCCGCAGTCCGTCGGGGGATGGACGGCGGGCATTTCCCTGATCGGCCTTTTGGTCCTCGTGGCCGCCGCGGTGCTGCTGTTCACCGGGCGCTACCCGCGTCCGCTCTTCGACTTCATCATGGGCCTGAGGCGCTGGGCCTACCGGGTGCTGGCGTATACGGCGCTGATGCGGGACGAATACCCGCCGTTCCGGCTGGACCAGGGGCCGGTGGATGCCCGGGACCTGCAGGCCGGCGACTGGACGGGGGTTCCGGCTAACCGCGGGCACCCCCGCAGCGAAGCCGGGTAGGGCATACTGGCCGGATGACGAGGTTGGAGGGGCCGCTTGCCGACCCGCAGTCAGGTCTCTGGATTGCCGGACGGCTGGCCCAGGCGGGAACCGTCTCGGGCACGGTGCCGGAGGGGTTCGAGGCATATGCGCGCATCTTCCATCCGATCCACGCGCAGCTGATGGGCTGGCAGCAGGACGGTCCCGCGACGGTCGATTCCCGCACCATGCGCTGGCAGGAACTCGCCGAGGTCCGCGGAGCGGTTCCACACCCGCTGATGCAATGGGCGTCCATCCTGGCCGGTTACCGCAATCCGGTTTCGAACGAGCCGGGGTGGCAGTATGAGGACCCGCTGGTGGGGTCAATGCCTTCCGGGACCCTGGCCGAGGTGGTCCGTATCCTCGGCGCACACACAGCGGCGCCGGAGACGTGCACCGCGGGACTGTGGGACGGCTACGGGTGGGTCTCGGGCAGTGTGCAGGCCGCCTTCATCGACGCCGGCGGCACCGCTGCCCGGCTCCAGCTGCCCCTGCGCGGCTACCTGTTGTTCCAGGCGGACCTCTCCATCTTCGCCGGCAGGGGGTGGCAGGAGCGGAACGGCTGGGATCCGCTCCAGAGTCCGAACCTGCTGTGGCCGGCCGACGCGGCCTGGTTCCTCGCGACGGAAATCGACCTGGATACGACGCTGGTAGGCGGCCCGGCCGCGCTGATCGCGGACCTGGTGGAATCCAGGACCATCGAGGCACTGCAGGTCCCGGCGGACGGCGATGTCACAGCCCTCGGCGACACCGTCAATGAGGCACCCGACTGAGCCCAGGCCCGGAGGGAGCGGCATCACGCCAGGGTCAGGGACCTAACAGGGGTCTGTGAGCAAGGCATCCGCAGAACGGACGGATTGCCCGAAAGGCTGTGGATAAGCTGAAGATATGCCCCTTGAGAACATCAATTTCCATACCCGCAAATGGGTCCGGCCGGAAGACCTGAACGCCAACGGAACCCTGTTCGGCGGCAGCCTGCTGCGCTGGATCGACGAAGAAGCCACCGTGTACGCCATCCTGCAGATGGGTAACGGACGGGTGGTCACCAAATTCATGTCGGAGATCAACTTCGTCAGTTCCGCGGTGCAGGGCGACCTGATTGAAATGGGGCTCACCGCCACCAAGTTCGGCCGGACCTCCCTCACCATGCAGGCCGAGGTACGCAACATGATCACCCGCCGCAGCATCCTGACAATCGACAAGATCGTGTTCGTCAACCTGGATGAGAACGGCAAACCCGTTCCGCACGGCTACACCAGCATCAGCTACGACCGGGACCGGCTGCCTTCCCACCACATCCCCCCGGTGCCTTTCGGCGCCGAGCCTTTCGCGGGCTGATCCGGCCGCAGCGCATGCCCGTCCCCCCGGGACCTTTTCCGGTCCGGGGGAGGGATTCAAGGCATACTTATTCTTATGAGTCAGAACTTCCCCCTGCCGCAGGGGCACGCGGCGGAGGGGGAGCCACTGCGCATAGCAATCCTGGCCCATCTCCACCATCCGATTTCCAGCCCGTTCCTGGGCGGGCTCGAAATGCATACGTCGTTGATGGCGGATGAGTTCGCCTCGCGCGGCCACGACGTGACGCTTTTCGGCAAGGCAGGCTCCGAGTCCCGCGGCCGGGTAGTGGATGTTCTCGGGCGGTCCTTCGAATTCCAGCGCGGGCTGGCCCCGGAACAGATGCGCCGCCAGCAGCAGACGCTGGACGACGCTCTCGGCAGGGCCGTCGCCGCTGTGCGGACGGGGGACTTCGACATCGTGGTGAACAATTCGTTAAGCCTGCTGCCCTATCTCGAGCTGGCGGACCTTCCTCTGCTGACCATCCTCCACACCCCGCCGCTGCCCTGGATTATCGACGCCGTCGAGGACGGGCGTGCGCCGCTTTCACCCCTGCACCGCTTCGTCAGCGTCTCAGCGCGCAACGCAACCGGCTGGTCCGCGCATCTGCCGAACCTCCAGGTCATCCACAACGGCATCCGTCTGGCCGACTGGCCCGCCGGGACGCCCCGGCGCCCGGGCACCGCAGTCTGGGCCGGGCGCGTTACCCCCGAGAAGGGCCTGCACATCGCCATCGACGCCGCGCGGATGGCCGGCATGGAACTGCACTTCGCCGGTCCGGTCAGCGATGAAAAGTACTTTGAGCGCAGCGTCGCCCCGCACCTGGGCCGGGGAGTCCATCACGTTGGCCACCTTGACCACCGGAACCTTGCCGGCTTCCTGGGCTCCGGCGAGGTTTTCATTGCCTCGCCGGTCTGGTCCGAGCCGTTCGGACTCACCGCCCTGGAGGCGATGGCATGCGGCACCCCGGTCGCTGCCCTGCCATTGGGGGCCATGCCGGAGATCATCGACGCCGACGGCGGCCGGCTGGCCGAGGGCCTTGGCCCGGACGCCCTGGCTGCGGCCATCACCGAGGCGCGGCGCCTTGACCGGGACGGCGTGCGCAGATCCGCGGCCCGCTTCAGCGCCGCCGCCATGGTTGGTGCCTACGAGGACCAGATCCGTTCCCTGCTGGACCCGGATGGCCTGCCGTCGCAGCCACCCATGCCCGACGCCGCCCTCATACCGTAGGGATCCGCCAGTGCCCGCCTCCCGCTTGCCCCGCGTCGCCTACTACGCCCACCACCATGGCACCGGCCATCTGCGCCATGCAGCCAACATCGCCCGCCTGGGCGCAGTGGACCTGCTCGTCACGGGCACCGTTCCACCCGGGGGCGTTCCCCGGCTCCCCGGCGGGGCGCGGTTCGCTGCGCTGCCGCCCGACGTCGGCCCGCGTGGCCCGTATCCCGCGGGACCCGGGGAGTTCCTGCACTACGCGCCGCCTGGCCCAGCCCTGCAGGCACGGTTTGCGCAGCTGCACCGGCTCTGGGAAGAGTTCGCCCCGGACGTGGTGGTGGTGGACGTGTCGGTGGAGACAGCCGTTTTTGCCCGGCTGGCCGGCTACCCCGTGATCCACCGCAGGATGCACGGGGACCGGACCGACCTGCCGCACCGGCTGGCCTACGATTCCGTTCACGGGTTGCTCGCCTATTTCCCCGAGTCGATCGAAGACCCGGCGCACCTGCAGGCCTACGGCGCCAAGAGTTCCTACCTTGGCATGCTGGCGCCGGACACTGCTCCGGCGGCGGGCAGCTTCCCGGTCCGCGCGCGGACCGTGGCGGTGCAGACCTCACTCGGCGGCACCGGGGTGGAGCTGGGGGACGTCCTCGAGGCGGCCCGCAGCACCCCCGGATGGCAGTGGGAAGTGATGGGCCACACCGCGGGGGTACCCCAGCGGCTACCCGCGAACGTCGAGCTGATGGGGGTCGTGGCGGACCCGGGTCCACGGCTGGCCGCCGCGGACGTGGTGATTACGTCCGCCGGGCATAACGCCGTCGCCGCCGCGGCGGCCGCCCGGCGACCGGTGCTGCTGATCCCTGAACCGCGTCCGTTCCGGGAACAGGCTGTCTTCGCCGAATCACTGGCGGCGGCGGGTGCTGCCTCCGCGGAGGACCTTACCGCCGTGGAGAACTGGGAGGCAACGCTGGAGGACCTGCGCAGTACGGATCCGGAACTGCTGGCACGGACCCTGCTGGTTTCCCCGGACCGGTTCCGGGACCGCTTCCTGGCCGCCGTGGACTCTACGGTGTCGGGCGGGGCGGTGCCGGGCGGTGAAGCGCCGATGCAGGCGTCTCCCGGCAGCGCGGATTTCAGTACGGCTCGTTGACCCGGGCGGCAGCCAGCTCCGCTGGTCCGGGCACGCGGAGCAGGTGCAGGTATTCGCCGTCCCGGTCCCAGTCCACGTAGCCCGCGCTGGCAAAGGCCTCAAGCCAGCCGGTCATCGGCCAGCCGCCCCATTTACGCCGGAACGCCACCGCGTTGACCACGATGGATTCCAGATGATGCAGCGGCGGCCGGTGCACGCCGTGGTGCTGGTGGAACATGGTTGCTGCGGAGAATGCCAGCGGAACGGCTTTGCGCCGGGCGGTAAAGGCGAAGTCCGTGTCCTCGCCCCCGTAGCCGGCAAAGGATTCGTCGAAGCCGCCGATCCGCCCGTACGTATCCCGGTGGACGGCAAAGCCCAGCGACCAGAACAATGCATACTCCTGCGAGGCGATTGCCGCTTCCCCCGGCGCCGGTGCCAGGGAGGCACGGGCGTGGTGCGGTACCGAATCCCGGTACAGGACGCTGTCGCCGCCGCCGGACGCCCAATCCCGCACACCGGCGTCGGCCGTGAGGTACCGGGGTGCGGCCATCACCAGTCCGCCGGTCCGGTCCAGATCGGCCAGTAGCCGGTCGAACATGTCCGCGGCGGGAATGCAGTCCACGTCCAGGAAGACCAGTGTGCCGGACCGGGCGGCGGCGGCAGCTGCATTGCGGGCGGCGCCCAGGGGGAGCGGTGCGCCGGCGCCGCCGGACACATGGACCACCCGCAGCGGCACGTCGCTGGCAGGAGGAACGGCCGCGGGCTGGTCCATGTAGCAGACCACGATTTCAGCCGGCAGGCGGGTGGAGCGGCAGATTCCACGGACCGCATTGGCCAGGTGGATATCCCGGCCCGAACTGATGATGAGTACCGAGAATGCCGGATCGGAGCCGGTGTGCTGCGGCTGCATTGTTCCCTTCCGCCTGAGGTGCCCTTCGCGGAGGCACCAAAATACTAAGTATACTGAAGACAGTTTTCGGGTTGATCAGGAGGATGCGTGGGTACGGCGGAGGCTTCAATTATCAGGGTGGCCTCCGTGCCGCACAGCCAGGTCTACATCCGGCACACAGGGGCCGTCCCCGGTGAACCGCAGACCGTGGCGCGGCTCGCCGACCCCGACCCCCGCAACCCCGGCCAGTCCACGGAGGCAAAATGGTGGCCCCCGGTCATGCTGGATGCCGGCTGGATCCGGGAGAACGCGGACAGTTTCGACCTGATGCATATCCATTTCGGCTTCGACGCCATTTCGCCGGAGGACCTGCGGGCCGTCACGGCGGAGTTGAAGGCCCAGGGAAAGCCGCTGGTCTACACGGTGCACGATCTGCGCAACCCGCACCACCTCACTCCGGAAGCACACGACGCGCAGCTGGATGTCCTCATTCCAGCAGCGGATGGACTCATTACCCTCACCCCCGGTGCCGCCGATGCCGTCTCGCGCCGGTGCGGCCGCCGGCCGCAGGTGCTGCCGCACCCCCACGTCGTCCCGCTTGACGAGCTGGAACGGCGCCAGTCCCTGCGGCTTGCAGCGGGTCCCCGTGAAGAGTTCCGCGTGGGGATCCACCTGAAGAGCCTGCGCCCGAACATGATGGACGGAGCGGTCCTGCCGGACCTGCTTGACGCCGTGGAGCAGCTTCCCGGGGCCGTGCTGCAGGTCAACGGGCACCCGGACATCCTTACCCCGGGCGGGGACAAATACCGTCCGGAGCTGCACCGCTGGCTGACGGACGCGGCGGCGGCCGGACGGCTGGAGCTGGAGGTCCGGGACTACTTCGATGAACCGCAGCTGTGGGACTACCTCTCCAGCCTGGACGTCTCCGTCCTGCCGTACCGCTTCGGCACCCACTCGGGCTGGCTGGAGGCATGCACCGACCTCGGCACTAACGTGCTGGCTCCATCCTGCGGCTTTTACGCCCAGCAGCGCGCCGCAGTCACCGAATTCATCCACGACGAGGACGGACTGGACGCCCAGTCCCTGGCCACTGCGCTCAAGCAGGTGCATGCTTCCCGGCACTGGCCGGGAATGAGCCGGGAGGAGCGGACCGCCGAGCGCAGGCAGGTAGCCGCGGCCCACGAAGAGCTCTACCGCTCCCTGCTCTCCGCCTAGCCCGGCGCTTCTCCTCCCGGGGCCGGTCCGGCGGTCCGCAGAGCCTGTTCCACGGCGTTCAGCCGGTCCGGGGTCAGCGGGCTGCCGGGAAACCGTGCCAGCCGCCGCAGGGGCAGGCTTCCCATCAGCGCCAGCGCTGCGGCCAGGCCGCCCGCCCCGGATGTTTCTTCCGTGCCGCCCTCCGTGCCGCCGCCGGCCAGCCCACCCAGGAGTTCCCTGCCCAGGGGATGCGCAAGCCATTCTGTCACGGTGGAATCCAGGGTCAGCGGAGCCGTGGTAGCAGTGCCGGTTCCGGGCAGCTCGACGGTTCCGCTCAGCCGGATGTCCCGTGAGGAGGAGCCGACGTCGATCCGGCAGGTTCCGGCGTCGCTCATCCAGCGGTGCGCTGCCGGGTCGAACCTCGCCAGCGCCGCCAGCGGCACGGCCAGGGACACTGTGGCCGACGCTCCGGGCTCCAGGAACACCTTGCGGAATCCCCGCAGCTCGCGCGGTGGCCGGACTGCGGGTCCGTCCGGTCCGCCCGAGTACACCTGCAGGACTTCGGCTCCGGCCCGGGTGCCGGTGTTCGTCAGGGTCGCGGCTACGGACAGGGCTGGCCCCGTCCCGGTGTCCGCTACGTGCAGGTCCAGGTTGCTGTACTCGAAGGTGGTGTAGGACAGTCCGTGGCCGAAGGGGAAGGCCGGTTCGATGGCCCGCGCGTCGTACCACCGGTAGCCCACCAGCACGCCTTCCCCGTAGCGGACAGTGCCGGCCTCGCCGGGGTAGTTTCCGAACGCCGGTGTGTCTTCAATCCGCTGCGGAAAGGTCTCGGCGAGCTTGCCGGACGGGTTCACCCCGCCCAGCAGGACGTCCGCGAGGGCTTGGCCGCCGGCCTGTCCCGGCAGCCAGGCTTCCAGTACGGCTGGAACCTGCGAGGCCCAGCCGGTCTCGACTGCGCCTCCGTTGAACAGGACCACAACGGTCCAGGGGTTCGCTGCCGTTACCGCCCGAAGCGCCGCCAGCTGGTTGGCCGGCAGGGACAGATCCGGGCGGTCGAAGCCTTCGGACTCCTCAGCTTCGGTCAGGCCAAGGAAGAACACCACCGCGTCTGCGGTCGAGGCTGCGGTTTCCGCTTCGGCCACGAGCTGCGGATCGGGTGTGCCGTCCAGCCGGTACGCGGCGGCGAAGACGGCCGCGGCGGTCCGCTCCGCGAGGGCATCGAGCGGCACGCTGACCCGGGTGGGTGTGACCTGGGACGAGCCGGAGCCCTGATACCGGGGAGTGCGGGCAAGTTCGCCCACCACGGCCAAACGGAGCCCTGGGGAGAACGGAAGGATTCCGCCGTCGTTCTTCAGCAGCACCATGGACTCCGCAGCGGCCCCGCGCGCCAGTTCATGGTGCTCCGCCGCGTTCACTGTTCCGGCACGGGGAGGAGAGGTGCGGTCAGCCAGCTGCAGCAGCCTCGCAAGGGAAGCATCAATCATCTCCCCGTTGACGGTGCCTGCCTCGAGGCCCGCCTTTAGTTCGGCCGGCCCCAGGCCGGAACTTGCGGGCATTTCCAGGTCCAGTCCGGCGTCGAGCGCGGCCGCTCGATCGGTGACGGCACCCCAGTCGGACACGACCAGGCCGTCGAACCCCCAGTCACTGCGCAGCACGGTCTCCAGGAGCCAGGCATTTTCGGCGGCGTGGATACCGTTGACCTTGTTGTAGGCAGCCATCAGGGTCCATGGATGCGCGGTGCGGACCACTGTTTCGAAGGCCGGCAGGTAAATCTCGTGCAGGGTGCGTTCATCCACGGACACATCGATGCGCATCCGGTCCGCTTCCTGGTTGTTCGCCGCGAAGTGCTTGGGGCAGGCCGCTACGCCTTCGGCCTGGAGGGCGCGGACCCAGGCCGCCCCCAACGTGCCGGCCAGCAACGGGTCTTCCGAGAAGTATTCGAAATTGCGTCCGCACAGGGGAGTGCGCTTGATGTTCAGCCCGGGTCCCAGGACGACGTCGACGTGCGCGGCGGCGGCTTCCTTCGCGGTCGCCGTGCCGAGGCGGGCCAGGAGTTCCGGGTCCCAGGAACAGGCCGTCAGGCATTCCGCCGGGAAGCAGGTGGCCGGCAGGGCGTCGCCGATTCCCGGTTCGGTGTCGCTGCGGGGCCGCCGGATCCCGTGCGGCCCGTCCGCGAGGACCAGGGATCGCAGCCCCGCTGCCGGGGCAGCGGCCGTGGTCCAGAAGGACGCCCCGGAGAGCAGGGCGGGTCTATCGGCCGGCGGGATAGCGGATACCCGCTCCCGCTGCACGGAACCGGGCGGCTGGTGAGGCATGGACGTTGGCATGTGGCGGAGTCTAGGGGTCCGGCTGCACCTCCCGGAAGAGCACCGGTGCTTGAACCGCTGCCTGTGTCGTGCCCCAGTGACGTCCCCCCGTGACGTCCCCCAGTGCCGCCGCCCGGTGCCGTCCCCCAGTGCCCGGCCCTGTCCGCGGAACACGCCCTGCCGCTAGTGTTTCGGTAACGAAGCGCAGCGCAGAAGCCGGGCCCCCCGTGGACGGAGCAGACGAATGATCAGCCAGCTGGACCGTTACCGGCAGATCGCCGAAATCCTCTACCGCAACGGCTTGGGCTTCCTGGTGTCCGCCCTCGGCCTTGAGGGCAGGCTGCCGTTCCGCCGCCAGCAGGGTCCGGAGCCTGCCGGGCGTCCCCGTACCCGGCCCCAGTATCTGCGCACTGCCCTTGAAGAGCTTGGCCCCACCTACGTGAAGATTGGCCAGCTGCTATCCACCCGCCCGGACCTGCTTCCTCCCGACTACCAGCGGGAACTGGCGAAGCTGCAGGACGACGCCGAGGCGGTGCCCTGGGCGCAGATCTCGGACGAGCTGCGGCAGGAACTGGGCGGAGACCCGCTGGAAGTTTTCCGGTCCTTCGACACGACCGTGATGGCGAGTGCTTCGATCGGGCAGGTCTACGCCGCCACCCTGAAAGGCGGCACCGAGGTGGTGGTCAAGGTACGCCGGCCCGGCATCGCCGCCCAAGTGGACCAGGACCTGGAAATCCTGCAGAACCTTGCCAACGCGGCCGCTAAACGCTGGGAAGCCGCCCGGGACTACGACCTCACCGGACTGATGGATGAATTCGCCGCCACCCTGCGCTCCGAGCTGGACTACCTCCAGGAAGGACGCAACGCGGACCGCTTCCAGGCCAACTTCGAAGACGACGCGGCGATTACCATCCCCGGCGTGTACTGGGACTACACCACGTCCCGTGTCCTGACGATGGACCGGCTGGGGGGAATGAAGGTCACCGATATCCCCGCGCTCGACGCCGCCGGGATCGACCGCCCGGCACTCGCGGTGGCCGCGGCGCGCGTTGAAATGAAGATGGTTTTCGATGACGGGTTTTTCCATGCCGATCCGCACCCCGGGAACCTGTTCGTGGAGCCCGGCGGGCGTGTGGGGCTGATCGACTTCGGCATGGTGGGGGAGGTTGACGAGAAACTGCGCAGCCAGCTCTCGGCGCTGTTCATTGGCATTGTCCGGAAGGACCCGGAGCGGATCACCAATGCGCTGGTGCGGATGAACGCTTCCGGGCGGAGGGTGGACCGGGTGAAGCTCAGGATGGACCTGGGGCCGCTGATCCGGCTGTATTCGGGCAAGGACCTGGGCACCGCGCCGGTGGGAACCATCATCAGCACTGGACTGGGCATCCTGCGCACGCACCACATCCAGCTTCCGCGGGAGATGGCGCTGCTGCTGAGGATGCTGATCATGACCGAAGGCATGGGCGAGGTATTGGATCCCAACTTTCGGCTGGGACCGACACTGGGCCCGTACGCACGGCGGATGGCGTTGCAGCAGCTCAATCCGGTGAAATATGCCCGCAGAATCGGCCGGGCCGGTACGGAGGTCCTGGAGCTGGGTGCGGAGCTGCCGGAGCAGGTGCGCCGGCTGATCAACACCCTGGATTTCGAGGGTGTGGAGGTCCATATCCGGGCCGAGGAGCTGTTGCCGCTGGTTCAACGGTTTGAGCGGGTGGGAAACCGGCTGGTGGCGGCCATCTTCGCGTCGGCGTTTATCCGGGGAGTGGGGGAGCTGACCCTGGGCGATTCCTCCCGCTGGAAATCGTGGCAGGCCCCGTTGATGAGTGCCGGGCTGGCGTCAACCGGCGCCTTGGGCGGATACATTGCCTGGACATCGCGCCGGGCCCGCCTGCGTGGCATGTGAAGCGGAGACAGGTCCGGGGCGGGAAAGTTCCCGCCCCGGACCCGGAGATGACGCGTACTGCCGGTGCCTACACTGCTAGGCCTGCGCCGGCCGTACGGGAGCGACGGTCTTGGCCAGGCCAAGGCCCAGTTCCGCCGTCGGAGTGTGCGCGGTTTCCTTGGCGGTGAGGGCGGAAATCGCGGCGATGGCGCAGATGGCACCGGTGAACATGCTGGTCACCACCCAGCCCCCGGGTTCCAGCCCGCCGATTGCGGCAACAATGGACGGCGCAAAACCGGCCATCAGGAAGCCCAGCTGCGTGCCGATGGCCAGGCCGGAGAAGCGGACCTTGGCGCTGAACATCTCTCCGTAGAAGGACGGCCAGACGGCGTTCGCCGCCGCGTAGCCGCAGGAGAAGACGGCCACGGAGAGGGCGAACTGCAGCAGCGTGTTACCGGATTCCATGGACAGCAGGTAGAACGGCATGATCACCGCGCTTGAAACCGCACCGTAGATGAAGACCGGACGGCGTCCGATCCGGTCGGCCAGCCGGCCGAACAGGGGCTGCGTGAACAGTGCAAAGACGTTGCCGGCGACCACGAGCCAGAGCGTAATGTTGGCGTCCACGTTGCCCACCTCGGTGCCGTACTTGATGGCGAGGGTTCCGTACACGGTGGAGACGGCCGCGATGAAGGCGCAGCAGATGACGCGCAGCACGTCGCGCCAGTGGTCCTTGAGCAGGACACCCACCGGCAGCTTGGCGATTTCGTTGCGTTCCTTCGCCTCCGTAAAGGTGGGGGTTTCATGCAGCGAACGGCGGATGAAGTACGTGACGATGACAACCACGGCACTGAGCCAGAACGGGATGCGCCAGCCGATGCCGTACTTGATATCGTCCGGCAGGGCCACAACGGGAATGAAGACCAGGGCGGCAAGGATCTGCCCGCCCTGCGTGCCGGTCAGTGTCCAGGAGGTGAAGAACGAGCGGCGGTTGTCCGGTGCGTGTTCCAGGGTCATGGAACTGGCACCGGCCTGCTCGCCGGCGGCGGAGAGTCCCTGCATCAGGCGGCAGAAGACCAGCAGGACCGGGGCCCACCAGCCGATCGTGTTGAAGTCCGGCAGGCAGCCGATCAGGAAGGTGGACCCGCCCATCAGCAGGAGGGTGAACATGAGGACCTTCTGGCGGCCCACCCGGTCACCGAAATGTCCGAGGATGACGGCGCCAACGGGCCGGGCAATGTAGGCGAACCCGAAGGTGGCGAGCGACATAACGCTGGCCTGGGTGTCGGCATCCGGGAAAAACACGCGGGGGAAAATCAGCGCGGCGGCCGAACCGAAAATGAAGAAGTCGTAGTACTCGACGGCACTGCCCATGAAGCTGGCAGTGGCGGCCTTGCGCGGGGTCTTGCCCGTTGCTGGTCCAGCGGTGGCGGATGCGTCCATTGCATCTCTCCTGACGTGGGCGTTGCGGGTGGGGGGTCTGTCTGGGCTGTGGAGCCGGTCCACGGGGTTATTCCGGGGCGGCGGTTTGTGCTGGACCCGGCGTGGAGGTGGGGGTTCTGCTGCACGCCGGCCAGGCTGTGTGCGGAATACGAACGCGTGTGCATTGTCCGTACACTTGAAGTAATGTAGCCCACAGCAAAAGGTCCGGCAAGCTGTGACGCAAGTCCGCAGCAGTGTTCGAAGATCCGGTCCCGCACCCTGCAAGCACCGGAAGGAACCGCCCCATGAGTGGCACCGAGGAATCGTTCATTGTTGGATTGATCGGGGAAGGAATCACGGCGTCTCTCACCCCTCCTATGCATGAGCGGGAAGCCGACCACCAGGGACTGCGGTACATCTACCGGCCGATCGACCTTACACTGCTGGGCCGCCCGGGCTCCGATGTTGGAGCGCTGCTGCGCTGGGGACGGGACCTGGGCTTCAACGCCTTCAACGTTACCCATCCCTGCAAGCAATTGGTCCTGTCCGAACTGGACGAGGTGTCAGACGACGCCGCCCGGCTGGGGGCGGTCAATACGGTCCTGATCCGGGACGGCAGGTTCATCGGACACAACACCGATTTTTCCGGCTTCGGCGGCGCACTGGCCGGCGGGCTTCCGGACGCCGCGCTGGGCTCGGTGGTGCAGCTGGGCGTGGGCGGCGCGGGTGCTGCCGTGGCGTATGCCCTGCTCAAGGCGGGTACGGCAAAGCTGACGCTGCTGGACCTGGACCCGCTGCGCGCAGCCGAACGCGCTGCTGCCCTGTCTGCAATTTTCCCGGAACAGGTAATCACCGCCGGTACGCCCGCGGACCTGCCCGCAGCCCTTCCGGACGCTGACGGGCTGGTGCATGCCACCCCCGTCGGAATGCACTCCCACCCCGGCCTCGCCGTGGACCTCGACCTGCTCAGCCCTTCCCAGTGGGTGGCCGACGTCGTCTACCGACCGGTCGAAACGGAGCTGATCCGGGGCGCCCGCGCCCTGGGCTGCCCGGTGCTCGACGGCGGACGCATGGCCGTGGGCCAGGCCGTCGACGCCTTTGAACTGATTACCGGCATCCGGCCCGACGCCGCGCGGATGCTTGCGCACTTCCACGAACTGATCGAACAGGGCCGCTGAGGCCGGGATCGGAGCGCCATGCGTACCTCAATTGCCACTGTCTGCCTGAGCGGCACGCTCGAAGAGAAGATGCGCGCCTGCGCGGATGCGGGTTTTGACGGCATCGAAATCTTCGAGCCGGATCTTCTGGTGTCGCCGTCCAGCCCGGAGCAGATCCGCAGCCTCGCTGCCGGACTGGGCCTGACCCTTGACCTGTACCAGCCGTTCCGTGACTTCGAGGGCGTCGAGGATCCCCAGCTGGAGGCCAATCTCGCCCGCGCCCGGGCGAAGTTCGAGCTGATGAACCGGCTGGGCATCGACACCATGCTCCTGTGCAGCAACGTCGCCACGGCGACGCTTGATGACGACGCCGTGGTGGCCGCCCAGCTGCGCCGGCTGGGGGAGCTGGCGGCGGGCTACGGGGTGAAGGTTGCCTATGAGGCCCTTGCCTGGGGAAAGTACGTCAACGACTTCGAGCATGCCCAGCGCATCGTGGACCTGGCTGACCATCCGCAGATCGGTACCTGCCTGGACAGTTTCCACATCCTTTCCCGCGGCTGGGATCCCGCAGCGATCGAGAAGATCCCCGCAGAGAAGATCTTCTTCGTCCAGCTGGCGGATGCGCCGGAGCTTTCCCTGGACGTCCTGTCCTGGAGCCGGCACTACCGCGTCTTTCCCGGCGAGGGTGCTTTCGACCTGGTCCGGTTCATGGCCCACCTGGTCCGCAGCGGCTACGACGGACCGGTTTCGCTGGAGATCTTCAACGACGTGTTCCGGCAGACGGCCGAGGACCGGACGGCCGTGGATGCCATGCGGTCCCTGATCTGGCTGGAGGAGCGGACGTCGTCGTACCTCGGCGAGCACGACGGCGGGACGCGCTACCCGATGTCCCTGGCCACGCTCCCCGGCGTTGCCGAGCCCACCGGGTTCAACTTCGCCGAGGTGAAAGCCGAAAGCCCGGATACGGTCTCTGCGCTCCTGCATCAGCTCGGCTTCACCTTCGCCGGACGGCACCGGACCAAACCCGTGCAGCTGTGGACCTCCGGCTCCGCGCGGGTCATCATCAACGGCCAGCAGGCCGGCGGCATGGAGCCGGGTATTTCCGCGCTGGGCCTGGATGTGCAGGACCCGCAGGCCGCAGCCTCACGGGCGGTGCAGCTGCGCGCCCGTCCGGTGAGCCGGCGCAGCCAGGCGGACGAACAGGTGCTGCAGGCGGTGTTCGCCCCCGACTCCACGGAAATCTTCCTCTGCGAAGCCACGGCCGACGGCACGGCTGCCTGGGCGGATGAGTTCGGCCCGGCAGCCCCGGCCGGCCACGGGGAAAGCTCCGGGCCCGCGGCGCAGCCCCTGATTTCGGCCATCGACCACATCAACCTGTCCCAGCCATGGCAGCACTTCGACGAGGCGGTGCTCTTCTATGAGTCCACCCTGTCCCTCACGCCGATCGCCTCGCAGGAGGTCCCCAGCCCCATGGGCCTGGTCCGCAGCCAGGTGATGCGAAGCGCCGACGGCGGGGTACGCCTGGCATTGAACATCGCTCCGTTGATTGTGGAATCCGAACCCGGCGGCGCGGAGTACCCCCAGCATGTGGCTTTCACCTCCACCGACCTGGTCGCCACGGCCCGCCAGGCCGTCGAGCGGGGGCTGAGGTTCCTGCCGGTGCCGGCCAATTACTACGAGGACCTGGCTGCCCGTTTCCGTCTCGATCCGGACTTCCTGGCCGAATTGCAGGACTTGAACCTGCTCTATGACCGCGACGGCGACGGCGAATTCCTGCACTTCTACACGGGGACGGTAGGTAACGTGTTCTTCGAAGTCGTGGAGCGCCGAGGCGGCTACGAAGGCTACGGTGCGCCCAATGCACCCGTCCGGCTGGCCTCCCAGTACCTGGCTTCCCGGGGGGAAGCGAAACCGAAGGTGCGCTAAGTGGAGGAGGCCGCCGGGTACTACGTCAAATCAGTCGAGAAGGCCTTCGCCGTGCTGGGCGCATTCACGCTGAACGTGCCCGAGCATACGGTCAGCTCGGCGGCCGCTGCCGCCGGAATCAGCCGGGCCGCCTCGCGCCGGTTTCTCCTCACGCTCCGGGACCTCGGCTATCTCGGCTTCGACGGGACCACGTTCCGGCTGGCACCACGCACCCTGGACATCGGCTCGTCGTTCCTGGCGCACCTTTCGCTGCCGCACGCAGCCGAGCCGCACCTGAAACAACTTTCCACGGACCTGGGCGAGACGACGTCGCTGTGCATTCTGGACGGAGCCGACGTCGTCTACGTTTCTCGGATCACCTCTGCCCGGCTGGTGCGCGTGGCGGTGAACGTGGGGACGCGTTTCCCAGCCTGGGCCACTTCCATGGGCAGGGTGCTCCTGGCGTCCCTGCCAGAGCCGGAACAGGAGGCCTATTTCAGCACGGTGGAACTCCAGCCCTACACCGCGCACACCGTTCGTACCGTGGAGGAACTGCGGTCGGCGGTGCGCGACGCCGGCGAGCAGGGCTGGTCACGGGTGGCCGATGAGCTGGAGGACGGCCTGCGGGGCGTGGCCGTTCCGGTCCGCAGCGGCGACGGCACCGTGGTGGCGGCTGCAAATGTATCGCTGCAGCTGCACAGCTCGGAACGTGTCCAGGAGACGGTGGTCCCGCCGCTGCGGGCCGCCGCAGACCGGATAGGCCGCGACCTAGGCTAGCTAGTCGCTGTACTCGCTGGCTTTGTAGATACTCAGCCCGAGCATGCCGGCAATCTGAGCCACGGCCCGCTGCGCCTTGACGCTGTTACCCACGGGATCCAGCGGTGGCGCAAATCCGGCAATGGCCAGTTTTCCAGGCATCACCGCCAGGATGCCGCCGCCCACACCGCTCTTGGCCGGCAGCCCCACGCGGTAGGCCCAGTCGCCGGATGCTGTGTACATCCCCTCCATCGTGATCTCTGCGAGCATCGCGGGGATGTGTCCGGGCTGGACCACCCGGTCGCCGCTGAGGGGATTCACGCCCCGGTTCGCGATGGTTGCTCCCATCGCGGCCAGGTCCCGGGCGGTGACCAGGGTGGAACACTGCCGGGTATACACGTCACAGGCTTCCATCGGATCCGAGTACATGGTGCCGCCCGAGTACAGCAGCCAGGCAATGGCCCGGTTGTGGAAATTGGTCGACTGCTCGGATTCGTTCACCTCGTCGCTCAGATGGATCTGCCGGCCGGCAAAAGCACTCTGGACCTGCAGGATCGCCTCCCACCTGTCCTCGGCACTGTCGCCTGGGATCAGCGACACGGTGGACATCGCCCCTGCGTTGACCAGGGGCGAGACCGGGGTGTTGCCGTGGAGCGCAACCGAGATGACGGAGTTGAACGGCTCCCCGGTGGGATCCGCACCCACCTTTTCCTGGAAGGCCGCCAGCCCCACCTTTTCCATGGCCCAGGCCATCGAGAACACCTTGGAGATGGACTCCAGGGCGAACTCGAAACCCGTGTCCCCGGCTTCGAACAGGCGCCCATCCGCCGTCATGGCGCATACACCGAACAGGTCGGGATTCACCGACGCGAGATACGGGATATAGTCCGCGTTCCTGCCGCCGGAGTCAGTCCGGTGGTCCGCGTACGCCGTCTGGACGGCCGCGTCGATTGCCGAAGGATCCAATTTCATACTGCTGAGCTCCCGCCCCTGGATCCTTTGCCGGGTTTGCCGGCCGAAGAGGCCGCCGGGCGGGCGCCCTGGACCGCTGCAGGTTCCGCGGGCCCGCCGCCGTCGTCGTGCGAATACGTCACCGGGAAACCGGAGGATTCCGCTTCCCGGGTCAGCTGCTCGGTGGAAATGCCGGACTCGGTGATCGTCCCTGGATGCGTATGTTCAATCTGCCAGGTGAATGGAACGAACTCGCTGCCCGGGTCCCGCCAATGCGGCTTGCGGAACGCATAGATAAGGAACGGCAGGATCACCATCACCACAGCTCCACCCACGAGGATGCCGACATACACTGCCGGGGAGCCGACCTGAATCTGGTCGGGCGGAATGAAGCTGAAGGCAAATGCCATCAGCGAACCGAGGAATCCGACACCGCCGATGATCCACATCCCGACGTCGCCGCCCGGCACCCGGTAGGGCCGCGGCCGGTTCGGCTGGCTGTAGCGCAGGTAGATCGCGGCAGCGAACATCAGCATGTACATGATGAGGTACAGGATCACCGTCAGCTGGCTCAGGATCTGGTAGGCGGCCTGGACCGAGGGCAGCACTACGTAGGTCAGGCCCAGTGCGGTGACCATGAAGGCCTGGAAGAACAGGATGTGGGTGCCCATTCCGTTCTTGTTGGTGTGCTGCCAGAAGCGGGGCAGATAGCCTGCCTTCGCCACGGCAAGCATGCCGGTGGACGGACCTGCCACCCATGTCACCACACCCGCGAGCACACCGATCAGCAGCATAAAAGCCACCACCGGGCCTGCCCAGCCGATGCCCGCCCATTCGAACATGTCGTTGTAGGAGGTCAACAGGCTCTGGGTGAGGTTGATGTCGGCCTGGGGCACCACGAACGCGATGGCCAGTGTTCCCAGCACAAAGATCAGGACGGTCCCCGCCGCCGCGGTCAGCACGGCAATCGGGTAGTCGCGGGTGGGGTTCTTGACCTCCTTCACGTGGATGGCGTTCATTTCCATGCCGGCGTAGAACAGGAAAATCGAGGCGGCAAGCACCACGTTCGAGAAGTTGCCGAAGTCAGGAAGCAGTTCGCCCCAGCCCATCTGGATCTGCGGGGTATTGCCCGCAAAGAAATAGGCAAAACCGAGCACGATCAAAATCACCGCCGGGATGATGGTGCCGATGATGCCGCCCCACTGGCTCACCCGCGAGAAGGCCTTCGCGCCGCGGAAGGCGATAAACGTGGCCAGCCAGTACACCACCAGGACCACCGCGAGGACGAACAGCTTATTTCCGGCGAGCTGGGCGTCCAGATTCTGGTTTTCCCCGGTATACGCCAGCGACACCGCGCCGAACGTCAGCACCGTGGGGAACCAGATGGTGACCTCGATGAAGAGCATGAACATGGCCAGGAAGGCCCAGCGTGGGCCGAATGCCTCACCGACCCAGCGGAACACCCCTCCCGTTTCCGGCCACCCCGTAGCCAGTTCGGCGGCCACGATGGAAACCGGAATCAGGAACAGAACGGCTGCAAGGACGTAGTAGAAGATGGAACTCAGCCCGTACTCGGCCTCCGATGGAAGCCCCCGGAGGCTGACCACGGCCACGATATTCATTACCGCCAGGGCGCCGATGGTGATCTGTGCCTTTTGCTTTGATGTGGCCCTTGACCGATCATTTCCTGACGAACCGGAATTTGCTGCTCTCGAATCGCTCATTCCACCCACCTCCTCTTAGTGATGGAACCCGGGCTGCCTTAGTGATGGAAGCCGGGTTGCTCCGTTTCGCGGGGCATCGGGGAGCTCAGCCGTTCCAGATACGCCGTTTCCCGGCGGATATCCGCCAGCAGTTTTTCGGCCAGGTCCAGGCTCAGCCCGTTGCGGACGACGATCCGTTCCACGGTGAGGTTCGAGAGGTCATCCGGCAGGGGATAGGCAGGCACCAGCCAGCCCCTCGTGCGGAGCCGTTCCGCCAGGTCATACAGGTTCCACTTGTCCGTATGGCCTTCCTTCAGCCGCCACGCGAAAACCGGGATGTCCGACCCGTCATTCCACAGTTCAAAGGGACCCATCCCTGCGATCGCACTGGAAAGGTGGAGCGCCACGTCCTGGCAGGCCTGCTGGATCCGGGCATAGCCGTCCCGGCCCAGGCGGAGGAACAAGTAGAACTGGAGGACAACCTGCGCGCCGGGACGGGAGAAGTTCAGCGCGAAGGTGGGCATGTCCCCGCCGAGATAGCTGACGTAGAAGATGAGGTCTTCCGGCAGCCACTGCCGTTCCCGCCAGACCACCCAGCCGAGACCCGGATAGACCAGGCCGTACTTATGCCCGGAGGTGCTGATGGAGTGCACCCGTTCCAGCCGGAAATCCCATTCCAGGTCCTGCTGGATGAACGGGGCGATCATGGCGCCGGAGGCCCCGTCCACGTGGATGGGAATGTCCAGGCCGGTGGAGGACTGGATCTCGTCGAGCTTGGCGGCGATGTCCTTCACCGGCTCGTACATGCCGGTATAGGTCACTCCCATGATGGCAACGACGCCGATGGTGTTTTCGTCAACGTAGTTTTCCAGCCCGAAGCCGTCCAGGCACTTGTGCTCCTCGCTGATGGGCACCAGCCGCGGCTCGACGTCGAAGTAGTTGCAGAACTTCTCCCAGCACACCTGTACGGCTGAACTCATCACGAGGTTCGGCTTGTCCGTGGGTTTTCCCTCGCTGCGGCGCCGGTGCTGCCAGAGCCGCTTAAACGCCAGTCCGCCCAGCATGCAGGCTTCGGAGGAACCGACGGTCGAGGTGCCGATGGTTTCCCGGGGGGACGGCGCATGCCACACGTCGGCCAGAATCTGCCAGCAGTTCTGCTCGATCTGTGCAGTCTGGGGGTATTCGTCCTTATCGATCATGTTCTTGTCGAACGTTTCGCTGTAGAGCCGGTTGGCGTGGTCGTCCATCCAGGTGCTGACAAAGGTTGCCAGGTTCAGCCGGGCGTTGCCATCCAGCATGGTTTCGTCGTGGACAATCTGGTACGCCGTTTCCGGCAGCATTTCGCCCTCATTCAACCGATACTTTGGGGCGGCCGTTTCCTCGCCCGGCCGGGCGAAAAGGGGGTTTACGGAAAGGGAATCGAAATTATTCTGCGCCATTTTGGAAGCCTCTCATCGGCGGTGTGCCATCCGGCATCAGGCCGTAGTGAACGGCGGTCGGAATCCTCATCGGGCTGCGCGCAGGAAAAACTATACGCGCCGCCAAAATCCATGACTAGGCTTGAGGCTCCGAGCGACGGGACCGGTGCCAAAACAGCGGGAAAGCCTGTCCACGGCCCGGATTCCACCGGTCTTCCATTGAGGAACGCGGGGCAGCGGACGTACCCTTGCGGCACCGTTTGTTCCGCCACGCGCCCCGGCCGCTCCAACCAGGTCGAGCCACCACTACGGCCGCCACCAAGCCGCCGGACCGGGCAATAGACAAGGAGATATCCATGGCTTCCCTTGCACGACGCGAGCGTTTTGAACTGCCGGACCAGGTCCGGAAATTCTTCGAAGGGGACTGGGAGGTTCCGGCCTTCCCTGTCGAGGAATACCAGGACGGACCCAACATGGTCATCAGGGCAGAACTGCCCAACATCAACCCCGAGCAGGACCTGGACGTCACGGTCAGCGACGGTGTCCTGCACATCAAGGGGGAGCGGAAGGAACAAACGGAGCACAAGGGACGGCATGGATACCGTTCCGAGTTCCGCTACGGGTCATTCACCCGTGAGATAGCGCTGCCTGCCGGTGCAAGCCAGGACTCCGTCACCGCAACCTACAACGACGGCGTCCTGGAGATCCGCGTGCCCGTCCCCGAGGTGGGACCGACGTCAACCAAGGTTCCCATCTCGCGGGGCTAGGGCCGCCTTCGGCTCCACGGGCACCAGGGACCGGCATGGTTGTCTCTCCCGCTGAACGCGGGAGCACGAGGAGATTCCCGGACTGGTTGATGGTTGCCACCCTGGGATGCGGCGGGATTGTGGTCTCGCTCGAAAAGACGTCGGTGGTTCCGCTGCTTCCGGAATATCCCCGGATTTTCGGTGTCACCACTGATGACGTGTCCTGGCTGGTGACCGTCACGCTGCTCTCCGCAGCGGTGGCCACACCCATTATTTCCCGCCTGGCGGACATGTACGGGAAACGCCGGATGCTCCTGGTGGCCATGGTCCTGATGGTTGCCGGCGCCTTCACCGCCTCGATCGGAGGAACGTTCACCTGGGCGCTTGTTGGCCGTGGCCTGCAGGGTTCAGCCGGCGCCGTGATTCCGGTGGGAATCAGCATCCTCCGGGACGCCCTGCCACAGCAGAAGATCGCCGGAGCGGTTGCGTTGATGAGCGCCAGCTTCGGGATCGGCAGCGCCCTGGGCCTTCCCCTTGCAGGGCTGGTCTACGAACGGCTGGGGTGGCAGGCCACGTTCTGGGTGGTGGGGGTTGTCGGCATTGTGTTGATAGCCGCCGTCGTCGTGTTTGTCCCGGAATCGAACGTCCGTGCCCCTGCACGGTTTGACTACGCCGGGGCCGTGCTGCTGTCCGCGGGGATGACGGCGGTGCTGCTGGCCATTACCAAGGGCGGAGTTTGGGGCTGGACCAGTTATCCGGTCCTCGGCCTGTTTGCCGCCGCGGCCGTTGCCTTTGCTCTGTGGTTCCCCGCAGAGCTGCGTAACGGCCAGCCCCTGGTGGACCTGAGGACCTCCGCCCGCCGCCCGGTGCTGCTGACCAATATCGGAGCCGTCCTGGTCGGGTTTTCGATGTACGCCAACATGCTGGTCACCACGCAGCAGCTGCAGCTGTCGGGCGAGACCGGCTACGGCTTCGGCCTGAGCGTGCTCACGGCCGGATTAACCATGATCCCGTCAGGGCTGGCGATGGTGGCGGCTGCTCCGGTTTCCGCCCGGATCACCAATATGTTCGGCGCCAGGGTAACCCTGGCGACGGGCTGCGCCGTGATGGCTGCCGGCTACCTGGCACGGTTCCTCTTCGTCGGTTCGGTAACCGAAGTTATTGTCGGAGCGGTGATCGTCTCGACCGGCACGGCAATCTCCATGGCTGCCATGCCGACCATCATCATGAGCAACGTTCCGCTGACGGACACGGCGGCGGCGAACGGCCTCAACACCCTGCTGCGCTCCGTCGGCACCTCCACCTGCAGCGCCGTTGTGGCAACAATCCTCGCCTCGCTGACAGTGACGGTCTCCGGGACCACCTTTCCCGGCCTGGATGCCTTTCGGACCATTTTCGTGCTGGCCGGCTTCGCCGCCCTGGCTGCCACCGGCGTAGCCTGCCTGATCCCGCCCTCACGCAGGCACGAGGCCACCCATCCAAACGCCGTTCCCGGCGGGCGGCAGCTGCAGAGGGCGGAAGAAAAGCGGGAGATCATGGTCAGCGGACGGCTGATCGCAGCAACCGACGGCAGGCCTGTGGACCGGGGGACCGTCACCGTTGTCGACAGTGACGGACGGCCGGTGGACTGGGGCCGGGCCGACGACGACGGCCGGTACGCTGTCCTGCTTCCGGGAGACGGACGCTACGTTATGGTCGCCAGCCACGTCCGCTGGCAGCCGGTTTCCGAAGCGGTTACCTTCCCCCGTGCTTCCGTAACCCATGACATCCACTTTCGCCGGCCCCTGCTTCTCACCGGCCGCGTCCGGCACGCCGGCAGGGCCGTGGCCAACGCACTCGTGATCCTGGTCCGGCCGGGAGGGGCAACCTCCGCATCCGCCCGGTCGGACAGCGGAGGCAACTACGAGCTGGCACTGCCCGGACCCGGCATCTATATCCTCAGTGTCCTCGAGCCGGACGGACAAACCACGCACAGCCGCCGGGTGGTGCTGCCCGCGCCGGACGCCGTGGTCGACGTCGATCTCGGAGGGCGGGAGCCGCGCACCGGGCTAAGGATCTGACCTCTCCCGCCGCGGGCGAGATTAAGGGCACATCCGCCGCTTTGGTACGCGCCTGCCCCAGCGCATACGATCAATCTGGCGTAACGCGGGCGTCGGCACTTTTACGTGCCGAGTCATGACCCGCTGCGCGGATTCTTTTCCTCGTCTTTAGATAGGGTATTTGGTGGACCTCACCCTCATGGTCGCGCTGGTGATCGCGCTAGCACTATTCTTCGACTTCACCAACGGTTTTCATGACACCGCCAACGCGATGGCTACCCCCATCGCCACCGGTGCCATCAAACCGAAAACCGCCGTCGCACTGGCGGCCGTGCTTAACCTGGTGGGTGCTTTCCTCTCCACAGAGGTAGCCAAAACCATTTCCGGCGGACTCATCAAGGAAGGTGAGGGAGGGATCCAGATCACCCCGGTCATGATCTTCGCCGGCCTGATGGGTGCAGTCATCTGGAACCTGATCACCTGGCTGCGGGGACTGCCGAGCAGTTCCTCCCACGCCCTGTTCGGCGGCCTCATCGGTGCCGCCATAGTCGGAGCCGGATTCGGTTCGGTGGATTACTCCGTGCTGATGTCCAAGGTAGTCCTGCCCGCGCTGATCGCGCCGTGCATCGCCCTGTTCGTGGCCTACCTCGCCACCAAGCTGGCGTACCGGATCACCCGCCGGCACGATCCCGATTCAGGCAGCAAACTGCCCCGCAAGCGCGGCGGCTTCCGCTACGCCCAGATCTTCTCCTCCTCCCTGGTGGCTCTGGCGCACGGCACCAACGACGCCCAGAAGACCATGGGTGTGATCACCCTTGTCCTGGTTGCCGGCGGCCTGCAGACCTCCGGAACCGGCCCCGCGTTCTGGGTGGTCGCGTCCTGTGCCATTGCCATTGCCGCCGGAACCTACGCCGGTGGCTGGCGCATCATCCGCACCATGGGAACGGGCCTGACCGAGGTCAAGCCGGCACAGGGCTTCGCTGCCGAAACCAGTACGGCCGCTGCCATCCTGGCGTCATCCCACCTGGGCTTCGCACTGTCCACCACACAGGTGGCCTCCGGCTCCGTGATCGGTTCGGGCCTGGGCCGCAAGGGCGCCGAGGTCCGTTGGGGCACGGCCGGTAAGGTCGGCGCCGGCTGGCTCCTCACGCTTCCCGCCGCCGCCGCTATGGGCGCCATCGCGGCCCTCATCGCGTCCATCGGCACTGCAGGTGTGGTTGCAATCAGCATCATCGGCACCCTCACCATTCTCGGCATGTTCCTGTGGTCCCGCCGCAGCCCGGTGAACCACGACAACGCGGTCAGCGACATTGAAAACGCCGGCGAAGTTGTCCGCATCAAGAAGCGCCGCGGCAAGAACACCCGCAAGGGCAAGAACAGCAACTCCGGCAAGAACAACAAGAACGGCAAGAACGGCAACTCCGGCAAGCGCGGCAGCAGCTACGCCGCCAAGGTCAAGGAAGGTTCCAAATGAACATCCACTGGATGGACTACCTGACGGTCTTCGGTGTCACACTGCTCGCCGCACTGACCGTGGTCTGCATCTATTCGTTCGGGGTTCGGCTGTACGCGGTCTCACTCGATGCGGATACCGCTTCCACCCCGCGCAACCGGGTCGCCCTGGCCAAAGCCGGCGCATACACCTGCTTCGCACTGAGCGCGGTAGCGGTGCTGTTCGGCATCTACCTGATCGTTCCGGCGCTGCACGGCTAGTAGTTCAGCTCCGGCAAAAAAGGCCCGCAGGATCATTTGATCCTGCGGGCCTTTGACGTTGGTGGAGCCTAGTTCTGCGACGCGGCTTCGGGAGCGTAGAACGGGTAGTCCGTGTAGCCTTCGGGCCCGAACGAGTAGAACGTCGCAGCGTCCGGCGTGTTCAGCGGCAGGTCTTCCTGCCAGCGGCGCACCAGGTCCGGGTTGGCGATGGCCGGCCGGCCAACGACGACGCCGTCTCCAAGTCCGTCGTCCATGATGGCCAGGGCTTCCTCACGGGTGGTGAGGGGACCGAAGCCGGTGTTCAGCAGCACCTTGCCGCCGAAGCGGGTGCGCAGGGCCTGGACCAGATCGCCGGCCGGATCGCGGTGCAGGATGCTCAGGTACGCGAGGCCCAGGGGAGCCACGGCATCGAGGAGGGCGCCGTAGGTGGCAAGCACGTCCTCCGCATCCATTTCGAGGCAGTCCTGGACGTTGTGCTCGGGCGAGATGCGCAGGCCAACGCGGTCGGCACCGATCTCGGCGGCCACAGCGGTAATCGTTTCAATGACGAACCTGGCGCGGTTCTCCGGGCTGCCGCCGTAGTTGTCCGTGCGCTGGTTCGTTGCCGGGGAGAGGAACTCGTGCAGGAGGTAGCCGTTGGCACCGTGCAGTTCCACGCCGTCGAACCCGGCGTCGACAGCTGCCCGGGAGGCGCGCACAAAGTCCGCGGTCACCGAAGCCAGTTCCGCGGTTTCCAGTGCGCGGGGCACCGTGTAGGTCTGCTTGCCGTCGTAGGTATGCGACATACCGTCCACCGCGATGGCGCTCGGTGCCACCAGGTCCTGGCCGCCGTTGATGTTCGGGTGCGTCACCCGGCCCGCGTGCATGACCTGTGCAACGATCCGTCCGCCGGCGTCGTGCACGGCGTCGGTGACCTTCCGCCAGCCTTCCAGCTGCTCGGGATCCACCAGGCCGGGCTGGCCGGGGAAACCCTGGCCCTGGCGGCAGGGGTAGGTGCCCTCGCTGACAATGAGGCCCAGGGACGCGCGCTGGCTGTAGTGCTCAACCATCATCGGCCCGGGATTTCCGTCGCGTCCGGCGCGCTGGCGGGTCAGGGGAGCCATCACAAGGCGGTTGGACAGCTCAAAGCTGCCGGCGGTCATCGGGGAAAACAGGTTCACTAAGTAACTCTTCCTCTAGTTCGCCGCTGTCCAGGCCCGCAGTGCGGGGAAACAGCGGCAGTGTGGTTCTGTAGGCGGCAACCCGGAGCCCACCGAACCTATTCCGCCGGAGGCACCGACTGTGGCGAAGCCCATACCTCTGGGGCTGGAGGCTGGCTACCATGGCCGCATGGTCCGGACTGTCTATTACGCCTCGGTTTCCCTTGATGGGTTCACGGCCGATGAGGCCGCCGGCGGGCACAGCGGATTCCCGGTGGCGGAATCACCGGCGAATGCGGGTGCCGTCGTGATGGGGGCGGGCACCTATGCGCGGCTGCGGCGCCAGGCAGTGGACGGCGGCGCGTGGGACTGCCCGCCCGGTCCGGTCTGGGTGTACACGCACCACGAGTTCCCCGGCATACCCGGCGCCGACATCATGTTTGTGCGCGGACCCGTGGCCGAGTTCGCTGCGGACATTTCCAGCTCGGCCAGCGGCGGGGACGTTTGGCTGCGGGGTGCGGACCTTGCCGGGCAGTACCTGCACCACGGGCTGCTGGACGAGCTGCGCCTGGTGGTGCATCCGGTGCTGCTGGGCAGTGGCCGCCCGCTGTTGACCGCGGCGGCGGAACAGCCGGTCCTGCTGAGCGCGGCTCCGTCCGCCGACGGCAGCGTGCGGCTCTGCTACGGATTCGCCCCGCGCTAGCGGGACTCCCGGATCATGTTCGTGATGCGGGCCGTGGACAGCCTGCGGCCCGCCTCGTCGGTCATGACCACTTCGTGCGTGGTCAGGGTGTTGCCCAGGTGCACGGCCGTGGCCGTTCCGGTGACCAGCCCGGAGGACGCCGACCGGTGGTGCGTGGCACCGATTTCTATCCCAACGGCGTGCCGCCCGGGTCCGGCATGGATCCCGGCGCCGAAGGAGCCGAGGGTCTCGGCGAGGACCAGGTGCGCCCCGCCGTGCAGGATGCCGGCCACCTGCTCGTTGCCTTCCACCGGCATGGTGGCCACCAGCCGGTCCGCGGACATCTCGAGGAAACGGATGCCCATCTTCGCCACCAGCCGGCCCACGCCGTGCGCGGACAGCCAGGCGTGCATCTCCTCCGGGACACCGGCGTCGATAAGTTCCTGCTTATAGGGTCCGGCATCCGCCTCGTGGCCGCCGGAGCCCGGCGTGAAAATCTCGCTCATGGCAACTAGGCTTGCATCTGTGAGTGAATCTACCAAACTGGCCGCGGCCCCCCTTAAGAGCGAGACAGACGACAGCACGGAAGGCGCCGGGAAGGGTATTACCCCCGAAGGGGAGGCGGCCCCTGCAGGGACAGCCGCAGCGTCCCTGGGAACCGTGAATGCCGGGGGACACAACCGCCTGCTGGTCATTGACGGCCACTCCATGGCATTCCGGGCCTTCTATGCCCTGCCGGCCGAAAACTTCTCCACCGATACGGGCCAGCACACCAACGCGGTGTACGGATTCACTTCCATGCTTATCAACCTCATCAAAGAGGAAAAGCCCACGCACGTTGCCGTGGCCTTCGACCTGGACACCCCTACCTTCCGCTCCGAGGAATACACCGAGTACAAGGGTGGCCGGAACAAGACCCCGGAGGAATTCCACGGCCAGGTGGACCTCATCATCAAGGTCATGGAAGCCATGCGCATCCCCACGCTGTCCATGGACGGCTACGAAGCCGATGACATCCTGGCCACACTCGCCGAGAAGGCCTCCGCCCGGAACTGGGACGTCATGGTGGTGTCCGGCGACCGCGACGCCTTCCAGCTGGTGGATGACCACGTCACCGTGTTCTATCCCAAAAAGGGCGTCTCCGACCTTCCGCGCATGGACGCCGCAGCTGTCGAGGCCAAGTACCTGGTTCCCCCGGACAAGTATTCCGACCTCGCCGCCCTGGTGGGCGAGAGCGCCGACAACCTGCCCGGCGTTCCCGGCGTCGGCCCCAAGACGGCCGCGAAGTGGATCAAGCTGTACGGCGGCCTTGAGGGCATCCTCGAAAACCTGGACGCCATCAAGGGCAAGGTCGGCGATTCCCTGCGCGAGAACATCGAGGACGTCAAACGGAACCGCCGCTTGAACCGGCTGCTGCGCGATCTCGACCTGCCGGTGGACCTGGACGCCATGGCGGCGCAGCGGCCCGACCGGGAAGCGATCGAAGAACTCTTCGACGCCCTGCAGTTCAATGCGCTGCGCAAGCGCCTCTTCGACGTCTACGGAGAAGAGGAAGGGGAAAGCGCCGCCCACGCCGAAGTTGCAGCGCCGCCCCACAGTGTGATCACCGGCGCCAAGGACCTCGACGCCTGGTTCCGTGGCACCAACCAGGCACGCACAGCGGTGCAGCTGGTCACCGAGGGCGCAGCCGGAGCGCGCGACGTCGTCGGCCTGGCACTGGTGACTGATGCCGCGGCTGCCTATGTACCGCTGACCGAGCTCGACGCCGAGGCGGAGCAGGTCCTTGCCGCGTGGCTGTCGGATCGGGACGCGCCCAAGGTCGTGCATGACTTCAAGGAGGCGTACAAGTCCCTCGCCGCCCGCGGGCTGCACCTGGCCGGGGAAGTGGACGACACCGCCATCTCCGGCTACCTCATCCAGCCGGACCGCCGCAGCTACGAACTGGCGGACCTGGCCCAGTACCACCTGCGGATGAACATCGTTCCCGCCGCGGCCGCCAGCAACCAGCTCGAGCTTTCCCTCGGCGATGAAGACGCAGCCACGCCCGCAGTGTCCAAGGCCTTCGCGGCCCTGCGCCTCAGCGAGCACTTCTCCGGCCAGCTCGTGGAGCGCGGTGCCAACCAGCTCCTCGGCGGCCTGGAACTGCCGCTGTCCGAGGTCCTGGCGGAGATGGAGCTTGCCGGTATTGCCGTGTCCATGGAGAAGCTGGACCGGCTGCTGGACGATTTCAGCGCCACCATCACCCACGCCAGCGACGAGGCGTTCCGGATCATCGGCAAGGAGATCAACCTTGGGTCCCCGAAGCAGCTGCAGGTGGTCCTCTTTGACGAGCTCGGCCTCCCGAAGACCAAAAAGATCAAGACCGGCTACTCCACCGACGCCGATGCGCTGACGGACCTGATCGTCAAGACCGGGCACCCGTTCCTGGAGCAGCTGCTGGCCTTCCGTGACGCGTCGAAACTGCGCTCCACCGTGGAAGGGCTGCGGAAGTCAGTGGCCGACGACGGACGCATCCACACCACGTACGCGCAGACGGTCGCCGCCACCGGCCGCCTGTCCTCGATCAATCCCAACCTGCAGAACATCCCGATCCGCTCCGAAGAGGGCCGGCGCATCCGCGAAGTGTTTGTGGTGGGCGAGGGCTACGACTCGCTGCTGACCGCCGACTACTCGCAGATCGAAATGCGGATCATGGCGCACCTTTCCGGCGACGAGGGCCTGATCTCCGCCTTCAAAGCGGGCGAGGACCTGCACCGCTTTGTTGGTTCGCACGTGTTCAACGTCGCTCCCGAAGACGTCACCAGCGCCATGCGCTCCAAGGTCAAGGCCATGTCCTACGGCCTGGTCTACGGACTGAGTTCGTTCGGCCTCTCCAAGCAGCTGGCCATCCCGGTGGACGAGGCCCGCACCCTGATCCGCGACTACTTCGAACGGTTCGGCGCCGTGCGGGACTACCTGCAGGGCGTCGTCGAGCAGGCCCGCAAGGACGGCTTCACCTCCACCATCGAGGGTCGCCGGCGCTACCTGCCGGACCTGTCCAGCGACAACCGGCAGCTGCGTGAAATGGCCGAACGCGCCGCGCTCAACGCGCCCATCCAGGGCTCCGCTGCGGACATTATCAAGAAGGCCATGCTTGGGGTGGACGCGGAGCTGAAGGCACAGTGCCTCAAATCCCGGATGCTGCTGCAGGTCCATGATGAACTGGTCCTCGAAATCGCGGCCGGCGAGCGGGACGCGGTGGAGAAGCTCGTGCGGGAGCAGATGGGCGCAGCGGCCGATTTGTCGGTTCCTCTGGACGTCTCCGTCGGCGAGGGCATTAGCTGGCACGAGGCCGGGCACTAGCACCACGGCGTTCGGCCGGAAAACAAGGGGGAAGCATGGGTATGGACAGCACTGCCGCGGACGGCCTGCGGATGGTTTCGTTTGCGCCCGGGCTGGACCCGGCGGACCCCGGGGCCGCGGATTCCCGGACCCGCAACTGGTTCGAGGCAGTCAAGCTGGGCTTCCACGAGGAACGTGCCGATCCCGGGCACCTGCCCGGGATGGTGGACGCGTACCAGCGGGACGGGCGCACCCTGACCGCGGTCTACGACGACGAGGCACCGGAGTACGCTTCGGATCCGGCCGTGCCGGTGGCCACCTATGCGTCCATGGCCAACCGGCTTAATGTCGGCGGCCCGGCGCTGCTGCCCGCGCACCTGATCACCATGGTCACCGTCCGGCCCACGCACCGCCGGCGGGGAATCCTTCGCCGGATGATCACTTCGGACCTGGCAGCTGCCAAGCAGGGAGGGTTCGCGCTGGCTGCCCTGACCGCCTCCGAAGCGACCATCTACGGGCGGTTCGGCTTCGGCGCTGCCAGCTCCACCGCCGGCATCGAACTGGATACCCGCGGCGGCCTGGAGTTCACCGCGCCGCGGCGGGGCACGGTTGCCGTTGCCGACAGCGGCAAACTTCTGGCGCTGGCCCCGGAAATCTTCTCCGCCCATCTGGACCGGACCTTCGGGGCCCTGGGCCGGCAGCACGGGTACGCGTTGCGGGCCTCCGGCACCTGGAGCGAGGAAAGCAGCGAACCGGACAAGGGACTGCGCGGGGTGATCCGGTACAACGCCGACGGTGTGCCGGACGGCTACGCCGCGTACAAGTCCCTGGGCTGGCGGACGGAACCACACACCATGCGCATCACCGACCTGGTGGCGGCGAGCGACGAGGCCTACCGCGAGCTGTGGCGTTACCTTGGATCCATTGACCTGGTGGAGCGGTTGACCTTCGGGGTGGCTCCGGTGGAGGATCCGCTGCCGTGGATGCTTGCGGACCGGCGGCGGTACAAGGTCACCTCCGTGGAGGACGTGCTGTGGCTTCGGGTCCTGGATCCGAAGGCGGCGCTGGAAGCCCGGGGCTACGCGGGGAATGGCGCGGTGGTGCTCGACGTCGTGGATCCCCTCGGGTTCGCGGGCGGTGCCTGGCTGCTGGAGGTCCGCAGCGGCGTCGGACGTGTGCGTCCGCTGGGAGCGGCGGAGGACACCGGCCATCGGCGGGTGGAGCTGGACGCCGCGGCACTCGGCTCCCTCTATCTGGGGGCGGTCACGGGGCGGACGCTGGCGGCCGCCGGGGGAGTGCGGGCCTCCGAAGACGCACTGACGGTCCTCGACGAACTCTTTGCCGCCGGGCCTGCACCGTACTGCAGCACGCATTTCTGACCGTGGCAGCGCCGTCCGGGTATTTTGCGCACGCCGGGCAGTCGTTCCCTTTGACCTGCGTTGGCGCGTCCGGCTAGACTGATCGGGCGCGTAATAGCGCAAGTTATTACCAATCCTGTCCATCTCCGGGCAAACAAGCTGTTCGTCGCAGGCATCTACATGCCTTCGTCAATGACTTGGGCAAGTATCTTGCCTGCGGATAAACCCGCCGGTTAGTGGAAACCAGTCCGGAATACAAAACAACTTCCACATCGGAGTCCCAACTACATGACCATCACCACCAACGAGAAGTCCGGTACCCCGCAGGTCGCCATCAACGACATCGGTACTGCCGAGGACTTCCTCGCCGCGATTGACGCAACGATCAAGTACTTCAACGACGGCGATCTCGTCGAAGGTACCGTTGTCAAGGTTGACCGCGACGAGGTCCTGCTCGACATCGGTTACAAGACCGAGGGTGTCATCCCTTCCCGCGAGCTTTCCATCAAGCACGACGTTGATCCCGGAGACGTTGTCTCCGTTGGCGATCAGGTCGAAGCCCTGGTGCTCACCAAGGAAGACAAAGAAGGCCGTCTGATCCTCTCCAAGAAGCGCGCACAGTACGAGCGTGCCTGGGGCGACATCGAGAAGGTCAAGGAAGAAGACGGCGTCGTTACCGGTACCGTCATCGAGGTTGTCAAGGGTGGTCTTATCCTCGACATCGGGCTGCGCGGCTTCCTGCCGGCATCCCTCGTGGAGATGCGTCGCGTCCGCGACCTGGCTCCGTACATCGGTCAGCAGATCGAGGCCAAGATCATCGAGCTGGACAAGAACCGCAACAACGTTGTTCTGTCCCGCCGTGCCTGGCTCGAGCAGACCCAGTCCGAGGTTCGTTCCACGTTCCTCAACAAGCTGGAAAAGGGCCAGGTTCGTCCGGGCGTTGTTTCCTCCATCGTCAACTTCGGTGCATTCGTGGACCTTGGCGGCGTAGACGGCCTCGTCCACGTTTCCGAGCTGTCCTGGAAGCACATCGACCACCCCTCCGAGGTTGTCGAAGTTGGCCAGGAAGTCACCGTTGAGGTTCTGGAAGTTGACCTCGACCGCGAGCGTGTCTCCCTGTCGCTGAAGGCTACGCAGGAAGATCCGTGGCAGACCTTCGCCCGCACCCACGCCCTCGGCCAGGTTGTTCCGGGTAAGGTCACCAAGCTCGTTCCGTTCGGTGCGTTCGTACGCGTCGAAGACGGCATCGAAGGCCTGGTCCACATCTCCGAGCTGGCAGTCCGCCACGTGGAGCTCGCCGAGCAGGTTGTCTCCGTTGGAGACGAGCTGTTCGTCAAGGTCATCGACATCGATCTTGAGCGCCGCCGCATCTCGCTGTCCCTGAAGCAGGCCAACGAGGGCGTCGATCCCGAGGGCACCGAATTCGATCCGGCTCTGTACGGCATGGCCGCAGAGTACGACGAAGCCGGCAACTACAAGTACCCGGAGGGCTTCGACCCCGAGTCCAACGAATGGCTCGAAGGCTACGAGACCCAGCGCGCCGCTTGGGAGCAGCAGTACGCTGACGCCCAGGCCCGTTGGGAAGCCCACAAGAAGCAGGTTGCACAGCACGCTTCCGAGGACATCGCAGCTGCTTCGGATACGTCCGAATCCGCTTCGACGAGCTACTCCTCCGAGCCGGCCGTTGCCGAGACGGGTGCCGGCACGCTGGCTTCCGACGAAGCACTGGCTGCACTGCGCGAAAAGCTCACGGGAAACTAATTCCCGCCGGCTCCTGAACCCGGTTCTCCGGACCAGGTAACCGCCAAAAAAGCGGACCTCCACTTCGGTGGGGGTCCGCTTTTTGCTGTGCCGTGTCCAGCAGGCGCTGTGCCGTGTCTCGCAGGCGCTGTGTCCTGCTAGGCGGAGTCCCGGACCACCAGTGAGGTGGGCAGCCGGTAGACGCGTGCTGCCGGCCGGCCCTCAATCAGCTCCACCAGCAGCTCAGCCATCTTCTCGCCCAGGGCAGAGATGGGATGGTGGATGGTGGTCAGGGCCGGGCTGACGGTGGTCGCATAGTAATCGTCATCAAAGCCGACGACGGCGATGTCCTCCGGGATGCGCAGGCCCCGTTCCTTGATGACGGAGTACGCACCGGCTGCCATCTGGTCGTTGGCAGCGAAAATCCCATCGATGGGTTTGCCGCGGTCCAGCAGGCGCCGCATGGCAGCCGCCCCCGAAGTCACGGTGAAGTCGCCAACTTCGACCAGGGCGTCGTTGAGGCCTCCGGACGCCAGGGCTGCCCGCCAGCCGGCCAGCCGGTCAACCCCCGGGGGCATGTCCTGCGGTCCGGCGATGGTCGCAATATGGCGGCGGCCGCCTTCCACGAGGCGTGCCGTGGCCGCCGTCGCGCCCTCCTCGTTGTCGACCTCCACGAAATAGCTGTCTTCCGCATCCACCAGCGGCCGTCCGGCGAACACGACCGGCAGGGAACGTGCCAGACGCGCCCAGGAATGGTCTCCACTGTGGTGGGACACCACAAGCACGCCGTCCACGTTGCCGCCCATCAGATAGCGGCGTGTCTTATCCGGGTCCGACTCGGAGGACGTGACGATGTTGAGCACGTATTCGGTGGTGTTCAGGTACCGGGCCACACCTTCCACGACTGTGGCGAAGAACGGATCCGCGAAGACCTTTGACGTGGACTCCGGGACCAGCAGGGTCACCGTATGGGTTCTCCTGCTGGCCAGGGTCCGGGCGGCCCGGTTAGGCACATAGTTGAGGGCGCGGACGGCTTCCTCGACGGACTCGGCGAGGTGCGGAGCGACGGACTGGGCTCCGTTGACCACGCGGGAGACCGTGGCACGGGACACCCCCGCCAAGGCCGCCACCATTTCCAGAGTGGGGGCCGACCTCCCCGCGTCAGCGCTCATTCTTGTCTCCCTGTGCTGCGTTCGGTTCCAGACGGCGGAAAATGCCGGCCGGAACCCAGTTTACGGCCAGTCAGACAACCGGCACGGTCGATGCTGTTTCAAGCGGCGGGATACCCGTGCGCTTGGCGGCGGCAATCACCCGGCTGTACGCATGGCCGCTGTCCTTGACGGTACGTTCCTGGGTGTCATAGTCGACCCGGACAATGCCGAAACGCCTGCTGTATCCCCAGGACCACTCAAAGTTGTCCATCAGCGACCACACGAAGTAGCCGCGGACGTCAGCACCGGCCTCGATGGCCTGCCCCACCGCGTTGATGTGGTCCAGGATGAACCCGGTGCGTTCGGCGTCCGGCACGCTGCCGTCCGCACTGACGACGTCGTCGTAAGCCGCCCCGTTTTCGGTGATGTACAGCGGCGGCAGCGCCGGGTACTCCTCGCCCAGACGGAGCAGGAGCGTGCGCAGCCCGTCGGGATTGACCTCCCAGTCCATGGCAGTACGGGGCAGGCCCCGGCTCGGGAACGTGATGTGCTCGGCACCGATCCACGGGGACACGGCCTTCCGGCCGGACCCGCCCGAGTGACCGTCGGATCCCGAGGTGTCCGGATGGCCGCTGATGAGGTCATCGTGATAGTGGTTCACGCCGAGGAAGTCGATGGGGGCGGAGATGATGTCCAGGTCTCCCGGCTCGATGACCTCGGCCAGGCCGAAGGGCTCAAGGTCCTTCAGCGAATCCTCCGGATAGGCACCGCGGAGGATGGGGTCCAGGAAAATCCGGTTCTGCAGCGAATCAAAGAGCCGGGCCGCTTCCAGGTCCACCGGATCGGAGGGATCACGGGGAATTGAGTTGCTCAGGTTCAAGGTGATGCCCAGCTGCTGGGCGCCGCGGCTGCGGAGCTCGGCCACGGCGAGGCCGTGGGCAAGGTGCTGGTGGTGTACCGCAGCGATGGCCGCGCGTGGTTCCTGCCGGCCTGGAGCATGAACCCCGGAGCCGTAGCCCAGCAGCGAAGAGCAGAACGGCTCGTTGAACGTGGTCCAGTGCTGGACCCGGTCGCCCAGAGCGGAGTAGACATCATTCGCATATTCGGCGAAACGGTAGGCAGTGTCGCGGTTGGCCCAGCCGCCCTTTTCTTCCAGGGCCTGCGGAAGGTCCCAGTGGTAAAGGGTGAGCCAGGGCAGGATTCCCGCACCCAGCAGTTCATCCACCAGCCGGGAATAGAAATCCAGTCCCTTGGCATTGGTGCCGCGGTCGCCCGGGCGTACCCGTGCCCAGCTGGTGGAGAACCGGTAGGAGTCCAGCCCCAGGTCTTTCATCAGGGCGACGTCGGCGGGCATCCGGTGGTAATGGTCCACTGCCGTTGCCGGCGTGTCCGCGTTTCGAACGTTGCCGGGGACGCGGGCAAAGGCATCCCAGACAGAATCTTCCTTGCCGTCCTCCAGTGCCGCGCCTTCAACCTGGGCTGCCGCAGTGGCGGATCCCCAGATAAAGCCAGCCGGGAAATTGGTCCACTCCGGGGTGTTGATCGTCATTAGCCCTTCACTGCTCCCTGCATAATTCCGGATATAAGTTGTTTGCCTGCCACTGCGAAAAGGATGAGCAGGGGGATGGTTGCCAGTACGGCACCGGTCAGCACCACGGAGTAGTCCGTGTACCGGTTGGACTGCAGCTGGCTGAGTGCCGTCTGGAGTGTGGGGTTGCCGGCGTCCAGCACCAGCAGCGGCCACAGGAAGTCCGTCCAGGCGGACATGAACGTAAAGAGGCCGAGGATCGCCATGGCGGGCCTCGCCGCCGGCAGTGCCACATGCCAGAAGGTCTTGATCATGTTGGCCCCGTCCATCCGGGCCGATTCGATCAGCTCGTCCGGGATGACGTCCACGAGGTATTGGCGCATGAAGAACACACCGAAGGCCGTAACGAGCGTCGGGACGATCACCGCGCCGATTTCACCGGTCCACCCGAAGGTCCGCATGAGCATAAACAGCGGAATGATTCCGAGCTGGGTGGGTATCGCCATGGTCGCCACCACGGCAATCATCAGCCCGTTGTTCCCGCGGAACCGGAGCTTCGCGAACGCGTAGCCGGCCAACGTGGAGAACGTCACCACTGAAACGGTGATGATGGTGGAAATCAGCACGCTGTTCCACAGGGCGGTCCAGAACGGAATGGAGTCGATCACTTCGGCCACGTTGGTCCAGAAGTTTCCGCCCGGGAGCAGCGGCGGCCATTTCAGGCTCAGCGCCGCATTGCTCCGGCTGCCGACGACGGCGGACCACCACAACGGATACGAGGAACCGATGAAGAACGCGAGCAGCAGCCCGTAGGTCAGGTATCCGGGGCGGAGGCCGTTTCCGAAAATGCGGTGCCGCAGCGCCGGTCCGCGGCGTGGTTCCCGGGACGCGGTCCCGGTAACGGCCACGCCGGGTGCCCCGGCGGCGGCGTTTTTCTGCTGGGCGATGCTCACTGGTGCTTCCCTTCAGCTGCCGGCCGGCGGCGGGACCGCCTGGCCTCGGATGACGCGATCCGCCGGGACAGCAGCAGATTGAGGATTCCGAAAAGAATGATGATCAGGAACAGCAGCCAGGCGATAGCCGACGCTGCACCGAAGTCCTGCCGCTGGAACGCCATTTCCCACAGGTAAAGGACGGTGGTCTGGAATTCCCGCTCCGGTCCGCCGGCGTACGTCGGATCGAAGAGGCGCGGCTCCGTGAAGATCTGCAGGCCGCCGATGGTGGAGGTGATGACCACGAAGATCATGGTCGGGCGGATACTCGGCAGGGTGATGCTGAAGAACCGGCGGATGGCTCCGGCACCGTCGATTGCGGCGGATTCGTAAATGTCGCGCGGCACCGCCTGCATGGCTGCCAGGAGGATCAGGGCGTTGTAGCCCGTCCACCGCCAGTTGACCATGGAGGCCACGGCAATATGGCTCGGCAGGGTTTCCGTCCGCCACATGATCGGATCAATACCGAAGTTGCCCAGCACGCTGTTAATGAGACCGTGCTGTTCGTTGAACATGTTGGTGAAGATCAGGGCTACGGCCACCGGTGTGACCACGTAGGGGAGCAGGATGCTCATGCGCCAAAACGTCTTGGCGCGGATGTTCTGGTCCAGGACAGCGGCGATCACGAGTGCGCCGACCAGCTGCGGAATTGCGGAGAGCAGGAAGATGCTTATCGTGTTGAACAGCGAATTCCAGAAGAAGCGGTCCCGGAGGACCTCGGCGAAGTTTCCCAGGCCGACAAAGTCGCCCTGCCCTTTCAGGAGGTGCCAGTCGTGCAGCGAAACCCAGAACGTGTAGACCAGGGGAAACAGGCCCACGAGGGCGAAGAGCAGGAAAAACGGCGAAATGTACAAGTAGGGGGAGGCTTTGACGTCCCAGACGTTGAGCCGCTGCCGAAAGGTAAGTTTGGTCTTTTGCTCAGGCGGCGTTGCAGCAGCGGGAGGCTTGACGGTTACGGTCATATCGATTCTCACAGTCCATCCGGGGGCCCCCGGAATCCCGGGGGCCCCGCGTTCCGATAGGTGCTAGTCCTTGACGACCAGCTCGTTCAGGAGTTGAACTGCTTCCTTCCAGGCACCTTCGCCGTCGACCTTGCCCGCATCAAGCTGGGTCAGGGCTACGCCGAAGACCTTCTCCTGGATGACCGAATCGTCCGGGCCCTTGAACTGGGCAACCACGCCTTCGGCCCGGTTAGCCAGGATGGCTCCCGTGGGAGCGTTATTGAACATCGGATTCGGCTTGGCTTCCTCGGCCAGCTGCTCCTGCGCTTCGATGGTGCTCGGGAAGTTGTTCGCTGCCGCGGACTGCTTCACCTGCTGCTCCGGAGCGGTGAGCCAAGCTGCCAGCGCCGCTGCTTCTTCCTTGTGCTCGGAGGTTTCAGGAACGGCAAGGAACGCGCCGCCCCAGTTGGAGGCGCCACCGGGGAAGACATCGGCGAAGTCCCAGCCCGAATCCTGGCCGCCGCCGGCCGATTCCAGCTGTTCCTGGATGGTGCCCAGCATCCAGCCCGGGCAGACGAAGGTGGCGAAGGAGCCGTCGGTGAAGGCCTTGCCGGTGCCCCAGTCCCACTTGGTTTCGTTGGCCGAAAGGCCGGCCTGGGTTCCGGCGGCAAGCTGCAGGAACTGCTCCTTCATCGCGTCGTTGCCCTCGATGTTCAGTTCACCGTCTTTGGTGTAGTAGCCCTCCTCCATCTGGTTCACCATGGAGTTCCAGACAAAGCCGGACTGGTCGTACCAGGCCTGGCCGGTCTTCTCGTTGTACTGCTTACCAAGCTCGAAGTAGGTTTCCCACGTGGCGTCGTCTCCGCCGAAGAGTTCCGCTACGGACTCGCGGTCACTGGGCATGCCGGCGGCTTCGAAAAGCTTGCCGTTGTAGCACAGGCCCTGCGGGCCGATGTCGGTTCCGTAGCCGATGACGCGGCCTTCCGAGTCGGTGCCCTGCTTGTACTTCCAGTCCACCCAGTTGTCCTTGATGTCCTCGGCGCCGTATTCCTTGAGGTCCACGAACTCGTCGGAGACGTCCATGACCGCGCCGAGCCAGCCTTCCTCGAGGGCGACCACGTCGCTGACGCCGGAACCGGCAGCCAGCTTGGTGAAGAGATCGGTCTGTGCATTGGCACCGCGGTCGATATTGTTCGCCTTGATGTCGATGCCGGGGTTGGCTTCCTCGTATTCGGCATACAGATCGTCGTAGCCGAACGTTCCGAAAGTGGTGACGGTCAGTTCGAGGGGATTGTCTTCGCTTGCGGCTTCGCTGTCGCCGCCGCCGCAGCCTACGGCCAGCATGGCCACAACTGCGGCACCTGCAATCGCCGCCGCGGGATGTCGGAAATTCTTCACGGTCACTCCTTTGTGTGGGTAAAGCGGTAATAGTCCCGGTTGGTAGACCGTGCCGACTGCTTTGATGGCTAGATCCGACATAAGCGGGAGATGGGGAACAGCGGACTTCCAGCGAGAGGGAGCCGAGACTGAGAGAGCGCTCTCTCGACGTCGACTTCAGGCTAGGTGTGATGTGCGCCACTGTCAAGAGAGCGCTCTCTGGAGATTCCCGCACGCCCGGCCGGACGTGCCCTGCCGGTGGTACCTTAGCGCCTCGTGCTCACGGTCACCGTGAATTTCGGGTTGCGGGCCACCTCGCGTGTCGGGCCGACAAGCCGGGTCAAGGCGGGCTTGTACAGGAGGTGGCTGTTCCAGACCGTCCAGAGTTCCCCGCCGGGCTCAAGGACGCGCCCGGCATCGGCGAAAAGCTTCAAGGCGATGCCTGCGTAGACGGCGGCGCCGATGTGGAAGGGCGGGTTGAGGACAATGAGCTGTTCGGAACTGTCGGGGAGTGGGCCCAGCGCATCGGCCCGGGTGACGACGGCGCGGTCCGCCACACCGTTGGCCTCCAGGGTGCGGGCGGCGGAGGCTGCGGCTGCGGCCGACTGGTCCGTCGCCAGCACCCGGAGTCCCGGGCGGGTCAGGGCAAGGTACGAAGCTATCGCTCCGGTGCCGCAGCCCAGATCCACGGCACGGTCCGCAGCGCGGGCGGAGGCCAGATGGGGCAGCAGGAACCGCGTGCCGGGGTCCAGTGCCGCGCCGCCGAAGGCGGCACCGTAGGCCTGGAGTTCGAGCGGCCGGGCCAGGCCGACGTCGTGCCGCTGGGACACCGGGAACCGGTCTGCGGGACGCCGGTCCATGGGCAGCGGTGCGGAGGCTGTCAGTACCCGGGACTTCTGCCGGCCCAGCCCTGCCGTGACCGTTCCGAAGTAGCGCGCCAGGACATCGTTCATGGCAGTGGTCATATGCTTGACCCGCCCGCCGGCGTACACCGCGACGTCCGGAGCGGCATGCCCGGCGATCAGGGCAGCGATTTCCTCCAGCGCGGCCAATGACCGGGGGAGCCGCAGCAGCACGACCCGGGCGCCTTCGACCAGCGGAGCGGCCAGGGGATGATGGGTGTAAACCCCCGGCAGCCCCAGGTCCGCGGCGTTGGCATCCAGTGCCTGCTCGCCGCTCAGCGGATCCTGGTGGACCCGGAGTCCACGAAGCCCGTGGCGGGCTGCGGCGCCGAGCGTCAGCGCGCCGTAGGAATCACCGATGACAACGACGCCGGGCTGCCCGGTGTCCGCCGCCAGGGCTGCCGCCGAGAGGTCCGCTGCGGCCGTGTCGAGCAGGAGGAGGTCCGCAGCGTCCCACGCCTGCAGATTGGGGGCCTCCACATCGGGCCGGCGGCGGAGGCGGGCAACATCGAATTCGGTCCCGCCCGGTGCTGGGTCAGTCACGGTCAATCCATTCTGTTCCAAGGGGGACCGGATCGGAGGCTCCGGCGGTCAGTGATGCGAGCCGGGCGTGGAAGGCGTCCAGTGCGTCGGGCATGTCCGGCAGGGCCACCCTGATGGAAGCTCCGGCGGCCGAATAGTCCGTGCCCAGCACGCTGACGCCCGCAGTCCGGAGCTCGTTTTCCAGCCGTCCCGCCGCGGAGTGTCCAGCGGGAATGCCGTACAGCCGCATCCGGCGGCGGCGGAGCAGGGGAGCGCCGGAGAGGGCGGAGGAGACAGACTCGGAGTAGGCACGCACCAGTCCGCCGGCGCCGAGCAGGATGCCGCCGAAGTAACGCACGGTCACCGCGGTGATGTCGCTGAGATCGGTGGCCCCGGAAAAGGTTTCGCGCTTGGTCAGCGCTTCGAGCATCGGGATGCCGGCGGTGCCGGAGGGTTCGCCGTCGTCGTTCGAGCGCTGGATTTCCCGGCCCGGTCCCAGCACGAACGCGCTGCAGTGGTGCCGGGCGTCGTGGAATTCGCGGCGCAGGTCCGCCACCAGGGAGCGCGCCTCTTCTTCGGTCTCAGTGCGCCGGAGCACCGTGATGAAGCGTGAGCGCTTGATGTCGAGTTCGGAGCGGTGCTCGGCAGCGATGGTGGTGTAGCGCCCCGCCGCCGCGTCAATATCGCTCACCTGTCCATTCTAGTGGCCGCCGCCGCCGTCGTTTGCGGCAGCGGTAGGCTGGGGGCATGCTCAAGGTTGGACTCACCGGCGGGATCGCTGCCGGAAAATCCCTGGTCGCCCGGACACTCCAGGAGTGCGGTGCCGTGCTGGTGGATGCGGATGCGCTGGCCCGTGAAGTGGTGGAGCCGGGAACACCCGGTCTTGCCGCCGTCGTCGACGCCTTCGGCCCGGGCATTCTGTCCGCGGATGGGTCCCTGGACCGGCCGGCGCTGGCTGCCGTCGTCTTCGCCGATGCCGGACGCCGGGAGGTGCTGAACGGCATCGTCCATCCGCTGGTCCGCGCCCGTGCCGCCGAACTGGCCGCCAAGGTGCCGTCCGACGGGATCCTGGTCCAGGACATTCCCCTGCTGGTGGAGACCGGACAGGCGGAGAACTTCGATTTTGTCCTCGTGGTCGAGGCCCCCGAGGAGGCCCGGCTCGAACGCATGGTCCGCAACCGGGGAATGGAACCGGACGCCGCACGTGCCCGGATCGCCGCGCAGGCCTCACCGGAACAGCGGGCGGAGGCGGCCGACGTCGTACTGCACAACACGGGCACTCCGCGGGAACTGGCAGCCGCCGTGCGGGAACTCTGGGAGACCCGGCTGGTGCCGATGAACGAGGCCCGGACGCAGGCTCCGCAGTAGAACCCGGACAGCAGCCTGATTCCGCGTTCAGCCCCTAGCAAAGCGGACCGTGGCTGTCCGTGGAGCGGAGTAGTTTTATAGGCATGAGTCTTGCGCAGGACATCAAGAGAGTAGTGGCACCGTTTGAGGTCATTAGTGACTACAAGCCCGCCGGTGACCAGCCCACCGCCATCAAGGAACTGGCCGAGCGGATCAACGCCGGCGAGAAGGACGTTGTCCTCCTCGGCGCCACCGGTACCGGTAAGAGCGCGACGGCGGCCTGGCTCGTCGAGCAGGTGCAGCGGCCCACGCTGGTGATGGTGCAGAACAAGACCCTGGCCGCGCAGCTGGCTAATGAGTTCCGCGAGCTGCTGCCCAACAACGCGGTGGAGTACTTCGTCTCCTACTACGACTACTACCAGCCGGAAGCGTACGTCCCGCAGACAGACACCTTCATTGAGAAGGACTCCTCGATCAATGAGGAAGTCGAGCGCCTGCGCCACTCGGCCACGAACGCGCTGCTGACGCGCCGGGACGTGATCGTGGTGGCAACGGTGTCCTGCATCTACGGTCTGGGCACCCCGGAAGAGTACATCGAGGCAATGGTGACCCTGCGCCGCGGGCAGCAGATGAACCGTGACGACCTGCTGCGCCGGTTCGTAGCCATGCAGTACGTCCGCAATGACATGGACTTCCACCGCGGGACCTTCCGCGTGCGCGGCGACACCGTCGAGATCATCCCGATGTACGAGGAAAACGCCATCCGTGTCGAGTTCTTCGGGGACGAAATCGAGAACATCTACACGCTGCATCCGCTGACCGGGGACGTCATCCACGAAGAAAACGAAATGTACGTTTTCCCGGCGTCGCACTACGTGGCCGGCGAGGACCGGATGCACCGGGCCATCCGGCAGATCGAGGATGAGCTGCAGGTGCGGCTGAAGGAGCTGGAATCGCAGAACAAGCTGGTGGAGGCCCAGCGGCTGCGGATGCGCACCACCTATGACCTGGAGATGATGCAGCAGATGGGCTTCTGCAACGGCATCGAGAACTACTCGCGGCATATCGACGGCCGTGGGCCGGGCACTGCCCCGCACTGCCTGCTGGACTACTTCCCGGATGACTTCCTGCTGGTGGTGGATGAATCCCACGTCACCATCCCGCAGATCGGTGCCATGTACGAGGGCGACATGTCCCGTAAGCGGACCCTGGTGGACCACGGTTTCCGGCTGCCCTCGGCCATGGACAACCGGCCGCTGAAGTGGGACGAGTTCCTGGAACGGATCGGCCAGACCGTGTACATGTCCGCCACCCCGGGCAAGTACGAGCTGTCCAAGTCGGACGGCTACGTGGAACAGATCATCCGCCCCACCGGCCTGGTGGACCCGCAGGTGGTCGTGAAGCCCAGCAAGGGCCAGATCGATGACCTGCTGGGGGAGATCCGCACCCGCACCGAGCGGGACGAGCGCGTCCTGGTGACCACGCTGACCAAGCGCATGGCCGAGGACCTGACCGGCTACCTCCTGGAGCACGGGGTCAAGGTGGAATACCTGCACTCCGACGTCGACACCCTGCGCCGCGTGGAACTGCTCCGCGAACTGCGGATGGGCACTTTCGACGTGCTGGTTGGCATTAACCTGCTCCGTGAGGGCCTGGACCTTCCCGAGGTGTCGCTGGTGAGCATCCTCGACGCCGACAAGGAGGGCTTCCTGCGGTCCTCCACCTCGCTGATCCAGACCATCGGCCGTGCGGCCCGAAACGTGTCCGGCGAGGTGCACATGTACGCGGACCGGATTACCGACTCGATGGCCAAGGCCATTGACGAGACCAACCGCCGGCGGGAGATCCAGGTCGCGTACAACAAGAAGCACGGCGTGGACCCGCAGCCGCTGCGCAAGAAGATCGCGGACATCACCGACCAGCTGGCCCGCGAGGACGCCGACACCAAGGCCCTCCTGGCAGAGGCGGCCAAGCAGAAGACGAAGGGCAAGGGCAAGGGGGTCCGGAAGGACGGCCTTGCTGCTGCTCCTGCGGAAGACCTCACCACGCTGATTGCGTCCATGACCGAGCAGATGCATGCCGCTGCCGCGGAGCTGCAGTTCGAATTGGCTGCCCGCCTCCGCGACGAGGTGGGGGACCTGAAGAAGGAACTCCGGCAGATGCAGTCCGCCGGGCACGCCTAGGCACGTCCGGGCACGGGAAATGTCGGTGGCCGGCGCTACGGTGGGACCATGCAGTTCACCTCCCCGCCGGTCCCACCGGCAGCACCGGCGCTTCAGGCGCTTCCGGCAGAGAGTGCCACCTCCTGGTGGGACATCGTTGCGGCCCTCGGCCCCCTGGCCGTCCTGCTGGCCGGTACCCTGACCTTCATCGTGGGCTGGAAAACACTGGAGCAGCGCCGGAACGCCGACCAGCGGTCGGAATGGTGGACCAGGGCGCAGTGGGCCATCGAGGCTTCCCTGTCCGACGACCCCCGGCGCCAGGAAACCGGTCTGGGTGTGCTGGACCTGTTGGCCCAGAGCGACCTCGCCGGGGCCGAGGAAGCGGCCATCATCAGCATTGCGTGGGCGCGGCCGCTGACGGCGATAGTGGACTCGAACGGCGATATGAGCCAGAATGAAACCATCACGAGCGCACCCGGAATGGAGGAGGCCGACGATGACAACAGCAGCACTGCCGCTGGCACGCGGAGGTAAGACCCCCGCCGATAAGGCTGAACGCGACGACCGTGACCGCGAACGGGTGCAGATCCGCGCCGCACGGCTCCGGCTCACCACCGACCGCAAGCTCGGCAAGCCGACTCCGGAATGGGTGCGGAAACTCGCTGACCGTCCGCTGTAGCGGCCGCAAAGACATCGAGGCAGGTCCCCGGCAATCGCCGGGGTCCTGCCTTTTTTACTGCTGCGTGTCCTGGCCGCGGACCATATCCAGCAGGCGCCCAAAGATGGTCTCGCCGTCGTCGGCAATGCCGTCGTGGTGGAAGTCGGCGCTTTCCCAGACCTGCAGTCCGCGGACGGCTTCCGCTGTCTCCAGCGACAGGTCCCGGTCAACATAGATATCGTCCGTGTAGACGGCGGCAGCCACGGGCACGGTGTTGCGTGCCAGCTGCCCTGCGTCGTACAGCGGTCCCCAGTCGGCTTTCCGCGCCAGCAGCTCGGCCGTGTCCCGCAGCGGAACCAGCGCCGGGTCCTCGTCGAAGTACCAGGGGTAAACCATTTCACCGGTGTACAGCGGCTCGGGTGCCGTGGGTTCAAACGCGGGGAAGGACTGCAGCACGCGTTCGGCGGCCCAGTTGGTGGCCTGCCCCTGGGCGTAAATGGACTCGTGCAGCACCGCGTACAGCGGATTGGCGGCCCGGCTGACCAGCCCGTGCACCGCTTCCAGGAAGGTGTCGGAAAGCCGTTCCCCGTCCGGGGTGGGGACAAAGGCTTCCTGCAGCAGGTAATGCAGCCCGTCCACCCGGGTGTTGCCGCCCAGATAGGAGCCGGCCATCTGGAAGCGCCGTACGCTCAGGCGTTCTCCGGAGGGAAGGTATTCCGGGACGGATTCCAGATGCCGGGCAATCCGGGTGGTGAGCTCCCGGTCCTCCGGGTAGCGGGAGAAGTACTCGGCGTTGCGGGCCGCGACGCGGCGGAAGGTGGCCTCGTACACCCGGTCGGCGGGACCGGCCAGCGGTGCCAGCCCGCCGGTCACCAGGCATTCACGCAGTCCCTCGGGGGCGAAGGACAAGTAGGTGAGCGTGCAGAACCCACCGTAGCTTTGCCCGTAGGTGCTCCACGGTCCGGATCCGAGGGACTCCCGGATGAGCTCGGCGTCCGCCACGATCGAGTCCGCCCGGAAATGGGCGAGATATGTGGCCTGCGCAGCGGCGTCCCCGCGCAGCGGAAGGGTCTGGCGGTCTGCGGGGGTGGAGAGGCCGGTGCCGCGCTGGTCCAGCATGAGGATGCGGAAGTGCTTGGCTGCGGCCTTCGTCCAGCCGCCGAACTGCAGCAGCCGGTTTCCCTTACCGCCCGGTCCGCCCTGCAGGTACAGCAGCCACGGCAGGTCCTCAACCTCACCGGCAGGCAGCTCTGCGTCGCTGTATTCGCGGGCAAAAACGGTGATGCTCTCGCCATCGGGCACGGCATGGTCCAGGGGAACCGTGAAGCGGTGGTCCGTGACCCGCATGCCGCGGACGTCGTAGGGCGCCGAAGCGGTGTGCGGGACACTCATGCGGACGGCTCCGTTCCCGCTGTGTTGGCGGTTTCTGCTGCGCCGCCAAAGGAGGCGAGCGCCCCGCCGGTAAGCCGGAAGGTGGTCCAGTCGTCCTGCGGCAGGGCGCCGAGGGACTTGTAGAAGCGGATGGACGGCTCGTTCCAGTTCAGCACGCACCACTCCACCCGGGCGTAGCCGCGCTCGACGGCGGTTTCCGCCAGCGTCCGCAGCAGCGCCTTTCCGATGCCCCTTGCCCGTGCCTCGGGACGGACGTAGAGGTCCTCCAGGTAGATGCCGTGCACACCCTCCCAGGTGGAGTAGTTCAGGAACCAGAGGGCAAACCCCTGAACCGTTCCACGCTCCTCGGCCACATGGGCGAAGATAGCCGGGTGCTCCCCGAAAAGGTTCGCCTCCAGGGCCTCCACGGTGTTCTTTACCGCGTGCGGCTCCTTCTCGTAGATGGCCAGGTCATGGATCAGCTCGAGGATGACGGGAACGTCTTCCCGGCGTGCGGGACGGATCTGCATGGGCTCCACCCTAATCCAGCCGGCCTGCGGTGATCACCTTGATGACGGGGCTCCCCGCCTCGTCAGACGCGGCAAGGTCCACCTCCGCGGTGATGCCCCAGTCCAGGTGGTTGGCCGGGTCCTTGAAGATCTGCCGGACTTCCCATTTTCCGGGCAGTTCCTTGATGATCAGCAGGTTGGGTCCGCGGCCGTCGGGGCCGTCGTCAATGTCCTCGTGTTCTTCGAAGTAGGCGTCCAGGACCTCCGCCCAGCGGTCGGCGTCCCAGCCGGCCTCGCCGTCGAGCTCCCCGAGGGCACGGTCGTCCTCATCGGCGAAGAGCTTCACCCGGGAGAACATCTCGTTGCGCACCATCACGCGGAAGGCCCGCACGTTGGCGGTCAACCGGTCGGGCACCGGCGGGAGCACCGGTTCATTCGAAGCGTCCGGGTTGATGCCGTTGGTCAGCTCTTCCCATTCGTCCAGCAGTGAGGAGTCGGTCTGGCGGACCAGTTCGCCGAGCCATTCGATGATGTCCTCGAGGTCTTCACGCAGCCGCTCCGGCGGAACCGTGTGCAGCAGCGCCTTGTAGGTGTCCGACAGGTACCGCAGCAGCACGCCCTCGGAGCGTGCCAGTGAGTAGAACTGCACGTACTCGCCGAAGCTCATGGCCCGCTCGTACATGTCGCGGACAATCGACTTGGGGCTCAGCTCGAACTCGCCAAGCCACGGGGCGCCGGAGCGGTAGACCTCGAAGGACTGCTCCAGCAGCTCCGCCAGCGGCTGCGGGTAGGTGACCTCCTCCAGCATGGCCATCCGCTCGTCGTACTCGATGCCCTGGGACTTCATGGCGGCGATGGCTTCGCCCCGAGCCTTCTTCTCCTGCGCGGAGAGGACCTGGCGGGGCTTTTCCATGATCGCCTCGATCACGGACACCACGTCCAGGGCGTAGGACGGGCTGTCCGGATCCAGGATCTCCAGGGAGGCCATGGCAAAAGGAGAAAGCGGCTGGTTCAGCGCAAAGTTCGGCTGCAGGTGCACTTTCAGGCGGACGGTGCGGCCGTCGGCGTCGGGCTCCGGCAGTACCTCGACAATGCCGGCGGTCTTCAGCTCCCGGTAGATACTGAGGGCCTTCTTCATCAGGGCCAGCTGCGAGGCGCGGCTCTCATGGTTGTTGGTCAGCAGCTTCTTTGCCGCGGTAAACGGATCGCCCGGGCGCTCCAGCAGGTTCAGCAGCATGGAGTGGGTGATGTTGAAGCTGGAGGTCAGCGGCTCCGGGGTGCCGTCCACCAGCTTCTCGAAGCTGGGCTTGCCCCAGGAGACAAAACCGGCCTGCGGCTTCTTCTTCACCACCTGGCGCAGTTTCTTCTGGTCGTCGCCGAACTTGGCGTGCGCCTTGGCCATGGCCTTGACGTTTTCGATCACGTGTTCCGGTGCCTGCACGACGACGGTCCCGGCAGTGTCATACCCGGCCCGCCCCGCGCGTCCGGCGATCTGATGGAACTCCCGGACCTTCAGGGGCCGGGTGCGGGTTCCGTCGTACTTGGACAGGGCAGTGATCAGCACGGTGCGGATGGGCACGTTGATGCCCACGCCCAGGGTGTCGGTGCCGCAGATGACCTTCAGCAGCCCGGCCTGGGCCAGCTGCTCCACCAGGCGCCGGTACTTGGGCAGCATGCCGGCGTGGTGCACGCCTATGCCGTGCCGGACCAGCCGGTTCAGGGTCTTGCCGAAACCGGGGGCAAACCGGAAGCCGGCGATCAGCTCTGCGATCCGGTCCTTTTCCTCCCGCGTGCAGACGTTGATGCTCATCAGTGCCTGCGCCCGGTCAATGGCTTCGATCTGGCTGAAGTGCACCACGTAGACGGGCACCTGCTTGGTCTCCAGCAGTTCCTCGAGGGATTCCTGCACCGGGGTTTCCACGTAGTAGTAGTGCAGCGGAATGGGACGCTGCACGGAGGAGACGGTGACCGTGTCCCGGTTGGTGAGTTCGCTGAGCTCGTTCGCAATCCGGGTCATGTCACCCAGGGTGGCGGACATCAGCAGGAACTGTGCCTGCGGCAGCTCCAGGAGCGGGACCTGCCAGGCCCAGCCGCGCTGCGGATCGGAGTAGAAGTGGAACTCGTCCATGATGACGGTGCCCAGGTCCGCGTCCGCTCCCTCGCGCAGGGCGATGTTGGCCAGGATCTCCGCGGTGCAGCAGATGATCGGGGCGTCCTTGTTCACCGAGGAGTCGCCGGTGACCATGCCGACGTTCTCGGCACCGAAAATCTCGCACAGGGCGAAGAACTTCTCCGAGACCAGGGCCTTGATCGGGGCGGTGTAGTAGCTGCGCTCGTCGTGCGCCATGGCATGGAAATGCGCTGCGATGGCCACCATCGATTTACCTGAGCCGGTGGGAGTGGCGAGGATGACGTTGTTGCCCGTCACCAGCTCCATCACTGCCTCGTCCTGCGCCGGGTACAGCGACATGCCCCGGCTCTCGACCCATTCCAGGAAGGACGTGTAGGTCTCATCGGGATCGACGGTGCGGGTGCTGGACGGGCCGGAGGCAAGCTGTTCAAGAAGTTTCATGTCCATACCAGACTATCGGCCCGCGCCGTTGCCGTTTTCCGCAGGGTGCTTCCACCTCCCCGGTAGGCTCGGGGCATGAAATGGGACCCGGATAAGTACACGCAGTTCTCCTCCCACCGCGACCGCCCGTTCTTCGACCTCACCGCCCGGGTGGCAGCGGAGTCTCCGGCGCGGGTGGTGGACCTCGGCTGCGGCACGGGTGTCCTGACCGCGGCGCTCGCCGCCCGCTGGCCGCAGGCAGAGGTTCTCGGCCTGGACTCCTCCCAGGAGATGATCGACGGCGCGCTCGCCATGGAGGGTGCCCCGGCGAACCTGGGCTTCGTGCAGGGCAGGATCGAGGACTGGGAACCGGCGCCCGGCACGGACGTGGTGGTGTCCAACGCCGCACTGCAGTGGGTGCCGGGTCACCAGGATCTCCTGCGGAGATGGGCTGCACAGCTCGACGACGGCGCCTGGCTGGCCGTGCAGGTCCCGGGCAACTTCTCCGCACCCTCCCATGTGCTGATGCGGGAGCTGGCGGCGAGCGCCGCGTGGGCACCGAAGCTGGACGGGGTGCTGCGCCATGCCGACGCCGTGGACGAGCCGGCGGACTATCTGGCCTTGATGACAGCGGCCGGGTTCGAGGCGGATGTCTGGGAAACCAGCTACTCCCAGGTCCTGGCCGGCGACGACGCGGTCCTGGAATGGGTCCGGGGAACGGCACTGCGTCCGGTCATCGATGCCCTGTCCGCCGGGGACTTCGCCGCCTTCGAACCCGACTACGCGGAACTGCTGCGCGCGGCCTACCCGCAGCACGCCTGGGGAACCGTGTTCCCGTTCCGGCGCTTGTTTATGGTGGGCCGGAAGGCCGTCTGAGGTCCGGGCCTCCGGTCCGCCGGGGGTTTGGCCTGCGGCGGACCGCGGACATCAGCGGCGTGCCGAGGCTGTCGATCTGCCTGTTGGCGTGCAGCTGGGTGCCGGCCCCGCCGCGCTGGACGTGCCTCGCGAAGTAGAGGGCGGCACCCAGTCCGGTCAGCAGGAAGCCCGTGGCCAGGGCTGCCGGGTCGAGGGACGGCAGCTGGGCGGCGGCAGCCACGGCAGCCAGGACCGGGACTGCCGGACCCAGTGGGAGCCGGGCACCTTCTCCGGGCCATTTCCGGTGTCCTAGTACTGCCGCCGCAACGCTGACCACCACCATGGCGATGATCGCCGCAACATTGGCGACGGAAACCACGAAGGTGGTGTCGTTCAGGACCACCAGCAGCACCGTGATGATCCCGAGCAGCAGGACGCTCACGTACGGATGCCCGCGGCGCGTATGGCGCCCAAGCACCGGCGGCACATCGCCGCGGGCAACCATGCGGAGCATGATCTCCGACGCGCCCAGGACGTTTGCATTGGCGCCGGAGAGCGTCGACAGGCACGCCGCGAAGGCCACCAGCAGCCCACCCCAGGCACCCATCACAATCTCGGCTGCCTGCGAGACACCGGTGGAAGTGAACCTGGTGATGCCGCTGGCGGTCATGGCCAGCACCGTACCCAGATAAACAAGCCCGGAGACCAGGATGGTCAGCATGATGGCGCGCGGCACCGTCCTGCGGGGGTCTTTGACCGATCCGGCCATATTCGTAATGACGTTGAAGCCGGTATAGGCCGTGAACAGAAGCGCCGCGGCGGAGAACACACCGCCTGCCCCCTCGGGCAGCGGACGCTCCAGCTGGGGGAGCCGAAGCTGGAGCAGGCCCCAGACGGAAAACAGCACCAGCAGGGCCAGCTTGATGCCGACAATCCAGGTTTCCGCCTTGGCCACCACCGCCGTCGGCCCCAGGTTGAGAGCCGTCACCAGGGCGGTGGCGGCGAGCGCCAGCAGCAGTGTCCCGGCAGCAGGCAGGAAGTACTCGGAGAGATAGTCGCCAAAGGAAACGGTCAGGTAGGCAATGATGGTGGCGCCGTTGAGATAAAACGCCCACATTACGATGAACCGCCAGAACGGGCCAAGGATGTTCCCGACCGGCGCGTACCCGGATTCGCCCTCCCCGGCGCGGGTGGAGACCACAATGAAGGACAGCGCGCAGAGGCACATGACTGCGCCGGCCAGGATGTAGCTGGCCGCGGCGCCCGGACCGGCCAGGTTGACGGCGGTTCCGGAGAGGGTGAAGACGCCTCCTCCCACCGTGGTGCCGACTCCGAAGGCCACGCAGGCCACGAGCCCGATCTGCGTTGGCTCCGGGTCCTGCGGCTTTGGTGACGGTGATGGTCTGGCCACGGCTACCCGCTCTCATCCGGTCCGGCAGGCCCCCTTTGGAGCGTAGGGCCGTACCCGGCACCGGTCAATGAAACCGGCGGGCCGGTGCTACCAGCCGCGCTCTTTCCATTCCCGCAGGTGCGGCCGCTCGGCACCGAGGGTGGTGCCGGCGCCGTGGCCGGGGTGCACCACGGTGTCATCCGGCAGATAATCGAACACACGTTCGAATACGTCGCGGTAGAGCTGTGTAAAGCGTTCCGGGTCCTTCTGTGTGTTGCCCAGGCCGCCGGGGAAGAGGGAATCGCCCGTAAACAGGTGGGCCGGCCCGTGCGGGTCCCGGTAGAGGATGGCAATGGAGCCCGGTGTATGGCCGCGCAGGGCGATAGCCTCCAGCTCGAAATCGGGGAACGTGCCCTTATCGCCGTGGTCCAGGGGGACAACCGTGGGCACCTCAATGTCGGGGATGTCCGCTGTGCCGGTGGCGGTCCGCGCGCCGGTGGCGGCCACCGTTTCGGCGAGCGCCCGCACATGGTCCCAGTGGCTGTGCGTGGTGATGACCAGCTCCAGCTTCGCCGGAACCGCTGCATCCTGCGCCCCTTCGGCCAGCAGCCGTTCGATGGCGGGGAAGTCTGCGGCCGCGTCGATCAGCACCTGCGCGCCGGACGCCTTCCCGGTAAGCAGGTACACGTTGTTGTCCATTTCGCTGACGGACACGCTGCGGATAGTGATGTTCTCCAAATCCTCCATCGGGCCAGTCTAGCGAGGCGGCTCCAGGGCGGGTCTATTGTCTGCGCCCGCTGACGGGCGTACCTTGCAAGGATGCTCCTGAGGCTGGTCCGGGAAAACCTGGCAACCTATAAAGTCCCCGTGGCCGCCGTCGTCCTCCTGCAGCTGCTGCAGACCGTCGCCACGCTTTACCTGCCCACCCTGAACGCCGACATCATTGACCGCGGCGTGGTTACGGGGGACACCGGCGTGATTATGGAGGTGGGCGGGTGGATGCTCGCCGTCACGGCAGCCCAGGTCCTGTGTGCCGTGACGGCCACCTATCTCGCGTCGCGGGTGGCCATGAGCGTGGGACGCAACATCCGTGCGGCACTGTTTACCAACGTCGAAACCTTCTCCTCCCGGGAAGTCGGGTTGTTCGGGCCTCCCTCACTGATCACCCGGACCACCAATGACGTGCAGCAGGTGCAGATGACCCTGCTGATGACGTTCACCATGATGGTTTCGGCACCGATCATGGGAGTGGGCGGGGTACTGCTGGCGTTGAACCAGGACATTCCACTCTCCGGGATCCTGCTGCTCATCCTGCCGGTCCTGTTCCTGGTCATCGGGCTGGTGCTGCGGCGGCTGATTCCCCTGTTCCGGCGGGCGCAGCGGCAGATCGACCGGGTCAACTCGGTACTGCGGGAACAGATCATGGGGATCAGCGTGATCCGGGCCTTCATCCGGGAGCGGTCCGAGGAGGCCCGGTTCGACGGCGCGAATAAGGACCTCACCTCCACGCAGCTGCGGGTCAGCCAGCTGCTGGCGCTGCTGTTTCCCGCCGCCATGCTGGTGGCCAACCTCGCCACGGTCGCAGTGATGTGGTTCGGCGCCTCCCGGATCGATGCCGGCCAGATGCAGATCGGCGCACTGACCGCGTTCATCGCCTACATCATGCAGATCCTGATGGCCGTCATGATGTCCATGTTCATGATCATGATGCTGCCCCGGGCTGCGGTCTGCGCCGAACGGATCTTCGAGGTGCTGGATACCCGCACCAGTGTCTCCGACGCGCCTGATGCCCGGGCGCTCGCGTACGACGGCGGCCGGCTCACCTTCTCCGACGTCGGCTACAGCTACCCGGGCGCCGAGGACCCGGTGCTCTTCAACGTCAGCTTCGAGGCGCTGCCGGGGGAAACCACGGCCATTATCGGTTCCACCGGGGCAGGGAAGACCACACTGCTCAACCTGGTCCCGCGGCTGCTCGACGCCACGTCCGGCAGCATCGCCGTGGATGGACAGGACATTGCCGGTGCCACCCTCTCCTCGCTGCGCCGCGGCATCGGACTGGTGCCGCAGCGGGCGTACCTCTTCAGCGGCACTATTGCCTCGAACCTGCGCTTCGGCCGTCCGGAGGCGACGGACGCCGAACTCTGGGCGGCCCTGGAAACCGCGCAGGCGGCAGACTTCGTCCGGGCTGCGGAGGGGGGACTGGCACACCAGGTGGAACAGGGCGGGAGTAACTTCTCCGGGGGACAGCGCCAGCGCCTGGCCATTGCCCGGGCCCTCGTGGTCCGCCCCTCCATCTACCTCTTCGACGACAGCTTCTCCGCCCTGGACTTCGCCACCGACGCCCGGCTGCGCGCAGCACTTCGACCGCAGACCCGGGGCGCCACGGTGATAGTCGTGGCGCAGCGGGTGAACACCATTACCGACGCCGCCCGGATCATCGTCCTGGAAGAGGGGCGCATCGTTGGGCAGGGAACCCATAACGAGCTGATGTCCGCCTCGGATACCTACCGGGAGATCGTCGCCTCACAGCTGACCGCGGAGGAAGTCGCATGAGTACCCCGGGGCTACGGGGCAGACCCGGTGCGGCTGCGGCGGCGAAACCGGAAAACTTCGCCGGCAGTGTCCGCCGGATCCTGCGGCTGATGGCACCGGACCGGTTACGGGTGGCGGCAGTGCTGGTGGCCGCCGTCGTTTCCGTGGCGCTCGCCGTCAGTGCGCCCCGCATCCTCGGGGAAGCCACCAACGTCATCTTCGACGGGTTCATCGGGCAGACGCTGCCGGCCGGAATGTCGAAGGACGCCCAGGTACAGGCCCTGCGGAACTCGGGGGAGCGGGAACTGGCGGACATGCTTGCCGCCATGGACGTCATCCCCGGCCAGGGACTGGACTTCGCCCGGCTCGGCGCAATCCTGCTGGGCGTACTGGCGATCTACCTGGCGGCCTTCGCCTTCGGCTGGTTCCAGGCACGCGTGACCGCACGCATTGTGCAGAACGCCATGTACCGGCTGCGCCGCGACGTGGACGGCAAACTGTTCCGCCTGCCCATGTCCCACTTCCAGCAGCAGTCACGCGGGGACGTCCTGAGCCGCGTCACCAACGACATCGACAACCTGGCCCAGACCCTCTCGCAGAGCCTGACCCAGATCCTCACCTCGGTCCTGACCATCATCGGCGTGCTGGCCATGATGGTGTCCATTTCACCGTTGCTGGCACTGATCGCCGTGGTCACCGTGCCCGTCTCCGCCCTCGTGACGGTGCTCATTGCCCGGCGCTCGCAGGCGGAGTTCAAGACCCAATGGAAGTCCACCGGCGAGGTGAACGGCTACATCGAGGAAATGTTCACCGGACAGGACGTGGTGAAGGCCTTCGGCCAGCAGGAGCGGGTGATTGAAGGCTTCGCTCCCGCCAACAACCGGTTGTACCGCTCCGCCTTCCGTGCCCAGTTTGTCTCCGGCATCATCATGCCGGCGATGATGTTCATTTCGAACCTGAACTACGTCGCGGTGGCCGTGGTGGGCGGCCTGCAGGTGGCCAGTGGGCAGCTGTCCATCGGCGGCGTGCAGGCCTTTGTCCAGTACAGCCGCCAGTTCAGCCAGCCGCTGGGCCAGCTGGGCGGGCTGATCAACATGCTCCAGTCCGGCGTCGCCTCCGCCGAACGCGTCTTCGCCCTCCTGGACGCCAAGGAACAAGCACCGGACCCGGACCGTCCCGAACATCTTCCGGCCGTGCGGGGACGGGTCGCCTTCGAGGACGTCTCCTTCGATTACAGCCCCGACGCCCCGCTGATCCGTCATCTGTCCTTCACGGCCGAGCCGGGGCAGACGGTGGCCATTGTGGGGCCAACGGGCGCAGGCAAGACCACCCTCGTCAACCTACTGATGCGTTTCTACGAGGTCGACGCCGGCCGCATCACGATCGACGGCGTCGACATTGCCCGGCTCAACCGCGAGGAACTGCGCAGCCATATCGGCATGGTGCTCCAGGACGCCTGGCTGTTCGAGGGGACGGTCCGGGAGAACCTGGCCTACGGCGCGCCGGACGCCACGGAGGAGCAAATCGTCCAGGCTGCACAGGCCACCCATGTGGACCACTTTGTCCGGTCCCTGCCCGACGGCTACGACACCGTGCTCGGCTACGACGGCGGCGCGCTGAGCCAGGGCCAGCGGCAGCTGCTGACCATTGCCCGGGCCTGGCTTTCGGACCCGTCCATCCTGGTCCTGGACGAGGCCACCAGCTCCGTGGATACCCGGACGGAAATCGCCATCCGCCTCGCCATGAATGCGCTCCGGCAGGACCGCACGAGTTTCGTCATCGCCCACCGGCTCTCCACCATCCGCGACGCCGACCTGATCCTGGTGGTCCGGGACGGGCAGATCGTTGAGCAGGGAATGCACGAAGCGCTGTTGGCGGCCGAAGGCTTCTACGCCGGGCTGTACCGCTCCCAGTTCGCGGGCCCTGATGCTGAACCTGACAGGGAACGGGAAGCGGATTCGGGAGCCGCGGAGGCGGACCCGGCTGCACCTGCCGACCCGGCCGGGCATTAGCATTGCAGCATGACGCCTGACACACACCCAGGAACCGAAGCAACCTCCGCAGGCAACGACGCGGGCGTACTGGCTGAGGTCCGGATAGACGCCTCCAGCTCGGTTCCGCCTTACGAACAGCTGCGCCTGCAGATCCTGGACGGCGTGAATGACGGCAGCCTCGCCGTCGGCACGAGGCTGCCTCCGGTCCGTACGCTGGCCGGACACCTTGGCCTGGCAGTGAACACAGTGGCCAAGGCCTACCGTGAACTGGAGCAGGCACAGGTGGTCACCACCCGGTCCCGCGCCGGCACGGTTGTCGCGGCGGGCGGCGACAGCGGCCGCAGCCGGGTGGCCGCAGCTGCCGCGGCGTATGCCAGGTCGGTCCGGGCCAACGGCGTCTCCGAGGACGAGGCCGTGTCCTTCCTGCGGGCGGCGCTGCACTAGCTTCGTGACCCTGGCGGCGGCGAAAGTGTCGCTGATTCTGTGGACAAATCGACGATCCGAGGTGTAGGACAACGGCCATCGTCGAGAGGTGATGCGCCATGGATTCGACTCCGAAAAGGTCCATCCGCGTACAGACTGCGGTTCTGGCTGTCCTGGTCTTGTTTAGCAGCGCAGGCGCCAGCTGCGGCGGGGTCTCGAATCTAGGTGCCGTGAGAAACACCTCGGACGAGGCCTTACAGGCGATACATGCTGCCGCTGGTCCCGCAGAATTGAGAACTGCCAGTCAGCGGCTTGACGATCTCCTTCGAGGGATCGAGCAGTCCGGACTTAGCGCCGAAGAGCGTGCAGTGGTTGAGGCCGCAACGCAACGTTCCGCCGTTTTGAATGCACTTGCCAGACAAATCGCGGCACCGGAGGGGTGGACCTCCACGTTCCGCGAGGAGACCCTGCAGATTATGCGGGCCTCCTGGCGGCGGGAGATAACGCCCCCCGAGTATTTGGTAAAGCACATGGACGACGCCACAGAGACTGTTCTGAGGGATACCGTGTGTTCGGTTTTTGCCGAGGTCATGAACAGTGATGCAGCTGACCGTGCGAAGGCACAGGAATTGCTCGCAGCATCACCCTATGGCGCGGCTACCGAGGAAGGCGTGCGGGAACAGTTGACGGTAGCCGTCGAGTTTGCCGGTTCCTCGCTTGCATGGGCGAACCACTTTGCGGATGTCGGCCGTCTTCCACGCCGCATCCTGACGGCGGCGGAAGACAAGGTGGGCCGTTTGGAGAAGCTCATCGATGCCACGGCTTGGCGCAATGGAGGGGCCATCTACTACTACGTGCGCTACTGCGTAAACCGCTAGTACGAATGCGCAACGCGCCGGACCGGCTGGCGCTTCGCCCGCGGCGAAACCCGGGGGGTCGAATACTTTTTCGAATGGGCGTTTGAACTACAGTGGAAAACGTGCCTAAATCGACTCTTCCGACGGCGGACACCACGTTCGTGCCGCATAAAGCCAATGACCTATCCCGTCTGGTAGTGAAAGGCGCGCGCGAGCACAACCTCCGCAACGTCGACCTGGACCTGCCGCGGGACGCCATGATCGTGTTCACCGGCCTGTCCGGCTCGGGTAAATCCTCCCTCGCATTCGACACGATCTTCGCCGAAGGCCAGCGGCGGTACGTCGAGTCGCTGTCCGCCTACGCCCGCATGTTCCTGGGCCAGGTGGATAAGCCCGACGTCGACTTCATCGAGGGCCTCTCGCCCGCGGTCTCGATCGACCAGAAGTCCACCAGCAAGAACCCCCGGTCCACGGTGGGCACCATCACCGAGATCCACGACTACATGCGCCTGCTTTGGGCCCGTGTGGGCCGTCCCTTCTGCCCGGTCTGCGGCGAGCCTGTCAGCAGGCAGACACCTCAGCAGATCGTGGACCAGCTCCTCGAACTGGAAGAGGGCACCCGCTTCCAGATCCTTGCCCCGGTGGTCCGCGGCCGGAAGGGCGAGTTCGTCGATCTGTTCAAGGAGCTCGCCGCCAAGGGCTACTCCCGTGCCCGGGTGGACGGTAAGCAGATCCAGCTCTCCGATCCGCCGAAGCTGGGCAAGCAGTACAAGCACAACATTGAGGTGGTTGTGGACCGCCTGGTGGCCAAGGACGGGATCCGGCAGCGCCTCACGGACTCCGTGGAAACCGGCCTCGGCCTGGCCGACGGCCGCGTGGTCGTCGACTTCGTGGACCTGCCCGAAGACAGCAGCGAGCGTACCCGCACCTTCTCCGAGAATCTGGCCTGCCCGAACGAGCACCCGCTGGCCATCGATGAAATCGAGCCGCGGTCCTTCTCCTTCAACAACCCGTTCGGTGCCTGCCCGGTCTGCACCGGCATCGGCTCCCGGCTGGAGGTGGATGAGGACCTGATCGTTCCGGACCCCTCCAAGTCCCTGGCCGAAGGCGCCATCGCCCCCTGGTCGCTGGGCACCGCCACCACCGAATACTGGAATCGGCTGCTCGAGGGCCTGTCCAAGGACATGGGCTTCTCCATGGGTACGCCGTGGAAGAAGCTGACCCCCAAGGTCCGGGAGGCCGTGCTCAACGGCAAGGACCACAAGGTGGTGGTCCAGTACCGCAACCGCTTCGGCCGCGAACGCAAATACAGCACCGGCTTCGAAGGTGTCATCCAGTACATCCACCGCAAGCACGGGGAAACCGAATCGGACCACGCCCGCGACCGGTACGAAGAGTACATGCGGGAAATTGCCTGCCCCGAGTGCGGGGGAGCGCGGCTGAATCCCGCGTCCCTGTCCGTGCTGATCAACGGCCGCAACATCGCCGAGATCAGCGCCCTGCCGCTGCGCGAAGCCGCGGACTTCCTCAACACCCTGGTCCTCACCGGACGCGAAGCGCAGATCGCCAACCAGGTGCTCAAGGAGATCCAGGCCCGCCTGACCTTCCTGCTCGACGTCGGCCTGGAATACCTGAGCCTGAACCGCCCGGCCGCCACACTGTCCGGCGGCGAGGCCCAGCGCATCCGTCTGGCCACGCAGATCGGTTCGGGACTCGTGGGCGTGCTCTACGTCCTGGATGAGCCGTCGATCGGCCTGCACCAGAAGGACAACCGGCGCCTGATCGACACCCTGATCCGGCTGCGCAGCCTGGGCAATACCCTGATCGTCGTCGAACACGATGAGGACACCATCCAGGAAGCGGACTGGATTGTCGACGTCGGCCCCGGCGCCGGTGAGCGCGGCGGCGAGGTGGTGCACTCCGGTCCGTTGGCCGAGCTGCTCACCAACGAACGCTCCATCACCGGTGCGTACCTCTCCGGCCGGAAGAAGATCGAGATCCCGGCGAAGCGGCGCAAGGTGGACAAGTCCCGCCAGCTGAAGATCGTGGGCGCCCGGGAAAACAACCTGCAGAACCTGAATGTGGACGTTCCGCTGGGCGTCTTCACCGCCGTCACCGGCGTCAGTGGTTCGGGCAAGTCCACGCTGATCAACGACATCCTCTACAAGACGATGGCGAACAAGCTCAACGGCGCCAAGCACGTGGCCGGCCGTCACACCCGCGTGGAGGGCCTGGAGCAGCTGGACAAGGTCATCCACGTGGACCAGAGCCCCATCGGCCGTACCCCCCGGTCCAACCCCGCCACCTACACCGGCGTGTGGGACCACATCCGCAAGCTCTTCGCCGAGACCAACGAGGCGAAGGTGCGGGGCTACCTGCCGGGGCGTTTCTCGTTCAACGTCAAGGGCGGCCGCTGCGAAGCCTGCCACGGCGACGGCACGCTGAAGATCGAGATGAACTTCCTCCCCGACGTGTATGTGCCCTGCGAGGTCTGCCACGGCGCCCGGTTCAACCGGGAAACCATGGAGGTGCACTACAAGGGCAAAAATATTGCCGAGGTGCTGGACATGCCGATCGAGGTAGCCGCGGAGTTCTTCGCCGCCTTCGGTCCCATTTCCCGGCATCTGAACACCCTGGTGGATGTGGGCCTGGGCTACGTCCGGCTGGGCCAGCCGGCGACCACGCTCTCCGGCGGCGAAGCACAGCGTGTGAAGCTCGCCAGCGAGCTGCAGAAGCGGTCCAACGGCCGCAGCATCTACGTCCTTGACGAGCCCACCACGGGCCTGCACTTCGAGGACGTCCGCAAGCTGCTGGAGGTGCTGCAGGGCCTGGTGGACAAGGGCAACACAGTGATCACCATCGAGCACAACCTCGACGTGATCAAGAGCGCCGACTGGATCATCGACCTCGGCCCCGACGGTGGTACCGGCGGCGGCAAGGTGGTCGCTTCGGGCACCCCGGAGAAGGTCGCCAAGGTCGAGGGCAGCCACACCGCAACGTTCCTCGCGGAGATCCTCAACCCGTAGAAACAGGTGAAGGCCGGTGTCTGCCCCTCCGGGGTCGGGCGCCGGCCTTCGTGTATTCCGGACCCGGACATATTTGCCGCCCCGGCATCAGAACATATTCTTGGGCGCGTATATCTTTTTCCCTAAGCCTGCTCCGGTATGCCAAACTAAGGCCCGTGACTTCTCCCCGGACCTTGGTGCTTTTCGATCTCGATGGAACGCTGGTTGATCCGGCGGGTGCCATCACCGGCGGTATCAGTTCCGCGCTGGCCGCCTGCGGCCTGCCGGTGCCCCCGGAGGCGGATCTGCAGCGCATGGTGGGCCCTTCGCTGGTGACCTCCCTGCGGGACATCGCACGCGTGCCCGGCGACCGTCTTGAAGCCGTCATCCGGCACTACAGGCAGGGCTATCGGGAGTCCGGGATGGCACAGAGCCGGCCCTATCCCGGCATCCAGCGGGCAGTGGAACTGCTGCGCAGGGACATAACCGTCGCTGTCGCGACCCAGAAACCAGAGCACCTCGCCGTGGAGCTGCTGGCAGTTCAGGGCATGGGCAACCTTTTCGGCTCCGTGCACGGCTCACCGGCCGATGAGCAGGCGGCAGCCGCCCTGGACGGGAAGCGGAGCATCATCCGGGCCGCACTCGACCGGCATGCGGATTCCTACGACCGTGCCGTGATGATCGGGGACCGGCTGCACGATGTCGAGGGTGCGGCGGCCAACGGTCTCGGATGCATTGGCGTCTCCTGGGGCTTCGCCGCCGAGGGTGAGCTGCAGGCGGCGGGGGCAGCCGCCGTCGTCGACACCGCGGAGGAACTCGTGGACGCAGTGCTGGGCTACGCACGGAGCGGAGCGGCCCTGAATGGTTCTGTATAACCTGACCCGGGCAAGCACCCGCGGCCTTGTCGCCGGACTGTGCCGTCCCACCGTGACTGGACTCGAACACGTCCCGGTCCGCGGCCCGTTCATTGTGGCCTGCAACCATCTGTCCTTCCTGGACAGTGTCCTGGTCCAGGCGCTGCTGCCGCGGCGCGTGGGGTTCTTCGCCAAGGCGGAATACTTCACCGGCACCGGCCTGAAGGGGCTGGCCATGAAGAGTTTCTTCGAGGGCGTGGGATCCATTCCGGTGCAGCGCGACCAGCAGGCGGCCAGCGTCGCCGCCCTCAAGACCCTGCTGGACATCCTGGAGGACGGCGGCGGGGTCGGCATCTACCCGGAAGGCACCCGCTCACGCGACGGGCTGCTGTACCGCGGCCGGACCGGCGTCGGCTGGCTTGCCCTCACTTCCGGGGCGCCGGTGGTGCCGGTCGGGCTGATCGGCACGGAGAAGCTGCAGCCGGCCGGACGGAAAACGGTAAAGCCCGGACATTTCACCCTTAAAGTCGGGCAGCCGCTGTATTTCCAGAAGACCGGACCGGAGCACGCCCTGCCCGCCCGCAGGCAGGCCACCGATCGCGTTATGGATGCCATTGCGGAACTGAGCGGCCAGGAGCGGGCCGACAGCTACAACCGCAGCCGCCCCGAGGGGTAGGCGCCTGCCCCGCGGGCGCGGTTTCAGCGGCACGCGAAACCCCGCGTCTCCGTCCGGGGCGGGGTAAAGGCGAACGTAGGATGGAGAAGTGGCAGATCCAGCAACCTACCGGCCGAAAACAGGGGAGATCCCCACGGCTCCCGGCGTGTACCGCTTCCGGGACGAACACGGCCGGGTCATCTATGTGGGCAAGGCAAAAAACCTCCGCTCGCGCCTGAACTCCTATTTCGCCAACCCGCGCGGGCTGCTGCCCAAAACCCGGGCCATGGTGCACACCGCCGCCGGTGTCGAATGGACCGTGGTCGGGACCGAACTCGAAGCCCTGCAGCTGGAGTACACCTGGATCAAGGAATTCAATCCCCGGTTCAACATCATGTTCCGGGACGACAAGTCCTACCCGTATCTCGCCGTGACAATGGGGGAGAAGTACCCCCGTGCGCAGGTTATGCGTGGGGACCGGCGCAAGGACACCCGCTACTTCGGGCCGTTCTATCCGGCCAAGGCCATCCGCGAAACCCTGGACACCCTGCTCCGCGTTTTCCCCGTCCGCACCTGCAGCAGCGGCGTGTTCAAACGTGCTGAACGCACCGGCCGGCCCTGCCTCCTGGGCTACATCGACAAGTGCTCCGCGCCCTGCGTGGGACGCATCAGCCCCGAGGGACACCGCGAGCTGGCCGCCGAACTGTGCGACTTCATGGCAGGGGAGGGCAAGCGCTTCATCTCCGGGCTGGAGAAGGAGATGCAGGCCGCCGTCGCCGAGCTGGACTACGAAACCGCCGCCCGGCTCCGGGACGACATCTCCGCCCTGCGGAAGGTGTTTGAACGCAACAACGTGGTGCTCAGCGAAGACACGGACGCGGACATCTTCGCCCTGGAGGAAGACGAACTGGAAGCCTCCGCCCAGGTGTTCCACGTGCGGGGCGGCCGGATCCGCGGCCAGCGCGGCTGGGTCGTGGAAAAGGTCGAAGACAACGACACCTCGGACCTCGTGGAACACCTGATCCAGCAGGTCTACGGCGAGGTCAACTCGGCCGACCGGATTCCCCGCCAGGTCCTGGTGCCGGTGCTGCCGCCGGACGCCGAGGAATTGGCCGAGTGGCTGAGCGGACTGCGCGGCAGCCGAGTGGACATCCGCGTACCGATGCGCGGGGACAAAAAAGCCCTGATGGAGACCGTGGCCCGCAACGCCGCGGACGCCCTGCGGCTGCACAAGAGCCGCCGCGCCGGTGACATCACCACCCGGTCCGCGGCGCTGCAGGAACTCCAGGAAGCACTGGACCTGCCCTCGCCGCCGCTGCGCATTGAGTGCTATGACATTTCCCATGTGCAGGGCACCAATGTGGTCGCCTCCATGGTCGTGGCCGAGGACGGGCTGCCGAAGAAGTCGGATTACCGCAAGTTCTCCATCACGGGCGACGCCGCCCGCGACGACACGTCCTCGATGTACAACGTCATTTCACGGCGCTTCCGCAACTACCTCGCCGAAAACGCCGACCCGGCCGCCGATCCCGACGCACCGGTGGACCTGCCCGACGAGCGCGGCGGGGACGGCGACGTCCAGCCCTTGACGGATACCCTGACGCCGGCACCCAAGGCCAAGTTCGCCTACCCGCCGAACCTCGTAGTGGTCGACGGCGGCCAGCCGCAGGTCGCGGCGGCGTCGAAGGCCCTTGCGGACCTGGGCATCACCGACGTGCAGGTGGTCGGACTCGCCAAGCGGCTGGAGGAGGTCTGGGTCCCGGACAGCGATTTCCCGGTGATCCTCCCGCGTGCCTCCGAGGCACTGTTCCTGCTCCAGCGGGTCCGGGACGAGGCCCACCGCTTTGCCATCACGTTCCACCGGCAGAAACGGGGCAAATCCATGACCGCGTCGCTGCTGGACGATGTGCCCGGACTGGGCCCGTCCAAGCGGCAGGCCCTGCTCAAACACTTCGGTTCGGTGAAGAAACTGCGTGCCGCTACAGAGGCGGAACTCCAGGAGGTTCCGGGCATCGGACCGGCCATGGCCGCTAACCTGCGCAGCAGGCTGGCCGATAAGGATATGGCAGGGGTTCCGGCGGTCAATATGACCACCGGCGAAATCCTGGAAACTTAGTTACGCTTGGAAACCGGCGTGTCGGCGGGAAACCGCCGCGAATTTCCAGGCAGCAAGGGCAATCAGGATGGGATCACAGCAATGACACACGAGGATGGCTTGGCCGTAGTCAAACCGGAAGAGTCCGAACTACTCGTAGTGACCGGGATGTCCGGTGCGGGCCGCAGCACCGCGGCCAATGCGCTGGAGGACCACGGCTGGTACGTCGTCGAGAACCTTCCACCGCTGATGCTGGGCACCCTGACGGAGCTGGTCTCCCGCATGCCGCAGTCCATTCCCAAGCTTGCCGTGGTGATCGATGTCCGGAGCAAGGAACTGTTCCAGGACATCCGCGAAGCCCTGCGGAACCTGCGCACCGCAGGCGTCACCTACCGGCTGCTGTTCCTGGACGCCGATGATTCCACGCTGGTCCGCCGCTTCGAGCAGGGCCGCCGCCCGCATCCGCTGCAGGGGGACGGCAGCATCCTGGACGGTATCGCCGCTGAGCGTGAAGTCCTGAAGGAACTCCGGGAGTCCTCCGACGTCGTGGTGGACACCTCCAAACTGAATGTCCACGCCCTGGCCACCACCGTCACGGAGCTGTTCACCGAATCCGGCCCCATCGTACTGCGCCTGAACGTTATGAGTTTCGGGTTCAAGTACGGGCTGCCCGTGGACGCGAACTACGTTGCCGATGTCCGCTTCATCCCCAACCCGCACTGGGTCCCGCAGCTGCGCCCGCACACCGGCCTGGACGAGGATGTCCGCGACTACGTCCTCCAGGCGAAGGGCACCGCAGAGTTCCTGGACCGCTATGTGGAGGCCCTGGAGCCCGTCATCGACGGCTACCGCCGGGAAAACAAGCACTACGCCACCATTGCCGTCGGCTGTACGGGCGGCAAGCACCGGTCCGTGGCGGTCACCGAGGAGCTCGCCAAGCGCCTCGACCAGCTTCCCCACGTGACGGTCAGCTCGCACCACAGGGATCTGGGGCGCGAGTAATGTCCTTCCTCACCGGACCGCTGCCCCTGATTCCCGAGGGCAAGGGCGGACGGGAGAGCGAGGGTAAGGCAGGAGCGATCGTCGCGCTGGGCGGCGGGCACGGCCTGTCCGCGTCCCTCTCTGCCCTCCGCCTGCTCACCTCCGATCTCACCGCCGTCGTGACCGTTGCCGACGACGGCGGCTCCTCCGGCCGCCTGCGGCGGGAACTGGGCGTCCTTCCGCCCGGAGACCTCCGGATGGCACTGGCCGCGCTGTGCGACGACACCGACTGGGGACGCACCTGGCGCGACGTAATGCAGCACCGCTTCCGCTCCCAGCCCGGCGTCGAAGGGTCACTGGACGACCATGCCCTGGGCAACCTGCTGATCGTGACGCTCTGGGAGCTGCTGGGTGATCCGGTGGCCGGACTGCAGTGGGCCGGTGCGCTGCTGGGCGCCCGCGGCCAGGTGCTGCCGATGTCCACGCTTCCACTGACCATTGAAGGCGACGTCCTGCGCCGCACAGCTGCCGGCAGCGTGCTGGAAACCGTGATCGGCCAGGCCAGCCTTGCCGCTGCAGGGGCCCGCAGCAACGTCTCAGACGTCCGGCTGCTGCCCGTTGACGCGCCGGCCTGCCCGGCCGCCCTGGCAGCCATCGACCGGGCGGACTGGGTGGTCCTGGGGCCCGGGTCCTGGTACACGTCCGTGCTGCCGCACCTGATGCTCCCGCAGCTGCGGGACGCCCTGTGCGCCACGTCCGCCAAGCGCTGCCTGACCATGAACCTCAGCAACGAAACAACGGAAACCTCGGGGATGAGTGCGGTGGACCATCTGGCGGTGATCCGCCGCTACGCACCGGAGTTCAAGGTGGACGCAGTACTGGTGGATCCGTCAGTGGTGGCGGACAAGGCAGCCTTCGGGGACGCGGTCGCCGAAATGGGCGGCCGCCCGGTCTTCGGTAAGGTGGGGGCAGCGTCGGGGCGTCCGATCCATGATCCGCTCCGCCTCGCAACCGCCTTCCACGACATATTTGGGGAGAATTAGGAGTGTTTTTGTGGCGTTAACCGCAGCAGTAAAAGAGGAACTTTCACGTCTGGACGTGAAGAAATCCTCAGTCCGCAAGGCCGAGGTGTCGGCGATGCTGCGTTTTGCCGGCGGCCTGCACATCATTTCCGGACGCATAGTCATCGAAGCCGAGGTGGACCTCGCGTCGACGGCGCGCCGGCTCCGTGCGGCCATTGCCGAGGTCTACGGCCACGCCAGCGACATCATTGTGGTGTCCGGCGGTGGACTGCGCCGCGGCAACCGGTACGTGGTGCGAGTGGTCAAGGACGGCGAGTCCCTTGCCCGGCAGACGGGCCTGCTGGATGCCCGCGGCCGTCCCGTGCGCGGCCTGCCCTCCGTGGTGGTTAACGGTTCGGCGGCCGACGCCGAGGCGGTCTGGCGTGGTGCCTTCCTCGCCCACGGCTCCCTCACCGAGCCCGGCCGCTCCTCCTCCCTGGAAGTCACCTGCCCCGGGCCGGAGGCAGCCCTGGCACTGGTGGGCTCCGCCCGGCGTATCGGCATCGCGGCCAAGGCCCGTGAGGTGCGCGGCGTGGACCGCGTGGTTATCCGCGACGGCGACACCATTGCCGCCCTGCTGACCCGGATGGGCGCCCACGATGCGCTGATGGTCTGGGAAGAGCGCCGGATGCGCAAGGAAGTCCGCGCCACCGCCAACCGATTGGCCAATTTCGACGACGCGAACCTTCGGCGCTCCGCACAGGCGGCCGTTGCCGCCGGTGCCCGCGTGGACCGCGCCCTGGAAATCCTCGGCGAGGATGTTCCGGAGCACCTCCGCTACGCCGGTGAACTGCGGGTCGCACATAAGCAGGCCAGCCTGGACGAGTTGGGCCACCTGGCCGACCCGCCCATGACCAAGGATGCAATCGCCGGCCGGATCCGCCGGCTGCTGGCCATGGCGGACAAGCGCGCCGCCGAGCTCGGCATTCCGGGTACCGAGTCCAGCGTGACTCCAGAGATGCTGGATGAATAGCGCAATGTTGGATCAATAGCGTAATTGCATAGGATGGACTAAGCCTGCTGCCTTTTGGCGGCACGATGAGTTTCCGGATGGAAATTCCGTCCGGAACATTGATCCGACACCAACGGAGGATTTTCGTGAACGAATACACACTGCCGGAACTGCCGTACGATTACGCGGCCCTTGAGCCGCACATTTCCGCACGCATCATGGAGCTGCACCACGACAAGCACCACGCTACGTACGTGGCCGGCGCCAACACCGCCCTGGCCCAGATGGCCGAGGCACGCGAAAAGGGTGAGTTCGGCACCATCGGCAAGCTCTCCAAGGACCTGGCCTTCCACCTGGGCGGCCACACCAACCACAGCATCTTCTGGAACAACATGTCCCCGGACGGCGGCGACAAGCCCGAAGGCGAACTGGCGGCGGCAATCGATGAGTTCTTCGGTTCCTTCGACGGTTTCCGTGGCCAGTTCACCGCTGTTGCCAACTCCATCCAGGGCTCCGGCTGGTCCATCCTGGCCTACGAGCCGCTGGGCAAGAACCTCGTCATCGAGCAGCTCTACGATCAGCAGGGCAACGTTCCCGTGGGCACCATCCCGCTGCTGATGCTCGACATGTGGGAGCACTCCTACTACCTGGACTACGCCAACGTGAAGGGCGACTACGTCAAGGCATGGTGGAACATCGTGAACTGGGCCGACGTCGCCGCCCGTTTCGATGCTGCCCGCACCGGCGCCAAGGGCCTCATCGTCCCCGCCTAGTCACACGGCAGCCTGCCGAATTGTGCGGGCACCCGGTCCCTACGGAGACCGTGACGCGTAAGATAAATCCGTAGGTCCGGTCCCGTCCGGTGCTTTCCGGCACCGGCGGGACGGGGCCACGGTCCCGCGGCTGGAAGGTATTCCCGAGCGGAAGTGTCAGGCCGCAGTTAGTCCGGTGGCTTCTAACCCTGAGGTCACACAGCTCTCGATTGAACCCCTAGCTCAAGGAGACAGAACAGTGACTACTCGTGTTGGAATCAACGGATTCGGACGTATCGGCCGCAACTACTTCCGGGCGGCCCTGGAGCAGAACGCCGACCTCGACATCGTCGCCGTCAATGACCTCACCAGTCCCGAAACCCTCGCCCACCTCCTCAAATACGATTCCGTGACCGGCCGCCTGGGCGCCGACGTCGAAGTACGCGAGGGCAACATTATTGTTGGCGGCAAGACCATCCGGGTCCTCGCCGAGCGGGACCCCTCGAACCTTCCCTGGGCCGACCTGGGCGTGGACATCGTGATTGAGTCCACCGGATTCTTCACCAAGGCCGAAGACGCCAAAAAGCACATCGACGCCGGTGCCAAGAAGGTCCTGATCTCCGCGCCGGGCAAGGGCGCGGACCTCACCGTGGTGATGGGGGTCAACGACGGCGACTACGACCCCGCGTCGCACAACATCATCTCCAACGCCTCCTGCACCACCAACTGCCTGGGCCCGCTGGCCATGGTCCTGCACGAGGCGTTCGGCATTGAACGCGGCCTGATGACCACCGTTCACGCGTACACCGCGGACCAGAACCTGCAGGACGGCCCGCACCGCGACCTCCGCCGTGCCCGCGCAGCGGCCCTCAACATCGTGCCGACCACCACCGGCGCTGCAAAGGCCATCGGCCTGGTCCTGCCGGCCCTCGACGGCAAGCTGGACGGCTTCGCACTGCGCGTTCCGGTACCCACCGGTTCGGTCACCGACCTCACCGTCACGGTTTCCAAGGAAGCCACGGTGGAACAGATCAACGAGGTCTACAAGACCGCGGGCAACGGACCGCTGGCCGGCATCCTGCGCTACACCGACGAGCCGATTGTCTCCTCCGATATCGTCACCGACCCAGCCTCGTGCATCTTCGACTCCGGCCTGACCCGCGTTATGGGGAACCAGGTGAAGGTCGTGGGCTGGTACGACAACGAGTGGGGCTACTCCTGCCGCCTGGTTGACCTCACCAAACTCGTCGCCTCCAAGCTTTAACCGACCGCACCCGAAGGTAGAAATGACTGTCAAAACTCTCCCCGACCTGATCAGTGACGGCGTCGACGGCAGATACGTCCTGGTCCGCTCGGACCTGAACGTACCGCTGAATGACGGCCGGGTTACCGATGACGGACGCATCAGGGCATCGATCCCCACCCTGCAGACCCTCGTGGAGCACGGGGCAAAGGTCATTGTGATGGCCCACCTCGGACGCCCCAAGGGCACGCCGGACGAGAAGTACTCGCTGCGTCCCGCCGTCGACCGCCTTGACGAACTCTCCGCCTTCCCGGTGGAGTTCGCCTCCGATGTGGTGGGGGACAGTGCCCGTGAACTGGCCGGTTCGCTGGCCGCCGGGTCCGTCCTGGTGCTGCAGAACATCCGCTTCGACGCCCGCGAAACCTCCAAGGACGACGGCGAACGCCAGGCGCTGGCAGGGGAGCTGGCAGCCCTGACCGGAGAAAATGGTGCCTATGTTGACGATGCTTTCGGCGCCGTGCACCGCAGGCACGCCAGCGTCTACGACATCGCCGAGGTGCTGCCCGCCTATGAGGGCGGCCTGGTCCATACCGAGGTCGAGGTGCTCAAGCGCCTCACCGAGAACCCGGAGAAGCCCTATGTGGTGGTACTGGGCGGTTCCAAGGTGTCCGACAAGCTGGCCGTGATCGAGAACCTGATGGACCGCGCGGACTATCTGCTGGTGGGCGGCGGCATGGTCTTTACGTTCCTGGCTGCCCAGGGCCACAACGTGGGTGCCTCCCTGCTCGAGACGGACCAGATCGAAAACGTGAAGGGGTACCTGTCCCGGGCAAAGGAGGTCGGCTGCGAATTCGTCCTGCCCACCGACATTGTGGTGGCGGATAAGTTCGCAGCGGACGCGGATGTGGAGACCGTTCCGGCCGACGCGATGGAGAACAGCCGGTTCGGCGCCTCCGGACTCGGCCTGGACATCGGTCCCGATTCCGCAGCCGCGTTCGCCGAGCGGATCCGCGGCGGCAGGACCATCTTCTGGAACGGCCCCATGGGCGTGTTTGAGTTCGAAGCCTTTGCCAACGGCACCCGTGCCGTTGCCCAGGCCTTGAAGGAGTCCAGCGGCTTCAGTGTGGTCGGCGGCGGCGATTCCGCTGCAGCCGTCCGGAAGCTCGGCTTCTCGGAAGCCGACTTCGGCCACATTTCCACGGGTGGCGGCGCGAGCCTCGAATACCTGGAAGGCAAAGCCCTCCCGGGCCTGACCGTCCTCGACAAGTAGTAACCCCGTGCGGGTCCGCTGCCCAGCGGGCCCGCACGTGTCTGTCCCATTCCGCCCGGCCGGCACGGCCGGTGCACGCTAGCAAGAAACCGGAGCAACCATGACCACCTCCACGAACGGCAAGTTCGACCGCACACCCCTGATCGCCGGCAACTGGAAAATGAACATGGACCATGTCCAGGGCATCACCCTCCTGCAGAAGCTGGCGTGGACGCTCAGCGATGCCCGCCATGACTACGGCCGGGTGGAGGTGGTGGTTTTCCCGCCGTTCACCGATCTGCGCAGCACACAGACGCTGGTGGCGGGGGACAAGCTGAAGGTGGAATACGGGGCGCAGGATCTTTCCCCGAAGGATTCCGGTGCCTACACGGGTGATATCTCGGGCCAGTTCCTCTCGAAGCTCGGCTGCAGCTACGTCCTGGTGGGTCACAGCGAACGCCGGTCCGTGCACGGTGAGAGCGATGAACTACTGAATGAAAAGCTCAAGGCCGCCTACCGTAACAACCTGGTCCCCGTCCTCTGTGTCGGCGAGGGCCTTGAGGTCCGGCAGGCCGGGGACCACGTGCCGCACACCCTGGAGCAGGTCCGCGGCGGCCTTGCCGGCCTGGACGCCGAACAGGTTTCCAGCCTCGTCATCGCCTACGAACCCGTCTGGGCCATCGGCACCGGCGAAGTTGCCGGCCCCGAAGATGCGCAGGAAATGTGCGCGGCGATCCGTGCCGAGATAGCTGATCTTTACGATGACTCCGTGGCAGCCAAGACGCGCCTGCTGTACGGCGGCTCCGTCAAGGCGGCGAATGCTGCCAGCATTCTGGGTGAACGGGACGTAGACGGCGTGCTCGTGGGCGGCGCCAGTTTGGATGTGGGCGAATTTGCTAATATTGTCAGGTTCGAACAACACCTGGTGACTGACTGACCTGCAGCTGAAGCGCGCCGCAGCGGCGTCTCCAGTCCATGAGTCACCCGAAAGGCCGTAAGTGGAAATTCTGAAGATCGTCCTGCTGGTCCTCCTTGCCATCACGAGCCTGCTGCTGACGCTGCTGATCCTGCTCCACAAGGGCCGCGGCGGCGGTATGTCGGACATGTTCGGCGGCGGCATGACCAGCAGCCTGGGCTCCTCGGGTGTTGCCGAAAAGAACCTGAACCGCTTCACCGTGGCCCTGGCCATTTCTTGGGGTGTCGTCATCGTGGCGCTTGGACTGATCCAGCGCTTCGCCGGCGAAGCGTAGCCCCTCAGGAGCCACCGAAAACTCCTTAAAAGGAAAGACCCCCGGATTTTCCGGGGGTCTTTCCTTTTGACCGGGTTTAGCGGGGTTTAGCCGCTGACCGGGCCGGGACTACGCGTCTTCGGCCTCGGTGTCTTCGGAGGCGAAGAGCCGCTGGGACAGCTGTGAGGCTGCGGCCTGATCAATCAGCCACCGGGTCTTGGTCCTGCCGCGTGCGCCCGCTGCCGGAACCTGGATCTCGCCGGCCCCGGCCAGCGCCAGGCCGACGGCGCCTGCCTTGTCTTTGCCAGCAACGCCCAGCCAGACTTCAGCGGCCGTGGTAATGCTTTCCAGCGTCAAGGAGATCCGCTCCGGGGGAGGCTTGGGAGCATCCCGGACCGCGACGGTGGTCTGCCCGGTGGTGCGGACGCCCGGGGTTTCCGGGAACAGCGATGCGATGTGCGCGTCCGGTCCCACGCCCAGCAGGAGAACGTCAAAGCGGGGGAGCCGCGGGTCTACGGACTCGAATCCGCGGGCAAGGTGCTCGGCGGCAGCGGCCTCGGCCAGCCGCGTGGCATAGTCCGCGGCTGCGTCCTCGACGGAAGCGACGTCGTCGGCTGTGGCACACGCATGGATCCGTGCGGCCGGAACGCCGAGCGGTTCGAGCATGGCCTTCCGTGCCTGCACGGAGTTCAGCTCCGGGTTGCCGGCAGGAAGGAACCGTTCATCCCCCCACCAGAAGTTCACTCGCGTCCAGTCCACGGCAGTGCGCGCCGGGTTGGCCGTCACGGCTTCCAGCGTCGCGATGCCCACCGTTCCACCGGTCAACACCACGGTGGCTTCCCCGCGCCGGCTCTGGACATCCACGAGCTTGGTGATCAGCCGGGCAGCCGTCGCCGCGACGAGTGCCTGCGGATCCGGATGGATGCTGACGCCGTTGGGGGAGTGCGTCATGCGTGCGCCCCTTCCTGGGACAGGCATGCCGCCAGTCCCTCAGTAAGTACTTCTCCGAAAACCTCGTCCGGATCCAACCGGCGGAGTTCCTCGGCCAGGCAGTCACGCAGGGTCCGCCGCGGGAGGGAAATCTGCTGCTCCGGCTGCCCCGGCTGCCGCAGATGGGCGGTGACCTGGTCAGGACGGGACAGTTCGACCTCTCCGTCCCGGCGCCTAAACACTACCCGGTGGATGCCCGTTCCCGCTTCCCCTTCGATGATTTCCAGGGGTACGTCCAGAGCTTTTTTCAGCCAGGCCGCCAGCAGGAAGGTACTGGCCGAATCCGAGGCGCCTTCAACGACGACGGACTCGACCTGGGCTGCGGCTCCACCGTCCAGCACTGCAGCCAACTGCACCCGCCAGTTGGTCAGCCGGGTCCAGCTCAGGTCCGTGTCGCCGGCCGCATAGGAGTCGGCCAGCCCGAGCAGGGCCTTCTTAGGGTCATCTTCGGTTGCGGCGTCAGTGATCCGCCGGTGCGCAATTGCGCCCAGCGGTGTCTTCGCCGGATCCTCCGGAACCCCATGCGGCCACCAGGCAACGATCGGAGCATCCGGCAGCAGCAGGGCGGACACCAGGGACTCGCTTTCGCCGGCCAGTTCTCCGTGCCCGGACAGGACAATCACCTCGGAGGCACCGGCGTCGCCGCCCACCCGGATCTGTGCGTCAAGGCGCGTCTCATCGTCCGGGCTGCCCTCGGCCAGCACGATGATCCGGCAGGGATGTTCGCGGCTGGCTTCGTTGGCGGCGGCAATGGCCTCTTCCACAAAGTCCGGCTGGGTATCCACGACTAGGGTGAGCACACGCCCGAGGGTCACGACCCCACCCATTTCGCGCATGGCAACAATTTCCTTGGACACCTTGGAGGTGGTGGTGCCCGGCAGGTCTACTATCACGGCCTTCTCCATGTCCTTCCATCTTGGGCGAGGAGCTCATTCGCCGAGTCAGGTCCCCAGCTTCCGGGGGCGTACGGTTCCGGCTGGGAGTCTAGCGATGCCCAGTATTCTTCGAACGGATCCACGATCTTCCAGGACAGCTCCACTTCCTGGTGGCGTGGGAAGAGCGGCGGCTCACCCAGCAGCACGTCGAGGATGAGCCGTTCATAGGCTTCGGGACTGGACTCGGTGAAGGAATGTCCGTAACCGAAGTCCATGGACACGTCCCGCACTTCCATCTGGGTGCCCGGCACCTTGGAGCCGAAGCGGATGGTGGCTCCTTCGTCGGGCTGCACCCGGATGACGACGGCGTTCTGCCCGAAGTCGTCTTCGTTGTGTTCGCGGAACAGCAGGTTGGGGGAGCGCTTGAAGACGACGGCGATTTCGGTGACGCGGCGGCCGAGCCGTTTCCCGGCGCGGAGGTAGAACGGCACGCCTGCCCAGCGGCGGGTATTGATGTCCAGGCGGACGGCGGCGAAGGTTTCGGTCTTCGACTCGGGGTTGAAGCCTTCCTCCTCCAGGAAGCCGGTCACCTTTTCGCCGCCCTGCCAGCCGCCCGTGTACTGGCCGCGGGCGGAGCTGCGGGAGAGGTCCTCCGGCAGTCGGACGGCTGCCAGCACCTTCTCCTTTTCGGCGCGGAGGTGCTCCGCGTTGAAGGAGATGGGTTCTTCCATGGCGGTCAGTGCCAGGAGCTGCAGCAGGTGGTTCTGGATGACGTCGCGGGCGGCGCCCACGCCGTCGTAATACCCCGCGCGGCCACCGATGCCGATGTCCTCGGCCATGGTGATCTGCACGTGGTCGACGTAGTTGGCGTTCCAAATGGGCTCAAACAGCTGATTGGCGAACCGGAGGGCCAGGATGTTCTGGACGGTTTCCTTGCCCAGGTAGTGGTCGATGCGGAACACCGAGTCGGCCGGGAAGACGGACTCCACCACATTGTTCAGTTCCCGTGCCGAAGCGAGGTCGTGGCCGAACGGCTTTTCAATCACCACCCGCCGCCATTTGCCCTCCGAGGTCGTGGCCAGCCCGTGCCCGGAGAGCTGCTGGCAGACCTGCTCGAACGACTTGGGCGGAACCGAGAGGTAGAACGCATGGTTGCCCCGGGTTCCACGCTGTTCATCCAGGTCTTCGAGAGTCTTTTTCAGGTTTTCGAAGGCCTCATCGCTGTCAAAGCCTCCCTCGACAAACCGGATGCCTTCGGCCAGCTGCTTCCAGACGCCCTCGCTGAAATCGGTCCGTGCATGTGCCTGCACCGATTCCTTGACCTGCGCAGCGAAATCCTCGTCGCTCCAGGGCCGGCGGCCGAATCCGACCAGTGAGAAGCTGGGAGGAAGCAGGCCGCGGTTGGCGAGGTCGTAGACGGCCGGAATGAGCTTCTTCCGGGCCAGGTCTCCGGTGACACCGAAAATCACCAGGGAAGAGGGTCCGGCGATCCGGCTCAGCCGGCGGTCGCGCGGATCCCGGAGCGGGTTGCCTGTTCCGGCCTTTTCCTCACCGGCCATTTAGTCCCCGCTTCCGTCCGTGGCAAGGGCACGGACAACGTTCGCTATTTCGCGGACTCCCTCGTCCCGGTTGAGCAGGTGCAGCCGCAGGACTGGACGGCCCTGGTCTGCGAGGACGGTGGCGTCACCGGCGGCCTGGGCGCTGATGAGCTCACCGAAGGTAAACGGCCGGTCGGGGATGGTGACGTCCTCGCCGGGCTTGCCGGTGATCTGCAGGTAGACGCCCTGCGCCGGGCCGCCCTTGTGGAACTGGCCGGTGGAGTGCAGGAAGCGCGGTCCCCAGCCGAAGGTGACGGGACGGCCGGTGGCTGCGGCGAGCTCGGGGCGGATGTCCGCGAGTCCGGCCTGCCGGAAGCGGTCAAGGTATGCCTGGATGCTGAGGTAGCCGTCCGGGCCGAGGTGCCGGAGCAGCGCGGCAAGGGCGCCGCGGAGGGTATGGGCGGTGCCGAGCAGGTCGGCCGGGCCGCGCACTTCCACGGAGCCGTCGACGAAGGACGGTTCCGTCGGTTCCGGGGTGGCGTCCAGGAGGCCACGTGCTGCCTTCTTAGCTGCCTCGACGTCGGGCTGGTCGAACGGGTTGATGTTCAGCAGCCGTCCGGCCACCGCAGTGGCGAATTCCCAGAGCATCATCGAGCTGCCCAGGCTGCCGGAAACGACTACCTGGTCTCCCTCGGGGATGATCTCCGAGTCGACGGGGACAATCCGTACGGTCAGCACGTCGCCGGCACCGGACGTGATTTCCGGGGCGCCGGGCTCGACGGCGACGGGCAGCAGGCCCGTGCCGAGCTTGCCGGTGGATTCGGCGATCAGCTGTTCGGCCCAGTCGGGGAATCCGGCCAGCCCGGAGGCTTCATCGACAATCACGATCTTGTTGCGCAGCGGTTCGGTGCCGCCAAGGGCCGCCCCGAGCTGCAGGCCGATATTGTCGGGCGCGTCGTCCCGCAGCATTTCAGCGGTCAGCTCCGCGTCGTCCAACAGGGACTCGATGTCCGCGCCGGCCAGGCCCGAGGGCACCAGTCCAAAAGCGGTCAGGGCGGAATAGCGGCCGCCCACGTTCGGGTCGGCGTTGAAGACGGCGCGGTAGCCGGCTTCCCGGGCTGCCGCGTCGAGCGGCGATCCCGGGTCGGTGACGACCACGATGCGGGACTTGGCGTCGATGCCGGCGTCGGTGAAGGCCTGTTCGAAGACCCGGCGCTGCGAATCCGTTTCCACCGTGGACCCGGACTTCGAGCTCACCACGATGACGGTTTCGGCCAGCCGGTCGCCCAGTGCTGCGGCGACGACGTCGGGATCGGTGGAATCCAGCACGGTGAGGTCCACGCCCGCGGAGCGGGTAATGACCTCGGGCGCCAGGGAAGAGCCGCCCATGCCGGCCAGGACCACGCGGGTCACTGACTCGGCGGCGAGCTCTTCCCGAAGCGCCGCGATCTGTCCCACGAGCGGCCGGGAGCTTTCCCCGGGATTGAGCCAGCCCAGGCGTATCGACGCCTCGGCTTCGGCATCGGGGCCCCACAGGGTGGGGTCCTGTGCCACGAGGCGGGAGGCAACTTCATCTCCCACGAGTTCGGGCACCTTGGCATCGACGGCAGCGCCTGCCGCTCCGGCTGCTTCAAAGGACAGTGTGGTCATTTTTTCCTATGCCTCTTTCGCGGTATCCAGCGCGTTCTGAACGGTCTGGAGGAGTTCGCCCCAGCTGACCACGAACTTATCGAGGCCTTCGGTCTCCAGCTGCTCCACAACGTCGTTGTAGGAGATGCCCAGGCCGTCGAGCTGGTCCAGGACGGTGTTGGATTCGGCGTACGTGCCGGTGATGGTGTCACCGGTGACTTCGCCGTGGTCCGCAGTGGCTTCCAGCGTCTTCTCCGGCATGGTGTTCACCGAGTTCGGTGCTACTAGGCCCGTGACGTACAGGGTGTCCGGCAGGGCCGGGTCCTTGACGCCGGTGGAGGCCCAGAGCGGACGCTGTGCGTTGGCTCCGGCGGCGCCGAGTACCTGCCAGCGTTCGGAGGCGAACTGCTCTTCGAAGACCTGGTAGGCCAGGCGGGCGTTGGCGAGACCGGCCTTGCCCTTCAGGCCCTGAGCCTCGTCGGAGCCGATGGCGTCGAGACGCTTGTCGATCTCGGCGTCCACGCGGGAGACGAAGAAGGACGCCACCGAGTGGATGGTGGAGAGGTCGTGCCCGTTTTCCTTCGCCTGCTCAATGCCGAGCATGTACGCGTTGATGACGTCGCGGTAGCGCTCGAGCGAGAAGATCAGGGTGACGTTGACGCTGATGCCCGCGGCCAGCGTGGCGGTGATTGCCGGCAGGCCTTCCTGGGTGGCGGGAATCTTGATCAGGACGTTGGCGCGGCCAACCTTGTCGAAGAGTTCCTTCGCCTCGTTGATGGTGCCCTGGGTGTCGCGCGAGAGACGCGGATCAACCTCGATGGAGACGCGGCCGTCGACGCCGTTGGTAGCCTCGTAGACCGGTGCGAAGAGGTCGCAGGCCTGGATGACGTCGTCGGTCGTGATTTCAAAAACGGACTTGTCGACGTCGGCGCCCGAGCGCGAGAGCTGCTGCACCTGGGCGGCGTAGGACGCGCCGTTGGCCAGTGCTGCGGCGAAGATGCTCGGGTTCGTGGTCACACCGACCACGTTCCGCTCATCGATGAGCTTCTTCAGCGAACCGGAGACAATCCGTTCGCGGGAGAGGTCGTCCAGCCAGATGGAGACACCGGCTTCGGAAAGCAGGGCCGTGGGAGTGGAAGTCATTAGTGATGCTCCTTTAGATCAGGGGGTTACTGCTGGTCGCCGGTCTCGGTGGACTGCGCTCCGGAAGCGGCGCCGGTGGTGCCGTCGGGGGCGGATCCGTTGCCGCCGGCAGCGGCGAGGGAGTCGCGCGCAGCCTGGGCCACGGCGTCGGCGGTGATGCCGAATTCGCGGAACAGCGTCTTGTAGTCGGCCGAAGCGCCGAAGTGCTCCAGGGAGACGCTGCGGCCGGCGTCGCCGACGATCTCGCGCCAGCCGAGGGCAATGCCCGCTTCGACGGAAACCCGGGCGCGGATGTCCTTCGGCAGGACGGACTCGCGGTACTCCTTGTCCTGCTTGTTGAACCATTCGATGCTCGGCATCGAGACCACGCGGGCAGCTACGCCTTCGGCGGCGAGGGCTTCGCGGGCCTCAACAGCAAGCTGCACCTCGGAGCCGGTGCCGACCAGGATGATGTCCGGGGTAACGACGCTGCCGTCGCGGACGGCTTCGGCAAGGACGTAACCGCCGCGTGCCGCGCCTTCGGCGGAACCGAACTCGGTGGCCGTTGCCGCACCCTCGCCACGGGCGTAGGTGGGGATGTTCTGGCGCGTGAGCACAATACCGGCCGGGTTCTCGGTGTTCTCCAGGATGGTCCGCCAGGCGACGGCCACCTCGTTCGCGTCACCCGGGCGGACGACGTCGAGCCCCGGGATCGCGCGGAGGGAGGCCAGCTGTTCCACCGGCTGGTGGGTGGGTCCGTCTTCGCCCAGGCCGATGGAGTCGTGGGTCCAGACGTAGATGGCAGGGACGCCCATCAGGGCGCCGAGGCGGATGGCCGGGCGCTGGTAGTCGCTGAAGATCAGGAACGTACCGGAGAAGGCCCGGGTGTTGCTGTGCATCGTGATGCCGTTGACGATCGACGCCGCGGCGTGTTCGCGGATGCCGAAGTGCAGCACGCGGCCGTACGGGTTGCCGGACCAGGCGTTGGTCTGCTTCCCGGCGGGAATGAAGGACGGCGATCCTTCGATGGTGGTGTTGTTGGACTCGGCGAGGTCGGCGGAGCCGCCCCAGAGTTCCGGCAGTGCCGGGCCGATGGCGGAGAGGACCTTGCCGGAGGCGGCACGGGTGGACATGTCCTTGCCGGCTTCGAAGACGGGCAGCGATGCTTCCCAGCCCTCGGGGAGCTCGCCCTTTTCGAGGCGGGCCAGCAGGGCGGAGCCTTCGGTGTTGGCTTCTTCCCAGGCCTTGAAGCCTTCGTTCCACTTCTGGTGGGCTTCGGCGCCGCGGGCTACTGCCTGCCGGGCGTGCTCGAGGACCTCGGGGTCGACGTCGAAGTTCTTGGCCGGGTCGAAGCCCAGCGTTTCCTTCAGCGCCGCCACTTCGTCGGTGCCCAGGGCGGAGCCGTGGATCTTTCCGGTGTTCTGCTTATTGGGTGCAGGCCAGCCGATGATGGTGCGCAGGGAGATGATCGAGGGCCGGTTCGTTTCGGCCTTGGCCGCCATCAGGGCGTTGTACAGCTCGTGGACGTCTTCGACGTAGTCGCCGGTCTTGGTCCAGTCCACGCGCTGGGTGTGCCAGCCGTAGGCTTCGTAGCGCTTCAGCACGTCTTCGGTGAAGGCAATGTCGGTGTCGTCTTCGATCGAGATGTGGTTCTCGTCGTAAATCACCACGAGGTTGCCGAGTTCCTGGTGGCCGGCCAGTGAGGAAGCCTCGGCCGTGACGCCTTCCTGGAGGTCGCCGTCGGATGCAATGACCCAGATGGTGTGGTCGAACGGGCTGGTGCCCTCGGCGGCGTCGGCGTCCAGGAGGCCGCGCAGGCGGCGCTGGGCAAACGCGAAGCCGACGGAGGAGGCAAGGCCCTGGCCCAGCGGTCCGGTGGTGATTTCGACGCCGTCGGTGTGGCGGTATTCCGGGTGGCCGGGGGTCTTGGAACCCCAGGTACGCAGGGACTGCAGGTCTTCGAGTTCCAGGCCGTAGCCGGAGAGGAAGAGCTCAATGTACAGGGTCAGGGAAGTGTGCCCGGGGGACAGGACGAAGCGGTCGCGGCCGATCCACTGCGGATCGGACGGATCATGGCGCATGACCTTCTGGAACAGAAGGTAGGCGGCCGGGGCCAGGCTCATGGCCGTGCCGGGGTGGCCGTTGCCGACCTTTTCGACGGCGTCGGCTGCGAGGACGCGGACGGTATCCACTGCCTTGCGGTCGGTCTCGGTCCAGATCAGTTCTTGCTCTTCCATATGTGGCACGTTTACCGGGCCCCTCTCTCTGCAGATAACCGGCGCCATACAGCTGCCGGACATGCCCGGATGCCCCCGTGAACGGGGTGCGTCCGGATCCTTTACCACTACAACCAACGGCAGACGCAAATCCATACCGCGTTCACGGCATAACTTGTTCCGCATTCCACAGCAGAGCCGCGGATACTGCTTACATAGTGCTTGTTACTTTTCCCGTCCGGCAGTGATATTGGCAGGTTATTGCTGGGTTATCGCCTGCGGGACAGCTCACTTCCAACCTTATCGTCTAAGCCTGCTTCCTGCCGCCCTGGCCGCAGGTTGTCCACCTGTGTGCGGGGGCGGCGGGGACTGAGTAGAGACGGATGCGCCCATGCGTATTCCATGCTTCGATTTCTACAGCCGATAGAGGTTATGATGAGGACGGACTTTTTCGTTCCAGATTGGATAAAGTGATCGCTTCGTGACTACCCAGCATGCCGAGTCCCCGGTCCACACGGGGAAGATGACGGCGGGCCGCAAGGTCCGGGCTTACGTGGCGCTCACCAAACCGCGCGTCATCGAACTCCTGCTCGTGACCACCCTGCCCACCATGATCTTCGCCGAGCAGGGACTTCCGTCCCTGGGCCTGATCCTGGCCACGATGGTCGGCGGTGCCCTTGCTGCAGGCAGCGCAGGTGCCTTCAACTGCTACATCGACCGCGACATGGACAAGCTCATGAAGCGGACCAAGAACCGTCCGCTGGTCACCGGCGAGGTTTCTCCGCGGGAGGCAATGGTCTTTGCCTGGGTGCTGGGTATTGTCTCCATCGTCCTGCTCTGGTTCGGTGCCAACCCGCTGACGGGTCTGCTCGGCGTCGGCGCCATCCTGCTCTACGTGGTCTTCTACACGCTGATCCTCAAGCGCCGCACCACCCAGAACATTGTCTGGGGCGGTGCCGCCGGCTGCATGCCCGTGCTCATCGCCTGGGCTGCCGTCACCAACAAGGTTGAATGGCCCGCCATCATCCTGTTCATGATCATTTTCCTGTGGACGCCGCCGCACTACTGGCCCCTGTCGATGAAGTACGGCGAGGACTACCGCAACGCCAGCGTGCCGATGCTCGGTGCCGTTGCCGGTGCGAAGCTCGTCTCCGTACAGGTGGTCCTGTACGCCTACGCCACGGTGGCCTGCTCCCTGCTCCTGATTCCCGTCGGCGGTGCCGGCTGGGTCTACACCATTGCCGCGGTGCTGTCCGGCGGCTGGTTCGTAGCCGAGGCGCACAAGCTGCACTCCCGGGCGCAGCGCGAAGACCTCAACGACAAGTCGGCCATGAAGGTCTTCCACCTGTCCATCAGCTACCTCACGATCCTTTTCCTGGCCCTGGCCGTGGACCCGTTCGTGGGAAGCGCGCTGGTTTAGCTTTTCTCTCCGCTTTACGGTGGCCGGATCCCCTCGGGGTCCGGCCATTGTTGTGTCCGGGGGCGTTGGTGCTGGGTGCGTTGGTGCCGGTAGGGCGTTGTGTCCGGGTGGGGGTAGGACGCTCCGGAACGGCGGCAACGAAACTCCCGGCCCGCAGAGCTCGCGGGAGTATTAAAGCCGCCTAACCCCGTCCTCCGCGACTGCTCCAGCAATGCCTCGCTGGCATCACCAGGACGGGGGGGGCACTGTCCGGGGGACACCCATTGCGCACAGCATCCCAGGCATTGGGACAGGTGGTACCGGTGGGACCACTGCAGGCACAGGAGCACCAGAGCGTGGGACCCTGTGCGGGGAATCGTCCCGTCCCGAGCACAGAAGCCCAGGCAATGCGACTACTGTTGCTGGTGCGACCATGCAAGCCTCTCGAGCCCCAGGGCGTGGGACCCTGTGCGGGGAACATGCCCTCCGCAGGTCGCTATTGCTGTCCGAGGTCGTCCGAAGTGCAGATAACGGGGCTAAACGGTCCGGATGACCCCGTTATCTGTACACCCAGTGCCCCAAAACCCCGCATAACCCCGTTATCTGTACAGTCAACGATCGGCCGGACCCCACCCGCCTGTTCATAGTGCAGTTGATGCTGCCAGTGGACAGTCCAAACGCATCAACTGCACTATGAACGCTTGACCCGCATTCCTTGCCCCAGAACGGTCCAACGGCGGCGCCGGAGACGGAAGACCGGAGTGGGAAGACCGGACACAAAAGAAGGGCCGGACCCCCAGGGGATCCGGCCCTTCACGGAACGGCGCTACTTCCGTCCGAACCTACTTCCGTCCAGCCGGGAACTTCCGGCCCCGGACGTTCCTGGCCGCCCGCGCCTGCGCCAAGGCAACAGCCGCACCACCGGGAACCTGCTTGTTGAATCCAATGTAGACAGTCTGGGCAGCGGCAGCCGTCAGCAGGCAGGCGCCCAACATGTGCAGCGCCACCAGGGCAATGGGCAGGTGCAGGAAGTGTTGGGCATAGCCGATCGCGGCCTGGGCCAGGACGACGACGGCGAGCAGCACCACTGTCCGGCGTACCCGTGCATCCGCGTTCCGGCGGTAAACCAGGTACAGGGCGACGGCCAGCGCAAAGACCAGCAGATACACAGGCACCACATGGATGCGGGTGATCAGGTCCGGGTTCAGGCCGTTCCGTGCTGCGCCGTGGTCTCCGGCGTGCGGACCGGAACCGGTGACCACAACGCCCAGCACCACGGTCAGCGCGGACAGGACACCGATGGCGCCCAGCAGCGGACGCAGGGTCTTATCCGCCAGCGGCGCGTGGCGGGCGGCAAGATCGACGGCGGAAAGCCGGGTTCGGTTAACCATCACCACGGCGACGCTGATCATGACCGTCGAGGCGAGGAAGTGCAGGCCCACGACCCAGGGGTTGAGATCGGTCAGGACAGTGATCCCGCCGATGACGGCCTGGGCCGGGACGCCGGCCAGCAGGCCGATCGACAGCCACCAGAGATCACGGCGTTCATGCCGCACCCGCCAGACGGAGAACACCGTGGCGAAGGCAACCGCGGTCAGCACGAACGTCAGCAGCCGGTTGCCGAACTCGATGATCCCGTGCAGACCCATTTCCGGCGTCGTCACGAGGGAATCGGCAGTGCACAGCGGCCACTCGGGGCAGCCCAGGCCGGACGCGGTCAGCCGCACGGCGCCGCCGGTCACCACGATCACGATATTGGCCACCAGCGAGGCAACGGCAAGGCTGCGGATAAGGCGTCCAGCGGCGGGAACGTGGGATTGCCGGGCCGCGGCACCGGCAGAGGTTGATGACACGGTTTCTAACTCCATTTGAACCATCGGACGGCACCCAGGCCGCCCAGTACTGTCCACACCAGAAGGATCAGGGTGGCGGAAATGTTGAACTGCGAATCGATGAGGGCCGAGCGCAGGGCATCACCCAAGGCAGCCGACGGAAGGACCTCGATGAAGGGCTGCAGCACGCCGGGCAGGTGCCCCACCGGGATGATGATACCGCCGGCGGCCGCCAGGAGGATCCAGAGCAGGTTGGTAATGGCCAGTGTTGCCTCAGGCCGCACGGTGCCGGCGACCAGCAGGCCCAGGGCCGTAAACGCCACTGCGCCCAGGACCAGCTGGGCCGCAGCCGGCAGCAGCCCGCTGAGCTCCGGCTGCCAGCCGAAGAGCAGCGCCGCCACGGACACCAGCACCACCTGGATGGCCAGTACGGCCAGGACCGCAATGACCTTCCCGGCGATCAGGCCGGCACGCCCCAGCGGGGTGGTGGAAAGGTAGCGGAGCACACCGTAGCGCCGGTCGAAGCCGGTGGCGATGCCCTGTCCGGTGAAGGCGGTGGACATGGCGCAGAGGGCAAAGATGCCCGGGGTGGCCATATTGATCCTGCTGGTGCCGTACCCGTCCAGCAGGGGAGTGACCACCAGTGCCACCATCGCGAGCAGCGGCAGGACGACGGCGAGGATCAGCTGCTCACCGTTGCGCAGCATCATGACGGCCTCGTACCGGCCCTGGTTCAGGATGCGGGCCTGAAGCGACGCGGGAGCACTCAACGGATGGTCCTTCCGGAAAGGTCGAGGAAAACGTCCTCCAGGGTGCGGGAGGCCATGTGGACCGAGGATGGCAGGATGTCCCGCTCCGCCCACCAGGCGGCCACGGCGGCGAGGTCCGGCGGTGTCAGGGTGCCGCGGACGGCATAGTGTCCGGGTGCGGCTTCCACTGCTTCGAGGTGGTGCAGCGGACCGGAGGCGAGGGCTGCGACGTCAAGGCCGGGTGCGGCGTCGAACGTCAGCAGGCGCTGTTCGGCGGGGGAGCCGGCTTCGGAGATCAGCTCGGCCACGGTACCCGAGGCGACGGTCTTGCCGGCGTCGATGATGTAGACGTAGTCGGCCAGCTTCTGCGCATCGTCCATCAGGTGGGTGGTGAGGATGATGCCCATTCCTTCGGCGCGCAGTTCGGCGATCAGATCGAAGACGATCTGGCGCGACTGTGGATCGAGGCCTGCGCTGGGTTCGTCCAGGAAAAGAACTTCGGGACGTCCGATCAGGGCCGCAGCCATGGCCAGGCGTTGTTTCTGCCCGCCGGAGAGCCGCCGGATGCCGGTGTTGGCGAAGCTGCCGATACCCAGGCGTTCCACGAGTTCGGCCACGGGACGGGGTTCCTGGTACATCCGGGCAACATGCTCCAGCAGGGCCACAGGGCGGGCCGACGGCGGGAGGCCGCCTTCCTGGAGCATCACGCCGACGCGGCTGCGCAGGTGTGCGTCCGCACCGTAGGGGTCCTGCCCGAGCAGCCGGATTTCCCCGCCGTTAATGGGCTGAAGGCCCTGGGCACACTCCAGTGTGGTGGTCTTGCCGGCACCATTGGCACCGAGCAGGGCTGTGACGGAGCCGCGGTGGGCTGTGAAGTCGACGCCGGCGAGTACGCGGATCATTTTGCCGTCGAGACCAGCAACCGGGCCACAGTCCTTGATCAGACCTTTAATGGTCAGGCAGGGTTCATCGGTAGGCACCTGCATATTCTACGTTAGGTAGTACAGCGTCCCGGCACGGACTGCCTGGCCCGCCATTCCGGGCGATGGCAAGCCTTGCCTTAGTGGAATCGGGGAACAGATTAGGTCATGCTTGTGTTGTGTATTCTGTGAGCAACTCTGAGACTAAGGCAGCGGCCGTGCCTAGTGCTGCCCGCGAGGCGGAGGAGCGCACCCGGGACAAAGTACTGGGTGCCGTCCTGGAACACGGTCCTGTCAGCGCTGCGGAACTGGGCGAACGGCTGGGCTTCACGCCTGCCGCCGTGCGCCGGCACCTGGATGCGCTGTCCGGGAAGGGCCTGATCCAGGTCAAGCTCGTCCGCAACTCATCCTCCGGGGCAGGACGGCCTGCACGCCGCTACGTCCTCAGCCCGCAGGGCCAGGCACACCTGGGCAACGATTACCTTGACATCGCCACCGAAGCGCTGCGACAGCTCGGCGCCGCCCTCGGACCCCAGGCGATCGAGGCTTTCGCCGCAGAGCGTTTCGGCCGCATGGAGGAACGCTACCGTCCCGTCGTCGAGGCCGCCGGCCCCGAGGTCGCCGACCGCGCCGAGGCGCTGGCCGCCGAACTGACCAAGGACGGCTTCGTCGCGTCGACCACCATGATCGGCGCCACCGCGAAGAAGAGCACGCTGCTGAGTATCCAGCTGTGCCAGGCGCACTGCCCCATCCAGGGACTCGCCACGGCCTACCCCGTCTTCTGTGACAAGGAGACCGAAGTTTTTGCCCGCCTCCTGGAGGTGGACGTCCGCCGACTGTCCACGCTCTCCAGGGGCGGCCACGTTTGTACGACCCACATTCCCGTGGGTCGGACCCGATCCGCGCCGCAGGTTCCACTGCACGCCGAGACCAACCAGTCCACATCCATTCATCAGCAAGAAAGGCCGTGATGACGGATCAAGTAACCCAGAAGCCAACGGCACCTTCCATGGTGCCGGAGTCTGTGATTTCAGACATCCTGGAGAAGAACCCCGAACTCGAGGGCATCGGTACATACGAGTACGGATGGGCAGACTCGGACATTGCCGGTGCAACCGCCCGCCGTGGCCTGAGTGAGGAAGTCGTCCGCGACATTTCGGCTAAGAAGAGCGAGCCGCAGTGGATGCTGGACCTTCGCCTGAAGGGCCTGAAGTACTTCGAGCGCAAGCCCATGCCGACCTGGGGCGCAGACCTCTCCGGCATCGACTTCGACAACATCAAGTACTTCGTGCGCTCCACGGAGAAGCAGGCGAACACCTGGGAAGACCTTCCCGAGGACATCCGCAACACGTACGAGAAGCTCGGCATCCCCGAAGCTGAGCGCGGCCGCCTGGTTTCCGGCGTCGCAGCGCAGTACGAGTCCGAGGTGGTGTACCACCAGCTCCGCGAGGACCTGGAACGCCAGGGCGTTATCTTCCTGGACACCGACACAGCGCTGAAGGAACACCCGGAGATGTTCCAGGAATACTTCGGCACCGTCATCCCGGTCGGTGACAACAAGTTCGGCTCGCTGAACACTGCCGTGTGGTCCGGCGGCTCCTTCGTTTACGTCCCCAAGGGCGTCCACGTGGAGATCCCGCTGCAGGCCTACTTCCGTATCAACACGGAGAACATGGGCCAGTTCGAGCGCACCCTGATCATTGCGGACGAGGATTCCTACGTCCACTACATCGAGGGCTGCACCGCACCGATCTACACCTCGGACTCGCTGCACTCCGCCGTCGTCGAAATCATCGTGAAGAAGGGCGCCCGCGTCCGCTACACGACCATCCAGAACTGGTCCAACAACGTGTACAACCTGGTGACCAAGCGCGCCATTGCACACGAAGGCGCGACCATGGAATGGATCGACGGCAACATCGGCTCCAAGGTCACCATGAAGTACCCGGCTGTCTACCTGGTCGGCGAGCACGCCAAGGGTGAGACGCTGTCCATCGCCTTCGCCGGCGAAGGCCAGCACCAGGACACCGGATCCAAGATGGTCCACATTGCCCCGAACACCAAGAGCTCCATCATTTCCAAGTCCGTGGCCCGCGGCGGCGGACGTGCCGCCTACCGCGGCCTGGTCCAGGTCCGCGAAGGCGCCACGCACTCGGCCAATACCGTGCGCTGTGACGCCCTGCTGGTGGACACCATCTCCCGCTCGGACACGTACCCGTACGTGGACATCCGCGAGGATGACGTCACCATGGGCCACGAAGCCACTGTTTCCCGCGTCAGCGAGGAGCAGCTGTTCTACCTCATGTCCCGCGGCCTTCCCGAGGACGAGGCAATGGCAATGATCGTGCGCGGCTTCATTGAGCCGATCGCCCGTGAGCTGCCGATGGAATACGCCCTTGAACTCAACCGCCTCATCGAACTCCAGATGGAAGGAGCCGTCGGTTAATGTCGAAGCTTAACGACGTCGTCGAAACCGTGACCGAAAAGGTCAGCAATGTAGTGGAGGAGGTCAAGGCGAAGGTAGGTTCCCCCAAGGAAACCAACCGTGTACGCATTGACGGCTTCACCGAGGAGGGCGAAAACCTTTCCCCGCTGAACGAGGCCTCCTCACCGCTGGGCGGCGACAGCAGCAAGTCCCACAGCCACGGTGGCGGAGAGGGCATCCCGGACAGCTCACGCGCCGGCCGGACCACCTCCTTCCACCGTGCTGACTTCGGCAAAATGACCGGACGTGAAGAAGACTGGCGGTTCACCCCGCTCAAGCGCCTGCGCGGCCTGCACACCGCGGACCTGGACGGCACGGCTCCCGAGCTCGCCGTCGTCGCGCCCGACGGCGTGCGGGTTGAAAGCATTGCCCGCACCGATGCCCGCATCGGTTCGGCAGGCATCCCCGAAGACCGGGTTGCCGCCGCCGCGTGGGAAGACTTCCGCGAGGCCACTGCCGTGACCATTCCTGCCGAGACCGTAGTCGATGGCAGCGTCACGCTGACCATCAACGGTGTCAGCAAGGATCCGTCCGCGCAGCACATCGTCATCACCGCGGAGAAGTTCTCCAAGGGCGTTGTGGTCCTGGACCACAAGGGTTCGGCAGTGCTGTCCCAGAACGTGGAAATCGTGGTGGGCGACGGTGCGGAACTGACCGTTGTCTCCGTCCAGGACTGGGACGACGACGCGGTGCACGCCTCCGCGCAGTATGCCAAGATCGGCCGCGACGCGAAGTTCAAGCACGTCGTCGTCAGCCTCGGCGGCGACCTGGTGCGCGTCACCCCGTCCTCCAAGTTCACCGCCACCGGCGGCGACGTGGAGATGTTCGGCCTGTACTACGCAGACGCCGGCCAGCACCTGGAACAGCGCCTCTTCGTGGACCACGCCGTGGCTAACTGCAAGTCCCGCGTGATGTACAAGGGCGCCCTGCAGGGCCGCGATGCGCACACCGTCTGGGTTGGCGACGTCCTGATCCGCAAGGAAGCAGAAGGCACCGATACGTACGAGGTCAACCGCAACCTGCTGCTGACCGAGGGCGGCCGGGCCGACTCCGTGCCGAACCTGGAGATCGAAACCGGACTCATCGAGGGTGCCGGCCACGCCAGCGCCACCGGCCGGTTCGACGACGAGCACCTGTTCTACCTGATGGCACGCGGCATCCCCGAGGACACCGCCCGCCGCCTGGTGGTCCGAGGCTTCCTCACCGAGATCATCCAGCAGATCAAGGTTCCTGCCCTGGAAGAGCGTCTCACCGACGCCGTCGAGCGCGAGCTCGAAGCCTCCGGAGCCTACTGAGATCGAGTCCGGGTGCCGGAGCAATCCGGCACCCGGACCCTCTCGCCTTCCAACCCCAAAGCTTAGTAACGCACCCGCGGGTGCAAAGGAGAAAGCCAACTCGCATGTCTACTCTTGAGATCAAGGATCTTCACGTCAGCATTGAGACCGAACAGGGCCGCAAGCCGATCCTGAAGGGTGTCAGCCTGACCATCAACACCGGTGAGACGCACGCCATCATGGGCCCCAACGGTTCCGGCAAGTCCACCCTGGCCTCCACCATTGCCGGCCACCCGCGCTACAGCGTGGACAGCGGCTCCATCACGCTCGACGGCGAAGACGTCCTCGCGATGAGCGTTGACGAGCGTGCCCGCGCCGGCCTCTTCCTGGCCATGCAGTACCCGGTAGAGGTTCCCGGCGTCACCATGACCAACTTCCTGCGCACCGCCAAGACCGCGCTCGACGGCGAAGCCCCCTCGCTGCGGCACTGGACCAAGGACGTCAAGGCGGCCATGGCCGAGCTGCGTATCGACGCCGACTTCGCCCAGCGCAACGTCAACGAGGGCTTCTCCGGCGGCGAGAAGAAGCGCGTGGAGATCCTGCAGATGGAACTCTTCCACCCGAAGATCGCCATCCTCGACGAGACCGACTCCGGCCTCGACGTCGACGCCCTGAAGATCGTCTCCGAAGGCGTTAACCGCGAGCACTCCAAGGGCGGCATGGGCACGCTGCTCATCACGCACTACACGCGTATCCTTCGTTACATCAAGCCCGACTATGTACACGTCTTCGTTGACGGCCACATCGCCGAGCAGGGCGGTCCGGAACTTGCCGACCGCCTCGAAGAAGAAGGCTACGACCGCTTCACCGGCGCCAACGCCGCCGCAGCCGGCGCCTAATAAAGACAGCTGAAGGAGCAAATATGAGCGACTCCGAACTGGCCACAACGTCCCTTGAGGACGTTGAAGAGGCCCTGAAGGACGTCATCGACCCCGAACTCGGGGTGAACGTCGTTGACCTCGGGCTGCTCTACGGACTGAAGTACGCCGAAGACGGTGCACTTCTGATCGATATGACACTGACGACGGCGGCCTGCCCGCTGACCGATGTGCTCGAAGAGCAGACCGCCCAGGCCCTGGACGGCGTCGTTGATGAGTGGCGCCTGAACTGGGTGTGGATGCCGCCGTGGGGACCTGACAAGATCACCGACGACGGCCGCGACCAGATGCGGGCCCTCGGCTTCAACATCTAGCAGGTTCTGCAGCTGAAAGGGCCGCTCCCGGAGATCCGGGGGCGGCCCTTTCTGCGTGCTAGCGTTTGCGGGGCCGGGACGAGGTCGTGGGGTTCTACGGAATGACCTACCGTTCAGGCGGCGACGTGACCGGGCGGGCCCTGTTGAGGGAATCCTGACGGCTCGAGGACGGCCAGTGGATGCTATGCAATTTCACTGAAGTGAACGTCAGGCAGCCGGACGCCTAGGATGCTGGAGCGCCCTCAATCAGTGTCTCTGTCGGTGGATTTCCATGGCTCGGATTCGCAAGTCTGGCTCGCCGCGTCCACCCCGTTGCTGCTGACGGCTGACGGCCCAGGCCCACGACTGACGGCTGACGGCCCGCTAGGTAATCGTCCTGAAAAGACGGGTATGGGAGATTTCCTGACGGGCCGTTTTGGGCCTGTTTTCGACCCGAAATTGTCAGTGCCGGATGAAATCCTGAAGCATGGATCAGCTCGGGAACACCGAACGGATAACCGAAGAGCAGGATGGAGAAGACCAGCAGCCGGAAGGACGGACTGGTGGTGCAGAGACGCCCTGCACCCTAGCGGTGTACCGGGCTGAACTGGATGCAGATCGCGGCCCTTCCCTCTTCCCAACTTCTGGCGAGCAGGCCGCTGACACCGCTCCGGCTGGAAGCCCTGCCGGGCCGGCTGCCGATGCCGGTTCCACTCCCGCTGGAAGCCCTCCCTGGCTGGCCGCCAACTCCAACTCCGGTGCCGGGACCGGGGCCGGAATTCCAGACACTGCTTTCACATCCGCTGCCGACGGAAGTCCTGCCAGCGCTGATGATCGGGGCGACGTAGGAAGCCCTGAGCGCCTGTACCCGGATGGCTTCACCGGAACGTTGGCATTGCAGAACCTCGAAGCCTTCGATGAGCAAACCGTCGGAGACGCTTTAGGCAGGATGGCTCATCTGATTTCGTGGGCACAGGCGCAGCAGGCCAGGTTGGTGAACCGGATGGAAGAGCTCTTCACGGACCGCTTCTTTGACGCATCGGGGCGGGTTGAGCCCGGGATGGCGTTTAGTGTTGCAGCGTCCGAATGCGCGGCCATTCTGAACGTTCCTCAGGTCACCGCCCAGCGCATGATGTTCGAAGCGGGCAGCCTGTGCAGTACCCATACCGCCACCCTGGCCGGTCTGGAAGAAGGACAGATTAGCTACGCCCACGCGCAGGTGGTGCTGGACCAGTGTCAGAACGTTCCTCCCGCTGCACTGCCGGAATTCGAAGCCAGCCTGCTCAAGGCCGCTGAGGGGCAGACCCGGGCGCAGTTCTCCGCCAAGGCCCGGCGGCTGCGCGAGAAACAGTACCCGGACACCATCGCGAAAAGGCACCTCACCGCGTTCGAGCAGCGCAAGGTCACTCTGGACCGGGAAGAGGACGGGATGTCCTGCCTGTCGGCTCATCTGCGGGCCGAGGAAGCCCAGCAGATCTACACGACACTAACTACCGCAGCGCGGGGCGAGCAGACGGCCGGGGATACTCGGACCGCGGATCAGCTGCGGGCAGACATCCTGGCGCAGCTGCTGATGGGTGGGCTCAGCTCCACGCGTGGCGGCGGGGTTGGGACTCATGCCGGGACTGGTAAGGCCGGTGCCCACGGAACCGATTGCGAAGATTCAGGTGCCGTGCCGCGGGCGGAAATCATGGTCCTGATCAACGCCGAAACACTGTTCGGTGCCGATGACCGGCCGGCGGAACTGCACGGCTACGGACCTATCAGCGCCGAGGCGGCCCGCAGGCTCGCTCGCAACGCCGCAGGCTGGACCGGACTCGCGCAGGACCCGCGGACCGGGGAAATCCTTGGGGTGGGAAGGCGGCGAAAAGTGCCCGCCGGACTGCGCCGCTGGCTGCGTGCCCGGGACGGGACCTGCCGGTTCCCCGGCTGCCGGGTCACTACCGCGAACGCGGACATCGACCACACAACTGATTGGGCGAAAGGTGGTCCTACCGACCACGGGAACCTGGAACACCTGTGCCGCCGGCATCACCGGTTCAAGACACTTGGTTATTGGAAAGCCTGCCAACCCACGCCCGGGGTGATCCAGTGGACCTCGCCCACCGGACGCGTCTACCGGACCGATCCCTTCCTGGATCTGGGCCCACCGAATGTGGCACCTCATCCGGCATCTGGTCCGGGGAGTGGCAAAGGACCGGAGGCAGCACCGCCGTTCTGACACCGCAGTGCCACGGTCGAACGCGGCCCGGCCTACGGATGAGCCAGACTTCGGCGCACGGGTGTGCCAGACGTTCGTTCCGCCCCACGTGTTGGCCAGGAGTTCGGCCCGCCCTACGGGAGAGCCAGACGTTCGGCCCACCCGACACGTGCGCCTGACGGTCGGCAGGCACCTGCAGTGAGCCAGACGTTCGGCCCGCCCTACGCGTGAGGAAGCATGCGGCCAGACCCCGCTACGGCCGGGACAGATCCGCAGCGCTGAAGGTATCGCACGCTTCGAGGCTGCCGCCGTCGTTGTAGCCCGCAAGGAACCATGCTTGGCGCTGCGCACTGGAGCCGTGGGTCCAGCTTTCCGGGTTGACCTGTCCGGTAGCCGAAGCCTGGATCCGGTCATCGCCGATGGCTGATGCAGCCGAAAGGGCGTCACTGACGTCCGCCTCGGTAAACGGAGCCAGGAACGGCACGTCCGAGCCCGGAGCCGGCTGGTCCGCCGCATGCCGTGCCCACAGGCCGGCATAGCAGTCGGCCTGCAGCTCGGTGCGTACCGAGGCGGAGTCGGCGCCCTGCGGGTCCGCGTTCCGGCCCGCACTGGAACCGGTGATCTGCTGGATGTGGTGGCCGAACTCATGCGCAACCACGTATTCCTGCGCCAGCGGGCCGCCGGAGGACCCGTAGTTGGTGACCAGATCGGAGAAGAACGCGGTGTCGTAGTACGTCTGCTCGTCCGCCGGGCAGTAGAACGGTCCGACGGCACTGGTAGCGGCACCACAGGCGGTGTTGGTCTGGTCCGTAAAGAGGACGACGCCGGGTTCCGTGTAGGTCTGGCCGTAGCCGGCAAGGTACGGCTCCCAGAAGCTGTCGAGGCTCTCGGCAGTACCGAGGATGCGGCAGTCCAACCGCTCGTTGGCATCTTCACCGTTGAGGCAGGTATCGATGCTTTCGGACTGCGCCTGGCCGGCGGCGACGCCGGAACCGTCACTGAGACCCAGGCCGTCAATCACATCCGAACCGAAGAACAGGGACAGGATCAGCAACAGACCGCCGCCCAGTCCGCCACCTACGGCCTTTACCTTTACCGCGCCGGTCACTGACCCGTGAAGAATCCAGCCGGGCGTTGTTGTTGAAACTCATGTGCCCAGATTATCGGTTGCCTCGGGCAACCTTTGTCTCCGAAGCTTCGCCGATTCCGCGTGCCGCCAGGGCATCGCCGGTCTGACGGGCATAGGCGACCGCCCGGATGACTACCGGAACGGTGAGGGCCCGGGGATTCCGCTCCAGCCCGCGTGCCATGGCCGATTCCCGGACGTCCCGGGCGGAGCCGAGCAGGAACGGGATGCTGCGCAGCATCAGCGCCAGGGTGAGCCCGAACCGTTCCGGGTCCGCACCCAGCGGACGCAGCGGCCGTGCCAGCGACACCAGTCCGTCCAGCAGTACCTGCGGGGCAGTGGTCAGCGGAAGCAGCCGCGCCGCCATGACGCAGACCACGATGCTGCCGGTCACCATGACAGCGGCCGGCACCCCGTTGGTCCACCACTGAAAAATCCCCAGCAGGACCAGGACGGGCCACATCATCCTCAGCGGCTGCCAGATCCCGCGCAGCAGCCGCGCGGACGCGTAGGCGGTAAGCACCAGGACGGCAGCGACGGCAAGGACTGCGGGGGAGCGGAGCACGAGCACTGCCGCGGAGAGGATAACCAAGGCACCGGCCTTCAGTGCCAGCGGCGCAGCGTGCACAGGGGAAGAGCCCGGACGGTAGGAGCCCAGCAGGTCAGTGGTGCGGACGGAACGTTTCATCCGACCCCCAGAGCCAGCGCCCGGTATGCGGTAAGTGCTTCCTCCGGACCTCCGTCGAACACCACCCGGCCCTGGTCCATCACCAGCACACGGTCGGCGTCGGCGGCGAAGTCGAGGTCATGTGTCGTGTAGATCAGCTGCTGCGGCAGCGTGGCGAAAAGCCGCCGCAGCCGTGAGGTGTTGCGCAGGTCCAGCAGGGTGCTGGGTTCATCCGCGACGAGGACGGCAGGCTCGACCGCCAGGACCGAGGCCAGCGCCATCAGTTGCCGTTCACCGCCGGACAGGTCATAGATGCTCCGGTCGGCCAGTTCCAGCAGCCCAAACGCCTCAAGCCGGGCCTCGGCTGCAGCACGGCGCTGGGCGCGGTTCCGGACCGAGGACCGCAGCGACAGTTCGACGTCGTCCCTCCCGGTGGGCATCACCAATTGCGAGAGGGGATCGGTGAAGACAAATCCGACGCGCCGCCGCACGGCCGCCCCCTGCCGGGCAGTGTCCAGCCCGTCCACGCGAACCGAACCGGTATCCGGCAGCACCAGCCCGTTCAGCAGTTTGAGCAGCGTCGATTTGCCTGAGCCGTTGGCCCCGACGACGGCGGTACGCGCCGTGGTGAGCTCCAGCGACAGCGGGTGCAGGATCGGTTTCCGCGCCCCGCCGTCGTCGGACGGGAGCACGCTGACATCCTGCAGCAGGATCGAGGGCATCAGCGGTTCCGGCGCAGGCCAGCCGGGAAAGCCTTGAACACACTGACCGCAACCACGGCCGCGAGTATGTTCTTGACCACGTCTCCGGGCCAGAAAGCCATGTCGGCTGCCAGCGCTGCGGGGAAGGACAGCTGCGCGTTGAGCATCAGCCCGGCAATCCCGGCCGGATGGACCACCAGGAAGCTCGTCGCCAGCGCCGCGGCGAACAGCAGGACGGTCCGTGCCCGCCGGGTACGCCGGAGCACCAGTCCTGACAACAGCCCGACGACGGCGGCGGCCACCGGGAAGGACAGCAGGTACCCGGCGGAGGGCGCCGCGAGCACGCCCAGCCCTCCGCTGAAGCCACTGAAGACCGGCAGCCCGGCCAGTCCCGCCAGCAGGAAGAGCCCCACGGCGGCAGCTCCCCGGCCGGGCCCAAGGAGGATCCCGGTGAGCATCACGGCCAGTGTCTGCAGGGTGATCGGTACACCGGCACCCAGCGGCACTCCGGGAAGGATGGAGAAAACCGCGGTGAGTGCAGCGAAGACGGCAATCAGGGACAGGTCCGCGGACGTCCACCGGCGGCGGGAGCGCAGTCCGGTGCGCGCTGAACCGTGGGCACCGTTACCGGCGGCGGGAGCGGGCCGGGGCGCGTCGGCCGGAGTGTTGTTCATCGCTGCACTTTTCCTTGTAGGGGAAGAAAAACGGACCGGAATGCGTTTTGAACACTAGCTGCGCAGGGGCGGTATTCCATTGGAGGTTTTCTACAAATGGACGATGGCGGCTAGACTGGAAAGGCTGTTACGGCCAACCAGGCCCCCATGACCGGTCCAAGTGACCCTTCCCTCCTCGATGGACTCCCATCGTTTTGAGGCCCGCGCACCGCGCAGCGTATCTGCAATACCAAAAACCTTCGAAAGGTCCACTGAGTGATTTCCGTATCTGGTCTCGAGCTGCGTGCAGGCGCACGGCTGCTCATGGAAGCGGTTTCATTCCGTGTTGACAAGGGAGACAAAATCGGGCTGGTGGGCCGCAACGGCGCCGGCAAGACCACCCTGACCAAAGTCCTCGCCGGTGAGGCCCTTCCGGCTTCAGGCACCGTCAAACGGGTCGGCGACATCGGCTACCTGCCCCAGGATCCGCGGACCCCGGACATGGACCAGCTCGGCCGTGACCGCATCCTGTCGGCCCGTGGCCTGGACCTGGTCTCGGCGCAGCTGAAGAAGTGCCAGGACGAAATGGCCAGCGACGATCCGAAAATCTCGCAGAAGGCCATGAACCGGTATGACCGGCTGGAGTCCGAGTTCCTGTCCGCCGGCGGTTACGCCGCGGAGTCGGAAGCGGCCACCATCTGTGCCAACCTGGCCCTCCCGGACCGGCTGCTGAACCAGCCCCTGAAGACCCTTTCCGGTGGCCAGCGCCGCCGCGTGGAACTGGCCCGGATCCTGTATTCCGACGCCGAGACGATGCTCCTCGATGAGCCCACCAACCACCTCGACGCCGATTCCATCGCCTGGCTGCGCGAATTCCTGAAGAACCACACCGGCGGCCTGATCGTGATCAGCCACGACACCGAGCTCCTTGAAGCAACCGTGAACAAGGTCTTCAGCCTGGACGCCAACCGCGCCACCATCGACATCTACAACATGGACTGGAAGCGCTACAAGATCCAGCGCGAGACTGACGAGCGTGCCCGGAAGCGCGAACGCGCCAACACCGAGAAGAAGGCAGGCATCCTGCTGGCCCAGGCCAACAAGATGAAGGCCCGCGCGTCCGGTGCCTCCGCCGCGCAGAGCATGCTCAAGCGCGTCGACCGCCTGATGGGCGGCCTGGACGCCGTCCGCGCCACCGACCGCGTCGCTGCGCTGCGCTTCCCGGATCCGGCACCGTGCGGCAAGACGCCCATGACCGCAGAGGGCCTGAGCAAGAGCTACGGTTCGCTGGAGATCTTCACCGACGTGGACCTGGCGATCGACCGCGGTTCCAAGGTGGTCATCCTGGGCCTGAACGGCGCCGGCAAGACCACGCTGCTGCGGATGCTGGCCGGCGTCGACAAGCCGGATACCGGCAAGGTCATCGCCGGACACGGACTCAAGGTGGGCTACTACGCCCAGGAGCACGAAACCCTCGATACGGACCGGACGGTCCTCGAGAACATGCGTTCCTCCGCCCCCGACATGGACGACGCCGAGGTCCGCAGCGTGCTGGGCTCCTTCATGTTCAGCGGCGACGACGTCGAGAAGAAGGCCGGCGTCCTTTCCGGCGGCGAGAAGACCCGACTGGCCCTGGCCACGATCGTGGCGTCCTCGGCCAACGTGCTGCTGCTGGATGAGCCCACCAACAACCTGGACCCCGCCTCCCGTGCGGAAATCCTGGGCGCCCTGAGCAACTACACCGGCGCCGTGGTGATGGTCAGCCACGATGAGGGCGCCGTCGCGGCACTGAACCCCGAACGCGTGGTGCTCCTGCCGGACGGCGACGAGGACCACTGGAACGAGAACTATCTTGAACTGGTGACGTTGGCCTAACCGCCGCCGCCTCTTGGGCAAAGAACAGCGGCCCTGCTCCGATTGGAGCAGGGCCGCTGTTTTGTCTGCGGGGAGCGCGGGGCTAGAACCCCTGTGCGTCGAGGATCGCGTCTTCTTCCTCTTCGCCGGTAGGACCGCGCTTTTTGCGGCGCGGCGGACGACGCCGGGACGGGGCCGGGTGGGCGGCGATGACTTCGTCGTCGTCCAGTTCGTCGTCCTCGTCCTCAATACCGTCGTAGTACCGGTTGAGCGCTTCCTGGCGGGCGGCGTACCCCAGGCCCAGGAACATCATCAGTGCGAACCCGTACCACTGCAGTCCGTAGGAGAGGTGCAGGCCCTCATCGACTTCGGGTCGCGGAGCCGTTTCGGGTACGACGTCGGCCCGCGGGTCCTCGCTGGACATCAGGGCGTAGGCGCCCTGATGGAGCGGATAGTCGAGCTGTTTGGCGAAAGCGCCCAGGTCGATAGACGGCAGCTGGCCCTCGGGGGCGGTGCGGGCGAGGGTTGGTTCCGCGGCCTTGATCCGGCCCACCACGGTCACCCGCCCTTCAGGGGCAGCCGGAATGCTGTCCGGACGGCCGGCTTCGTCATCGCCGATCGGCAGCCAGCCGCGGTTGACGGCCACGCTGCTGCCGTCGTCGAGCTTTAGCGGCACCAGCACCTCATACCCGGGCCGGCCCTTGAGCGGACGGTTGCGGACAATGCGCTGCGCTTCGGAATCGTAGGTGCCCTCGAGCCTGACGGGCAGCCATTCCGCGCCCTCGTCATAGGTGTCGAAGTACTGCTCGGCCTCCGTGTAGGGAACCGGGTCGGCGTCGTAGTTGTTCTCAATGCGCGCAGTGTCGGCGAGGGACGCCTCGCGGCGGTCCATCTGCCACAGGCCAAGGCTGACGCAGGCGGCGGCCAGGACACAGACGAGCACGAACCAGCCCAGCCAGCGGGCTGAGAAGAGGAAGCGGTACATCTAGTTCCTACCGCCCTGGGCTCCGGCGCCGGGCGCGTCGCTTTCCAAGGGCAGGGTTTCCTTCCAGAGTCCCCGCGTCTGCAGGTAGTCCTCCAGCCATCCGCGGTGCTCCCCGCAGGAAAGCCAGGTCTTCCGCCGCTCCGGGGTGTGGATGCGGGGGTTGTTCCAGAGCAGCCGCCACTGGGCGTCGAGCCGGCAGGCCTTGCGCGAGCACACTGGCGTGCGTTCGCCTGCGTCTGCTGCGGGGGTGCCGGAGAGGGAATCGAGGAGGTTCATGCTGGGGGATCAGGCCTTGTCTTCGTCGTCGTCGTTGTCTACGATTTCGCCCGCCACCACCGTGGTCTCGGGAGTTTCCGGGGCTGCCTCCGGGGCGGCCGGGGCATTCAGGGCTGTTGCCGGCGGGCGGTCGATCAGGGCGTCGGAAGCCGTCATATTGCGGGTATCCGCGCCACCGTTGGCCATGATGACCGCGAAATACGGCAGCACCACCGCACCGGCAATCACCACCCACAGCAGCCAGCCGTGGACAAAGAACATCAGGAACAGGCAGACCACACGGATACCCATGGACACGCCGTATTTGATCATGCGGGTGCGCATTTCGTCAGTGTGCGGGTTGGGTGCGTCGGTGATTCTGGGAACGCTGTCGCCGCGGTTTGTGTCCCTAGCCATCAGTAGCCATCGGTAGTCGTCATCACCCTCCAAACAGGTTCGTTCATTCTCTCACTAGCAGCGGCGTTGTAGAAGTTGAATCCCGCGCACGTAGGATCGAGGCAACCCCCATCGAAGGCTGAAAGAAGGAATATCCGTGCAGAACACCCCTGAGAACGAGTCCGGCCGCAGCGTCCTGGTGACTGGCGGAAACCGTGGAATCGGGCTGGCGATTGCCTCCGCGTTCCTGGCCGCCGGCGACCGCGTGGCCATCACCTACCGCAGCGGCGAGGTTCCCGCCGGCATGCTGGGAGTCAAGGCCGATGTGACGGATATGGCATCCATCGACGCCGCGTTCACCGAGGTGGAAGCCGCCCATGGTCCGGTCGAAGTCCTCGTGGCCAATGCCGGCATCACCCGCGACACCCTGCTCCTGCGGATGAGCGAAGACGATTTCACCGACGTCATCGACACGAACCTCACGGGGGCCTTCCGGGTGATCAAGCGGGCCTCCAAGGGCATGCTGCGGATGAAGAAGGGCCGGGTAGTGCTGATCTCCTCGGTGGTGGGACTCTACGGCTCACCCGGGCAGATCAACTACTCGGCGTCGAAGTCCGGACTGATCGGCATTGCCCGTTCCCTGACCCGCGAGCTGGGCTCTCGGAACATCACGGCCAATGTCGTTGCGCCGGGCTTCATCAACACCGACATGACCCGCGCACTGCCGGAGGACACCCAGAAGAACTACCTGTCCTCCATCCCCGCCGGCCGGTTCGCCGAGCCCGAAGAAGTAGCCAACGTGGTGCGCTGGATCGCCGGCCCCGAAGCGGGCTACATTTCCGGCGCAGTCATCCCGGTCGACGGCGGCCTGGGCATGGGGCACTGACCCGGTCCAACGCGCTGCTGCGGAATCGTTGGAGGTTTCCACAACTGCCGGGCCGTCCGCCGGCTGGCAGGATGGGATCCGGAGAGCTGAACGCTTAGATACTTTCTACAAAAAGGAGTTTCCATGGGCCTGCTGGAAGGCAAAGCCGCGATAGTCACCGGATCATCGCGTGGAATCGGAGCCGAGGTGGCCCGGTTCCTCGCTGCCGAAGGCGCAGGCGTCGTCGTCAATTACCGCCAGAAGGCACCGCGTGCCAACAAGGTGGTCGCTGCCATTGAGGAGGCCGGTGGACGCGCAGTCGCCGTCGGCGCCGACCTCACCGCGGCCGAAGGCACTGCGGCACTGATCGCCGCTGCAAAGGAAAACTTCGGCGGGCTCGACGTGCTGGTCCTCAACGCCTCCGGCGGAATGGAAACCGGGGTGGAGGAAAACTACGCACTGAAGCTGAACCGCGACGCACAGGTGAACATGCTCACCGCCGCCCTGGACGTGATGCCGTCCGGTTCGCGGGTGGTCTTCGTGACCAGCCACCAGGCGCATTTCATCCGCTCGGTTCCGACCATGCCGGAGTACGAAGCCGTGGCCCTCAGCAAGCGCGCCGGTGAGGATGCCCTGCGCAGCATGCTCCCGCAGCTGGAGGAAAAGGGCATCACCCTCGTTGTGGTCTCCGGTGACATGATCGAGGGCACGGTGACGGCCACCCTGTTGGACCGGGCCAACCCCGGTGCCATCGAAGCCCGCCGCGAGGAAGCCGGCCGGCTGTATTCGGTGCAGGAGTTCGGTGCAGAAGTGGCCCGTATGGCCACCGCCGACGTCGCCTCCGGTCACACCGAATACGTGGGCGGCGCCGATTACCTGGCCGCCGGCGCGGCAGCGGACTCTGCGGGCGGCCCCGCCTAGAGCTTCACGAAGTGCTGCACCACGTCCAGGCGTGGCAGGTTCAGCACGGCATCCGCGGCGGCCTGCACTGCCGGTTTGGCGTTAAACGCCACCCCCAGTGCGGCCGCCGCAAGCATGTCCAGGTCATTGGCGCCGTCGCCCACCGCGATGGTGTGGCCCGGTGCCACGTCCAGTGTCTGTGCCCACTCGGCCAGTGACCGCGCCTTCACCGCCCGGTCGACGACTTCCCCGGACACCGCGCCGGTCAGGACGCCGTCCTCGATGTCCAGCAGGTTCGCCCGCCGGAAGCTCAGCCGCAGGCGGTCCGCCAGCGGATCCAGTACCTGGCTGAAACCACCGGACACCACGGCAACCCCGTGTCCGGCGGCCAGGAACTCCTTCACGAGGAGTTCCGCGCCGTCCGAGAGCTCGATCCGTGCGCCCACCTCGTCAATGACCGACGCCGGCAGCCCGGCGAGGGTCTTCACCCGGGCATGCAGGCTGGCGGCGAAGTCCAGTTCGCCGCGCATGGCCGCCTCGGTCACGGCGGCCACCTCCGCTTCACGGCCCGCGTGGGCTGCCAGCAGCTCGATGACCTCCTGCTTGATCAGGGTCGAGTCCACGTCCATCACCAGCAGCTTCCGCGCATCCTCCAGCAGCGACGGCGGAACCACGGCACTGTGCTCACCGCCCCGCTTGTCCGGCACCGCTGCCGCCGCCGCGGCGACGCACCGCCTCAGCCGCGCCAGGCCGCCGTCGTACGCCACATACAGCTTGGACACCGTGTAACCGTCTCCCGCCGCGTTCTCCAGCTCCACGATCCGCGCACCCAGACCGGTGACGGCCCCCTGCACGGCACCCAGGTACGCATCGGACAGGTCCCGTCCGTAGCTGACGACACTGTATTCAGGGGAGTTGGGCATGGTTTCCGTTCTGCTCGGTCCAGCGGGTAGGTACCTGTTCGGCAGGGGATTCCCGGCAGCGGCCACGTGGCCGCTGCGGCCTATCGTTTGGCCAATGCCCCTTTCCTTAGCCTAATGTCTAGTGCTATGAGTGATGTTCTTGAATTTGCCGGTGTAAGCGTTGTCCGCGGCGGTAAAACCCTGTTGGACGGCGTGAACTGGCAGGTCAGGGAAGGCGAACGCTGGGTGATCATGGGCCCCAACGGTGCCGGCAAGACCACGCTGCTGCAGATTGCCAGCGGCCGGATGCACCCCACGCGCGGCGTAGCGGGAATCCTCGATGAAGTCCTGGGTGCGGTGGACGTTTTTGAACTCCGCCCCCGTATCGGCCTGGCCTCCGCAGCCCTGGCCGGACAGATCCCGGAAGACGAAACCGTCCTCAATGTCGTGCTCACGGCGTCCTACGGGATGACCGGACGCTGGCGCGAGAAGTACGAAAAGCTCGACGAGCGCCGCGCCTTCCGCCTGCTGCACGAGTGGGGCATGTCCACCTTCATGAACCGCCGCTTCTCCTCGCTCAGCGAAGGTGAACGCAAGCGGGTGCAGATTGCGCGCGCCCTGATGACGGATCCCGAACTGCTGCTGCTGGACGAACCTGCAGCAGGCCTGGACCTGGCCGGGCGCGAAGACCTGCTCTACCGCCTCGGCGAACTGGCCCGCGACGAAGAAGCCCCGGCCATGGTGCTGGTCACCCACCATCTGGAAGAAGTTCCCACCGGCTTTACGCATGCCCTGCTGCTGCGCGACGGCGGCGTTGTGGCCGCCGGTCCCATCGACGAGGTGCTCACCGAAGAACACCTGAGCACGGCATTCGACCTCCCGCTGGACCTCCGGCGCGAGGACGGCCGGTATTCCGCCACCGCCCGGCGCGGCTAGGAGCAGGCCCCGGGTGAACCTTCAGTACCTGCAGTCGGCCGGCGATCCCCGTGTTTCCGACTACACCTCCCTGACTGACACGTCCCTGCGGCGCCGGCGTGAACCGGAGGAGGGCATGTACATAGCCGAATCCTCCAAGGTCCTGCGCCGGGCCGTTGACGCCGGGCACCGCCCGCGGTCCTTCTTCCTGGCCGAAAAGTGGCTGCCCGACCTGCAGGACATCCTGGAGCGGTTCCCCGATGTTCCCGCCTTCGTCGGTACGGCGGAGGTCCTGGAGGAAATTACCGGCTTCCATCTGCACCGGGGTGCCCTGGCTGCCATGGAACGCCCTGCTCCGCTGGACCTCGCGGACGTGCTGGCTACCGCCCGCCGCGTCGCCGTGCTGGAGGACATTGTCGACCACACCAACATCGGCGCCATCTTCCGTTCCGCCGCAGCCCTGCAGGTCGACGCCGTCCTGGTCACGCCCCGCTGTGCGGATCCCCTCTACCGCCGGGCCATCCGGGTGAGCATGGGAACAGTGTTCCAGGTCCCGTGGGTACGCCTGACGGACTGGCCCGGACAGCTCGAAGAGCTCCGGGAGGCAGGGTTCGTTTCCGCGGCCCTCGCCCTGCGCGAGGACTCGCTGACGCTGGATGAGCTCAGCGCCCGGCGCGACCCGCGGCTGGCCCTGGTCCTCGGGACGGAAGGCGACGGCCTGGCGGACACCACCCTTGCCGGCGTCGATCTTGCGGTACGGATTCCGATGAGCGGAGGCGTTGATTCACTCAACGTTGCCGCCGCCAGTGCTGTGGCGTTCTGGGAGTGCCGGCCCTAACCCCGCCCAGGGGCCATTGCCCTTACCCTGCGGCCCCCCAGGTGCCAGACTGTGCCCCAGCCACCGACCCCCTGAGGACGCCAGCGGAGCAGCCATGGAATCCCGTGCAAAGACCCGGCAAGGTACCGTGCTGGCACTGTGTGCGGGGCTGCTGCTGACGGTGTCCGCCTGTGGTCCGACGGCGGATCAGCTGCGGGACCGCCAGGCTGCAGCCTCGCGGTCCCCGTCCGTGCCGCCGGTCGCAGCTCCTGCCCGCCCCCGGCCTGCGCCGGTCCCGTCCACGGAACCTGCACCGTCACCGTCACCGTCACAGTCACCGGTGGATGTCACCGGACGTCAGGCAGGCATGCCGCAGGCAGTCCAGGACGCGTGCCAGTGGATGCTCCGCCGGGACCCCGGGCCGATGCCTGGCCCTGAGGCCGGAACCTGTGTCTCCGCTGCCATGGCAGCGGGGGAGGGCGGCATCCAAACCCTGCAGACCAGCACCAGCTGGCTGCCCGCCGGCACCTACGACGTCCGTTTCATGACGACTCCGGGCTTCGCCATGACCCTGCAGGACACGGACGAGGACCTGGGTATCAGCATCCGTGAAGGGCACCGGGTGCTTCACCAGGCGGAAGCGGACATTTCCGCAGACCCTGCAGGGACTGCGGAGGAGGCCTACGCGGCTGTCCTGGCTGATGCCGCGGAACTCACCGTGCGGCCCGAACGGGTCGCGGGCCTGCTTGCTCCGGCGGAACAGGTCGCGGTGGACTACGGCGCAGACGGAACGGTATACACCCGGCTCAGCGGCAGCTTCGATACGGCTGGGCAGGAAGCTGCCGGAAAGGAAGCCGCCGGGGAGCCGGGCTCATCAGCGGTGCTGCCGGCCGGATCCTTCGTGTTGTACCTGGACGACTACTACCGCCCGCTGCGGATCGAAATCACCGGGTTGATCCAGGGGGTCACCTCGACCATCACGGCCGTCAACACGCAGTGGGGGACCCGGCCGTTGTCCTGAATCCGGGACCGTGTCGTTTCCTGCCGGAACCCTAAATGCGTTAGTATTGGTTGCTGGCCGCAATGCACGGCCAATAAAGCTTTCAACCACACCGTGGCTGGCAAAATCCAGGCACCAAAAGAAGGTAAAACTGTGAAGTCTGATATCCACCCCAAGTATGCACCGGTTGTCTTCCGTGACCTCGCGTCCGACACCGCTTTCCTGACGGCCTCGACCGCCACCTCCTCCAAGACGATTGAGTGGGAAGACGGAAACACCTACCCGCTCATCGAGGTGGAAATCTCCTCCGCATCGCACCCGTTCTACACGGGCAAGCAGCGCATCATGGACTCCGCCGGCCGGGTCGAGCGCTTCAACGCCCGCTTCAAGGGCTTCGGCGGCAAGAAGTAGCCAGTCCGGAAACACAGCAGTACCTGGAGAGGTCCGTCGGCATCAGCCCGGCGGGCCTTTCCCTGTCAGAGGGACCGTCCGGTCCCGGCACCGGTTCCAACAGAGGAGTCTCAATGGCAAGCGCAGATAACAGCGGCCGCCGGCACGGGGAATACAAGGTTCCCGGCGGCAAGCTGGTTGTAGTGGATCTGGATGTCCGCGACGGCCGGCTGGCCGGAGTTTCCCTTGGCGGTGACTTCTTCCTGGAACCGGATGAAGCGTTGGGGGACATCAATGCGGCACTCGAGGGCCTGCCCGCCGAGACTTCCTTCGGTGACATTGCCGAGGCCGTGCGTCTGCGGCTGCCCTCGGACGCCGTCCTTTTCGGCTTCTCGCCGGAAGCCGTGGCAACCGCCGTCCGCCGCGCCCTCGGCAAAGCGACCGGGTGGGGTGACCACCAGTGGGAAATCATTCCCCCCACGCCGCTGTCGACGCATATGCACGTGGCCATGGACGAGGTCCTCGCCGAGGAAGTCGGGGCCGGCCGCCGCAATCCCACGCTCCGGTTCTGGGAATGGGAATCGCCGTCCGTCGTCATCGGCAGTTTCCAGTCGCTGAAGAACGAAGTGGACCCCGACGGCGCGGAACGGCACGGGGTGACCGTGGTCCGGCGCATCACCGGCGGGGGAGCCATGTTCATGGAACACGGCAACGCCATCACGTACTCCCTCTACATTCCCCAGTCCCTCGTGGATGGCCTGAGTTTCGCCGATTCCTATCCCTTCCTGGACGCCTGGGTGATGGAATCCCTGAAGAAACTCGGCATCCAGGCCTGGTACGTTCCGCTGAATGACATGGCCACCGACCAGGGCAAGATCGGCGGCGCCGCGCAGAAGCGGTTCAGCAGCGGCGGCATGCTGCACCACGTCACCATGTCCTACAACATCGACGCCGACAAGATGGTCGAAGTCCTGCGTATCGGCAAGGAAAAGCTCTCCGACAAGGGCACTACCAGTGCCAAGAAGCGGGTGGACCCGCTGAAGCGCCAGACCGGGCTCTCCCGCGAGGACATCATCGCCACGATGATGGATACCTTCGCGGCCCGGTACGGTGCCGTCCAGGCCGGCATTACCGACGAGGAAATCGCCCTCGCCCAGCAGAAGGTCAAGGACAAGTTCGATACCCCGGAGTGGCTGAACCGGGTTCCCTAGCAGCCCTGCCCACGGGCCACCGCGCTACCGGGCGGCGGTCCGTGGGCCTAGACTGCGCAAATGGAGAAAAAGTCGCTGACCGCCCTTGCCCGCCAACACCTCGAATCAGCACGGCAGGCGGCCAGCGGACGCAGCGCCTCCACGGTCTACGGGGGACACGAGCACGTCCTGCGGCAGACCGTCATCGCCCTCGGCTCCGGGTTTGTGATGGACGAGCATGAGAATCCCGGGGAGGCCACGATCTATGTCCTCAAAGGACGGGTTGCCCTCTCCGCCGAAGGCAACACCTGGGACGGGTCCGCCGGGGACCTGCTGATCGTTCCGCAGGCCCGGCATTCCGTGGCGGCGCTGGAGGACTCCGCCATCCTCCTGACGGTGGCGAAGCCGCAGCTGGCCTGAGCGGGACCGGATTCCCGCAGGCTACATTCCGGCAGCCTGCACCCGCAGTGAACGCAGCAGCTGGTCCTGCTGCTCGATGATGATCCGCCGCAGCGCCGCCGGAGCGCCGGAATGCAGCTCCAGCCACTCGACGGATTTCTGCACCACTGGATGATCGGCCGGCACCATGCCCGGCATTGCGTCCTGGTGTCCCGGATAGAGCCCGCCGACCACGCGTGAGGCCAGCTCAATGCTGCGCCCGGCCCAGACATCCGTGAGTGACGCGAAATAGTCGTCCAGGTATCCGTCCAGCAGCTCGTGGCTGCCCAGGCCGAAGCCGGTGATGGTGGCCGAGAGCAACTCGTTGGACAAGGCGTCGGAGTGCATGATTGCCTGCCACGCGGCGGCCTTGACGGCCGGGTCCGGGAAAGCGGCGGACGCGGTGGTGAAGCCCACCCGTCCCGAGGCCGTGTTGTCCTGTGCCAGTTCTGCGTCCAGTTCGGCAGGGGTGGCGGAACCGGTTGCGGCCAGGGCCACCCAGAGCCGCCAGCGCAGGTCCGAGTCCACGGCAAGGCCCTGGATACCGGCGCTGCCGTCCAGCAGTCCCCGCAGCAGTGCGTTATGGCTGCTGCTGCGCCGCCCGGCGCCGGCTGCGGCCCGCGCCCAGATGGTCTGCCGGTCGCTGCCCGGTTCTGCCGCCGCCAGCTGCTCGGCTATGTGGGTGGAGAACTCCTCCCGCAGCACTTCCCGGCGCTGCGCCGGGGCGTAGTACTCAATGGCGCTGAGGGCGTTGTCCAGCAGGACCTGGAGCACTCCGGCCCCGGTTTCCACCGGTGCCACCCGCTGGATGAGCCGGACGTAGTCCTTGGCGCTCAGGACACCGTCGCGGACCGTGTTCCACAGGGCCGAGAGGGTGATGGCCCGGGCCAGGGGATCGGACAGCAGGTGCAGGGAGTCCAGCAGCGTGGCCAGCGACGCGTCGTCGAAACGGATCTTGGCGTACGTCAGGTCCTCGTCGTTGAGCAGCAGCAGGGCCGGACGCTGCCTGCCCACCAGTTCAGGCACCTCGGTCCTGGACCCGGCGACGTCCAGCTCCACGCTGTCGGTGCGGACCAGGGCTCCGGTGCCGTCGAAGTCGTAGAGGCCAATGCGCAGCCGGTGCGGCCGGGGAACCTGTTCTCCGCTCACGGGGTCAGGTGCGTTCTGCCGGATGACCACGGAAGTGTAGGCGCCGTCGTCGCCGGTCTCCGTCTCCGGGACCAGGACAGGAACGCCGGCGGTCTGGAGCCAGCGGGCCGACCAGAGGGCCATGTCCCGGCCGGAAGCCGTTTCCAGGGCGGCCAGGAGGTCGGCGAGGGTGGTGTTGCCGTAGGCGTGGTCGCGGAAGTAGCCGCGGGCGGCGTCGATAAAGGCTTCGAACCCGACGTAGGCCACCAGCTGTTTGAGCACCGAGGCGCCCTTCGCATACGTGATGCCGTCGAAGTTCTGCTTCGCCGCCTCCAGGTTCGGAATATCGGCCACGATCGGGTGCGTGGTGGGCAGCTGGTCCTGGACGTAGGCCCAGGCCTTACGCCGGTTCGCGAAGCTGACCCAGGAATTGGTGAAGTCGGTGGCCCGGTCCACGGCCAGGGCACCCATGTAGTCGGCAAACGATTCCTTGAGCCACAGGTCGTCCCACCATTTCATCGTGACGAGGTCGCCAAACCACATGTGCGCCATCTCGTGCAGGATGGTGTTCGCCCGCGCTTCGTACTGCGCCTCGGTGGCCCGGGACCGGAAGACGTAGGCCTCGGTGAACGTCACCAGGCCGGGATTCTCCATGGCGCCCAGGTTGTACTCCGGAACAAATGCGGAGTCGTATTTCCCGAAGGGGTACGGGAAGGCAAAGAGGTCGTGGAAGTAGTCGAGTCCCTGCTTGGTCACCGCAAAGATGTTCTTCGGGTCGAAGTACCCCGCCAGGGAGGACCGGCAGTAGGCGGCCAGGGGAACCCGCAGTTCCGTGCCGTCGTCGAGCCGGGTGGACCACTCGTCGTCGGCTCGGTGGTATGGACCCGCCAGCACGGTGGTGATGTAGGTGGAAATGCGCTGGGTGGGTGCGAATTCCCAGCGGCTGAGGGTGCCGTCGCCCAGCGGCGTCCGCTGCGTTTCGACGCCGTTGGACGCGACCTGCCATCCGCTCGGTGCGGTCACGCTGAAGGAAAAGGAGGCCTTCAGGTCCGGCTGCTCAAAATCGGCAAAGACCCGCCGCGCATCGGCGGGCTCGTACTGGGTGTAAAGGTACGTGCGCCCATCCGCGGGGTCGCGGAAACGGTGCAGGCCTTCGCCGCTGCGGCTGTACAAGGCGGTGCCCTCCACCGTCACGGTGTTCTCCGCCTGGAGGCCGGGAAGGTGGATCCGGGAGTCGTCCACGGCGTCCGCCAGGTCCAGCTCGATGCCGTTCAGGACCACGGAAGACACTCCGCCGTGGATGAAGTCCAGGAACGTACCGGCACCGGGCTCGGAACAGCCGAAGGTAATGGTGCTGCGGGAACGGAAGCCCGGAGCCCCCTCGTCTTCGGCGTTGCCCAGGTCGAGGTGGACATCGTAGGCGGTCACGGACAGCAGGCGGGACCGCAGGGCGGCTTCATCACGGCTCAGGTTCTGGTTAGGCACCTGTTCATTCAATCACTTCCTCGTGCCCTACAGCAGCACGGCCACCGCCAGGCCCAGGCCGGAGATCAACACCCAGGATGTGAGCGCGGCGCCGGCCGCCCGGGCACCGGAGGCGAACAGCGTGCGGACCCGGACGCCGGCTCCCAGCGCGAACAGGGCGGCGGCGAAGAGCAGGTCCTGGACGACGGCGGCTCCCTCCAGCACCGGGTCCGGCAGCAGGCCGGAGGTGCGGACCAGGATCAGGGCGAGGAAGCCCAGGACGAAGAGGGGCACCAGCGGCGGCCGGCTGCCCGTCCCGGCACGGTCTTCCCGGCTGCCGCCTTTACGGGTGTCCGTGCGCCGGGCCAGCAGGCCCGCGGCAGCAGTCAGCGGTGCCAGCAGCACCACCCGCGCCAGTTTGACGACGACGGCGGCCGCCAGCGCCGTGCCGCCCGCGGTCTGGGCAGTGGCCACGACCTGTCCGACGTCGTGGACGGACGCCCCGGCCCAGGCACCGAACACCTCGGGGCTGAGCTCCAGGAGCCTGCCAGCCAGCGGCAGGGCCGCGATGGCCAGTGTGCCGCAGAGTGTTACGAGGGCAATCGGCACCACGGTGTCTTCAGCCCGGGTCCGGCGGACAGCGGCCATGGCACCAATGGCGGAGACCCCGCAGATGGAGAACCCGGAGGCGATCAGGACCGGTTCATCCCCGGGCAGGCGGAACAGGCGGCAGATGGCGTACGTCCCCGCGAACGCCGCCAGCACCAGGACCACAATCAGCCCCAGCGCCGACCAGCCCAGCCCCGCAATGTCCACCAGCGATACCTTCAATCCCAGCAGCACGATCCCGGCCCGCAGGAACTTCCGGGCGGCCAGGGCCAGCCCGGGTTTCCAGGCTCCGGAAGCCATTGCCGCACTGCCGGGCACGTTGGCAGCCAGCAGCCCCAGGACCACCGCCGCTGTCAGTACGGGTACCGCAGGCAGGAGCAGATGCACCAGGAAGGACGCGGCGACGGCGGCCGCAGCGGCCAGCAGGCCGGGGACGGTACCGCGCAGGCGGGCAGGCGGCGGGCCCGGTACCGGGGTGGAAGCAGCAGAGGAGGCAGCGGAGGAGTCGGGCACGGTTACACCCTGCCGCAGTTGCGGCGGTTATCCAAAGCGCTTCGGCTTTGGCGCGCTGGCCTCCCGGAGGCCCGGTTGCCATACTGCACGGCACCTGCCCCTTGTTAGCATGGGGGCACCATCCTCAAGCGACCGGGGGAAGCACCCATGAGTTCGCCCACGAGTTCGCAAGGCAGCGGCGGCAGCACCCCGGCCGCCCCGGCACAGCAGGTCCTGGACTTCCCCTGGCTGTTTCCCGCCGCGGACGCCGCAGCGGCCCTGGGAACCAACCCGGCCACCGGCCTCGACACCGGGGAGGTCCGTGGACGGCTGGAGCGGTACGGCCCGAACCGGCTGGCCGAGGACAAAAAAGCCCCCGTGTGGCGGAAGGTCCTGCGGCTGCTCTCGGACCGGCTGACCATCGTCCTGCTCATCGCCGCGGTGGTCAGTGCCGTGGTGTCCCGCGAATGGGAAACCCCGGTGGTGATCCTGCTGGTGATCATCCTCAACACCGCTTTGAACTATGTGCAGGAACAGCGGGCGGAAAACAGTCTCGAAGCCTTGCGTAATGCCTCCGTGGACAGCTGCCGCGTGCTGCGCTCAGGCAGCCAGGCGAGGGTTGAACGGATGGAACTGGTGCCGGGCGACGTCGTGCTGCTCGAAGCGGGGGACAGCGTGCCGGCGGACGGGCGGCTGCTGGAGGCCGTCCGGCTGCAGGTGGCCGAGGCGGCACTCACCGGAGAGTCCAAGCCCACCAACAAGACCACCGCACCGCTGTCCGATCCGCAGCTGCCGGTGGCCGACCGCACCAACCTGCTTTATATGGACACCGATGTGACCCGCGGCCGGGGCGTCCTGCTGGTCACCGGGACCGGCATGGACACGCAGATCGGTACGATTGCGCACCTGCTGGGCAGCACCACCGAGGAGAAAACCACCCTGCAGCGCAGTATCGACCAGCTGGCACGGGTGCTCACCTACATTGCCTTCGCCGTCGTCGCCCTCGTCTTTGTGCTGGGGCTGCTGCGCGGGGACAGCTGGGAGGACCTGTTCCTGACCGCGGTATCGCTGGCCGTGGCGACCATCCCTGAGGGGCTCACCGCCGTCGTCGCCTTCACGCTCGCCATGGGCGCGTCCCGGCTGGCTGCCCGCGGGGCGATTATCAAGCAGCTGGCGGCGGTGGAAACGCTGGGGAGCACCTCGCAGATCTGCACCGACAAGACCGGCACCCTGACGCTCAATGAAATGACGGTCCGGCGGGTGTATTCACCCTCCGGGCGGCGTTTCCGGGTGACCGGATCCGGCTATTCCACCGACGGAAAAATCCTCAGCCCGGACGGGCAGTACGCTCCGGTTCCGGCCGAGGCGTACCTGGCCATGGCGCTGTGCAACGACGCGTCTGTGGAGGACGGCAGGTTGACCGGGGATCCGACCGAGGGCGCCCTCGTGGTCCTGGCGGAGAAGGCGGGGATCGATGTCGCGGGTGCGCGGGCCACCCACCGCCGTCTGGCCGAGGTGCCGTTCGATTCCGACTACAAGTTCATGGCCACGTTCAACGCCGACGACGCCGGAGCGGCGGTCACCTGCAACGTCAAGGGTGCGCCCGGCGTGGTCCTGGACCGGACCGCTTTCCTGCAGACCCCTGCCGGGCTGGTGCCCCTGGACCCGGAGGAGCGGGCCCGGATTTCCCAGGACGTGGAGTCCCTGGCTCATGCCGGCCTGCGGACCATGGCCGTGGCCGGACGGGTTCTGGACGCGCCGCTGCCGTCCCGGCCGGAGGCCCTCTTTGCCGAGGCTGCGAACCTGGTGCTGTACGCCGTCGTCGGGATTCTGGATCCACCCCGGCAGGAAGCCGGAGAGGCCATTGCCCGGGCCCATGCCGCCGGGATCGATGTCCACATGATCACCGGGGACCACCTGGTCACGGCATCGGCCATTGCCCGGGACCTGGGGATTCCGGGCCAGGCTGCCGCAGGCACCGCACTGGATGCCATGGATGAGGGGCAGCTGCGGGAGGAGGCCCCGCACCTGGGTGTGCTGGCGCGGGTTTCCCCCGAGCATAAAATCCGGATCGTGAAGGCACTGCAGGCGGACGGCTACATTGTGGCGATGACCGGCGATGGCGTGAATGACGCCCCGGCGCTGAAGCGTGCGGACATCGGCATCGCCATGGGCATCACGGGAACGGACGTCTCCAAGGGTGCCGCCAAAATGATCCTCACCGATGACAACTTCGCCACGATTGTGGCTGCCGTCGAAGAGGGCCGCGGCATCTACAACAACATCCTGAAGTTTGTCCGGTTCCAGCTGACCACTGCCTGGGGGTTCGTGCTGATTTTCCTGGCAGCGGCGACCTTCGGGTTCGCCGGCGGGACGCCGTTCACCGCACTGCAGATCCTGTGGGTGAACATCATCATGGACGGACCGCCTGCCCTGGCCCTCGGCGTGGACCGGACCGATCCCGAGGTGATGAAACGGCCGCCCCGGCCCGCCGCGGAACCCCTGCTGACCGGGCGGCGGATCGTGGTGCTTACCCTGCTGGGGATCGTGATGGCGGCAGGCACCTGCATAGTGCTGGAGAACGCCGCGCGGTGGTTCCCGGAGAGTGCCGGCAACACCAACTTCGCCACCACCATGGCGTTTACGACCTTCGTGTTCTACCAGGTGTTCAATCTGCTGAACGTCCGTTCCGAGACCGGCAGTGTTTTTGCGCTCCGGACCTTCACCAACCGTGCCATCTGGGTGTCACTGGCTGCAGTGGTGGTGCTGCAGGTCCTGGTGGTGCAGCTGGACATCTTTACCGGCATCTTCGACACCGTGCCGCTGACGTCGGCGCAGTGGTTCCTCTGCCTCGCGGTCGGCGCCACCGTGCTGGTGGCCTCCGAGATCGGCAAGGTCGTGCAGCGGCTGGCCGCCCGCCGCCGCAGGCCGGGGCCAGCACCCGTGCCGAAGGCCTACCAGGGCGAGGGCTTGTAGTCCTTGAGGAAGACGCCGTACTGGTCCTCGCCGTTTTCGCCCATCACAATCGGGTCGTAGACGCGGGCCGCGCCGTCCACCAGGTCCAGCGGGGCGTGGAAGCCCTCCTCCGCCAGCCGCACCTTGGTGGGGTGGGGACGTTCGTCGGTGATCCAGCCGGTGTCCACTGCGGTCATGAGGATTCCGTCCGTTTCCAGCATTTCCTCGGCGCTGGTGCGGGTGAGCATGTTCAGCGCCGCCTTGGCCATGTTGGTGTGCGGATGTCCGGGGCCCTTGTAGCGGCGGGAGAACTGGCCTTCCATTGCGGAGACGTTGACGATGTATTTCCGCCGAGCGGAGGAGGCAGCCATTGCGGGGCGGAGCCGGTTCACCAGCAGGAACGGCGCCGTGACGTTGCACAGCTGCACTTCGAGCATCTCCAGCGGGTCCACCTGGTCCACCACCTGTGTCCAGCTGTTAATCGGTGCCGTGTCCGGCACAAGACCGCCGGCGTCGATGGCCGTTCCGGCTTCCATCCGCGCCAGCGACGAGGACCCTGCCGTGAGCGCCAGGGCGGTGACGGCGTCGGCGGCCAGTACCGGGTGCGCGGCAACGGAGCCGGCCAGCGCGGTGGGGTGCGCATCGTAGGTGTGCCCGAAGGTCACCAGTTCGGGCATGGGGCCGTCCGGCAGGGGCGCCAATTCGGCGTCGGTCAGCGGACGGTAGGCGTCGGAGGAGCGCCGGACCGTCTGGGCCGCGTTGTTGATCAGGATGTCGAGGGGACCGGCCTCGGCGACGGACTCGGCCAGCGAAATGACCTGGGCGGGGTCGCGCAGGTCAATGCCGACGATGCGCAGCCGGTGCAGCCAGTCCGCGGAGTCCTCCATGGCGGCGAAGCGTCGTGCGGCGTCCTTGGGGAAGCGCGTGGTGATGGTGGTGTGGGCGCCGTCGCGCAGCAGCCGCAGGGCAATGTACATACCGATCTTCGCCCGGCCGCCGGTCAGCAGCGCCCGTTTCCCCGTCAGGTCCGTCCGGGCGTCGCGCTTGGTGTGGCTGAAGGCCGCACATTCAGGGCAGAGCTGGTGGTAGAAGGCATCCACCACGGTGTAGGGCTGCTTGCAGATGTAGCAGTTGCGCGGTTTAAGCAACGTTCCGGCGGACGGTCCGTGGGCGGCGGTGGTCAGCTGCGCGCCGCGGGTTTCATCGTCGATCCGGTCTGCCGCGCCCGTGGCCGTGAGGGCGACGACGGCGCGGTCCGCCTCGGCAACGGCCGAGCGCTTTTCGTTCTTCCGGTGCTTCTTCACGGACTTGAACATCTTGGCGGTGGCCCGCCGGACTGCGACGTAGTCGGGGTCCTCTTCATCCAGGACGTGGATGGAAGCCAGGACCCGAAGGGCGGTCTGGATTTCTTCCGGGTTTAGTTCAGGGGTGCTCATGGTGGCCTTTACGCTTATCGGCACCGGAGGATCCACGGTGCAGGCGCACCGGGTGCGCCATGACGAGGATACCGGAGAAGCCGGCAACGCCCCGTATCAGCAGCAGGGGCACCGGGGAATCTCACACCCGGCGCCCCTGCTGCTGTCCCAGTCCGCTGCTACGCTTCGGGAATCCGCTGGCCCTTGCTGAGCACGGTGAGTCCCGATTCGGTCACGGTGAAGCCGCGCCTGAGGTCCAGTTCCCGGTCCACACCAACGGTGGCACCGGCCGGGATCCGCACGTTCTTATCGATGATGGCCCGGCGGACCACCGCACCCTCACCTACGTGCACCTTGTCCATCAGCACCGAGTCCGTCACTTCCGCGTTGGAGGCAACGTACACGTCCTGTGCCAGCACGGAGCCGGTTACCTTGCCGCCCGAAATGACGGTGCCGTCGGACACGATCGAGTCGAAGGCGGTTCCGGCCTGATCGGAGGCGCTGCGCACGAACTTGGCGGGCGGGGAGATGCTCTGCCGCGTGTAGATGGGCCACTTCAGGTTGTACAGGTTGAACGCCGGCATGGGGGAGATCAGGTCCATGTTGGCGTCGTAATAGGAATCCAGGGTGCCGACGTCGCGCCAGTACTGGTGGTCGCTGCCGGTGGCTCCGGGGATGACGTTGCGGGTGAAGTCGTAAACGGCAGCGTCACCGCGTTCCACGAAGTAGGGAATGATGTCCCCGCCCATGTCGTGCTTGGTGACCAGGCGTTCCTCGTCCCACTGCAGCGCCTTAACCAGGGCGTCGGTATTGAAGACGTAGTTGCCCATGGAGGCCAGGAAGCTGCCCGGATCATCTGGAAGGCCCGGGGTAGTCTCCGGCTTTTCCACGAACGCGGCGATGCGTTCCGGGTTCTCGGCGTCCGTTTCGATCACGCCGAACTGGTCCGCGAGGTGCAGCGGCTGCCGCACGGCGGCAACGCTCACCGATGCGCCGGAAGCAATATGTGCCTCGACCATCTGGGAGAAGTCCATGCGGTACACGTGGTCCGCGCCGATGACGACGACGATGTCCGGCTGGGCGTCCTCAATCAGGTTCATGGACTGGTAGATGGCATTCGCGCTGCCCAGGAACCAGCTCTTGCCCACGCGCTGCTGTGCTGGCACCGAGGCGACGTAGTTCTGCAGCTGGGTGGAGAGCCGCCATGTCTCGGAGATATGCCGGTCAAGGCTGTGGGATTTGTACTGGGTCAGAACCACTATCTGGAGATATCCGGAGTTCACCAGATTCGATAATGCGAAATCAATGAGGCGGTAGCGCCCGGCAAAGGGAACCGCCGGTTTTGCGCGGTCAGCCGTGAGCGGCATCAGCCGTTTACCTTCGCCGCCTGCAAGAACTACTGCCAGGACCTTCTTTGGCGCCATTGTGTTGAACCTCTTCCGAAAATAAGTCTACTGACTTCAGACTAGATCACTGGTTGCCCGGTGCACTACGTTGGTTTAGTGCGAGTAGATATTGTGTCGAAGGAATTCCCGCCGGAAATCTACGGGGGAGCAGGCGTTCACGTCGCCGAGCTCAGCCGTGTCCTGGCCGGAGAAGTAGATCTCCATGTGCATTGCTTCGGGGCCCCGCGCCCTGAGGATTTCCATGGAGCCAAAGTAAAGAGCTATGCGGTGCCGGCGGAACTGCAGTCGGCAAATCCCGCCGTCCAGACCCTGGGTACGGACCTTGAAATCCTGGGCGGGCTGGCCGGGGCGGACCTGGTCCACTCGCATACCTGGTACGCGAACATGGCCGGACACCTGGGGTCGCTGCTGCACGGTATTCCGCACGTCCTCAGTGCCCACAGCCTGGAGCCGCTGCGTCCGTGGAAGGCCGAGCAGCTCGGCGGGGGATACGCCGTGTCCTCCTGGGTGGAGAAGACCGCCTACGAGGCAGCCGCCGCGATCATCGCCGTGTCCGAAGGCATGCGCCAGGACATCCTGCGCAGCTACCCGGACGTGGACCCGGGCAAGGTCCGGGTGGTCCACAACGGCATCGACGTGCAGCAGTGGCAGCCGGATATCGACCCCGACGGCGTCCGCGCCTTCGACATTGATCCGGACCGCCCCAGCGTGGTCTTCGTCGGCCGCAATACCCGCCAGAAGGGTGTGCCGTACCTGCTCCGGGCCGCCGCGCTGCTGCCGCCGGAGGTCCAGCTGGTGCTGTGCCTGGGTGCTGCCGACACCCCGGAGCTGGCGGCGGAAACCGCCGTGCTCATCGAGGACCTGCGGCGCACCCGCACCGGCGTCGTGGTCATTGAGCGCATGCTGCCGCGCGCCGAGCTGATCAAGATTCTTTCCATCGCCACCGTCTTTGCCTGCCCGTCGGTCTACGAACCGCTGGGCATCGTGAACCTTGAGGCGATGGCCTGCGGCACCGCCGTCGTCGCCAGTGCGACCGGGGGCATTCCGGAAGTGGTGGATTCCGGCGTCACCGGTGTGCTGGTGCCCATCGACCAGGTCACCGACGGGACCGGCACCCCGCTGGACCCGGAGAAGTTCGTACGGGACTTCGCGGAGGCGCTGACCTCCGTGGTCAGCGATCCGGCCCTCGCCCGGCGGATGGGTGAGGCCGGCCGGGTCCGGGCAACCGAGCAGTTCTCCTGGGAGTCCATTGCCGAGGAAACCCTGGCTGTCTACCGGTCCGTCCTGGCGTAGCCAACCCCTTGTAGCCAACACAGCCAAATCCAGAAAGGGCGCCACAGCAGATGCTGCGGCGCCCTTTCTGTGCCCGGACTGGGGTCCGGCACCTCGCCCTGCCGCACAGGGTCCCACCCGGTGGTGCTGTTGTGACCACCGTGACCCCAGCAGGCAACACCGGCCCCACTCAGTGGGACGCTGTGCACGATCACTGAAGCCAGATACCCCGGAACGCCGAAAGGGCGCCTCCGCAGTTGCGGAGGCGCCCTTTCTACCAGTGTTGCGTTACTTCCGGCCGGACTTCTTCTGCTCTGCCTTCTTCCGGGCAATCAGAACCTTCTCGTCCACCGGAGCGGCACCGCTGGCACGCAGCAGCCGCTGGTACTCCATGGCCTCGTCCTGGCGGATCTTTTCGGCACCCGAGGCAATCTTTGCCCGCAGGTGCTCCTGGCCGTAGCCGAAGGAATCGACCAGATCCAGGGCGTGCGGACGGATCTTCGCCAGCAGCCGGTTGATGTACGGACCCAGGGTGCGGGCACGCTGCGCGGACAGGCGGCCGTTCATGAGGTACCACCCAAGGTTCTTTTCGATCAGGCGCAGCCCGAACAGGTCGCGGACCCAGGTCATCACCTGCCGGGTGCCGGCGTCCTCCATCCGGTCCAGGGCCCGGGTGAAGGCTTCCCACTGAAGCAGCTCGGCGTGGGCACGCGCGGCTTCGATCAGGGCATGCTGGTTCTCATTGAACACCGCTGCGCCCTTTTCCTTCGGCAGCCCGCGGGCTTCCTTGAGGGCCGTGGCCACCTCCGCAACCATGGTGCCGACCCGGTCCGCCAGCAGGTCGTGCTGGGTCCGCGGATCGCGCAGGGCAATAGCGGATTTCTTCTCGGAGCCGGAGTCACGGAAGGACTGGGCAATCTGGCGCAGACCGGTGCGGTGCAGGGTGACATCGGTGGCCTGTCCCACGACGTAGCGGGCGAGGACGCCGAAGTCCGCACCGGCGAATTCCTTGCCGTAGTCCGCGAGCAGGCGCTTGGCCACCAGCTGCAGCAGCACCGTGTTGTCGCCCTCGAACGTGGCGTAGATATCAAGGTCCGCGCGCAGGGCGGTGAACCGGTTCTCGGCCAGGAACCCGGCACCGCCGGTGGCTTCGCGGCATTCCTGCAGCGTGTCCAGGGCGTGCCAGGTGGACAGGGACTTCAGTCCGGCAGCGAGGGTTTCCAGGTCCTGGCGGTCTGCATCGGTGTCATGGGCGCCGGAGAAGACGTCGTCGAACTTATGCAGCAGTTCCTCGTGGGCGAAAGCGGCGGCAAACGTGGTGGCCAGCAGGGGGAGCAGGCGGCGCTGGTGCTGCTGGTAGTCCATCAGCACCTCTTCCTTGATGTCCGAGGCACCGTTGAACTGGCGGCGCTCGGTGCCGTACTGGATGGCGGTCTTCAGGGCCAGCTTGCTGGCGTTAACTGCTGCGCCGTCGAGCGATACACGGCCCTGTACCAGGGTGCCGATCATGGTGAAGAAGCGGCGGCCGGGGCTGCTGATGTCCGAGGTGTAGGTACCGTCGGCGGCGACATCCCCGTACTTGTTGAGCAGGTTGGTCCGCGGGATGCGGACGTTGGAGAAGTGCAGCCGGCCGTTGTCGATGCCGTTCAGGCCGCCCTTGATGCCGTCATCCTCGCCCCCGATGCCGGGCAGGAACCCGTTGTCGTCCCGCAGGTCCACGTAGAACGCGTGCACGCCGTGGTCCACGCCCTTGGTGATGAGGTGAGCGAAGACGACGGCGGCCTTGCCGTTGACGGCGCCGTTGCCGATGTAGTCCTTCCAGGCAGCGCGGAAGGGGGTATTGATAACGAATTCTTCGGCCGCGGCGTCGTATTCGGCAGTGGTGGCGATGCTGGCAACATCGGAACCGTGTCCGGTTTCGGTCATGGCGAAGCAGCCCGGGATATCCAGGCTCATGATGCCCGGCAGCCACTTTTCGTGGTGCTCCCGGTTGCCCAGGTGCATCACGGCGGATCCGAAGAGGCCCCACTGCACGCCGGCCTTGATCTGCAGGGACGGATCAGCCACCACGAGTTCCGTGAAGCCGGCAACGTTAGCGCCGTGGCTGTCTTCGCCGCCCACGTACTTGGGGAAGGCGCCGTGGACGGACTTGCTGTCCACCAGGATCTTCAGCTGGTCCATGACCCGTTCGCGGTGCTCTGTATAGGTCAGCCCCGCGGGGGTCTGCATGGCTTCCATGCCGGCGAGCTTGCGGGCCGCCAGCCGCTTTTCAGCCCATTTGCCGAGCAGGACCCGGCCCAGCGCCTCGACGTCCACCACGGCGGCGTCATTGTCGCTGATGGTCGCGCTGGCCGGGAGCTGGCGTTCGGTGGGGGAGAGTGTTTGCGTCATTGCGTTTCCTTCTCGTGGTTGGAGACTGGGGTAGGTGAAGAAATCCGGGGAAGGGGCGAATGCCCCTGGTCGTAGCCGATGCCGTCAAAGAGCCAGGCGGTCAGCTGGTCGGTCATTTGTTCTTCGGTGGGTTTGTCCGGGCCGGGCGGCGCGGCAATCCAGCGTTCGCCCGCGGCACGGATCATCCCGAGGGCCGCGGCCGGCCAGTACGACGCCGTGGCGCTGGCATCCCGGGGTACCTCCCGGCCGGCCAGATAGTGGCGCATGGCCGAATCCATCATTGCCGTGATGGTTTCGAAGAAGTGCGAAAGGGTGGTGTCGAACTGCTGCTCCGTACCGCCGTCGGCAAGCCGGCCCGTGACGAACAGATACACGTTGGGCGAGGTCTCCGCCATCTGCAGGTAGGCCGACACCATGGCCCGCAGGCCGGAGCGGGCCGATGTTGCCGTGCGCCCCGCTTCCAGGATCTTTTCCTGCATCCGTGCCACGGCCACTTCGCCCATGGCTTTCTGCAGCCCGGCCTTGTCGCCGAAGTAGCGGTAGAAGACCGACTTCGAGGTGCCGGAGGCGGCCGCAATCTCTTCCATCGATGCCGCGCACCCGAGAGTGTGGACGGCCCGGCGCGCGGTTCGGATCAGGGTGCGGCGGCGTTCGGCCCGATGGGCCTCCCAGCGGAGCGCGCGCCCGTCCGCGGCCGGGGCCGGCGCGGAAGGATCCCTCAGTGTGTTGTTCACGATACTGAGCGTATCAGGTACGCTGGGTAACAGTAACTAACGTCACACCCCCACCCATGGACTCCCAAGGAGAACGACGAATGGCTGCACAGCCTGAACCCGCACGAGCTACACCCACGAACAATGCCGCCGGGTCTTCGGTGCGCAAAGCGGTCGTCATCGGCGGTAACCGCATTCCCTTCGCCCGCTCGGGCGGCAAGTACACCTACAGCTCCAACCAGGACATGCTGACCGCAGCCCTCGACGGACTCGTTGCCCGCTTCGGCCTGCAGGGGGAGCGGATCGGTGAAGTCGCCGGCGGCGCTGTCCTCAAGCACTCCCGTGATTTCAACCTGACCCGCGAGGCGGTCCTGGGCTCGGCACTGTCGCCGGAGACCCCCGCCTACGATGTGCAGCAGGCCTGCGCCACCGGGCTGGAAACAGTGGTCAGCCTGGCCAATAAGATCAAGCTGGGGCAGCTCGAGTCCGCCATTGCCGGCGGCGTCGACTCCGCCTCCGACGCACCCATCGCCGTGAGCGAAGGCCTGCGCCGTGCCCTCCTCGACCTTTCCCGCGCCCGGACCACCAAGCAGAAGCTGGCCGCCGTCGCAAGGATCCGTCCCAAGGACCTGTCCCCGAATGCACCGTCCACGGGCGAACCCCGCACGGGTCTGTCCATGGGCGAGCACCAGGCCCTGACCACCGCACAGTGGAAGATCACCCGGGAGGCCCAGGATGAGCTGGCCTTCAACAGCCACCGCAACATGGCAGCCGCCTATGACCGCGGTTTCTTCGACGACCTGGTGACCCCGTACCGCGGCCTGGCCAAGGACGCGAACCTACGGCCCGACACCAGCATGGAAAAGCTGGCCAAGCTGAAGCCCGCCTTCGGCAAGAGCCTTGGCGACGAAGCCACCATGACGGCCGGCAACTCCACCCCGCTGACCGACGGCGCCTCTGTTGTCCTGCTGGGCTCCGAGGACTACGCCCGCGAACACGACCTGCCGATGCTCGCCAACATCGTTGATGCCGAAGCCGGCGCCGTCGACTTCGTCCACGGCAAGGACGGACTGCTGATGGCTCCGGCCTTCGCCGTGCCGCGCCTGCTGGCACGCCACAACCTGACCTTCGACGATTTCGACTTCTTCGAAATCCACGAAGCCTTCGCCGGAACCGTCCTTTCCACCCTTGCCGCCTGGGAAGATGAGGAATTCTGCCGGACCCGGCTGGGCCTGGATGCGCCGCTGGGCAGCATCGACCGCACCAAGCTGAACGTCAACGGCTCCTCGCTGGCAGCCGGACACCCCTTCGCCGCCACCGGCGGACGCATCGTTGCCTCACTGGCGAAGATGCTCCACGAGAAGGGTTCAGGCCGCGGCCTGATCTCGATCTGCGCCGCCGGCGGCCAGGGCCTCGTCGCGATTCTCGAGGCACGCTGATCATGAGCGATACCTACCTCAACCTCGTTAACAGCGGCTTCACCAAGGAACTGTCCAAGAAGCTCGGCCTGCCCCGGCCGGCCATCCTGCGCCGCTTCGATCCCACCCAGCCCCTGGTGCCGGGACCGGTGCTGGTGCTCGGCAAGAGCGGTACCGCCGACGAGCTGTCCCGGCTCCTGCTCGACTGGGACCAGGACGTCCGCCGGCATGCCACGCCGAAGGAAAAGCTCGGCGCCATCCTGATCGTGCTTGACGACGCCGCGGCACCCACCGACCTGGGCGAACCGACCCTGGCAGCGGGCGCCGCCCTTCGCGACCTGGCCCCGGGCGGACGGGTCATCACCGTCTCCCGGCCCGCAGCGGAAGCCCAGGATCCGGCAGCCGCCGCGGCCCGCCAGGGTGTCGACGGCACGCTGCGCTCGATTGCCCACGAGCTGCGCGGCGGTGCGACCGCCAACGGCATCGTGCTGGCCAACGGCGTCCAGGCATCAGCCCCGTCGGTGGCAGCCGCCCTGCGGTTCCTGCTCTCGGGCAAGAGCGCCTACGTCAGCGGCCAGTTCGTGACCGTCGGTTCGGATGCCGGAACCCTGCCCCTGGACTGGAACGCCCCGCTGGCCGGCAAGGTCGCCGTCGTTACCGGTGCCGCCCGCGGTATCGGTGCCGCCATCGCCCGGGTGCTGCACCGTGACGGCGCCTCCGTCATCGTGGTGGACGTACCCGCCGCCGGAGAGCAGCTGGCGAAGGTTGCCAACGAGATTTCCGGCACCGCACTCCAGGTGGACATCACCCGTGAGGACGCTGCGGACCGCATCCTTGCCCACGCAGCCGAACGTTACGGCCACCTGGACATCGTGATCCACAACGCCGGCATCACCCGTGACAAGCTTCTGGCGAACATGGACGAAGCGCGCTGGGGTTCGGTTATTGCCGTCAACATTGCCTCGCAGCTGCGGATGAACGAGACCTTCCTGGCCTCGGGCGGCTTCAGCCCGGAGGGCCGGATCGTCTCGCTGGCCTCGACCAGCGGCATCGCCGGCAACCGCGGACAGACCAACTACGCAGCTTCCAAGGGCGGCGTCATTGGCATGGTCCGTGCAACGGCTCCGTTGCTGGCACCACGCGGCGGCTCCATCAACGCCGTCGCACCCGGCTTCATTGAAACCGATATGACGGCAGCTATTCCCGCCCTCACCCGGCAGGTGGCGCGCCGTCTGTCCAGCCTGCAGCAGGGCGGACTGCCCGTGGACGTGGCCGAGACCATTTCCTTCCTGGCCTCCGACGCCGCTGCCGGCGTCAACGGACAGGTAGTGCGCGTCTGCGGCCAGAACATGGTGGGCGCATGACCGACACACAGCTGAGTGAGATCCCCGCACTCGGACGGCTGTACGCCGGGGCGGTGGGCAGCGCGGCGAAGTCGCGGCTGTCGCCGGCCAAGGGCACCGGCCTCCTGCCGGCGGACCGGCATGTGGTGCGCGGCGCCGCCGTGGACCTGGCCCGGCTCACTGATTTCCAGCGCCTGGTCCTGCACAGCGCCACCGACTACCTGCCTACCGGCTACGTGCATACGTTTGCCTTCCCCGTGGCGATGAGCCTGATGGCGCGGGAGGACTTCCCGCTGCCGCTGCTGGGCATGGTGCACCTGCGTAACGAGGTGCAGCATTTCCGTCCGATCCATTACTCGGAACCGCTGACGGTGACGGCGTGGGCGGAGAACCTCGGTGGGCACCGGGCCGGAACGCAGGTGGAACTCGTCGCCGAAGTCACGGTGGAGGCCGACGGTGTTTCCGAGACCGTGTGGCGGGGCCGTTCCACGTACCTGGCCAAGGGCGTTTTCCTGCCCAGGATTGACCGGCCGGACAAGTCAGCGGTACGCGCGGAATTCGTTCCGCCGCTCCCGACGGCGCTGTGGCGCCTGGGTGCCGATGCCGGCCGTAACTATGCCCGGGTCTCCGGGGACTTCAACCCCATCCACCTGAGCCGCTTGTCGGCGAAGGCGCTGGGCATGAAACAGTCGCTGGCCCACGGCATGTACCTCGCATCGAGGGTTATCGGCGATACGGTGCAGACCCATGAGGGTCCGTTCCAGTGGAGCATTGACTTTGAGTCACCTGTGTTCCTGCCGGCCACCGTTGCCGTGACCATCTCCGACGATGAAACACCGGACGGGTGGACGGGTTCCAGCTTTACCGGCTGGAACCCGCGGTCCCAGCGCCGGCACTTCGCCGGCACCGTGGTACCGCTGGCGTAGCCTGCGGACCGAGTCACCGCCCGCCTGCTTCCGGTACTGCCGGAAGCAGGCGGGCTTCGTTTTGGGCGGCGGTCCGCTGCTAAGGTTCCCTCATGATTGATGCTGCAGGGCTGCTCGTTACCGCTAAGGAACTCGACGCGGCGGATCCCCTCGCCGGGTACCGTGACCGTTTCCTTCCTGCGGACGGTGTCCGTGCGTATCTGGACGGAAATTCGCTGGGACGCCCCCTGCGCGCCACTGCGGAAAACCTGCAGGATTTCGTCACCCGGCAGTGGGGCGGACGGCTGATCCGGGGCTGGGACGAGCAGTGGCTGGAGCTGCCCGGCGTAATCGGCGACCAGCTGGGGGAGGTGGCCCTTGGAGCTGCGCCCGGACAATGCATCGTGGCGGACTCCACCACCGTCCTGCTGTACAAACTGGCCCGCGCCGCTGTTGCCGCCCGGCCCGGCCGTACTGAAATCCTGCTCGATGCGGACAATTTCCCGACGGACCGGTACGTCCTGGAAGGCGTGGCCCGCGAATGCGGCCTCACCCTGCGGTGGGTGCCCGCCGGGTACGCGGGAGGGGTCACCGCAGAAGCAGTGGCGGACGCCGTCGGACCACAGACGGCACTGGCCGTTTTCAGCCACGTGGCCTACCGGTCGGGCTACCTTGCCGATGCAGCGGCCATCAACAACGTGGTGCACGACGCCGGCGGCCTGGTTCTCTGGGACCTGTGCCATTCTGTGGGGGTTGTGCCCGCCGAGCTGGACGCAGACGGCACGGACTACGCCGTGGGCTGCAGCTATAAGTACCTCAACGGGGGACCGGGCGCTCCGGCCTGGGCCTACGTGGCAGCCCGCCACCAGGAGGATTTCTCGCAGCCCATCCAGGGATGGCTGGGTTCCGATGACCCGTTCGGCATGGCGCAGGGCTATGTTCCTGCGACGGGCATCCGGCGCCTGGTCTCGGGCACCCCGCCTATCCTCGGCATGCTCGCCATGCAGGACATGATTGCCCTGATCCGCGAGGCCGGGATGGCTGCCGTCCGCGCCAAGTCGCAGGCCCTCACCGAATACGCCGTCACCGCAACCGATGCGCTGCTGGCGCCGCGCGGCGTCGTGCTGGCCTCGCCGCGCGACCCGGACCGGCGCGGCAGCCACATCACCGTCGACCATCCGAAGTTCAAGGCCGCCACGGCGGCGCTCTGGAAGCAGGGCATCATTCCGGACTACCGCAATCCGGACGGCATCAGGCTGGGGCTCTCACCCCTGTCCACCTCCTTCACGGAGACCTTTACCGGGATTGAAGCGATTCTGGCCGAGCTCTAGGCGCACGCGGATACCCGTTGCCATCCGCCCGTCTACGGGGCACCCTTCGGGCATGACCAAATACCTCATCTCCTTTCCGAGCGAAGCCATGGTGCTCACCTTCGAGGAGTTTCCCGTTGTTGCAGCCGATTCGCGCGCCGTCATCAGGGCGGCAAAAGCGGCCGGTGTGTATATCTTCGGCGGTGGGATCGAGGAAAAGGTGGATCCCGTGATTGTCTCCGCCGACGGATCCGTGAACCCCGAAATCTATCCCGGCAGCCACCTCAAGGGCGGCTTCACTGTCCTGGAGCTGCCGACCCGTGAGGACGCAGTGGAGTGGGCCCGGAAGATAGCGGTGTCCTGCCGTTGTGCGCAGGAGCTCCGCGAGTTCATGTTTGATCCGGAAAGCTAGGCCTCAGGCCTGGCCCGCTTTGACCGCCAGGACGGGGCAGGCAGCCTCCAGCAGCACGCGCTGGGACGTGCTGCCAAGGAAAAGCTTGCCTACCGGTGTCCGGTGCCGGATTCCCAGCACCACCAGCTGGGCGCCGTGGTTTTCCGAGGCCTTCAGGATTTCCTCGGAGGCATCGAAGTCACCCATTGGGTGCAGCAGAACGTGCGAAACCCCGCTGCCGTCCAGGACACTGGCCAGTGCCTTGAGATAGTCCGGGGTATGTTCGGGCCGGGGTTTGCGCGTGCTTTCGACGTTGACCACCACGAGTCCGGTGGCCAGGTCACGGGCTGCACGGATCGCAGCGCGCAGCGCTGCCTCCCCTTCCGGGGTGGGGACGAATCCGACGACGACGCTCATGGCTTCCTTCTTCCTGCCTCCTCCATCGCTGATCCCCTCAACTCAGCTGCGATGGGTCGCTGAAGCGGGTTTTGCGGGCCTTCACTGCGCGGTTCCAGATCCAGGTGAGCAGCCACAGCACCAGGCCGAGCAGCAGCAGCAGCCCGGCGATCCGGTACTCGATGGCGTCCTGCGCCCACGGGCCGATCAGGAAGGCGCAGGTCAGGGCACCGATGAAAGGCATCACCCGAGGGGAGTGGAAGTGGGCACGCTCGGACGGGATCCTGCGCAGGACGATGCAGGCAATGTTGACCACCGTAAACACGCCCAGCAGCAGCAGTGCGGTCGTGCCGCCAAGCGCCGTTACCGTTTCCCGGCCCATGAAGTTGGTGACCACAATGATCAAACCCACCGCGATCGCCGTCGTAAAGGCGATGGAGGCCCAGGGGGTGCGCCGTCCGGGGAGGACGGAGGAGAGCCCCCGTGGCAGCACGTCCTGCTTCGCCATGCCGTAGAGCAGGCGGCTCGCCATCAGCATGTTGATCAGGGCGGTGTTGGCGACGGCGAAAATCGACAGGAACGGATAGATGACGTCCACGGGCAGGTTGGGTGCGCCGGCCCGCACCACTTCCAGCAGCGGGGTGGCGGACTCGGAGAGTTGTCCCACCGGCACCACGGCCACGGCAGCCACCGAGACCAGGAGATAGACACAGACGGTGATCGTCAGGCCGGTGAGCATCACCTTGGGGAAAATCCGGACGGGATCATGCGTTTCCTCGGCCATGTTTACCGAGTCCTCGAAACCGACCATGGAGAAGAACGCCAGGGCCGTGGCTCCGGTGAGGGCGAGGAACACGCTCTTGCCCGCTTCGGTTTCAAACACGACCACCCGGGAGAAATCCGCGTTGCCCTGGCTCATGGCCCAGAACCCGATGGCGATGACTATCAGCAGTCCGGTCAGTTCGATGGCGGTCAGCACGATGTTGAACTTCACGCTTTCCGCCGCACCCCTCAGGTTAACGGCGGCCAGCAACAGCATAAAGATGACCGCGATCCAGGTGACGCCGGCCTGCCCCCACTCCAGGTCGAACCCCACAATGAAGTTCTCGGCCAGGAATTTGGAAGCCGTTGAAGCGGAGGTTATACCCGAGCAGAGCACGGCGAATGTCACCAGGAACGTCAGGAAGTGCACGCCGAAGGCCTTGTGCGTGTACAGCGCGGCACCGGCGGCCTGCGGATATTTGGTCACCAGTTCCAGATACGAAAAGGCGGTGATCGTGGCCACCGCAAACGCCAGGAGGATGGGCGCCCATGCCGCGCCGCCGATCTCGCCGGCCACCTGTCCGGTAAGCGCGTAGACACCGGTTCCCAGAATGTCGCCGACAATGAACAGCAGCAGCAGTTTGGTGCCCATGACCCGCTTGAGCTCGGTCTGGCCTGTCTCAGACTTGGTGTCAGCCATGGCTGTCCTTCCGGACGTTCCCTGATACCGCGTTGGGACGTATTCTGCGCGGTGGGTGCCGGGTCTGGCAATGGGATGCACTGACGGCCTACGCGGGTGCCCCGGGAATCACCCGGACCGCTCCGATCCGCCGCCGCCGCACGCCAAGGACCTCGAGCCGGCAGCCCGGGGCCGGTACGGTGTCGCCGGGCCGTGCCACCCGCCCCAGCTGGTCCAGGATGTACCCGGCAACCGTTTCATATTGGCCCTCCGGCAATCCGACGCCGGTCAGCCGTTCGAATTCCTGCAGAATGAGTGCCCCGTCCACCACCAGCTGTCCCTTTTCCCGGTGGTAGCGGTCCTCGGGGTCCTCGCCGGTGTCGAACTCGTCATAGATTTCCCCCACCAGCTCCTCGACCAGGTCTTCGAGCGTGACTATGCCGTCCGTGCCGCCGTATTCGTCGGCCACTACCGCGATATGGCTGTTCCCCCGGCGCATCCGGCCCAACGAGGGCAGCACTGCCGCTGTCCCGGGCAGGAACAGGATCGGGCGCAGGATGTCGGCGACGGTACGCCGGTCCGGTTCCGGACCTTCAGGGTCCGGCATGAGATCCCGGACGTGGATGAACCCCACAATGTCATCCACCGAGGCACCGGTGACCGGATAACGGGAATAGGGCTGGTGCCGCACCTGGTGCAGTGCCTCGTCCAAGCGAAGGTCCGCCCGGACAAACACCACTTCGGTCCGGGGCCGCATCACCTCCTGCACCAGCCGCGTACCCGCCCCAAAGACGTCGTTGAGGATCCGCCGGCTGTCCTCGGCCAGCATCGGGCTGGCGGCCACCATGTCCCAGAGCTCCTCGCTGCTCACCGGCACGGTCCTGGCCTCCGGGTTTCCGCCCAGCAACCGCACCACGGTGTCCGTGGAGAAGGAGAGGAGCCGGATGACGGGACGCATAAGCACCGCAAACAGGTTCAGTCCGGGGGAGAGGACCCGGGCAAAAAGCACCGCGTTCTGCATGGCCAGCCGTTTGGGGACCAGCTCGGAGAACACCAGGGACAGGTACGCCACGGCCAGCGTCAGGAGGATGAACGCCGTCGCCTCCGCTGCAGGCTGCGCCAGGCCCCACTGCCGCAGCAGCGGAACCACCGTCGGAGCCAGGGCAGAGGCACCATAGGCCGCAGAGAAGAAACCGGCGAGAGTCACGCCGATCTGGATCGCCGACAGGAACAGGTTGGGATTGCGGGCCAGGTGCGCGGTGCGCCTGCCCTGCTTCCCACTCCGTTCTATGCCGCTGAGCTGGCTCTCGCGCAGAGTGACCAATGCCATTTCCGCGGCGGCGAAGATTCCGCCCACCAGGATAAAGAACACCACCAGGAGGAGATTTACGACTGCACTGACGTCCATGCTGCGAGCGTATCGAAGGGCGGCGGGGCATGTGAGGCAAAGATCACACGGCACCGTTTCAGGCAAACAAAAAAGTCCTCCCGGAATCCGTAGATTCCAGGAGGACTTCACTGTGCGCGGAGGGGGACTTGAACCCCCACCCTCGTTAGAGGACTAGCACCTCAAGCTAGCGCGTCTGCCATTCCGCCACCCGCGCAGAGGTGGTTTTGCCGGTGTTCTTACGCCGTTTCCGTCGTTCGAAACCTTCAAAAGCAACGGAAAAAACTCTAACACGGTTTGGCCGGGAACCACGAATCGGCCCTAGCCACGGGCAGGAAACGGTCATGTGGCGGCAAATAACCGCCCGTCACACCCCGGCTCTGGCTAAGCTGGCTGCACAGTTCACCGAAGGAGAAGACCATGCCTGATGACATCCGCGCCGATCTGCCCCGCGCCGAAGATGAGGTGGCCCGGATCTGCCAGGAGCTCATCCGCTTTGACACCTCCAACTTCGGAGACAATTCCGGTCCAGGGGAGCGCGCCGCAGCTGAGTACACCGCGGGCCTGATCGAGGAAGCCGGACTGTCCGCCGATCTCTTCGAGTCTGCCCCGGGGCGGGCCTCCGTGGTCACCCGGATGGAAGGCACCGACTCCTCCCTGCCCGCCCTCGTGGTGCACGGCCACCTTGACGTGGTGCCGGCGCAGAAAGAGGACTGGACCGTGGACCCGTTCAGCGGTGAGGAACGGGACGGACTGATCTGGGGCCGCGGCGCCGTGGACATGAAGGACATGGATGCCATGATCCTGTCCGTGATGCGGTCCATGGCCGCCACCGGAACCCGGCCGCGGCGGGACATTGTCTTCGCGTTCTTTGCCGACGAGGAGGCCGGCGGCGACTACGGCGCCCGCTGGGCGGTTGAGCACCGGCCGGAACTGTTCGACGGTGCCACCGAGGCCATCTCCGAGGTGGGCGGCTTCTCCGCGACCATCGGCGGACAGCGGACGTACCTGCTGCAGACAGCCGAAAAGGGCATTTCCTGGCTGCGCCTGGTGGCCCACGGCCGGGCCGGCCACGGCTCCCAGATCAATACCGACAACGCGGTCACCCGGCTGGCGCGGGCTGTTGCCAACATCGGCAGCCACCCCTGGCCCATTGAACTGACGGACACCACCCGTGCCTTCCTGGACGGCGTGACGGAACTGACCGGCGTCGAGTTCGATCCGGACAACCCCGACCGGATCCTCGCGGAACTGGGCACCGTGGCCCGCTTTGTCGGTGCCACACTGCAGAACACGTCCAACCCGACGGTCCTGAAGGCCGGCTACAAGCACAATGTCATCCCCGGCACTGCCGAGGCCCTCATCGATGCCCGCACCCTGCCCGGCCAGGAGGAGCAGGTGCTCGCCACCATCCGCGAACTCGCCGGCGACGGCATCGACATCAGCTACGAGCACCAGGATGTGTCCCTCGAGGTGCCGTTCAAGGGCAACCTCGTGGATTCGATGATCTCCGCACTGCAGGCCGAGGATCCAGGGGCGCCGGTGCTGCCCTACACGCTTTCCGGCGGTACGGACAACAAGTCGCTCAGCCGTCTGGGCATCACCGGGTACGGTTTTGCCCCGCTGCGCCTGCCGGAGGATCTGGACTTCACCGGCATGTTCCACGGCGTCGATGAACGGGTGCCGGTGGATTCGCTGAAGTTCGGCACACGGGTACTGTCCCGCCTGCTGACCCGGTACTAAGCCCCGTTCGAAGGAGAGCCCTGTGCAGGCCACCGAAATCCTGACCCCGGAACTGCTGTCGCGGCTGCGGTCCCGTGCCGCCGGTTATGACGAGGACAACAGTTTCTTCACGGAGGACCTGGAAGACCTGCGCGCAGCGGGCTACCTCGCCCTGTTCACCTCCCCGGACAGGGGAGGGGCCGGCATGGGGATTCCCGACGTCGTCTCCTGCCAGCGGCTCCTGGCCTCCGCCGCTCCCGCCACAGCACTGGCGGTGAACATGCACCTGGTTTGGTGCGGTGTGGCGCATTTGTTGGCACTGCAGGGTGATGACTCGCTGGATTTCGTGCTGCGTGAAGCCGCTGCAGGAGAGCTGTTTGCCTTCGGGGTGTCGGAGCCGGGGAACCCCGCCGTGCTCTTCGATTCGCATACCGAGGCCCGCCCCGCGGCCGGCGGCGGTTACGCCTTCACCGGCACCAAGATATTCACCAGCCTGTCCCCGGCCTGGACGCGGCTGGGCATCTTCGGGAAGGACTCCTCGGACCCGGAGGAGCCGCGGCTGGTGTTCGGCTTCGCCGACCGCGGGACCGCGGGGATCATCATCGCGGACGACTGGAACACCATGGGCATGCGGGCCAGCCAGTCCTGCACCACCCGCCTGGACAATGCGGTGGTGCCGGGGGAGCGGATGGTCCGTACGACGCCGGTGGGTCCACACCGGGATCCCTTCGTCTTTGGGATCTTCGCGCTGTTCGAGACGCTGTTGTCCGCGGTCTACACGGGAATCGGAGACCGGGCAGTGGAACTGGCCGTTGAGGCTGCCACAGGCCGCGTTTCGCGGGAGGGTGCACCGGCGTCGGCAGACCCCGGCACCCGGTGGAAGATTGCGGACGCCGCACTACGGATGGACGGCGTGCATCTGCAGCTCGGCGCGGTCGCCCGGGACCTGGAGGACGGCACCGACCACGGGACGTATTGGTTCCCGCTGCTTTCCGGCCTGAAGTACCGGAGCACCGAAACGGCCCGCGGCGTGGTCGAAACCGCCGTCCGGGTTGCCGGCGGACGCAGCTATTTCCGGGGTGCCGAACTGGAACGCCTCTACCGGGACGTCCTCGCCGGGATGTTCCACCCCTCGAGTGAGGATTCGGTCCATGCCAGCGTGGCCAACGCGGTTCTGGGGCCGGTGGAGTGAGGCCCCGCAGAAGATGCGCAGCCCGGAGCTACGAGGTCCGCTGGACGCGCAGGACCCTGCGCCGCAGCCAGAACCGCCTGCCGCCGCCGCTGTAGATGCGGCTGCGGTGGAGTTCCCACTTGCCGTATTCGGCATGCTCAACCAGCCGCCGGCGGGCATCCGGCAGTGATTCATGCGGGTCGACCGAGACCACCAGGTACTCATAATCCCGGGAATTTTCCCGTCGGCGGGAGACTTCCGGTGCAAGAATTTGTTCGCGCATTTCCCTCCAATTTTCCCCAGTTTACCGATAACGTCTAGGGCATGAGCATAGATCCGCGCATCGCGCTCCAGTCCCTTATCACTGCATTCGAGGAGCATCTCGCGGCTGCGGCCGCCCGCCGCGGTGACAAGGATCCAGTGGTCGAAAGCGCGTACCTTGCCATTGCCGATGCCTTTGAAGTCTACGAGGAGGTCCTCTACGACGCCTACGGTGAGGTGACCCCGCTGGAGATCTACGAGGATGACGAGGACGACGCCGATTACGAAGCCGGCGAGGACGTGGACGAAGTCCTGGAAGCGGAACCAGGCCGGGATTCGGGAGACGGGGACCCCCTGGGCCGGTCGGCCAACCGATAGGCTCCGGTCCGCCGGCCTCCGTGCAGGAGGTGGGGCGGGCGTGAATTAGAGTCTTAGGTGTGAATTGGTTTGAAGCGATCTTCCTTGGCCTGATCCAGGGCCTGACAGAATTCCTCCCCATCTCCTCGAGTGCCCACCTACGCATCGTGGGGGAACTGCTGCCCGGAGCGCAGGACCCGGGCGCTGCCTTTACGGCCATCACCCAGCTGGGCACGGAGACCGCCGTCGCGGTCTACTTCTGGAAAGACATTGTCCGGATCATCAAGTCCTGGTTCGGCTCCCTCCTTGGCCGCGTGCCGCGCAGCGACCCGGACGCACGCATGGGCTGGCTCATCATCATCGGCACCATCCCCATCGTGGTCCTGGGCCTGCTGTTCCAAGACCAGATTGAAAGCACGTTCCGCAGCCTGTGGATTGTCGCGACCATGCTGATCGTCTTCGGCATCATCCTCGCAGTGGCTGACACGGTCGGCCGCCAGCAGCGCACACTGGACAAGCTCACCTATAAGCACGGCATCCTGTACGGGTTTGCCCAGGCGCTGGCCCTGATTCCCGGTGTTTCCCGGTCCGGCGGCACCATCACCGCCGGCCTGTTTATGGGCTACACCCGTGAAGCCGCCGCCCGGTACGCCTTCCTGCTCGCCATTCCCGCCGTCTTCGGCAGCGGCCTGTTCCAGCTGGTCAAGTCACTGGACGAGCCGATGCCCTACACCGGCCTGCAGACCGGTGCTGCCACCGTTGTCGCCTTCGTTGTGGGCTTCATCATCATCGGCTGGTTCCTGCGATATGTCTCCACCCGCAGCTACCGCCTCTTCGTCTGGTACCGCATCCTCCTTGGCGTCTGCATCTACCTTCTGCTGGGCTTCGGCGTCCTCACCGCCTAGCCGCGCCCGTTAGAGTTGAAGGGTGATTGCCTGGAAATCTTCAGCCCTGCCCTCCCTGCCCGGAACATCGGACGACGTCCAGCTTTATGACACGTCCGCCCAGGCACGGGTAACCGTCCGGCCCGCCGGAGAAGCAAGCCTGTACGTCTGCGGGATCACCCCGTATGACGCCACGCACATGGGCCATGCCTCGACTTATGTGAGCTTTGACCTGTTGAACCGCCAATGGAGGGATGCGGGGTACACCGTCCGGTACGTCCAGAACGTGACGGACGTGGACGACCCGCTGCTCGAACGGGCCAACGCCACCGGCGCGGATTGGCGGGAACTCGCTCGGGAACAGACCCAGCTTTTCCGCGAGGATATGGAAGCCCTGAACGTCCTCGCCCCGGACAACTACGTCGGTGCGGTCGAGGCCGTGGAGTGGATAGTCCCCGTGGTGGAGGACCTGATGGACCGCGGCCTTGCGTACCGCGTGCCCGGCACCGGAACAGAGCCCGACGGCGACCTCTACTTCGACGTCGATGCGGCCTCCCGCCTGGCCGACGGCGACCCCGACGCGTGGTGGCTGGGCCAGGTCTCGCACCTGAGCCGCGAGCAGATGCTGCCGGTGTTTGCCGAGCGCGGGGGAGACCCGGAGCGTCCCGGCAAACGCAACGCCCTGGACCCGCTGCTCTGGCGCCTTGCCCGCACCGGCGAACCATCATGGGACGGCGGCCGGCTCGGCACGGGACGCCCCGGCTGGCACATTGAGTGCTCGGTCATCGCCCAGCGGTTCCTTCCGCGTCCCTTCACCGTGCAGGGCGGCGGCTCCGACCTGGTTTTCCCGCATCACGAGATGAGTGCCGGGCACGCCTTTGCCTGTGCCGGCACCCCCCTGGCGTCGCATTACGCCCACGCCGGCATGGTGGGGCTCGACGGCGCCAAGATGAGCAAGTCCCTGGGCAACCTGGTCCTGGTCTCCAAGCTGCGGGCCGAGGGAGTGGAACCGGCGGCCATCCGGTTGGTGCTGCTCTCGCACCACTACCGCACCGACTGGTTCTGGACCTCCGACCAGCTGCATCAGGCGGAGGAACGCCTCGTTGCCTGGCGGAAGGCGCTGCAGTACACCAACGACGACGACGCCGCCACACTCCTGCAGCAGATCCGTGCCGCGTTGGCCAATGACCTGAACGCTCCGGCCGCCGTGGCTGCCGTAGACGCGTGGGCCGGCACAGCCGTCCGCAGCGGGACGACGGGGAGCCAGGCCGGTGCCGAACTCGTCTGTGCCTCGCTGAGCGCCCTGCTCGGACTCCAGCTCTAAGCGGAAAAGACACGAAAACGCCGGCCGCACCCATCGGGTGTGGCCGGCGTTTTGCTGTCCGGTGTCCGGTGTCCGGTTCGCCCCTGGTCAGTCCCGGCGGCGGCGCTTCAGGTAACGCTCGAACTCCCGGGCAATGGACTCGCCGCTGGCTTCAGGAAGCTCGGCGGTGTCCTTGGCCTCTTCGAGCTGGCGCACGTAGGCCGCCACCTCGGGATCCTCCGTAGCCAGTTCATCCACGCCACGCTCCCAGGCCTCGGCCTCTTCGGTCAGCAGATGCGTGTCCAGGGGAGCCTGCAGCAGTTCCTCGATGCGGTTCAGCAGCGCGAGCTGTGCCTTGGGCGACGGCGACTGACCCACATAGTGCGGTACCGCAGCCCACAGCGAGATGGAGGGGATATCCGCCAGCCCTGCCATCTCGGACACGACCCCCACGATGCCGATAGGCCCCTCGTACGTGGACGACTCCAGGCTCAGGCTCTCCTGCAGGTCCGGTTCCTCGCAGGACGCCGTCACCGGAATGGGCCGTGAATGCGGAACGTCGGCAAGGAGCGCACCGGCCAGGACAATGCAGTCCACATCCAGTTCCTTGGCGAGGGCGATGAGTTCCGCAGTGTAGGCCCGCCACTTGTAGGAGGGCTCGACGCCGGTCACGAAGATGACGTCCAGGTTGCTGTCCGGAACTTCGGCCCGGGAAATACGGGTCGTGGGCCACTTGATCCGGTGCCCACCGGAGGCCGTGCGCTTGATGGCCGGCCGGGTGAACTGGAAATCGTAGTATTCGTCGGCGTCGATACTGGCTATTTTTTCGCTGTCCCAGTGCCGGCTCAGGAATTTCAGGGCGTCGGAGGCAGCTTCGCCGGCATCGTTCCACCCTTCAAACGCAGCCAGCATCACGGTGACGCGTTCGGGGGAGGACTCGTCGCCAAAAAAGTCCTGGAGGCCTGTGGCCGGAAATCCTTCGGTATTGCTCACCACTTCACACTAAGCCCGTTCACCCGGCATGTCAGGACCGGGCCGCGGGGCTTCGCGGAGAGCAAAAGAAAGACCGGCTTCCGCGGCCCCTTAGACTTAGGACATGCCTCTAGTTCCCGCAGACGATTCCCTCCCCAGCCCAGCCGGTACAGCACTGCAGGCAGTCTTCTGGGATATGGACGGCACCATCGTAGACACCGAGCCGTACTGGATCGCTGCTGAAAAGGAACTGACCTCCGAATTCGGGGTCGATTGGACTGATGCCCAGGCCGAAGCCATGGTGGGCCAGGCGCTGGAAACCAGCGCCGGCATGCTCCAGCGCGCCGGGGTTCCCCTCGGGTCCCGCGAAATCATCGACCGGCTGATCGGGCAGGTCGCGGAGCAGGTGCGCCGCCAGGTGCCTTGGCGTCCCGGAGCCCGCGAACTGCTGGAGGACCTGCGGGCAGCCGGGATCCCGTGCGCCCTGGTCACCATGTCCGAGCCGGTGCTGGCCGGGGAAATCGTCCGCGCCCTCCCGGCCGGAACGTTCGACGTCGTCGTTACCGGCGACATGGTGAGCAGTGGCAAGCCCGACCCGGAGCCCTATCAGCTTGCCTTCGACACCCTGGCCGCGGCTGTGCCGGGACTGGATAAGGCCTCGGTTGTGGCCATTGAAGATTCCCTGCCCGGCGCCACCTCCGCACAGTCGGCAGGCCTGGTCACCCTCGCGGTACCGAACTTCGTACCCCTGCCGCCGGGCATGTTCCACCATGTGTGGGACTCGCTGGCGGGCCGTGGAGTGGGCCAGCTGTCCCGGCTGCTTCCCGGTTCCGTCCTGGAGGCGGCCAGGTGAGCAGCACCGGACCCGCCGGCACCGGACGCAGGGAGGGGATCCCGCTCGGCAGCATTGCAGGGGTTCCCGTGTTCCTGGCATATTCATGGTTCCTCATCGCGGCACTGATCGTCGCCGTATTCGGACCGCAGATACGCAGTGCCTTCCCGTATCTGGGAGCCGGCGCCTATGCCGTGGCTCTGGGCTATTCCATCCTGCTGCTGCTCTCCGTGCTGGCGCACGAGGCGGCCCACGCTCTCACCGCCCGTGCCTACCACTGGCCGACGTCGAAGATCGTCCTCACGCTGTGGGGCGGGCACACCCAGTTCGGTGACCTGCGCTCCACGCCGGGACGCTCCCTGCTGGTCGCCCTGGCGGGACCTGCCGCCAATTTCCTGCTCGCCGCAGCCGGGTTCGGGATCCTGCAGCTCCTTCCGGACCTGAGCGTGGCAGCCCTGGTAACCCTCGTCTTTGTTTACGCCAACGCCTTGGTGGCTGTCTTCAACGTGCTGCCCGGGCTTCCGCTTGACGGCGGGCGGATCGTGGAAAGCACCGTCTGGAAAATCACCGGTTCACAGGAACGCGGCACCGTTGCCGCCGGCTGGGCAGGCCGCGTCGTCGCGGTCCTGCTCCTGGCGGCCGTCTTTGTGCCCATCTATCTCCGGGACGACGTACCGTCGCTGAGCCTGGTCCTGCTGGCCGCCCTCCTGTCCAGCTTCCTGTGGATGGGGGCGGGAGCCGCGATCGATAACGCTCGGGTACGGCTGCGGCTGCCGCAGGTCACCGCCGCGGCCCTCATGGCGCCCGCGGTGTCCCTGCCCATCAGTGCGCCCGTCGCCCAGGCACTCCGGCTGGCCCGTGAGCACCCTGCCGCCGTGGTCGTAGCCACCGCTGACACCGGCCAGCCCGAAGCCGTCGTCGACGCCGGTGCGCTGGCTTCCGTTCCGCCCGAGCAGGCCGGGCAGATACCGGTCAGCGCCGTAGCCCGCCCGCTGGCAGCCGGCGCCTACGTCCCCGAAGCCGCCACCGGCCAGGAGCTCGTCCAGTACCTGGCCCAGCTGCAGGGCAGCGAATACGCAGTGATCAACCGGGACGGCAGAGTCACCGGCATGCTCTACCAGGCCGCCGTCGTCGCCGCAGTCACCGGGAAACGGACCCGCGGAGGGCGCTAAGGCCTCCAGTTTTTCAGCCTCACCACGCAGGCCGGCGGAACATCGCCGGCTCCTACAGACCCGCAAGAGAACCAAAGGAAAACCATGAACTCCCACCACCAGGAGCAGCCCACAACTGCTGCACCCCACGGCGCCGAGATCCGCAGGGGACCGCTCCGCCCCGGGGAACGGGTCCAGCTCACGGACGAAAAGGGCCGCCGCAACACCATTACCCTCACCGAGGGCGGCGCTTTCCACACCCACCGCGGCTACCTGCAGCACGACACCGTCATCGGCCTGCCCGAAGGGTCCGTCGTGTCCAATACGGCCGGACACCAGTACCAGATCCTGCGCCCGCTGCTTTCCGACTTCGTCCTCTCCATGCCGCGCGGCGCCGCCGTCGTCTACCCCAAGGACGCCGCCCAGATCGTCACCATGGCGGACATCTACCCGGGCGCACGCGTAGTGGAAGCCGGCGTCGGATCCGGAGCCCTGAGCATTTCGCTGCTGCGCGCCGTCGGAGACAAGGGCAGCCTGCATTCCTTTGAACGGCGCGAGGAATTCGCCCAGATTGCCCGCGGCAACGTGGAGACCTTCTTCGGCGGACCGCACCCGGCCTGGGACATCACCCTCGGTGATTTCCAGGACGAAGTGGTCAAAACCGAAGAACCGGGCAGCGTGGACCGGGTGGTCCTCGACATGCTGGCACCGTGGGAATGCACCGACGCCGTAGCCACAGTGCTCGCCCCGGGCGGAGTGTGGATCTCCTACGTGGCCACCGTCACGCAGCTCTCCCGCACCGCCGAAGCCATCCGCGCCGACGGCCGCTTCACGGAGCCGGACGGCTGGGAATCCATGGTCCGCGGCTGGCACCTGGAGGGCCTGGCCGTGCGTCCGGACCACCGCATGGTGGCCCACACCGGCTTCCTGCTGACCGCCCGCCGGCTTGCGGAAGGCGCCACCGGCCTCGTCGCCAAGCGCCGTGCCTCCAAAACCAATTTCAGCGAAGAGGACCTGAACGCCTGGACTCCCGCAGCTGTGGGCGAACGCGAGGTCTCCGCCCACAAGCTGCGCCGCGCCGCCAAGGATGCCAGCTCCACCGTGCAGCGCGGAGCCCTTGAAAACGCTGAAAAGTTCCAGCAGGAGACCGACACCCCATAGCGGGAGGTACCGGCGAAACACAAGACGCCGGACCCGCTGTATCTTGCGCAGCCCTGGGTTACTGTCATTGGACAGACCCAGAGCTACGTGAAGGCGGTCCGTATCATGGCTGAACCAGAGAACGTCGGTCCCGGGACAGGGGAATCCCGTCCAGTGTCCACAGCGGCTGCAGCAGGTCCCGAGGCACGCCAGGTGAACATCCTCCGCGACAAACTCCGGAATCTGGACCGGCAGCTGGCGACCCTCACCCACAACAATGCCCGGCTTGTGGCCATGCTGGAGACCGCGAAGGCGGAAATTATCCGGTTGAAGGACGCCCTGGAAAACGAGGGCGCCACACCCTTCAGCTTCGGCACCGTCCTGGGCGTGAACCAGCGCCGGGAGGCGGTGCCCGGCGTCACCACCGTGGCGGCCATGCAGGAAAGCCTGGACATCATCCAGTCCGGCCGCAAGCTCCGGGTGGCCGTCTCGCCCCTCCTGGACCTGGGACAGGTGGTTCCGGGCCAGGAGGTGCTCCTCAACGAGTCCCTCACCGTTATTGCGGCCCTCGGCTTCGAACGTGCCGGCGAGCTGTTCACGGTGAAGGAACTCCTGGAGCCGGACCGGGTGCTGGTGATTGGACGGGCCGACGACGAGCGCGTGGTCCGGCTCAACGGACCCCTGGGGCAGGAGAAGGTCCGCGTAGGCGATGCGCTGACGGTGGACACCCGGATCGGGTACGCGCTGGAGAAGATTCCGCGCAGCGAAGTGGAGAACCTGGTCCTGGAAGAGGTCCCGGATATCTCCTACGCCGACATTGGCGGCCTCGGCCCGCAGATCGAGCAGATCCGCGACGCCGTCGAGCTGCCGTTTATGCACCCCGACCTCTACCGCGAACACGGCTTGAAGCCGCCCAAGGGCATCCTGCTGTACGGCCCTCCCGGCTGCGGCAAGACCCTGATCGCAAAGGCTGTGGCGCATGCCCTGGCCGCCCGGGTGATGGAGCAGACCGGAACGCTGGGCGCCCGCAGCTACTTCCTGAACATCAAGGGACCGGAACTGCTGGACAAGTATGTGGGGGAGACCGAGCGCCACATCCGGCTGATTTTCGGCCGTGCCCGGGAGAAGGCGTCCGACGGCAGCCCCGTGGTGGTGTTCTTCGACGAAATGGACTCGCTGTTCCGCACCCGCGGCACCGGGGTGTCCTCCGACGTCGAAACCACCATCGTCCCCCAGCTGCTCAGCGAAATTGACGGGGTGGAGAAGCTGGAGAACGTCATTGTCATCGGTGCCTCGAACCGGGAGGACATGATCGATCCGGCTATCCTGCGCCCCGGCCGGCTGGACGTGAAGATCAAGATCCAGCGGCCCGACGCCGAAGGTGCCGCCGAGATCTTTGCCAAATACCTCACCCCGGACCTGCCGCTGCACCGCGAGGACCTGGCGGAACACGGTTACGATCCGGTGGAAACCGTCAGCGAAATGGTCCGCCGCACCGTCGAAAAGATGTACGCCGAGGACAAGGCCAACGAGTATCTGGAAGTCACCTACGCCAACGGCGACACTGAGATGCTCTACTTCAAGGACTTCAATTCCGGAGCGGTGATCCAGAACGTAGTGGACCGGGCCAAGAAGTACGCCATTAAGGACCTGTTGCAGCTGCACCAGCGCGGCCTGCGAATCGAGCACCTGATGCGTGCCGTGGTGGACGAGTTCCGCGAGCACGAGGACATGCCCAACACCACCAACCCGGATGACTGGGCACGGATCTCGGGGAAGAAGGGCGAGCGGATCACCTACATCCGCACTATCGTCCAGGGCAAGGCGGGCCAGGAACCGGGCCGTACCATCGAGACCGCGGCCAACCCGGGACAGTATCTGTGACCGTGCGCCGTGTGATGGGGACGGAAACCGAGTACGGCGTCCTGGCTCCGTCCCTGCCGTCCGCCAACGCGACCGTCCTCTCCAGCCAGATCGTCAACGCCTATGCGGCCACGCTGCGGACGGGCACGGGCAACCTGTCCGGAACCCGCTGGGACTACACGGACGAGGCGCCGCTGAACGACGCACGCGGATACGCCGTGCCCCGCGCCGCGGCGGATCCCACCCAGCTCACCGACGAACCCCCGGTGCTGGACGCCGAACAAATCGCCATGGAAGGCGGCGGACCGGCCGCCCTCTACGGGGAGCAGACCGCCGACAACCCGGTGCTGATGAACATGGTCCTGGGCAACGGCGCACGCCTGTATGTGGACCACGCCCATCCCGAGTATTCCTCGCCCGAAGTCACCCGGCCCCGCGACGCGGTGCTGTGGGACAAGGCCGGCGACGCCGTGGTGCTGGCGGCCATGCGGCACATTGCCCGCATGCCCGGCTTTGCCCCGGTGCACCTGTACAAAAACAACACCGACAACAAGGGCGTGTCCTACGGTTCCCACGAGAACTACCTGGTGCCGCGCAGCGTCCCCTTCGGGGCGCTGGTCAGCGGGCTCGTGCCGTTCTTCGTGTCGCGCCAGGTCATCGCCGGATCCGGCCGGGTGGGCATTGGCACCAATAACCAGCGCCAGGGTTTCCAGCTGAGCCAGCGCGCGGATTTCTTCGAAACGGAAGTCGGACTGGAAACCACCATCCGCCGTCCAATCATCAATACCCGGGACGAGCCGCATTCGGTCGCGGAAAAGTACCGCCGGCTGCACGTGATCATCGGGGATGCGAACCTCAGCGAGGTTTCCGCCCTGCTGAAAATCGGCACCACGGCGGCAGTCCTGTCCATGATCGAAGCCGGGACCGCCCCCGCCGTCGAACTCCGCGACCCCGTGGGTGCGCTGCAGGCGATCAGCCACGACCCCACCCTCGAGCAGCTGGTGGAGCTGACGGACGGCCGGATGGTCACCGGCCTGGACCTGCAGGAGATCTACTGCGAAGCGGCAGCGGCACACGCCCGTGCGGGCGGCGGAAGCGACCCGGACACCGAGGACATCCTCACCCGCTGGGCCGCACTGCTGGGGACCCTCAAGCGGGACCCGATGGAGGCTGCCGCCTCCGTCGACTGGGTGGCGAAGCTGAAGCTGATGCAGGCCTACCGCGAGCGTGACGGGCTGGCCTGGTCGGACGCGCGGCTGCACCTGGTGGACCTGCAGTACTCGGATATGCGTCCGGAGAAGGGGCTCTATTACCGCCTTGCGGCCAGGGGACAGATGGAACGCGTGCTCACCGACGAGGAGATTGCCCGGGCCGTCATCCGCCCGCCGGACGACACCCGGGCGTACTTCCGCGGGAACTGCCTCACCCGGTTCCCGAAGGAAGTCATCGGTGCGAGCTGGGATTCCATCATCTTCGAACTTCCCTCCCGGCGGCGGCTCCAGCGGATCCCGACCCGGGAGCCGCTGCGCGGAACCCGGGCGCTGACCGAAGAACTCTTCAACGCATCCGCCGATGCGGAAGATTTTGTCGCCAGACTCCTGACCGGTTCGGATGCCACCGTGGCACCATAGGACTAGGATTCAACCCCCGGGCAAGAAAGGGCTAGGCATCATGGCAACCCAGGACCGCAAAACCACCGGAACGCATCCAGTTGAAGAAGAAGAAACAGAGGCCGTCCCTGCCCCGGCAACCGAGGCGGAAGCATCCACCGAGACTGAGGGCGTAGACGACCTCCTGGACGAAATCGACGGCGTGCTGGAAAGCAACGCCGAAGAATTCGTCCGCGGCTTCATCCAAAAGGGCGGTCAGTAACGGATGGCCCCCCGGGACCCTGCCGCCTCCATCCACCAAGCCCCCTCCGCTTCCTTTACCGACCACCTCACCCGGCACCGCCCCGAACTGCTGCCCTCCTCCCGCTCCCTGGGACCGGCGTCGCAGGGGTCCGCTGCGGATCTGGCCCCGCAGGCCACAACCATCGTCTCCCTGACGTACGCCGGGGGAGTCCTGATGGCGGGGGACCGGCGTGCCACGATGGGCAACATGATTGCCAGCCGGCACATCAAGAAGGTCTTTCCTGCGGACAACTTCTCCGTGCTGGGCATTGCCGGCACGGCGGGGCTGGCCCTGGACATGATCCGGCTGTTCCAGGTGGAACTGGAGCATTACGAAAAAATCGAAGGAACGCCCATGAGCCTGGACGGCAAGTCCAACCGGCTTGCGGCCATGGTGCGTTCCAACCTTCCCTTGGCGCTGCAGGGGCTGGCCGTGGTCCCGCTCTTCGCCGGGTTCGACACCCAGCGGCGTACGGGACGGCTCTTCTCCTACGACGTGACCGGGGGCCGGTATGAAGAGTACGAGCACCACAGTGTGGGCTCGGGCTCGGTCTTCGCCCGCGGCGCCCTGAAGAAACTCTGGCGGCCGAACCTGGATGAGGAGGAAGCGGTGCGGGTGGCAGTGGAATCCCTCTACGACGCGGCCGACGACGACTCAGCCACAGGCGGACCGGACATGGTCCGGCGGCTCTGGCCCGTGGTTTTCGTGGTCAACAGCGCCGGCAACCGGGAGATCCCCGAGCGGGAACTGCAGCAGCTGTCCCATGACCTGATCTCAAGGCGCACCGCCGCCGGACTGGAGGCGTAGCCGTGACCCAGCAGTTCTACGTCTCGCCCGAACAGCTGATGAAGGACCGGGCGGACTTCGCCCGGAAAGGCATTGCCCGGGGACGCTCGGTAGTGGTCCTGACCTGCCGCGAGGGCATCGCCCTGGTGGCGGAAAACCCTTCGCCGTCCCTCCACAAGCTCAGTGAAATCTACGACCGGATAGGTTTCGCCGCCGTCGGCAAATACAACGAATTCGAATCCCTCCGCCAGGCAGGCATCCGCTTCGCCGATGTGCGCGGCTATTCCTATTCGCGTGAAGATGTTTCAGCACGGGGGCTGGCCAGTGTGTACGCGCAGAGCCTCGGATCGGTGTTCACCACCGAGGGAAAGCCCTTCGAAGTCGAACTGGCCGTGGCGGAGGTGGGGGAGGACCCCTACTCGGACCGCCTGTACCGGCTGAACTTCGACGGCTCCATTGCGGATGAAAGCAATTACACCGTGATGGGCGGACAGGCGGAAATCGTCAACGAAGCCCTGAGCCGGACCTGGAGCCAGGACGCCGGTTTCGCCTCCGCCATCAGGACCGCCGTCAACGCCCTCTCCGCCACCCGGTCAGCTGAGGGAACAGGTAACGGCCAGCCGGCGGAACCACTGGGCGCCGGCCTGCTCGAAGTAGCCGTCCTCGACCGGGATCCGTTGTCCACGCGAGGCACCGTACGGGCGTTCCGCAGGATAAACACCGTTGAGCTGGACCGTCTGTTGTCCAGCGCGGAAGGAGACTGATGGACCGCAGGATCTACGGGGTGGAAACAGAATTCGGCATCGCTTATTCCGGACCCGATTCCCGTCCCCTTTCCCCCGAGGAAGTAGCCCGCTATCTCTTCCGCAAGGTGGTCAGCTGGGGCCGCTCCTCCAATGTCTTCCTGACCAACGGCTCCCGGCTCTACCTCGATGTGGGGTCGCATCCGGAGTACGCCACCGCAGAGTGTGACGACCTGGCACAGCTGGTGGCCCACGACCGGGCCGGCGAGCTCATCCTGGACGACCTGGTCGAAGAAGCGGAGGACCGGCTCAAGGCCGAGGGCTTCAACGGCAGCGTCTACCTCTTCAAGAACAACACCGATTCCGCCGGGAACTCCTACGGCAGCCACGAAAACTACCTCATTCCACGCCGCCTCGAGTTCTCCCGGCTGGCCGATGTCCTCATACCGTTCCTGGTGACCCGCCAGCTCCTGGTCGGTGCGGGCAAGGTGCTGAAGACCCAGTCAGGATCCCTGTTCGCGTTCTCCCAGCGGGCGGACCACATCTGGGAGGGCGTTTCCTCGGCCACCACGCGGTCCCGGCCGATCATCAATACCCGGGACGAGCCGCACGCCGACGCCGAGCACTACCGGCGCCTGCACGTGATCGCAGGCGACTCCAACATGTCCGAGACCACCATGCTCCTCAAGGCCGGGTCCGTGGACCTGATGCTGCGGATGATCGAGGCCGGTGTGCTGATGCGGGACCTGCGCCTGGAAAACCCGATCCGCAGCATCCGGGAAACCTCCCACGACCTCTCCGGCCGGCAGCCGTTGAAGCTGGCCAACGGGTCCACCATGACGCCGCTGGACCTGCAGCGGATCTACCTGCAGCGGGTCCAGGACTTCGTGGCTGCGAACGGTGAGCACAACCGGCACGTTGGACGGATCATCGATCTGTGGACACGCACCCTGAACGCCATCGAATCCGGCGACCACACCGGGATCGACACCGAGATCGACTGGGCCATCAAGAAGAAACTGGTGGACCGGGTGGGGGAGCGGCATGGTCTCGACATGGCTTCCCCGCGCCTGGCCCAGGTGGACCTGACCTATCACGACATTTCCCGTCGCCGGGGATTGTTCTATCTGCTGCAGGCGCGCGGGGAAACAGCCCGCGTCGTGGAGGACAGCGATATCAAGGAAGCCGTGGACCAACCGCCGCAGACCACCCGTGCCAAGCTGCGCGGCGACTTCGTCCGGCGCGCCAAGACCGCCAACCGCGATTTCACGGTGGACTGGGTGCACCTCAAGCTCAATGACCGGGCGCAGCAGACGGTGCTCTGCAAAGACCCGTTCGCCTCTGTCGACGAGCGCGTCGAGGCCCTCCTTTCCACTCTCTGACGCGCCGCCCGGCCCCATCCCGGCCCCATCCCGGCACCGCCCGCCGGCAATGCCCCCCGCACCTCACCTAGGTTTCGTCCAGCCGGACCGGCTAGTGTGGGCCTGTTGCGGCCGCACGCGGCGTCCGGCTGCCCGGCGTAGCGGCGCCTGCGAAAGGCCGCACTGCTCACCGTCCACCACTGAAAGAAGTACTGTGCGTAAAGTACTAGCCATCCTCCTGCCTTTCCTGCTGTTCCTCACCGCCTGCTCCGGCGGCGACGGCGACGCAGCCCCGGTCACCGGCCCGCTGTCCTCCGTGAAGATTGAACGCGGCGATGAGGAGACCTCGGTCCCCACCGTCGAATTCGATGCTCCGCTCAGCGCCGACGAGCCAACCCTGAACCGCATCAACGACGGCGACGGCAAGGAAGTCGCAGCCGACCAGACGGCCATGATCCGCCTCGCTATCGTCAACCCCGAAGACGGTACCGTCGGCCAGGAGACCTACAGTGCCGAAAGCGCCGAAGCCATCGCCGTGGATGAGAGCCTGAAGACCGGCAATTCGCAGATGTATGACGCCCTCCTGGGCGCTCCCGTCGGCTCCGACTTTGCCTACTTCATTCCGGCCAGTGAAGAGAACGGTACGGAAGCCAACTTCGTCGTCTTCACCATCACCGATGCAGTGGACGCCGAACCGGCCCTTTCCCCGGATGAAGCCGCCGCCCGGAACGAGGACGGCACCCTCCTGATGAGCAGCGAGGAGGTCGACGCCCTTGAAGCCGAAGGCAAGCTGCCCGAGGTCACCTTCGCCGAAGACGGCACCCCGTCCATCACCATCCCGGAAGGCGCCGAGGAACCGGACCGCCTGATCGTGAAGGTCCTTGAGGAAGGCGACGGACCGGTACTGGAGGCAACCGGCACGGTGAAGGCCGGCTACCTGGGCGTAAGCCTGCGGGACGGCAGCACCTTCGACTCCAGCTACGAGCGCGGCGAGCCGGCCGAGTTCCCGCTGGGCAACGTGATTCCCGGGTGGACCTACGGCCTGGCCGGTCAGAAGGCCGGCTCCAAGGTCCTGCTGGTCCTGCCGTCCGAACTGGCCTACGGTGATCCCGCCGCGGGCAGCAGCCCTTCCGGACCCCTGGTCTTCGTCGTGGACATCCAGGAAGTCAAGTAGCCTTAACATCTGACCCATCCGACACAAGGAGCACCAATGTCATTCGGAAAGCGTGAATACGACCGTCAGAAGCCGGAGATTGATTTCCCGGCCCACGATGCACCCACCGACCTCGTCATCGAGGACCTCGTGGTCGGCGACGGCCAGGAAGTAAAGGCCGGAGACACGGTTTCCACCCACTATGTGGGCGTTGCCTTCTCCACCGGTGAGGAGTTCGACGCGTCCTGGAACCGGGGCGCACCCCTGGACTTCCGGGTCGGCGTGGGCCAGGTCATCCAGGGCTGGGACCAGGGCCTGCTGGGCATGAAGGTAGGCGGCCGCCGCCGGCTGGAAATCCCCTCCTCCATGGCCTACGGCGACCGCGGTGCCGGTTCGGCCGTGGCCCCGGGCGAGTCCCTGATCTTCGTTGTGGACCTGCTCGGCGTCCGCTGATCCGTACTGCCTGAAAGGGGCGGGACTGCTGTCATCAACGACGGCGGTTCCGCCCCTTCGCATGTGACGGCCCGGAAGGAAGGTAGATTAGCTCCCGTGTCCGCCAAGAGAACCGAACGCCTCCTGAACCTGGTCATTGCGCTGCTCTCCACGCGCAGGGGCTTCACCAAGCACGAGTTGTTCGAAGAGATTGAACTGTACGGAGAAGCCGCCACCGCCGATGCCCGGGAGAAACTCTTCGACCGCGACAAGGCCTTCCTGCGCGAGCAGGGGATCCCGGTGGAGTCCTACAGCGAAGAAACCCTGTTCGAGGACAACACCACCCAGCGCTACCGCATCCGGCAGGACGCCTACCGCCTCCCGGGCGTCCGCTTCACCCCCGAGGAATCCGCAGTCCTGACCCTTGCGGCCCGCATGTGGGACCAGGCCTCGCTCGGCTCCGCGGCAGCCCGTGCACTGCGCAAACTCCATGCCCGGGGAGTGCTGCCCGATGACGCCGGCAGCATCCCCCTCCAGCCCAGCATCCGCACCAACGATCCGCACTTCAACGAGATCTGGCGGGCAGCGACCACCCGCACCCCGGTCACCTTCGGCTACCGGCCCCCGGGCTCCGCCGCCCAGTCCGTACGCCGGGTCCAGCCCTGGGGAATGGGCAGCCGTTTCGGCCACTGGTACCTCGTGGGCTACGACCTGGACCGGGCAGCGGAGCGCATCTTCCGGCTTTCCCGCATGGAAGGCCCGGTCCGGCTGCGCACCGGGACCTACACGGTGCCCGCGGACTTCGACATCGATGCTTCCCTCGCCTCCCTGGATGGGCTGTACGCTCCGCAGCCGGCCGCCGTCGAGGTGCGCCACGGTGCCGGGGCCGCCCTGCGGATGCAGGCAGAATCGGTCGAAGCGGCTGCCGGCGGCAGGGATCGGCTGAAGCTGAGCGTCCGCGACCTGGACGCACTGGCCGCGGACACCGCCGCCCTCGGCGCGGCAGCCGTAGCCGTGGAGCCAGCCGACTACGTGGACGCCGTCCGCGCTGCCCTTACCCGCGCCCTCCAGGCACAAAGCCTGCCGCTTCCGGACTTCGAACTGGCCGAAGCCGCCGCGCCGGCCCGACGCCCGGCAACGGGCGCCCAGGACCGGCTTACCCGGCTCCTGGACCTGGTGCCCTACGTCCTCGCGAACCAGGGTGCGGACATGAACGAGACCGCCGCTGCCTTCGGTGTCAGCAAGGAACAACTCGCCAAGGACCTGGACCTGTTGTTCGTCAGCGGCCCCCGGCACTACCCCAACGAACTGATGGATGTCAGTTTCGACGACGACCGGATCTACATCGAGAACGCCGACAACCTCTCCGAGCCGGTGCGTTTCGGCATGGACGAGGCCGCGGCGCTGATCGTCGGCCTCGACACGCTGTCGGCGCTGCCGGGCATCGGTTCCTCCGCCGCGGTTGCCAGCACCCTGGAGAAGCTGACGGAAGCCGCGGGGGAGGCGGGCGGCGTCGGAACCGCCGTCGCGGCCCGCCTGGACGACGCCGCCGGCGGCACCGTGCTGGCCGAACTCCAACAGGCCATCACCGGCACCCGCCAGCTCGAGCTGCGCTATCTGGTGCCGCGCCGGGACGAACTCACGCTCCGCACCGTCGACCCGCGCCGCCTCTTCTCGGTGGACGACACCTGGTACCTCGAAGCCTGGTGCCACCGGGCCGAGGCGCCGCGTAATTTCCGCGTCGACCGGATCCACGGAGTACGGGATACCGGCGCGGCGCTGACCCACGCGCCCGAGCCCGGCGCCGCGTTCCCTTCCAGCCTGTTCACGCCTGGTCCGCTGGATCAGCGGGTCACCCTGGTCCTGGAGCCGGCCGCCCTCTGGGTTGCCGAGGCCTACGACGCGGAGCGGCAGGCGCCCCTGGCGGACGGCCGTACGGCCGTGGAACTGCGCACTGCGGATACCGGCTGGATTCCTGCGTTCACAGCCCGGCTGGGCGGGGCCGCCGCCGTTGCGGCACCCGCGGATCTGCGGCAGGCCACCCTGGCCTGGCTGCAGGAGGCGGCCGCAAACTATCCGCCCGCCTAGCCTCCGGTCGGATCGTACAGCCGTCTCCACTATGCTGGGGGTATGCCTTGGTGGTCCTGGATACTGATTTGGTTTGCCCTTGTGGCAGGCGCCGCAGGCTTCTATGCCCTCATCGGCTACCGGTTGTTCCGGCGGTTTCTTGGCATCCTCCGGGAATTCGAAGCTGCTTCCGCGAAGCTGACCTTGAAGGCACCGGACACCGTTCCGTCCACCGTCGTCGACGAGGAACCCGCGGGCATCTTCACTGAACCGGCCCAGGCGCGGAAGGCGTACGACGCCGGCAAGGCCGCCCGCATCGAGGCCAGGCGCCGCCGCCGCGTCGAGCGGCGTATGGCCAAGGGCCAGCCGCGGGCATGGCGGGATTTCCCGGAACTCTGACATAGAATATTCTCCAACGAAAGGACACCGCCATGAGGCTTGAAGGCTGGCAAATCATCGTTATTGTCGTACTGGCTCTCCTGCTCTTCGGCGCCCCGAAGCTTCCGGGACTGGCAAGGAGCCTGGGGCAGTCCCTTCGCATCTTCAAGTCCGAAGTGCGCCAGATGAAGGACGACGACAAGGACCCGGCTTCGACCGATCCGATGGAGGGCCGGGTGGTTCCTCCCGGAGCGCATCCGAAGGCCTCCGAGCAGACGTTCTTCCCCGGGCAGACCCCGCCGTCCGGCACTCCGGGCGCATCCCCGGACTCTGCGGGTAACCCGCCAACCAGCCGCTAGCAGCCGTGGCGCTGAGCAAAGGGCGCAAATCCAACCCAGAAGGGCGGATGGCCCTTAAAGAGCATCTGCGGGAATTCCGCAACCGGCTCTTCAAATCCGCCATCGCTGTCCTGTTGGGCACCGTTGGCGGATTCTTCCTGTACCTGCCCGTATTTGAAGCGCTGACCCAGCCACTGCTGGATGCCGGCAACAGCGACGGCCGGTTCACCACCATCAACTTTGAAGGCGTGGCCACCCCGTTCGACCAAATGGTCCAGGTGTCGGTCTTCGTCGGCCTGCTGGTCTCCAGCCCGGTGTGGCTCTACCAGGCGTGGGCGTTCATCACCCCGGGACTGAAGCGCAGGGAACGCCGTGCCGCCCTGGGCTTCCTGGCGGCCGCCGTACCGCTGTTCATCGGCGGCGTGTACCTGGCCTGGCTGATCCTGCCCAACGCGGTCCGCGTCCTCACCGAGTTCACCCCCGAAGGCGGCTCAAACGTCATCACTGCCTCGGTCTACCTGGCGTTTGTGCTGCGGCTGATGCTCGCCTTCGGCATTGCCTTCCTGATTCCGGTCTTCCTGGTGGGACTGAACCTGGCCGGGCTCCTGGCCGGCCGGACCATCATCAAGTACTGGCGTATTACGGTATTCCTCATCTGCCTTTTCGCAGCCATGGCGGCTCCCGGTGCCGACGCCCTGAGCATGTTCTACCTGGCTGCACCGCTCCTGGCGCTGTTCGCCCTGGCGGTGGGCATCTGCCTGATCAATGACCGGCGCCGCGTCCGGAAACAGGCTGCGCGCGAAGCCGCCGTGGAGGCCGACGCCGACAAGGCGACCCCCATCAACAAGCTGTAGGGCCGGCCGGGGGCCGTTCGCCCACCGATGATTGTGGCAATCGGCCGCGGGCACAGCGCATAGGCTGGGTTTATGACTTCTCCTTCGGAGCGGTACCTTGCCGCGAAACAACGTTCCGAACATGCCAGGACCCGGCTGGGTGTCTTCGAGCAGTCGCTGGGCTTCGAGCTGGACGCGTTCCAGTCCGACGCCTGCCGGTCCCTCGAAGCCGGCCGCGGCGTCCTCGTCGCCGCCCCCACGGGAGCCGGCAAGACGGTGGTGGGGGAGTTTGCCGTGTACCTCGCCCTGCAGCAGGGGCTGAAGGCGTTCTACACCACTCCCATCAAGGCACTGAGCAACCAGAAATACACTGAGCTCGCCGCAGCCTACGGCAGCGACCGGGTCGGCCTGCTGACCGGCGACACCAGCATTAATCCGGACGCCGACGTCGTCGTTATGACCACCGAAGTGCTGCGGAACATGCTGTACTCCAACTCGGACACCCTCATGGACCTTGGCTACGTGGTCATGGATGAGGTGCATTACCTGGCGGACCGGTTCCGCGGGGCAGTGTGGGAGGAAGTCATCATCCACCTTCCTTCCGACGTGCTGGTGGTGTCGCTCAGTGCCACGGTGTCCAACGCGGAGGAATTCGGCGCGTGGCTGGACACTGTCCGCGGCGACACCGACGTGGTTGTCTCCGAGCACCGGCCCGTGCCGCTGTGGCAGCACGTCATGGTGGGACGCGAGATCTTTGACCTGTTCGAATCCGATGTGTCCTTCGACGAGGCCGCGGATGAACAGCCGGGCATCAAGGAGCGCTACCGGGTCAACCCCGAGCTGATGGAACTGGCACGCGCCGAGTCCCGTGTTACCCAGCGCAGCCACTGGGGCGGTCCGCGCGGCTCCTCCCGCGGCGGCCGGCGGGATTCCTCCCGCGGCGGGCGCCCCGGCGGCTCCGGACACCGCGGCCCGCCGATCACGCGCATCCAGCGGGCCTCCCGCCCGCAGGTCATCGCGCAGCTGGACCGCAACGGACTGCTGCCCGCCATTACGTTCATCTTTTCCCGGAACGGCTGCGAGGGGGCTGTCCGCCAGTGCGTCGAATCCGGGCTGTGGCTGACGGACGAAGACGAGCGCCGGGAAATCGCCCGCATTGTGGACGAAGCCACCCAGGACATCCCCGAGGAAGACCTCGAGGTGCTGGGCTTCTGGACCTGGCGCGAAGGCCTGGTGCGTGGTTTCGCCGCCCACCACGCCGGCATGCTGCCCACCTTCAAGGAAGTGGTCGAACGCCTCTTCGCCGCCGGATTGGTCCGCGCCGTCTTCGCCACCGAAACCCTGGCCCTGGGCATCAACATGCCGGCCCGTTCGGTCGTGCTGGAGAAGCTGGACAAGTTTAACGGGGAAGCGCATGTGGACATCACCGCGGGCGAATACACCCAGTTGACCGGACGTGCCGGACGCCGGGGGATCGACGTTGAGGGCCACGCCGTCGTGCTGTGGCAGCCCGGCACCGACCCGGCAGCCGTGGCGGGCCTGGCCTCAAGGCGCACCTACCCGCTGAACTCCAGCTTCCGGCCCACCTACAACATGAGCATCAACCTGATTGCCCAGTTCGGCAGGGAGCGCGCCCGGGAGATCCTCGAATCCTCCTTCGCCCAGTTCCAGGCCGACCGGTCCGTCGTTGGCCTGGCCAAGCAGGTGCGTTCCCGGGAGGAATCACTGGCCGGTTACGAAAAGGCCATGACCTGCCACTTGGGGGACTTCAACGAGTACGCGGCACTGCGCCGGCAGCTCTCGGACCTCGAAAACACGGCATCCAAAACGAAGGCCCGGAACCGCCGCAGTTCCGCAGCCGCGTCGCTGGAGAACCTGCGCCCCGGTGACATCGTGTTCCTTCCCGGCGGCCGGAACTCCGGCCACGCCGTCGTGTTGGACGTAGATGCGTCCGCCCGCGAGGTGCGGCCCTCGATCCTGACGGAGGACAAGCAGATCCGGCGCATCAGTGCTGCCGACCTCGACGATGCCCTCGAACCGGTCTCGCACATCCGCATCCCGAAATCCTTCAATGCCCGCTCACCCAAGGACCGTCGGGACCTCGCCTCGTCCCTGCGCAACGCCCTGCACGACCACCGGCCGCCGCGCCCCGCTGCCGCCCGCGCCAGTGCCATGCACACCGCCGGCACGGAGCGGCAGGAGAAGGCCATAGCGGAACTGCGCCGGAAGATGCGTGCCCACCCCTGCCACGGCTGCAGCGAACGGGAAGACCATGCCCGCTGGGCCGAGCGCTGGTGGAAGCTGCGCCGGGAAACCGACAACCTCGTGGGCCAGATCCGGGGCCGCACCAACACCATCGCCAAGACCTTCGACCGGGTCTGCGATGTGCTCACCCGATACGGCTACGTGGCCCCGGACAAGACCGGCATCGACACCGTGACGCCCGCCGGACAGAAGCTGCGGCGGATCTACGGCGAAAAGGACCTGCTCGTGGCCCTGTCGCTGGAACACGGTGCCTTTGCGGAGCTCGACGCCGCCGAGCTGGCCTGCCTGGCCAGCGCACTGGTCTACCAGGCAAAACGTGAAGAGCGCGGCCTGCGGCCGAAGATGCCCAGCGTCTCCCTGGAATCCGCTGTGGACACCGTGATCCGCCAGTGGTCCGAATTGACGGACCTTGAAGAGGCATCCCGGCTGCCCCAGACCACCGAGCCGGAACTCGGCCTGGTCTGGCCCATGTACAAGTGGGTCAAGGGCAAGCACCTGCAGGTGGCCCTGAACGGCACTGAGCTGGCCGCCGGGGACTTTGTCCGCTGGGCCAAGCAGGTTATCGATCTGCTGGACCAGCTGGCCAAGGTCCCGGATCTGCCGGCCGGAATGCGGCGCCGCTTCCTGGACGCCATCGGCCTGGTCCGGCGCGGCGTCGTCGCCTATTCCAACGTCGGCGACTGACCAGCCGCCGCCCACCCCACACGTCCTACAGAAAACAGGTGAGTCCTTGAACGGCAGTCCCCTTCCGAGCGCGCGCACGCTGACGCTCTACCGCAACGGCTCGGTTTACAGCGCCGGAGACCCTTTTGCCACCGCCATGCTGGTCGACGGCGACACGATCGCCTGGGTGGGTTCGGAACAGGCGGCCACGTCCATCCAGGACAGCAGGATGGACGTGGTGGATCTACGGGGCGCCCTCGTTGCCCCGGGTTTCGTGGACTCCCACGTCCACACCACCGAGCTGGGCATGTCCCTGTCTACCCTGGACCTGAGCGGGTGCACCTCCCTGGCCGATCTGCTGGACAAGGTGGCACACCATGCCGCCGGGACCACGGGCCTGATCCTGGGCTCCAACTGGGACGAATCACGCTGGCCGGAACGCCGCGCGCCCACCGCCGCCGAACTGGACGCAGCCTCCGGCAACCGGGCGGTGTACCTGTCCCGGTCGGATGTGCACTGCGCGGCCGTGTCGGGCAGTCTGGCGGCCGAACTGGGCCTGCAGGACTACGACGGCTGGGATGACGGTTTTGTCGTCCGTGCCGCCCATGACGCGGCCCGCACCGTGGCCCGCGACGCCGGCCTGGACCAGCGCGGCGTGTTCCAGCTGGCTGCCCTGAAGCATGCAGCGTCCCGCGGGGTCGTGGCCGTGACGGAAATGGCCGCACCGCATATTGCCCCGCCCGAGGATCTGCGCCGGCTGCTGGGCCTGGACGGAGCGTTGAGCGGGGACCCGCTGCCCCAGATCCTGCCCTACTGGGGCCAGCTGGTGGAGACCGAAGCCGAAGTTGCCGGGCTCGTGGAGTACTTCGAGGGCCGGCTGCTGGGTCTGGCCGGCGACCTGAACATCGACGGGTCCTTCGGCGCCCGGACGGCAGCACTGCGCGAACCGTACACCGACCGGCCCGACAGCTGCGGCACCATGTACCTCACCCCGGAGCAGGTTGGCCGGCACCTGGAACTGATGACGAAGTCGGGGCTGCAGGGCGGTTTCCACGTGATCGGCGACGCCGGCATGGACACCGCGGTTGCCGGTCTGCGGCTGGCTGCCGACGCCGTGGGGGAGGCGGCCGTCCGGGCAGCCCACCACCGGCTGGAACATGCCGAGCTGACGGATGATGCCGCCATCGCTGAACTGCTGCGTTTCGGCGTCACGGCCAGCCTCCAGCCAGGCTTCGATGCCGCCTGGGGCCACGCCGGCGGGCTGTACGAACAGCGCCTCGGCGACCGGAGCCGGAGCATGAACCGGATGGCTTCGCTGCTGTCCGCCGGCGTACCCGTGGCTTTGGGCTCCGACACCCCTGTACTGCCGCTGGATCCCTGGTCCGGGGTGCGCGCTGCGGTCTCTCATTCCAATCCGAAAGAGCGCGTCTCGGCGCGTGCGGCCTTCATTGGACACACCCGCGCCGGCTGGCGTGCGGCGGGGGAGAGCAATTTCATGCGCGGCCAGTTGGCCGCCGGAGCACCGGCATCCTTCGCCTTGTGGGAAGTACAGGAACTGATGGTCCAGACGCCCGACGCCAACGTTTCGGCGTGGAGCACGGACCCGCGGGCCGGCACGCCGCTGCTGCCGGCGCTGGACAACGGCGACGAACCGCGCTGCCTGCAGACCGTCCACAACGGCCGCGAGCTTTACCGTGCCGCGGATCTGGCCTGAACGGGAAATTACCTGCGCCCTCCGGCGCCGGCCGGCACCGTGTCTGACCTGCACGGACATGGAAACGTCCTAGTCAGGCGGCTTATTGACAGCGGCCGACCAGCACGTAGGCTATGAGCACTGCAGTCGGGACCGGTCTTGGGGGCTGACCCGGCACTGATCTGGACTTCGTCCACATCAGTGCTCCGGGCGCAGCCTTTCCGGCACCGTACTGCCATGGCCTGTTCCCCCGCACCGGGGCGAATGCGCCTCGGGAACCGGGTGACCGGGTCCAGCATCATCACAACCGGGTGGGTTCAACCGTCAGTAGAAAACAGGTCCGGCAGCCTGCCGGAACTGGCCCGAAGACGGCAGGACCCGCCCGGTTGTGCGTGCTGGGACTATAGCGCCCTGACCGGCGGAGCCGCGGACTCCCATATACTGGGTAATCTGCCGGGGGAGGAACCCCGTCCCGGCCGCGAACACCGCGGCTTCCGTCCGCTGAAAGGCTTACCGAGTGCGTGTCCTGACCATCATCCCCACTTACAACGAGATCGAGTCGCTCCCCATAACCCTGAAGCGGCTGCGGAACGCAGTTCCCGATTCGGATGTACTGATCGCGGACGATAACAGCCCGGACGGCACCGGAGCCTACGCCGACGAAATCGCCGCGGCGGACCCCCAGGTCCACGTGCTGCACCGCAAGGGCAAGGAAGGTCTCGGAGCCGCGTACATCGCAGGCTTCCGCTGGGGCCTGGAGCGCGGCTACGACATCCTGGTGGAAATGGACGCTGACGGCTCACACCGCCCGGAAGAACTGCCCCGCCTGCTTGAAGCATCAAAGGCCGGTGCGGACCTGGTGATCGGTTCCCGCTGGGTCTCGGGTGGATCCGTGGTCAACTGGCCGCTCCGCCGCAAGCTGCTGTCCCGGGCCGGAAGCACGTATTCCCGTTTCATGCTGGGCATCCCGGTGCGCGACATCACGGCAGGCTACCGTGCCTTCCGCCGGAACACGCTGGAACAGCTGGATCTCGGTGCCGTCGAATCCGTGGGCTACGGCTTCCAGGTGGACATGACGTTCCGCGTGGCACGGCTCGGCCTGAAGATCACCGAAGTACCGATTACCTTTGTTGAACGCGAGCTTGGCGATTCCAAGATGAGCGGCAACATCGTGGTTGAGGCGATGGCCAACGTCACCCGCTGGGGACTGTCTGCCCGGTGGCGGAAACTCACCGGACGGGACTGACACCCGACAGGCTTAACGCAAAAAAGCGGGGCGGCTGCCAATTGGCAGCCGCCCCGCTTTTACATTTTCCGCACTACTGTCTGCCTGTACGCCTACAGGCGCTGCGGCGGTCTAGGCGCTGGTGCGCTCTCCGCGGCGTTCGCGCAGGATCGTGAGGCGGTCCTGCAGGATCGTCTCGAGTTCCTCGATGCTGCGTCGTTCCAGCAGCATGTCCCAGTGCGTACGCACCGGCTTGTCGTTGCTGGTGTCGGGCTTCTCGCCGTCGACCAGAAGGGCTTCCTTGCCGGTCTTGGAAATCCAGACCGGGGGTACATCCGCTTCGGCAGCGAACGTTACGAAAACACGCTCGCCGTCCTCACAGCGGTATTCCACCCGCTGGCGGGGAGCCGGCTCAACGCCGGATTCCGTCTCCATGCTCTGTGCGCCGAGGCGCATACCCCGCAGGCTACGATCGCTCATCTGTTCTCCCTCTTCAATCCGCTGGATCCGCTGGCGGATCCCTCTGTTATGCCGGTGCCGTGCCCGGCCTTCCACCCAAGGGGCGGGGGACCGGCCGGAACCTCACTGCCCGTAACAATCAGTACAACGCCAACGGCGCTGCAGCTGTTCCCGGCGGCGGTACCGTTCCGTGCCGCGGCTGTTGCCCGGCAAACAGCCAATTATACCGGCACCGGCATGGAATCGGCTAACATGGCCCCGGCCGGCCCGGGGGGCCGTTCCCGGTTGCCCCTTAGATCCGCCCGCTCAGCTGTTCCAGTCATAACCGAACCGTGCCACACAGTGCCACACCTGCTTGAGCGTCTGCCGGTCGTGGGTCCCTGCCCGGACGGATTCCCCGATGACCCGGGGATCCAACCAACCGTCCTGCGCGATGGTCCGTCCCGCGGAAACGACCGCCCCACCCCGGTAGTCCGCGTGCCGCTCCAGCTCATCCACGCTGAGCCGGAAGCCCTGGTGCCACCGCACCGGACAGGGCAGGGTCAGGGCTGCCGCTTCCACGTCCGTGCCCCGGTATGACGGGTCGAGGACCAACGCCTCAACGTGGCGGCTGATGCTCAAGGGTCCGTGGATATGGGCTTCCACATGGTCGTCGAGGACATCCAGGCCGCTGCGCGGCGCGTGCTCCAGCGCCATGTCCACAAGGGGCATTGCGTCTGCCGTGCCGAAGTGCTCCGGCTCGGTGCTGCTGTCCGGATAGCAAAACGTGACCCTTGGGTACTCTGAGCGCTTCAGCAGGAAGTGGGACGACCCGAAGCGGACCGAACCGCCCACGTCTCTGCGCCTATAGTTCAGCGAACCGTACTTCGGACGCTGCCGCGGCCCCGCGCCGTCGTACACCCCGCCGAACATCCGCTGCTCCCAGCGCCACCGGTCACCACCCGCCCACGCCGTCAGGCCGCCGTTACCCGTACCGGTCTCGAACTGCGAACGGTAAGCCCCGTCCAGCACCAAATGCTCCAGCAGCGGCCTGCCCTTCACTGGCGCGTCGGGATGGAAATGCACGGTGATATCCAGGCTCCGGTCAAGGGGTGGGCCGGCAGACTGCCTTGCGACATGCTCAACGGCCCGCCGCCACAGGTCCTGCCCTGTCAGATCCTGCTCAGTCAGGTCCTGCTCCGATAGGTGCGCCGGGTGCGCTGCCGGTTCCATGGCGCACACCCTACAGGCCGCGCCGCAGTTCCTGCACAGGACCAGGCCTTTTCGCGCGGCTTACGCCGGACGGGAGGTCTCCGGATCCACGGCCGAACCAGTGGCCGGTGCCGGCGTACTGCCGTTGGAGGACGGCTTTGCGTCGGGAACAAAATCCCCCAGGGCGCTGCCGACGCCCTTGAGCGCCTCACCCAGTTCACTGGGGATGATCCACACCTTGTTCGAGGTGCCCTCGGCCAGCTTGGGCAGGGTCTGCAGGTACTGGTAGGCCAGGAGCTTCTGGTCCGGGTTGCCTTTATGGATCGCGCCAAAGACCTTGGCGATGGCCTGGGCCTCACCGTCGGCCCGCAGGATCGCCGCTTTCGCGTCACCCTCGGCGGCCAGGATGGCGGCCTGCCGGCGCCCTTCTGCGGTAAGGATCTGGGACTGCTTGCTGCCCTCTGCGGTCAGCACGGTGGCGCGGCGCTCACGTTCCGCCCGCATCTGCTTTTCCATCGAATCCTGGATGGTCAGCGGCGGCGCAATGGTCTTCAGCTCCACGCGGGAGACCCGGATGCCCCAGCGCCCGGTCGCCTCGTCGAGGACGCCGCGCAGCTGCCCGTTGATCCGGTCACGTGAGGTCAGCGCCTCTTCAAGGTTCAGTCCGCCCACCACGTTCCGCAGCGTGGTGATGGTCAACTGTTCGACGCCCTGGATGTAATTGGCGATCTCATAGGTGGCTGCCCGTGCGTCCGTCACCTGGAAGTAGACAACGGTGTCAATGGAGACCACCAGTGAGTCCTCGGTGATGACCTGCTGCGGTGGGAAGGACACGACCTGTTCACGCAGGTCCAGAAGCGGCAGCATCCGGTCCACAAACGGAATCAGGATGGTCAGGCCGGGATTCAGGGTTCGCTGGTACTTCCCGAGGCGTTCCACCACCCCCGCCCGCGCCTGCGGGACGATCTTGACGGCCTTGACCAGGATAACCAGGACAAAGACCACCAGGACGGCTAGAACTACTATGAGGACGGTTGTTCCGGTACCCATGTTCCCCCTTGGGTTCAGCGGCATCCGGGCGGATCCCGCGGTTGGTCCTCCGACAGCGGCGGTGCTGTGCGGGGAAGGTTCAGTGCGTGGCTGCCGTTCCGGTGTCCGCTGCCGGGACGACGACGGCGGTGGCGCCGTCGATGCGTTCCACGTTCACCGCGACGCCGGGCGGCAGCAGGGACCCGTCGGCACTGCGGGCGCTCCAGGTATCCCCGCCGATCTTTACGGTGCCGGATGAAGCAGTCACGGATTCGAGGGTCAGTGCAGGAGCGCCCACGATCCGGTCAATGTTGGAAAGCTGATCCTTCGTGCTGTGCTGAAGGTGCCTGAGGGCGAAAGGCCGTACCGCGCCGATCATCAGCACGGCTACCACGGCAAACACCACCACCTGAAGGAACAACGGTGCGGCGAAGAAGGAAGTCAGCATGGCCGCGAGTGCGCCGATGGAAAGCATCGCGAAGAACAGGTCCAGGGTGAGGGCTTCCACCGCGGCGAAGCCCAGGAAAAGCACCAGCCAGAGCGCCCAGCCGTAGCTGAGCAGCCATTCGTAGATTTCCTGCATCGGTTTCCCCTTACCCCGGAGCCTCCCCGGACTAAACAGCGGGCGAACACAGCCGGCGTTGCAACCGGCGGTGCCGCGCGTTTAGTTCATTCTGCCCGAGTCCGCACGGCAGACCTAGGGATCCCGGAGACGGATGGATAACGTTTCCGCCGTCCGGGTCAGTCTGCGCGGGTCAGTCCGCCCGGAATGTCTGGAGGGAAAAGGAGGCGGTGACCGCTTGGGGATCCGGCAGCGTGGAGATGGTCTCTTCAAGGGCGGCAGATGCCAGATGCCGGGCAGAGGGACCCATCAGTACCGCGTTGCGGACATCGGTGCGCGCCAGCTGCATGGTGTAGGTGCAGTGGCTGGTATGCAGGGGAGTGAAACCGGCGCCCAGGGACGCGGTAACGCGCTCCTCCTTCTCGGCGGGGATCCCAAGCATGGCCGCTTTGCCGCGGATTTCCTGCAGGTGTCCTGGCTGCGGGGTCACTACGGCGAGGAGCCCGCCGGGGACCAGGACACGGCGGAACTCGGCCGGGTTGCGCGGCGCGAAGACATTCAGGATCACATCCACGGAGGCATCCGGCAGCGGAAGCCGGCGCCAGACATCCCACACCAGCGCGTAGCTTCGAGGCAGTGCGCGGGCGGCCCGGCGCAGGGCGTACTTGGAAATATCCAGCGCCACCGCGGACGCCGCAGGCAGCGTCCGCAGGACCTCCCCAAGGTAATAGCCGGTTCCCGCACCGGCATCCAGGACGACGCCGGCCTCCGGAGCGGCATCGGAGACCATCCGTCCCAGCTCGGCGGCCATCGGCAGGTAATGCCCGGCCGCCAGGAAATCCGCACGCGCCTGGACCATGGCGGCGGTATCGGCCTGGAATTTGGTCCCGCCACCCGTGAGGAGGTTGAAGTACCCCTGCTTGGCCGCATCGTAGCGGTGTCCATCCGGGCAGCTGAGTGTCCGGAAAAGGTCGTCTGGTTCGAGGCTGCTGCCACATACGGGACATACCAGCGGTGGCAGGGAGGACATGTTTCCATCCTAAGGCGGCAGTTGGCGGGGGCCGCCGCGGACATTAGGCTTCGGAGCGTGAAACCATGTGACCTGCCTCTCCTGAATTCCCTGTCCGCCCCGGCGGTGCATCCTGATGCCCTGCACTGCGTGGTCTCGGTGACCCGTCCGGACTTCGGGGCCGATGCCTACACCGGCCAGCTGTGGCGGGTGCCGCTGACACAGGGGAGCAGGCCGCGCCGCCTGACCCGCGGTTTCCGCGATACCTCCCCGAAGTACAGTGCCGACGGTTCCTGCCTGGGCTTCCTGCGGGCGGCGCCGGGGGAGGCGGCGCAGTTATACGTTCTGGGCGCCGGCAGCGGCGAGCCCGTCCGGCTGACCGACGCGAAGCTGGGGGTGTCCTGGTTCAGTTTTTCACCCGATGGCTCCAGCGTGGTGTTTTCCGCCCGGGTGCCGGAGGAAGGCCGCTACGGGACCACGGACGGCGTGGGGCCGGACGGTGAGGATCCCCGGCTTATCACCACGTTCAAGTACCGGATGAACGGGGTGGGCTACACCGCGGACAAACCGCTGCACATCTTCCATCTGGCCCTGCCGGACCTCGATGCCGAGCCGTACATTGCTCCCCGCGGGCGGGCAAAGTCCACGGACGGTGACGCCCGGACTGCATCCGGCGTACCCGAAGCCGTACAGCTGACCTCCGGTGGAGTGGACCACGTTCAGCCGGTGTTTTCCGCGGACGGCGCGACGATCCTGTTCACTGCCTCGCCGGACGCAGATGCCTCCCTGGTGTCGGACGTCTTCAGTATCCGCCCGGACGGGACCGGGCTGCGCCGGCTCACCACGCACGACCCCGCAAACCCGCTGTCGGTTTCCGACCCGGTGGAAAGCGCCAATGGCCACTGGCTCTTCTATCTGGGTCAGGAGGTCTCCGCCACGGGTACGGATTTCGTGGCCCGGAATACCGCGCTCTACGTGGCGCCGACGGCGGACCCGGCAGCGGTCCGCCGGCTTACCGATCCGGAGACGGTGGACCTGGCCGAAGGCACCATCGTGCCCCATAACGCTGCTGAGGCACTGGTGTTCAACCGCACCCGCGGGACGGGCGAACTCCTCGCAGCCGATCCCCGCGGTGGAGTGGAGGTGCTGGTTTCCGGCCCCCGGGTCGTGGAGTCCGCGGGCTCGGCAGGCGGCACGGTGGTGGTCACCTATACCGACCCCCACACCGCCGGCGACCTGGCCATCGTCGACGTCGAACGTGGCGGCGGAATACGTCCGGTTACCGATTTCTCCGACGCGCTGCGGCAAAAGACCACAGTGGCGGTCCCGGTGGAGGAAACCCATCCCTCCCGTGACGGCTATCCGGTGCACGGCTGGCTCGCCCTGCCGGAGGGGCCGGGACCGCACCCGGTGCTGGTGAACATCCACGGCGGTCCTTTTGCCCAGTACGGCTGGGGGTATTTCGACGAAACCCAGGTTTACACGAACGCCGGCTACGCCGTGCTGATGTGCAATCCGCGCGGATCGGCGGGCTACGGACAGGCACACGGCCGGAGCATCAAGGAGGCCATGGGCACCCATGACCTCGCCGACGTGCTGGCCTTCGTGGACGGCGCGCTGGCCGTCCATCCCGAACTCGACCGGGACCGGCTCGGCATCATGGGCGGCTCCTACGGCGGTTACCTGACGGCCTGGACCATTGCCCACGACCACCGGTTCACCGCAGCCGTGGTGGAACGCGGGTTCCTGGACCCGTTGTCCTTTGTGGGTTCGGCAGACATCGGCTGGTTCTTCAGCGCCGGGTATACGGGGACCGATCCTGCCGGCGTCGCCGCGCAGAGTCCGATGGCCTGCGTCGATGCGGTGCGGACCCCCACCTTTGTGGTCCATTCCGAACAGGACCTGCGGTGCCCGGTGGAACAGGCCCAGCGGTACTACACCGCCCTGAAACTGCGCTCGGTACCCACAGACCTCCTGCTTTTCCCGGGCGAGAACCACGAACTCTCACGCAGCGGGACGCCCTGGCACCGGAGGCAGCGGTTTGAGCACCTGCTGGCCTGGTGGGCCCGCTGGCTGCCGACACCGCAGAATCCGGCCCCGGAACAGGCCGCCGAACCGGAACCGGAACTGGATGCGGGCCGGGAACCCGCCCGGATCTAAGCAGCCGGGCCGCTAGAACCCGAGTACGCGCCGGGCCTCGTCGATGTCCGGCGAGGCCCAGCGTCGGGTGTACTCGGCATTGCTGCACAGCGAGCGGGGAAGCATACGGTCCACGTACACCGTGCCGTAGAGGTGGTCCGTTTCATGCTGGACTATCCGGGCCTGCCAGCCGCTGAAGCATTCCATGTGCTGCCGGGACTGCGGGTCGGTGTAGTCCAGCACGACAGACCGCGGGCGGCGGACTACGCCCTGGTATCCCTCGAAGGAGAGGCAACCCTCGTAGAACTCAGCCGTCTCGTCACCGTCGGCCTCGTAGCGGGGGTTGATGATCGTAAAGAAGGGGAGGGGCACCCGCTCGCGCACGGCCGCGGCGTCCGTTCCGACGTCGTAGGTGTCCTCCAGCACGGCGATCTGCAGGGGAATACCCAGCTGCGGTGCCGCCAGGCCAACTCCGGGTGCGGCGTGCATGACCCGGCGCATAAGCGCGACGAGGGCCTCCAGTTCAACGGCATCGAGTTCGCCGTCGAATGGCAGTGCAGCGCGGCGGAGGGCCGGGTGCCCCAGTTGGACTATCGGCACGAGTTCCTGCTCGAGCATCGGCAGGACCAGGTCGCGAAGCAGGGTGGTGGAATCTGTGGGCACCGCTTTATCCTAGTGGCCCTTACGGTGTTCCGGTGCCGCGGGGCGGCGTAACGTCGGCTCCACCATGGTCCAGCAGCAGCAGTACACGGTCCTGGGGCGGTTTCCCGGTTTTGAGCTGCGCCATTATCCGGCGCATCTGCTTGCCCAGGTCACCGTGAACTCAGGGTTCCAGGGGGCCGGGAACGCCGGTTTCCGGTACCTGTACGCCTATCTCAGCGGACGAAGCTCGTTCCCGGCGTCGTACGGTCTGGAGTTGAGCGGCTGGCCGGCTTCCGCCCAACGGGCAGGTCCGGGCCTGGCCATGACCGCACCGGTCCTGATGGAACCCAGCCCGATACCGGGCGCATTCTGCGTGGCCTTCGTGCTGCCCGCGGATCTGACCGCTTCGACCGCACCCGTTCCGGAGGATCCAGCCGTCAGTATTGTTCCGGTGCCCGGGCAGGCCGCCGCCGCGGCGGCGTTTACGGGGCGTTGGAGCGAGTCTAATGTGCAGGGCCACCTCGCGGCCCTGCAGTCGGCGGTGACTGCCGAGGGGTTCACGGTCCTGGGCAGCCCGCGGTTTGCGCGCTTCGATCCGCCGTTCCGGCCCTGGTTCCTGCGCCGCAACGAAGTTCTTCAGGACGTTGAAGGCCCGGGGGACTGAAACGGCAGGGGAGCGGCGGCGGGAACGGGGTCGGTGGCCAGCCGGGCATGGGTCTCCACGTCAAAACGCGTTCCGCCGTACTGCAGCTTCGCCCGTTCAACACCCTCACGCCTGAACCCGGCCTGCAGCGCCGTCCGGCACGACGCCGGGTTATTGGTCCGGTGTCCCAGCTCCAGGCGGAAAAGGCCGCCGTCGCCGAAGGCCCACTGTGCTGCTGCCGCAACACCCCGCGCGGCAAGCGAACGGCCACGGGCGGAGGGCGCCACCCAGTAGGACACCCAGGCGGTCTGGTGCCGCGGGTCAATGGCGCTGACGTCGATACTGCCCACTGCCGTGCCGTCCACGTCAATCGCGAAGCTTCGCCGCTGCGGGGACACGGCCGGATGCGCCACCAGATACGCCGCGGCCTGGCCGACGTCGTCGAACCGGGCGCCGAACTGGTACTCCAGCGATGGATCGGCGGCAAAGGCAGCCCGAAGGGCGGGAGCGTCGGCCATTGTCCAGGGCCGAAGCAGGGGAGAGGTGGGCATGGCGCAGTTATCCCGCCGGCGGGACGAATCCCAGCGGCAGCAGGTCTGCCGCCGGTATGCTGACCGGACCGTCCGGCGTCGGCACAATCACGCGGATCCCGGGGTAGTAATCGGCCAGGACCTGCCGGTCCCGGCCGCACGGGCTCTGAACGCCGCGGCCATGGTTGCCGACGGCGACGATGCAGGTGGGATCGCCAGCTCCCGCCGCCCGTGCCGCACCCAGGGCGACAAGTTCGGCGCAGGGACCGCCAGTGAAGTGATAGAGGTTCACGCCGCCGTGCATGCGGCCGTCGGCCGTGCGGACTGCCGCACCCATGGTGTGAATACCGTCTTCTCCGGGCCCGGCGTCGGTGGCGGCGTCGATGGTCCGCCGCGCCAGGTCCACGAGCGCCAGGTCCGCCGGAGTGAGGGGCAGGGCCGATGAGGGAAGGGAAGTGGGCATGCGCAGAGTCTATGGGGAAGATGCTGCGTTAAAAGACAAACAGCCGGGCCGCCGTCTGGCGGTACCCGGCTGTGCGGCTTGGGAGAGAGCCTAGCCTTCGCAGTCCACGCAGTAGGCCTCGCCGTTCTTTTCGCGGGCAATCTGCGAACGGTGGCGGACCAGGAAGCAGGACATGCAGGTGAACTCGTCAGCCTGCGGGGGAACTACCTTGATGAGGAGTTCCTCGCCGGAAAGGTCAGCTCCCGGAAGGTCAAACCCGTCGATGGCATCTGACTCTTCGACATCGATGACAGCTGTCATCGCTCCGCCGCGCTGCTGAGCTTTCAGACCCTCCAGGGAGTCTGTCGGCTGGTCTTCTTCCTTGACGCGCGGGGCATCGTAATCGGTAGCCATTTTCTTGTGCTTATCTCCTGATTGTGGGGGGTGAAGCGTAGATCATATAGGGCAACGTAAGTCGCTGCACCAAACCGTACAGGTGTGGCGGACCCCGGATTGCTTAATTCGCCTCGAAAGTGACCAACATCCCGTCGGGTTTTGGTATTCCCGCCGGGGTAGCCTCAGTGCACGGTTCGGCTCCGCGGCAGGGCAGTGCCCGCCAGCTAGGTTATGTCAACCATGCAACTCGTCCCTGCGGCTGGTGGGAGGCGTTATGTCAACCGGATTCAGGCGGCAGCATGGTGTGCGGCCGGACGGAAAATGGTGGACCGCCTTCAACGGTTTCAGCTGCGGGGAAGTGTTGGCAGGCGGTTATGTCAACCCGCACCAGAAGCCGTCCGGCTGCCCGGGGGACGTTATGTCAACTCATCGCCGTGCGGTCCGGATGGTCTGCGGAGGACCGGAATTGCTGAACCAGGTTACGCATTCCAGGCGATCAGGCCGTAGGTGCAGCCGGATGCCGCATCGCGCCGTCCTACGCCTCAAAAGCTCCAGCGGCCGGCCGGACACCACCGCAGCACCAAAATCCACTCAAAAGCGCTCAAAACCGGGGGATTAGCGTCAGTTTCGGGCACATAGACGTTCACGGGCATATATGGCGGTTTGGCTCCTTTAGGGACCCCGATATAAACGCCGATAATCCACATTATGTCAACTAGCGTTGAGGAGGAGGTCCCCCGGGGCCGGCCTGACCGGGCTTCCAAGTTCTTTGCCACCTGAGTCGGATGGGACTCCTCCAAACAGAATGCCATCAGACGGCGGGATCCTGTGCGCGACGGACGTCCGGGTGCAGCCTCTGGTGACTGCTTCCGTGCGGCCGGTGTTCAGTGTGCAGATAACGGGCTTATCCGGACCAACCGGTCATCTAGTGTGCAGATAACGGGCTTATCCGGCGGTTATAAGGCCGTTATCTGTACAGTAGATCGCCCACGGGCCTACACATTGGCGCCAGAAAGCTGAACCGGCCGGACCGGCACACGGAGGCCAGCCGTGGTCTCGTGTAGGGTCGCTGCCATCGCCAGCACCGCGCGAAGCCAGGAGGAATCATGCGGCTTTGGACCTTAGCCCCGGTTATCGCGGGTGCCGTCGTGCTGTCCATGGTGGGCTGCGGCGCCGGCGGTGCTGCTTCCGAACCAAAAAACCCACAAAGCGACCGCTGGAATCTCGGGGTTACGGGTCCCCGCAGCGGCCCATACAGCCAGTGCCTTGATGATCCAAGCATCGAAGAATCACTGCAGTCCGCCGACTTCCCGTCGTCGCACCTGGGAATCAGGCTGGTTGTATCGGCAACGGCGGAAGATGCACAGCGCATCGCAGACTGCCTCAAGCAGACTCTGAGCACCGGCGAGGTGTCGATCAGCGGACCTGGCGCCTAGGAACTGCGCGGGCTGGGCGATCCGCTCCCCTGGCACCGCTCCCCCGGAGCCACTCCCCTAACCCCGGAGCCGCTCTGAGCAGAGCCCGTGCACCGCCAGGAAGGAAGAGTTTTTGCGCGCTGTCGATATTCGTCCTGCCCGTCCGACGTCGTAGTAGGAGGCGCAGCAGCACCTTCCACCGAACGAGCAGCAAGGAGGGTGCCATGAAGTACATGTTCACCATGCGGGCCACCGACGTGGCAGTGAAAGCCTCCAAGGACATCCCCTTCGAGCAGATCAACCAGATAGGCGCCTACAACGAATCCATGATCAACGCCGGCGTCATGCTGGGCGGTGAAGGCCTGGCGGATTTCTCGGAAGGCAGCGCATCCTCTCCGGCAGCATCCCTTCCTCACGACGGGGCGCCGGTCCGCGCCGCTTGTGTACAGCTGATGCTGGCTGGATCGCCCGTAGGCAACATCAGCTGTACACAAGGCGCTACTGGTTCCGTCGGTATCCCAAGGTCTGTGACGTATGGGTAAGACGTGAACCCTCCAGTAACATGCGCCGCAGGCAGTGGGACCTGTGCGCGGCGCGGACCCAGGGCCGCTCCCCCATCCCACTCCCCTAAGCGCGACGCGCGGTGACCAGCAGATACTCCCAGTCCATGGCCGTAGTGCCGGCGCCGGAACTGAAACGGCTCACCAGGTCCAGCAGCTCCGCATCCAGTGCAGCAGCGCGGTCCGGGCTGTCCCCAAGCGATTTATACACCGCAATAGTGGGACCGTAATTCGTTTTGAAGAAGCCCAGGAAATCCGCCGGCGTCTCGAACCGGTCAACACGCAGGGTCCGGCGTGCGGCTGTGAAATTCTGCACCTTGCCCGCCAGGAGCGACTCCACATGCTCGGGGTTTCCCCACAATGGCGGTGGCTGCGCTCCGGGAGGCGGAGGCGGCGCGTACGGCTTCATGGTAGCGAACATACGCCCGATGAAACCTTCCGGGGTCCAGTTGATCAGCCCGATCCGTCCGCCCGGCCGGCACACACGCGCCATTTCCGACGCCGCCTGCCCATGGTGCGGGGCGAACATCACTCCTACGCAGGAGATCACCGCGTCGAAGGAGCCGTCCGCGAACGGAAGCGATTCGGCGTCGGCCATCACCCAGCTCAGGTGCGCTCCCCGGGACTGCGCTATCCGTTTGCCCGATTCCAGGAGTTCCGGTGTCAGGTCCGAGGCAGTCACGTTGGCGCCGGTCTCCGCGGCCGGAATTGCTGCGTTGCCCGTACCTGCCGCGACGTCCAGGACTTCATCCCGGTCCGTAATGGCGCAGGCCTCCACCAGCACCGGCCCCAGGCCGGGAATGATCTCGGTGGCCACGGCTGTGTAGTTCCCCAGCGCCCACACCGCCCGGAGCCTCGCCTTCAGTTCCCGGTCGGGACTGGTTTGCGTTTCCGTCATGATCCTCACGTCCTTGTGTTTGCGGGGCTTACATCCCGCCCCTGTGCTCTCTGACCCTCTCAGTGTTCGACCCCGGCGTGTGCGGTGCCGTGTGCAAGGCCGGCCAGATCGGCCCGCAGCCGGGGATTGGTTATCCGGGAGGCCATTAGCGGAATAGCCGTTTCCACGGCCGAGTCCCCCAGCGCCGCCCGGAAAGAATAGGCCCGGACAGTGAGTTCATTGTGGCCGTAGCGGCTGGACAATTCACTTAGTTCCCGTGCGTACCCGAGTGCCAGCGGCGGATTCGAATGCAGCGCCACAGTGCAGGCAAGGTCCAGGTTCCGTCCCCGGAACCAGCGGTACCAAGGATCGGGGCGGAGCCCGCGGCGGATCCACTCTCCCGCGGCAGCCCGCTCGCCGGCAGCGAGCAGGACCCGGGCCTTGGCTTGGAACGCCGCGTCCAGATAACAGCGGTCCCCGATCGCCTCGGCCAGCGCGACCGCCTGGTCGGCCATCTCCTCCGCCTCCGAAGAAGCACCGGAAAGCAGGTATGCCTCGCTTCGCAGGGCTTCCACCAGCGGCCGGAACGCGGCCCAGTGCTCACGTGCCAGGAGCACCAGGGATGCGTCGAGTTCCTCAGCGGCGGTGCGGTGCTGCCCCGTCAGCAGGTACAGCCGGCCCAGCATGGCATGCGCAAACACCTCCTGCCGGTGGTTGCCGGTGCTCAATCCCGCCGATCTGCCCAGCGCATCGGCGGCTGCGGGATAGTCAGCGGTATCGGTGGCCAGCATGCCGCGGACGCCCAACACCCTGGCCGTTTCGTCCGCCAGTCCCGCCGCCGTCGCCAACGCCCGGTCCAGCCAGCGAAGCGCGCTCGCCGGAAAGCCGCGCTGCACGGCGAGGAATCCCAGTTCCCGGTACGCGGCCGCCTGCACGGCAGGGCTGCCGTCCGGCCCGGAGAGTGCCACCACGCGGTGCAGGAGGTCGGCGACCTCGGCGCCGCGGCCGCCGGCACCGTGGATCAGGGCGCCGGCGAGGGCCAGAAGCGCCTCGGCCTGCAGCTGGCGGTCCCCGGTCCGTTCGGCCAGGCCGCCGGCCACCCGCAGGTGCGCCAGTGCGGATGCGGTGGCACCGGCGGCGAGGCAGGACGCGGCCGCTTCCAGGTAGGACCTGACCGCGACGCCGGTGGCTGGCAGGGCGCTGATCCTGACATCCGGGGCGGCCAGTGCCTGCTGGACTTCAGCGGGCATGCCCAGACCAAGGTGTTCGGCAAAAAGGCGGGTGCACCGGGCGGCTTGCTCCCGGGCTCCGCTGCGGTCCCCGCCGGCCAGGAGGGCGCGGACAAGCAGGGCGTGGAAGTCCCCGTTGAGCAGGTCCAGGCTGACGGCCTGCGCGGCGAACTTCACGGCACTTCCGGTATTGCCGTCGGCGAGGGCAGCCAAGCCCCTTTCGTAGGCCGCTGTTTCGACGAAGTGCCGCAGCCGGTGGCGTTCCACGGTCAGCCAGGTATCGAAACCGGGACAGTCAGCGAACTCCAGCCGCTCGAGCAGTTCGGCGGACGGGGTGTCCGCCGACCAGGGTGTGGCGGTGTCGGCGTCGCAGGACGATGACGGCGGCAGCCGCAGGATCAGCGGATCGCCCTGCAGCACCGAGCCGGGACCCAGCACGCGGCGCAGGTCCGACAGGTGCCAGCGCAGGGCCCCGAGTGGATCCCCGGCATCGGGGAACAGCATCGCGGCGAGCTGGCCGCGCGGTGTGGGAGTGCGGTGCAGCAGCAGGTAAGTGAGCAGCCCCCAGCCCTTCCGGCCACGGGGCTGCCTCCCGTCACCGGCCGGGCACTCGATTGACGGCTGCCCCAGGAGGCGCACCTGAATCACGGCCATGCACCACACTGTAGAACCCCGCCTCCCGGCCCGGAAGGCCGGGCGCAATCGGGTGCGGACAACGCCGTCGTCCGCACAGGGAACTTCGGGAACCACCGGGCCTCCGCTGCCCGTTGCGTGCCGGCCCCGGTGAAGTTACCGTGCCGCATGGAGCATCGCAGCCAGACAGAGGAGTTTCGCATGCAGCCATGGGCCACAGGCATCGCCGCCGTCACGATGTTCGTCGAGGATACTGCCGCCGCGAAGTACTTCTACCAGGACATCCTTGGCCTTCCAGTGATCTTCGAAGACGAGGACTCGGTGGTTTTTAAGTTCGGCGACGTCCTCGTCAACCTCCTGGTGACGACGGCTGCGCCCGAATTGATCGCTCCCGCTGAGGTGGGCGGCGCCGGAGCCGGTTGCCGCTTCCAGCTGACCGTTCCGGTCCGGGACGTCGACGCCCTGTGCGAGAACCTTGTCCGGCGCGGGGTGCGGCTGCTTAACGGGCCGATGGACCGGCCGTGGGGTCCCCGTACCGCCAGCTTCCAGGACCCGGACGGCCATATCTGGGAGCTCGCGCAATAGTTCCGCCCGGGCCCTCAGGCAGCCAGAAGGAAAAGATTTTTTGCGCGCTGTCGATATTCATCCTGCCCGCTCGACGTCATAGTAGGAGGCGCAGCAGCACCTTCCAGGAATCAGACAGCAAGGAGAGTGCCATGAAGTACATGTTCACCATGCGGGCCACCGACGAGGCAGTGAAAGCCTCCAAGGACATCCCCTTCGAGCAGATCATCAACCAGATGGGCGCCTACAACGAATCCATGATCAATGCCGGCGTCATGCTGGGCGGTGAAGGCCTGGCGGATATCTCCGAAGGCAGCGCATTCGTGGTGGACTTTGCCGAGGATCCGCCGTTGATCACCGACGGCCCCTACGGCGAAACCCACGAGCTTTTCAACGGGTTCTGGATTGTGCAGGTGGGCTCCCGCGAGGAAGCCGCCGAGTGGGCCCGCCGCTGCCCGCTGGGTCCCGGATCGAAGCTGGAAGTCCGCCGTGTGACGGAAGCGTCCGATTTCGCCGACTTTGCGGACAACGAATACATCCAGAAGGAAGAGCTGTGGCGGCAGGAAGAAGAGAAGCTGAACGCGGAAAACAAGTAGAAAACAGGTAGCCGTGGACCAGCCTGCAGCAGTCAGGGGTCGGGTCGATGCGCTCTGGCACATCGAAGGGGCCCGGATTGTTGCCGCCCTGGCACGGGTGACCGGCGACGTCGGCCTGGCCGAAGACGCGGCGCAGGACGCCGTCGCCGACGCGCTGGTCGCCTGGAGCCGGACAGGCATTCCCCGCAACCCCGGCGCCTGGATCACTACCGTGGCTAAACGGCGGGCCATTGACAGGTGGCGGCGGGCCGGCCTGCTGCAGGACCGCTACGAACTGCTGGCACGCGGGATTCAGGACGAGGCCGCCCCGGAGTGGGACCCACTGCCGGACGACGTGCTCCGGCTGCTCTTCACCGCCTGTCATCCGGTGCTTTCCACCGAAGCGCAGATAGCACTGACGCTGCGGGTGGTGGGCTCGCTCAGCACCGAGGAGATAGCCCGGCTGTTCCTGGTGCCGGTGGCCACGGTCCAGCAGCGCATTGTCCGGTCCAGGAAAACCCTTGCCGCCGCCCGGGTTCCCTTTGAGCCGCCCGAACCCAATGAATGGACGCCGCGGCTGCGCGGCGTCCTGCACGTCATCTACCTGATGTTCACCGAGGGGTACGCGGCAACCACCGGAGAGACCTGGACCCGTCCGGCCCTTGCAGCCGAGGCACTGCGGATCGGGCGGATCCTCACCGGTCTTATTCCGCGGGTACCGGAAGCACATGCCCTGGTCGCCCTGATGGAGTTCTCCGCCTCGCGCTTCGCTGCCCGCTCGGGTCCCGACGGCGGTCCGGTCCTGCTGGCGGACCAGGACCGCACCCGCTGGGACCGGGCACAGATAGAGCGGGGCCGGGCATCACTGGCCCGCGCCGACCGTCTGGCGGGCGGACTGGGCCGAGCCCGGGGCAGCTACGCCCTGCAGGCGGCCATCGCCGAATGCCATGCCACCGCCGCCCGCGCCGACGACACCGACTGGCCGCGCATTGTGGTCCTCTACGAAGCGCTGGCACGCATTTCCCCCGGCCCGGTGGTCGAACTCAACCGTGCCGTAGCGGTATCGATGGCCACCGGCCCCGAGGCGGGCCTCGCCATCGTGAATGGCCTGGAGGGAACGCTGTCCGGGTCCCACCTGCTGCCCAGTGTGCGCGCCGAACTGCTCGCGCGCCTGGGCCGGACCGACGAAGCCCGTGCGGAATTCACCACCGCCGCACGCCTCGCCAAGAACCTCCGCGAACGCGAGGTGCTGCAACGCCGGGCGGCATCCCTCTAAGGGGACACCATCTGCAGGTCGTCAGGCGCCACCGGAAACCTTGCACCTGTTGGCGGGCCGGCCGGATGGCTAGCGTGGAGTGCACGGAGCCGGCAGTTCCGCCGGCGCACCGACAGCTGTGCAACACGGAAGGAGCACCCTTATGGATCCCCTGCCCGGCATCAACCAGGAAGTACCGCCCAGCGGTCCCGGCTGCGTGGAATGCGACCAGCTCCAGGGGTGGTGGTACCACCTACGGCGGTGCGCCGAATGCGGGCACATCGGCTGCTGCGACAGCTCCCCCGGGCAACACGCGACCCTGCACGAGCAGCAGACCGGACACCCCGTGATCCGGAGCTTCGAGCCCGGCGAGGACTGGTTCTGGAACTACGCGGATTCCTCGGTCTTCGCCGGACCGGAACTGGCCCCGCCCGCACACCATCCGTTCGGGCAGTCCGTTCCCGGTCCCGCCGACCGGGTGCCCGCGGACTGGCAGCAACTGCTCCACTGAAGCCCACCGGCAGGCCTGACAGGTCTACACTGTAAACATGACTAGAACCTATATTGTGACCGGATCAGCTTCAGGCATCGGAGCAGCCACCGCCGCCATCCTGAAGGAGCGCGGCAACACCGTCATCGGTGTCGACCTGCGCAACGCCGACGTCGAAGCGGACCTCAGCAAGCCCGAGGGCCGCTCCGCCGCCGTCGCCAAAGCTATTGAACTTGCCGGTGGCAACGTCGACGCCGTGATCGCCTGCGCCGGCATCTCCGCCCCCGCCCCGATCACCGTTGCCGTGAACTTCTTCGGCGTCACCGATTTCCTGACCGAACTGGCTCCGACCCTGGCGAAGAGCAGCGCACCCCGCGCCGCCGTCGTCAGCTCCATGGCCAGCCTGCAGGCCAACTCCCCCGAACTCGTCGACGCCATGCTCGCCGGCAACGAAGAGGAAGCCCTGCGGATCGGCCAGGAGCTCGCCGACGCCGGTCCCCAGACCGGCTACCTGAACTACCCCTCCAGCAAGCGTGCCCTGAGCCGCTGGGTCCGCCGCGAGAGCATCAGCCCCGCCTTTGCCGGCGCCGGCATCCCGCTGAACGCCGTGGCACCCGGCACCGTGACCTCCGCCATGACGCGCGACCTGCTGTCCACTCCTGAGGGACGGGCCATGGTGGATGCCAATGTGCCCATGCCGCTGAACGGCCACTCCGAACCGGAGGTCATCGCCCGTCTCCTGGTCTGGCTGACCTCCGAGGAGAACACCCACACCACGGGACAGACCATCTACACCGACGGCGGCGCCGACGCCACGCTGCGCGGGGACGACATCTGGTCCTGAGTGCCCGCCTGCTGAGCCGCGGCACCGCGGGCGCCGGTGAGGACTATCTCCCGGCGTCTGCGGTGTTCGTGGCGCAGCACCCCAAATCGCAGTGACAGATAGGCCAGCGCCCCCACCGGGATCGGCAGCCAAAACTGGATGATCCGCCACGACAGGACGCCCAGGACCGCGATGCCCGACGGCGTTCCGAAGCCCGCCAGCGTAGGCACCAGCAGCCCTTCCACCAGGCCCACCCCACCGGGGGTCAGCGGAACCATCGCCACCAGCCCCGCCAGCGAATAAGCCACCAGCAGCTCGCCCGGCCCCAGCACGTGGCCGAACGCGGCCAGCAACACCCACAGGCAGGCGGCATCGAGGATCCACCGCAGTGTTGCCAGTGAGATCCCGGCCAGCAGCCGGCGCGGGTGGGCACGGAACATCCGTGTTTCATCTGCCACCGTCCGGACAAACCTCTCGGCGGAGTCCTCATGGAGCCCCGGAACCGCCCGCGCCACCGCGCGCGCTGTGCGCACCGCCCCCTGCAGGTGCCGGTCCAGGATGGTCAGCAGCGCCACCACCGCTGCGAAAAGCACCAGCACCACTATCCCGGCGGCCGCGTAGTCGCGGCTCGTATTCACCTTCCCCAGCATGGACAGCAACCCCAGCCCGAACAAGGCGCCGAGCACCAGGTTCGCACCCAGAACCTGGATGGTGGCGGCGCTGAGCGCATCCTGTGGCGGCGTCCCGGCCAGGGTCAGCAGCCGGAACCGGGCTGCGGCCGACGTCGTCCCCCCACCCGGGACCACATGGTTGACGGCGGTGTCGCACAGGTCGATCCGTACCAGCGTGAAATAAGAGGGCCGCGAGGTGCCGGGCAGCACGACCCGTGTCAGGGCGCTGTAGCTGAGCCAGGAGCCCACTTCCAGGCACACGGCCCCGACGAGCACGATCAGCGGCAACCGGACCAGTGACCGGAGCACATTGTCGGCGCCCACCAGCTGCGGCAGGACGACGTATTCAAAAATCAGCACCAGCAGCACCACTATGCCCAGCCGACGCACGTACCTCCACCATCGGGCCGGACGTCCGGAGCCGCGTGCCGAAGTTCCATGCCTGGGCATGGAACAAGCACAGCAGACGAACTGCATCTATGTCAGCCACCCCCCGGCCCCGGCAAGTGCAGGGTGCGCATTTCACCCCGGCGACTCTTTCTGACATTATGTTGGTATGTTACCAACACCGTGTTGGCAACGTTCCGATTCAATCAAGGGGTTCCGATGTTCCTAGCGCTGCGCGAGTTGCGCTTTGCCCGGGCCAGGTTCGGATTGATGGGTGGCGTCGTCGCGCTCATTGCCGTACTTATGGTCCTGCTGTCCGGTCTGTCCTCCGGACTCGTTAACGACGGCGTGTCCGGTCTGAAGGCCATGCCGGCAACCGCCTTTGCCTTCAATGAAGGCACCAAAACCGACAATGCTTTCTCCCGCAGTGTGGTGGACGAGCACCAGGCTGCGGTGTGGGCCGAACAGCCCGGCGTCGCGGAGTCCGCCCTGATGGGCACCGCCATGATGAACGGCACCACCGGCAACGGCACCCAGGTGGACCTGGCGCTGTTCGGGATCGAGGACGGTTCCCTCCTGGCGCCGACGGTCGGTGAAGGCCGCAGCATTGCCGCCCCCGACGAGATCGTCGTTTCCGCCACCGCCGCCGACGAAGGCCTGGACATCGGCGACGTCGTCACCCTGGAACGGATCGGCGTCGAACTGACCGTCGTGGGCTACACCGACGGGCAGGAGACCTTCGGGCACGTTGACCTGGCCTACCTGCCGCTGGACACCTGGCAGTATCTGGCCAGCGGACAGAGTGCCCCCGGGGCACCGACTGCTGATACCGTGTCCGGCGTCGACTTCGACACCGCCAGCACCATTGCCCTGAAGGCAGCCGACGGTGTGGAGATCGATTTCGCCGCCGGAGATGAAGCCGCCGGAACAGTCACCTCGACCCGGGCGGAATCCTTCAACGCCTCCCCCGGCTACTCCGCCGAAACCATGACCCTGGAAATGATCCAGATCTTCCTGTACGCCATCTGTGCCCTCGTGGTGGGCGCGTTCTTCACGGTCTGGACCATCCAGCGGAAGCATGAACTCGCGGTGCTGCGCGCCGTGGGCGCCTCCACCGGATACCTGCTGCGTGACGGGCTGCTCCAGGCGGCCATCATCCTGGTCGCCTCCACCATCGTCGGCATACTGGCCGGCCTCGCCATGGGTGCCGGACTGGGAGGTACGGCCATGCCCTTCGCCCTTGAGGCCACTCCCATCCTGACGGCCACGGTCCTGACGATCACCCTGGGTTTGGTGGGCGCCGCCCTGGCCATCGTCCGGATTTCCCGCGTAGATCCCCTGGCAGCCCTTGGAGGACAGAGATGAGCACCGCAACCGAAAAACGCAATGCCGGCACGCGTACCGGCGGACTGCTGGTCGAGTCGGCCAACCTAGCCCTGGGCGACGGCGAGAGCACGGTTCAGGCCCTGGATAACGTCTCCCTCAGCGTCCGGCCGGGCGAGATGGTAGCCGTCGTCGGCCCGTCCGGGGCCGGAAAGTCCAGCCTACTGGCCGTGGCCGGAGCCCTCACCACCCCTGATTCCGGGACCGTCCGGGTGAACAACGTGGACCTTGGCTCGCTCAGCAAAGCAGCCCGGGCGCGGTTCCGCCTGCAGGAGATCGGCTTCGTGTTCCAGTCCGGGAACCTGATTCCGGCACTGAATGCCGCCGAACAGCTGCGCCTGATACAGAAGCTTGCGGGCTCCCGGGACACTCTCGATCCCCTGGAACTCCTCGCGGCCGTAGGCATGGAGCACAAGGCCCGCAGCCGCCCCGACCAACTCTCCGGCGGGGAGCGCCAGCGGGTCGGGATTGCGCGGTCACTCGTGAACCGGCCGTCGCTGCTGCTGGTGGATGAGCCGACCGCCGCACTGGACCGCGCCCGCAGCCAGGAAGTGGTTGCCCTGCTCGCCCGGGAAACCCATGAGCGCGGCGTTGCTACAGTTATGGTGACGCACGATCATGACGTCCTGCACCACTGCGACCGCGTCGTCGAGATGGTGGATGGACGCCTCTCAAGCTAGCCAGAGCACGAACAGGAGGCCATAAGTGCCCCGAATCACTGCGCCCACGGTGGCCGAACACCGGGCGGCACAGCAGCGGGCGCTGCTGGACGCGGCACGCACCCTCCTGGCCCGCACCGGCGAGGCCCCCAGCATGGCCGACGTGGCTGCGCTGGCGGGCCTTGCCCGTCCGAGCGCCTACCAGTACTACAAGTCCCGCCAGGACCTCCTCCATGCCCTGGTGCTGGATGTTTTCCCGCGCTGGACGCAGCGGGTGCGGGAAGCAATGGATGCGGAGCCGGAACCCGCTGACCGCATCATGGCTTACGTGCTCACGAACATCCGCCTGGTGGCGGAGGGTGAGCACGCCGTCGGGAACGCGCTGGCCGCCGTCGCCCCGGGCGAGGAACTCGACAACCAAAGTGCCATGATGCACCGCCAGCTGCTCACTCCGCTGGTGGAGACGCTGACCGCGATGGGCGTTCCGGATCCGCTGGTGACGGCCGAACTCATCAACGCCATCGTGCATTCGTCCACCCGGCTGCTGGAATCGGGCACCGGGCCGGAGATGGTCGAGGACCGTGTTCGGGAACTCCTCGGCCCCTACGTCCGCGAAAACCGCACCCTTACCGCACCGGAGGACTCTCCGTGACCCGAATTGCCGCACCGTCCGCCACCCCCGCCGCCAACACCGTCAACGCCGCACGATGGCCGGCAGTGCTGGGGCTGGACCTCGTCCTCATCATCGTTTTTGCCGCCCTCGGCCGGCAAAGTCACGAACATGGCCTGACCGTACCCGGCATCCTCGCCACCGCACTGCCGTTCCTCATCGCCTGCCTGCTCTCGTGGGGGGCCATGCGCGCCTGGCGCCGTCCGGCGCAGCTGTGGCCTGCAGGCACCATCATCTGGCTGGGAACCGTCGCCGCCGGCCTGGGCCTCCGCGCACTGGCCGGGGGTGGAACCGCCGTCAGCTTCCAGATGGTCACCCTCGTGGTGCTGGGCGTGTTTCTGCTGGGCCAGCGCCTGGTGTGGACCGTGATTTCCGGCCGCCGGCACCGTTCCATCCACTAGGCTCAAAGAGAGCAGCAGTCGACACCACCGCGTTTAGGAAGGCCCCGCCATGATCACCGCTTTTGTACTCATCCAGACCGACTCCGCCAGGATCCCGGAATGCGCGGAGGAAATCTCCGAGATCGACGGCATCAGCGAGGTCTACTCCGTGACCGGTGAATACGACCTGATCGCCATCGCCCGGGTGCAGCGGCACGAGGACCTGGCCGACGCAATTGCCAACCGCCTGTCCAAGGTCGACGGCGTCATCGGCACCACCACGCAGATTGCCTTCCGTGCCTACTCCCAGCACGACCTCGACGCAGCTTTTTCGCTCGGCTTCGACAGCTAGTCGCATCCGCTGACCACTGCCGGCGGCCCGGACCCGCTTACTGGGTGACGGCCACCCACCGGTCCAGCGCGGCCTGGGCGGCACCGCTGTCGATCGCGTCACACGCACGGACAAGTCCGCGGGCGAGGCGGTCGGTCAGCGGCCCGTCGGCATCCCGGTCCAGCGCCACCAGGGCTGCGGCCGCGTTCAGCACGACGGCGTCACGTACCGGCCCCTTGTCCCCCGCCAGCACGCTGCGCACCACCGCGGCATTAGCGGCGGCGTCACCGCCCCGCAGGTCCTCCAGCGTGGCCCGGCTGATCCCGAGATCCAGGGGATCCACTACGGACTCCTCTACGGTGCCGTTACGGACCTCCCAGACAGTGGAGACACCGGTGGTCGTCATCTCGTCCAGGCCGTCACCGCCGCGGAACACCAGGGCCCGCACCCCGCGCCGGGCCAGTACGCCGGCCATCAGCGGCGCCAGGCGGGCGTCGGCGACGCCGATGGCGGAGGCACTGGGATTGGACGGATTGGTCAGCGGCCCCATGAAGTTGAAGGCCGTGGCCACGCCCATCTCGCGGCGGGGCACGGCGGCAAAGCGCATGGACGGATGAAAGACCTGGGCGAAGCAGAAGGTGATCCCGGCCTCAACGGCGGCCTGTGCCACCCGGTCGACGGACAGGTCCAGCCGGACCCCCAGCGCCTCAATCACGTCCGCGGACCCCGAGGCCGACGACGCCGCACGGTTACCGTGCTTAACCACCTTCGCCCCCGCCCCGGCACATACCAGTGCCGCCATGGAGGAGATGTTCACGGTGTTGTGCCGGTCTCCCCCGGTGCCCACAATATCCAGGGTCTCTCCCGGAATGTTGATGGGCCGCGCGCTGGCGACCATTGCCTCGACCAGCCCGGTGAGCTCGTCCACGGTCTCGCCCTTGGCCCGCAGGGCGACCAGGAACCCCGCAATCTGCGAGTCGGTGGCGTTGCCCGCCATGATGGTGGACATGGCCCAGCGGGTCTGCTCGGTGGAGAGGTTTTCGCGGCTGATCAGCGCGGTAATCAGGCTCGGCCAGGTGTCACCGGAACTCGGAATCGTAGTCACACACCCTAGGTTATCTACGATTCGTAGAAAATGCTGATTTCTTTCTGGGACGGCTATTTCCGCGCCAATACAGGGATCCGGGGCGGCGGGGTCGGCTGGGGACGCGCCGTTGGCCCTGATCTGTTGGAGAACTGGGCAGTTTTACCGCCATAATGTCTATGTGACAACAGCGACCCATGCCCCCAGTACCCCGGCTCACCCCACGCTGAACCGCCCCAATATGGTTTCCGTAGGAACCGTGGTGTGGCTCTCCAGCGAACTGATGTTCTTTGCTGCTCTCTTCGCCATGTATTTCACCCTTCGCTCGACCTCGAGCGACCTGTGGGCCATGGAGACCGAGAAGCTGAACGTCCCGTTCGCTTTCGTGAACACGGTGATCCTTGTTTCCAGTTCCTTCACTTGCCAGGCTGGCGTCTTCGCCGCAGAACGTCTTCAGGCACGCCGCACCGGAGGGCTCCTGAAGCTTTCCCGCTGGGGCATGACTGAGTGGTTCCTGCTGACCTTCGTACTCGGAGCGATTTTCGTCTCCGTACAGGCCTACGAATACGCCATGCTCGTCTCTGAAGGTGTATCCCTCTCGTCGAACTCCTACGGTTCCGCGTTCTACCTGACCACCGGTTTCCACGGCCTGCACGTGACCGGCGGCCTGATCGCGTTCCTTTTCATCATCGGCCGTGCCTACGCCGCCAAGCGCTTCGGACACTTCGAAGCAACCTCGGCGATCGTAACTTCGTACTACTGGCACTTCGTTGATGTGGTCTGGATTGCCCTGTTCGTCATCATTTACTTCCTCAAGTAACACTGCTTGAGGACCCGCACCCCCACGAAATACTTCAAAGTGGCACCTGTTTCCCAAAGACCACATAAGTTAGGAACTACGAAGTGAAGGCACTATCGCAAAGGCGGCGCCATCCCCTCGCAGCAGTCGCGCTGCTGCTGCTGGGACTCCTCGTTACGGGTGGTCTCTATGCCGTAGCCAACGGAGCCAACCAGGCCCAGGCTGCAACCACCACGTACACTGCCGAAGACGTCAACGAGGGCGAGAAGCTGTTCGTCGCCAACTGTGCAACGTGCCACGGCATTGAAGCCACCGGTACGGAAAACGGCCCCTCCCTGGTAGGCGTCGGCGCAGCGTCGGTCGACTTCCAGGTCGGAACCGGCCGTATGCCGATGGCCATGCAGGGCCCCCAGGCCCAGGAGAAGCCCGTCCAGTTCGACGACGAGCAGACCGCTGAACTGGCCGCCTACGTCTCCAGCCTTGGTGCCGGCCCCTCCGTTCCGGACTCGGAACACCTTGAGGCCGACACCTCCGATGAAGAAGCATCCGCCAACGGCGGCGAGCTCTTCCGCGTGAACTGCGCCATGTGCCACAACGCCGCCGCCGCCGGTGGCGCACTGACGCGCGGCAAGTTCGCTCCGAGCCTGGACGGCGTCAGCGAAAAGCACATCTACGAGGCCATGGTCACGGGTCCGCAGAACATGCCTGTCTTCAGCGACACCAACATCACCCCCGAAGACAAGCAGGACATCATCACGTTCCTGAAGGACATCGAGTCCAGCGGCTCCCCCGGTGGAGCCCAGCTGGGCTCCCTGGGTCCGGTATCCGAGGGTCTGTTCATCTGGACCGCTGGTCTGGGAATCATCATCGCTTTCACCATCTGGTTGACCTCCCGGTCTTCCTAGCCACAGCCGCGCTCACCTCCACGGGTGACATCACAGTTACATATAGGTCTATAAATGCAGTTTTCAGAGAAGGATGAGGGGGATCATGGGCGACCATAGTCACGGCAGTCCGAACACCTCGGGCACCGTCGCTACGGCTGGCCAGGGAGATGAGGAGAAGTTCCAGGATCCGGGACTTCCCCCACACCGCCCTCGTCTAGCCGACACAAACCCCCGCGCCGAAAAGCGGGCGGAGCGGCAGGTGGCGAGCCTGTTCATCGTGTCGATCATCGGCACCATCGTATTTTTCATCGGATACTTCAGCATCCACTTGGACGATGCCAGCATCGCCGAGCTGCGGCTGCAGAACATCCTCCTGGGACTGGGCACCGCCTTCGCCATGCTTGGCATCGGCGTCGGCATTGTCCACTGGGCCAAGACGCTTATGCCGGACCACGAAATCGTGGAAGAACGGCATGAAATCCGTCCCGAAGAGGACCGCGTCATTGCCGAGAAGATGGTTGGGGACATCATCGAGGAAACGGGCATCAAGCGCCGTCCGCTGATCCGCAACACCCTCCTCGGCGCCATGATCCTGGCACCGCTGCCGGCTATCGCCGTCTTCCGCGACCTGGGTCCGCTTCCGGGCAACACCCTCCGCCACACCATGTGGAAAGAGGGCACCCGCCTGACGCGCGATCCCAGCGGCACGGCCATCAAGGCTTCGGATGTCACCCTGGGCTCGGCCTTCCACGTCATCCCCGATGGCCTGAACGACCTGCCCGAGCACAAGCTGGAGGAAAAGGCCAAGGCCGTCGTCCTGCTGATGCGCCTGAACCCCGAGGACCTTAACCCGTCCCCCGGGCGCGAGGACTGGGCAGTGGACGGCATCGTCGCCTACTCCAAGATCTGCACGCACGTCGGCTGCCCTGTTGCCCTCTACGAGCAGCAGACGCACCACCTTCTGTGCCCCTGCCACCAGTCGACCTTCGACGTGACGCAGGAATGCAAGGTCATCTTCGGTCCGGCGGGGCACGCGCTGCCCCAGCTGCCGATCGCCGTCGATGACGAAGGCTACCTGGTCGCCCAGAGCGACTTCCACGAACCTGTCGGACCGAGCTACTGGGAGCGTGGCTAACCATGAGTGTTCCCTCTGCCACCCCGTACGAGGCCAAAACCCGTCTGGGCCGCATCACGAACTTCGTTGACTCCCGGGTCAGCGGTTCCGCCATGGTCAAGGAATTCGGCCGCAAGGTCTTCCCTGACCACTGGTCCTTTATGTTCGGTGAAGTCGCGCTGTACTGCTTCGTCATCCTGCTGCTGACCGGAACGTTCCTGACGTTCTTCTTCGACCCGTCCATGGCCGAAACACACTACGCAGGCAGCTACGTGCCCCTGCGCGGCGTGGAAATGTCCGTGGCCTACGAGTCCTCCCTGAACATCTCCTTCGATGTCCGCGGCGGCCTCTTTATGCGCCAGGTGCACCACTGGTCGGCCCTGCTGTTCGTCGCAGCCGTCTCGGTGCACATGCTCCGCGTCTTCTTCACCGGCGCCTTCCGCAAGCCCCGTGAACTCAACTGGGTGGTGGGCGGCGTCCTGCTGATCCTGTCCCTCGCGGCTGGCTTCACCGGCTACTCCCTCCCCGATGACCTGCTCTCCGGCAACGGCCTGCGCATCATCGATGGTGTGATCAAGTCGGTTCCGGTGGTTGGTACGTACATCAGCTTCTTCCTCTTCGGTGGTGAGTTCCCGGGTACCGCGATCATCGGCCGTCTGTACATGCTGCATATCCTCCTGGTGCCGGCGCTGATCCTGCTGATGATTGCCATCCACCTCTTTATGGTGGTCATTCACAAGCACACCCAGTTCCGCGGTCCGGGCCGGACCAACAACAATGTTGTCGGCTACCCGGTGGGCCCGGTCTACGCAGCGAAGGCCGGTGGCTTCTTCTTCATCGTCTTCGGCATCATCGCGATCATTGCGGGCTTCTTCACGATCAACCCGATCTGGAACTACGGTCCCTACGATCCCTCCCCCGTGTCCGCCGGTACCCAGCCTGACTGGTACATCGGTTGGGTCGACGGCGCCCTGCGCCTGATGCCCGGCTTCATCGGCGCGTTCCCGCTGGAGTGGGTCATTCCGTTCCCGTGGGGTGACAACACGCTCTCGCTGAACGTGCTGCTGCCCGCCCTGGGCCCTGCAGGCCTCGTCTTCACGCTGCTGTTCACGTGGCCGTGGATCGAAGCCTGGCTGACCAAGGACAAGAGTGTCCACAACCTGCTGGACCGCCCGCGCAATGCTCCGTACCGGACCGCCGTCGGCGTCGCAGGCATCACGTTCTACTGCGTGATGTGGGCAGCCGCCAGCTCGGACCTCATTGCCACCCACTTCCACGTGTCACTGAACGATGTGACGTACTGGCTGCGGGTACTGTTCTTCGTTGGTCCGGTCCTGGGCTTCATCATCGCCCGCCGCATCGCCCTGGCGCTGCAGCGCAAGGACCGCGAGATTGTCCTGCACGGTGTTGAGAGCGGACGCATTGTCCGTCTCCCGCACGGTGAGTACATCGAGGTCCATGAGCCGCTGGACGAGTACAAGCGCTACCGCCTGGTGGACTTCGACTCGCACAAGGTGATCCCGGCCCAGCCGGACGCCAACGGCAAGATCTCCGGAAAGGAAAAGCGCCGCGCCAAGCTGTCGCACTTCTTCTTCGAAGACCGTGTCGCACCGGTGACGCCTTCCGAACTCGAGAATGCGCACCACCACGAATCGCCTGCCGAGGTTGAGGCCAAGGCCGACGACCAGGCATCGATCGAACAGCGGTAACTGAGCAACCGTACATAACAGAAGGGCCCGACCGGATGATCCGGTCGGGCCCTTCTGTTATGTCTTGCTTCCGCTCCCCCGGTCCTGCGGTGCCAGTTCTGGGGGCACGGCCGGGGGGATCCGCTATGCCAGGGTGAACGGGCGTTTCGCGGGAAGCGGGTAGCGCTGCTTCAGTGCCGCCGGGTCCGACACGGGCGCCGAACCGATGGTCAGCTTGGTGAAGTCCAGCAGCGGATCCCGCAGCACCACCTTCAGCCCGGCCACTGCCTTTTTCACGTCCGGGACCAGGCAGTAGATATTGAGCCTGTGCGGCGCGAACTCCGTGTGGTCCACCTCGCCCAGTCCCCGCCACAGGAAGTAGGAGGTGATGGCCTGGGTGGCCTTGTGTTCGAGGTACCGGTCCCGCTCGGTCCCCGTCGCGGTCTTGAGCGCGTACTGGACAATCACCCAGTGCTGGTCTGCGGGCTGGATGTCCTCGTAACCGTCCTCTTCCGAGGCCACGGCGAAGGCGTGCAGCAGATCTTCGGCGGCCTCCGGCGCCACGTCCTGGACCTTGGCTGACCCTTCGTAGCCCACCGGCCCGGAGGTCAGCATCAGCTGCCCGTCATCCTCGTCATAGAGTGCTTCCCGGAAATGGAGCACCCCCGCGTCGTCGCGCTTGTACATCCGAATGGTGACCATAGTGGTGTTCCTCTTCCTGCAGTGGGGTCTAACCGGGGCGCAGCAGGCTCCCGGGGGGGTCTCAGGCGTTTGGGTGCCGGTGCGGGTGGTATGAACGCGGAGTACGCACTCCGGGACGCTGGAGCGGCACCCAGAGCTTGTAACGGTCGGCGCGGTAATAAGACACCGAATAATCCACCATCGCCCGCGACACGTACGCGTGGCGCTGGATCTTCAGCACCGGAGCGCCGAGCTCCACGTTGAGCAGGCGCGCGATGGAAGCAGAGGCTGCCGTCGCCTCGATGGTGTCCTCGCCCCACTCCATGACCAGTCCGTAGCGTTCGCTCAGCACGTTGTAGAGCGATGTAGGCGGCTCCTCCTCGAGGATGCCGGGAACGTAGTGGGCCGGGATGAAGTTTTCGTCGACGCTCATCGGCTCACTGTCGGCCAGCAGCTGCCGGCGGAAGCGGATCACCGGCTGGCCCGGTTCGATCTGGAGTTCACGTGCGACCAGCTGTGAGGCGCCGATCTGTTCGAAGCTGAGGACATGGGCGTCCGGGACCATGCCGCGGCGGTGCATTTCCTCCGAGTAGGAGGTCAGCTGTACCTGCAGGTCCATCTTCGGGCGGGCGACGTAGGTGCCCAGCCCGACGACGCGCTCCAGGACGCCGTCGGCAACCAGCGCGTCGACTGCCTGCCGGATGGTCATCCGGGCTACGGCGAAGTGCTCGGAGAGCTCCCGTTCCGACGGAATGATCTCCCCTGCCCCGGCATGCGTTTCGACAAACCGGCGCAGGATGCCTTGGAGCTGTACGTGCTTGGCAACGCCCGCGGCAGGGTCGATGCCCTCGGTAATCAGGCGCAGCCGGCGGTTACTCACCGCAGGCATCCCGGACGGGCAGGAAGACCGTTACTACGCATGCTTCGACTCTGCCCCTTCGGCTGGGAAAACTGCTGCCGTCCCAGAATACCGGCTTGCCGCCGTCCACCACTCCCCCGGGGCTCAGGACGGGCCGCCGCTCCCCCACACCGGTCGTGCCTCACCGCCTGCCCGCCGCCGCACCGGCACACAAAAAGGTAGGACCCGCAGTTTCCTGCGGGTCCTACCTTCGTATGTTGTTGCTAATGCCTGCCCTAGTGGGCGTGGTTTCCGCGGCTGTATTCGAAGACCCAGCCAACCAGTGCGACGACGGCGAGGCCGGCACCGATGTACAGGATCCACCAGCCCACTGCCATGCCCAGGAAGCCGATAGCTGCGGAGGCACCCAGCAGCAGGGGCCACCAGCTCCAGGGGCTGAAGAAGCCCTGCTCGCCGGAACCCTCGTGGATCTCGGCGTCGAGGCGGTCCTCGGGGCGGGGCCCAATCCGCTTGCCGGTGAAGCCGATGTAGTAGGCGATCATGCCGGACATACCACCGGTGAGGAAGAGTGCCAGATACCCAACGGGTTCCGTCCACTCGACCAGGTAGCCGTAGACAACACCGACGACGATGAAGAACGGCGTCATGTAAGCAAAGAGCTTAGTCTCAACCTTCATTAGACCTTTTCCTTCCGGTCGCCGGGGCCGAATACCTTGGCAGCGGCGGAATCGTCAGTGACGTGCTGCTGCAGCTCGGGGTGGTGCAGGTCCAGGGCCGGACGCTCCGAACGGATCCGGGGCAGCGAAGTGAAGTTGTGGCGCGGCGGCGGGCAGGATGTCGCCCACTCGAGCGAGCCACCGAAGCCCCAGGGATCGTCCACTTCAACCTTCTTGCCATGGCGCCAGGTGATGTACACGTTCCAGAAGAACGGAATCATCGAAGCACCGAGGACGAAGGAGGCGATGGTGGAGAACTGGTTCATCGCGGTGAAGTTGTCTTCCACCAGGTAGTCGGCGTAGCGGCGCGGCATACCGAGCACGCCCAGCCAGTGCTGGATCAGGAAGGTGCCGTGGAAGCCGAAGAACAGGAGCCAGAAGTGGATCTTGCCCAGGCGTTCGTTGAGCATCTTGCCGGTCCACTTGGGCCACCAGAAGTAGAAGCCGGCGAACATGGCGAATACGACGGTGCCGAAGATGACGTAGTGGAAGTGGGCGACCACGAAGTACGTATCCGAGACGTGGAAGTCCAGCGGCGGGGAAGACAGGATGATGCCGGTCAGGCCACCGAAGAGGAACGTGATGAGGAAGCCGATGCTCCAGAGCATGGGCGTCTCAAACGTAATGGACCCCCGCCACATGGTGCCGATCCAGTTGAAGAACTTCACGCCCGTGGGCACCGCAATCAACATGGTCATGAAGGCGAAGAACGGCAGCATGACCGCGCCGGTCACGTACATGTGGTGCGCCCAGACAGTCACCGACAGTGCTGCAATGGCGATGGTGGCGTACACCAGGCCCTTGTAGCCGAAGATCGGCTTGCGGCTGAAGACCGGGAAGATCTCGGAGACGATGCCGAAGAACGGCAGCGCGATGATGTAGACCTCGGGGTGGCCGAAGAACCAGAACAGGTGCTGCCACAGGATGGCACCGCCACGCTCGGGATCGAAGATATGCGCTCCGAAGCGGCGGTCGGCGCCGAGGGCGAAGAGTGCTGCCGCCAGGGGCGGGAACGCCATCAGGACCAGGATGGCCGTCACGAGGGTGTTCCAGGTGAAGATCGGCATCCGCCACATGGTCATGCCCGGGGCACGCATGCAGATGATCGTGGTGATGAAGTTGACCGCACCGAGGATGGTGCCGAAGCCGGAGAGAGCCAGGCCGAAGACCCAGAGGTCACCGCCCACACCCGGAGAGAACGTGGTGCTGGACAACGGCGTGTAGGCGAACCAGCCGAAGGACGCGGCACCCTGCGGGGTGATGAAGCCGGCCACTGCAATGGTGCTGCCAAAGAGGAAGAACCAGAACGCGAGGGCATTCAGCCGCGGGAAGGCGACGTCGGGTGCACCGATCTGCAGGGGCATGATGACATTCGCGAAGCCGGAGAACAGCGGGGTGGCGAACATCAGCAGCATCACGGTGCCGTGCATCGTGAACAGCTGGTTGTACTGGTCCTTGGTCTGCAGGATCTGCATACCGGGTTCAAACAGCTCCGCACGGATGACCAGGGCCATCACGCCTGCGAGGCAGAAGAAGATGAATGACGAAATCAGGTACATGTACCCGATCGTCTTGTGGTCAGTGGAGGTGATCCAACTGACGACGATGCGTCCCTTGGAGACGGGTACTACGCGGGGTGCAACCCTGGTGCTGGAATCTTCCGAAGTGTATTCGAGAGTAGTCATAGCGTCCTCCTACCTCCTAACTTCGCTTGATTCTGAGTTGTACTGCCGGTCGTAGTCGCCGGTGACCTGGCCGGTAGGCAGGGTTTCCACGTACTGGTCGTACTCCGCCTCGGAGACTACCTCTACGTTGAAGAGCATTTCGGAGTGGTACTCGCCGCACAGCTCCGCACACTTACCGTCGAAGGTTCCGGTCTTGCCGGTTTCGAGGGTGATGACGTTGGTGCGGCCGGGGTAGATATCCATCTTCTGCAGGAAGGCAGGCACCCAGAAGGAGTGCTGCACATCGCGGGTGTTCAGCTGCAGTTCGATGGTCTGGTCAACGGGGAGCACCAGGGTCGGGAACTCGTCGGCCGAAACTTCGGTGCCGTCGAGGTTGACCTGCGTGCCCTGGTAGTACTTGTCTTCGTTGACGTAGTTGAAGTCCCAGGACCACTGCTTGGCGCGGACGTCAATGATGACCCGGTCCGGGTCATCGCTGGTCGCATTGATCGCCTTGATGTCCTGGTTGGTGAAGTAGAACAACACCAAAACCATGAACAGCGGGACGGCCGTGTAGAAGATTTCCAGCGGCAGGTTGTAGCTGAGCTGGCGCGGGTACCCGGTCTCGTTCTTGCGGCGGCGGTAGGCAACCATGCACCACAGGATCAAAGCCCAGGTGAGGATACCAACCGCCAGTGCGGCAATCCACGAGTTGACCCACAGGTCAATAATGCGGCCGGTGTGGTTAGTGGTGTCGCGGTCCGACGGCAACCAGCCCGTTTGAGCCTCCGATGAACACCCCGATAAAAACAACGCGCCGGCCGACGTTACGGCTGAGATCTTTAAGATCCTGGCGCGTCGGCTGCTGGTTCGGTCCTGCGAACTCACAGACGGCCCTTCCTCTTGTTGCGTGCAAGTGCTGTCCGTCCCAGGCACAAAAAAGTTCCCGGTTACGGACATTAGTTTTACTACTACGTGTAGAGCTTACCCGTACGCGCGGCGATCCAGTGACAGATCACCGCCGCGCCGGGCCATTAATGCTCCTATTACGGGCCGCCGGAGCGATGGGTCCTAGTGGAAGGAATCTCCACAGGCACACGAGCCGCCGGCGTTGGGGTTGTCGATGGTGAACCCCTGCTTCGAAATGGTGTCTTCGAAGTCGATCGATGCGCCCGAAAGGTACGGAACGCTCATCTTGTCCACAATGACCTCGACGCCGTCGAAGTCGCGGACGGCGTCGCCGTCCAGGACCCGCTCGTCGAAGTAGAGCTGGTAGATGAGTCCGGAGCAGCCTCCGGGCTGCACAGCCACGCGGAGACGGAGGTCGGTGCGGCCTTCCTGCTCCAGCAGGCTGCGGACCTTCTGCGCTGCGACATCCGACAACAGCACTTCGTGTACGGGCAGTTCCGCCTCTGCTGCGGTGGTGATGTTTTCGCTGGTGGAAACGCTCATAGTTTCTCTCTTTCCTCAGCTGGTCTATCCGCGGGCAAGCCTTATGCGCCTGCCGCGGGCCGGGACCAGTGTCTCAATGGTACGTCTGCTGTCCCCCAACGATCTAACAGGTGCCGGGCAATGTTGATTCCCACCCGGCACCTGCCTGTGTCCTGCCGCCTAGCCGGCGACGGCCCCCAGGCGGGCAAGGAGCAGCGCTTCGGCCAGGATGGCGTTCCGGAAATCGTTCAGGTCCAGTGACTCGTTGGCGCTGTGGGCCCGGGAATCCGGATCTTCGACGCCGGTGATCAGGATCTGCGCCTGCGGGAACAGTTCCACCAAGTCTGAAATGAACGGGATGGAGCCGCCCATGCCGGATTCCACCGGCTGCACTCCCCACGCCCGTTCCAGGGCCCAGAGCGCGGTGCGTGCGGCGCTGGCGGTGGTGTCGGTGGCGAAGGCATTGCCCTGCTCCCCCGGGGTGAAGGTGACCTTGGCGCCGAACGGGGCGTTGGCCTGCACGTGTGCCTGCACGGCTTCCATGGCGGCCTCCGGGCTCTGCCCGGGGGCCAGGCGCAGGCTGAACTTGGCCCGTGCCTTGGGCTGGATGGTGTTCGAGGACATGGCCACGGTGGGTACGTCGATCCCGATGATGGACAGCGCGGGCTTGGTCCAGAGCCGGGAGGCAATGGAACCGGTTCCGGCGAGGCGGACGCCGTCGAGCAGGGAGGAATCCGCGCGGAAGTCCTCCTCGGGGTAGTCCACGGCTGCGTCGTCGGTGGAGACGAGCCCGGAGATGGCGACGTCGCCGGCGTCGTCGTGGAAGGTCGCGATCAGGCGGGCGAGCAGGGTGGGTGCGTCCAGTACCGGACCGCCGAACATGCCCGAGTGCACGGCGTGGTCCAGGACCTGGACCTCCACCGTGCCGTCCACCAGTCCGCGCAGGCTCGTGGTGAGCGCCGGGACGCCTACCTTCCAGTTGCCCGAGTCGGCAACCACAATGACGTCGGCGCGGAGCAGGTCCTGGTAGGTCTCCAGGAAGGTCCGGAAGGTTGGTGACCCGGCCTCTTCCTCACCTTCGATGAACAGGGTGACGCCGACGCCGGACTCCTCCCCCAGCACGTCCTCAAGGGCCCGCAGCGCACCAATGTGCGCCATGATGCCGGCCTTGTCGTCCGCCGCGCCGCGGCCGTAGAGCCGCCCGTTGCGTTCCTCGGCGGTAAAGGGCTCACTGTCCCAAAGGTCCGGATCTCCGGGCGGCTGGACATCGTGGTGGGCGTAGAGCAGCACAGTGGGCGCGCCTTCCCGCGCCGGGCGGCGGGCGACGACGGCGGGGCCGCCGGGAGTCCCGTTGTTATCCACGCGGAGCACCTGCACATCCTCGATGCCGGCTTCGCGGACCAGCTCGGCGACGGCGTCGGCACTGCGGTTAAGGTGTTCGGGATCGAAAGAGTCCCAGGCGATGCCTGGAATGCTGACCAGGGACTTGAGCTGCTCGACGGTCCGCGGGAAGTCCGCGGCGACGCTGGAGCGGAGAGCGTCCTCGTGGATGTCCGGGGACGAGGGAACTGCGTCTTGGGCGGGGTTGGAAGTCATAGCCAAAACCCTACAATCTTTCACGGTATCCTTGGGGTGTGTTTGGACGAAAGAAAGAAGCGCCCACCGCGCAGGAACCTGTGGACCAGGCAGCTGCCGCTGAACAGGCAGCCAATGTACGGGTGGGTAAAGGTGCTCCTACGCCCCGCCGCAAGGACCAGGTAGCCGCACGCCGGCGTCCGCTGGTCCCCGACGACCGGAAGGCTGCCAAGGCGGCGAACCGTGAGGCCCTGCGTGAGGAGCGGCTCAAGACCCGCCGCGCCCTGGACACCGGTGAGGAGCGCTACCTTCCCCTGCGGGACAAGGGCCCCAACCGCAGGTTTGTCCGCGACATCGTGGATGCCCGCTGGAATGTCGGCGAGTTCATCATGATCGCGGCACTTGTGTTCGTCCTCTTCAGCTTCATCCAGAACATCGACGTCCAGCTGATCGTCATGGCGGCTTTCTGGGTGCTTATCCTGCTGGTCATTGCGGACAGCTTTATGCTGCGCCGCCAGATCCGCAAGCGGCTGACCGCCAAGTTCGGCGGCCCCAATTCCGGCGACGTCTGGTACGGGGTGTCCCGGTCCCTCCAGCTCCGGCGTTTCCGCCTGCCGAAGCCGCAGGTTGGCCGCGGCCAGTACCCGTCCTGACAGTTCCTGCTCCACAGCAAAGAAGGGCCGCCCGCGGGCGGCCCTTCTTTCGTTAAGTCCCTCTTTGGCTCACTCCTGGCCGGGTCAGTCCTTGCCGGTTCAGCCCTTGGCGGCCCGGCGCGCGGACCGGGCCAGGCCGCGGTTGATCCGGGCGGCCCAGAACGGCCCCTCGTAGAGGAACGCGGTGTAGCCCTGGACCAGGGCGGCCCCGGCATCCAGTCGTTCCTGGGCGTCCGCGGCGGTTTCCACTCCCCCGACGGAGATGATGGCCGGGCCGTCCTGACCCAGGCGGGCGTGCAGCCGGTGCAGGACCTCAAGGGAGCGTTTCTTCAGCGGCGCACCGCTCAGTCCGCCTACACCGCAGGCAATCACGCGTTCCGGATCGGTCACCAGGTTCTCGCGGGTGACGGTGGTGTTGACGGCGATGACCCCGTCCAGCTGCAGCGACAGTGCCAGCTCGGCGACGTCGTCAATATCGGCGTCGGTGAGGTCCGGGGCGATTTTGACCAGCAGCGGCACATGCCGTCCGGCGGCCTCGTCGGCCGCGCTGCCCACTTGGGCCAGCAGCGGGCGTAGCGAGGAAATGTCCTGCAGCAGCCGCAGGCCGGGCGTGTTGGGGGAACTGACGTTCACGGCAAGGTAGTCGGCGTACGGGGCCAGCTCCCGGGCACTGGCGAGGTAGTCCGCGACGGCGTCAGCGAGGTCAACGGTCTTCGTCTTGCCGATGTTGACGCCGATCACCGGGTGCGGATCGCCGAAGGCTTTGGTCAGCGATTTCCGGGCCTTCGCCAGGCGCGGCGCCACCGCCGCGGCGCCGTCGTTGTTGAACCCCATCCGGTTGATCACCGCCCGGTCCTCGACCAGGCGGAACAGTCGCGGCTTGGCGTTTCCGGGCTGGGCCTGCGCCGTAACGGTCCCTACCTCGACATGCCCGAACCCCAGGTTGCCCAGGGCGGCAATGCCCGAACCTTCCTTGTCGAATCCAGCCGCCAGTCCGAACGGCGACGGAAAGGTCAGTCCCAGGGCTTCGGTCCGCAGAACTGCCGACGGCCGCATCAGCCGCCGCAGAACCGGCCCGGCGGGCGTACGGGCCGCCGCACGGATCAGGTCGAAACCGATCCGGTGTGCCAGTTCAGGGTCCATGCCCGAGAAAACCAGCCGGAAGAAGGTTGGATAAATGCGCATAGGTCAAAGATTGCAGACCCGGCAGCGCGTGCCAAACCCCCGGAGATAATCCGCCCGGGGGTCGGCTATTGTCGAAGGCATGCGGCACGAGCACCCCACCTGGAAACCCGATGTTCTAGGCGAGGGGTTCCACAGCCTCACCCTGGATCTGGGGGCAGATGACGAAGGCCCGGTGGTTGCCACCCTGGTCACCTATCTTCCTCCCGTTCCTCCCGTACCGGGCGACAGCAAGATCGACGGAAATATCGACGGAGATATCGACGTTGTCCTGTACCTGCATGGCTGGAGCGACTATTTCTTCCAGGCCGAGCTGGCCCGCTTCTGGGCCGCACAGGGTGTCCCGTTTTATGCCCTGGACCTGCGGAAGTACGGCCGGAGCCTGCGCCCCGGCCAGTCCGAGGGGTATGTGAGCGACCTGGCGGAGTATGACGCCGACATCGAAGCCGCGCTGGCGGCCATGGCGGTGGATGTCCGGGCCCGGTACGGCGCCGGCATGCGGACCACGATAATGGCCCACTCGACCGGCGGGCTGGTCGCGGCGCTCTGGGCAGACCGCTTTCCCGGCCGCCTGCAGGCATTGATCCTGAACAGCCCCTGGCTGGAGCTCAGCGGCAGTTCGATTCTGCGCTTCGCCACCAGCGGGCTGCTGGAACCGGTGGCCCGCCGGCGGCCCCGGACCCGGCTGAAGATCCCCGAGTTCGGTTTTTACTTCCGGAGCATCAGCTCGTCAATGGACGGAGAATGGGATGTGAATCCGCAGTGGCGGCCGCCGTTCAGCTTCCCGGTCCGCGCCGGCTGGATCAAGGCAGTGCTGGCAGGCCACGCCCGGGTGGCCCGCGGCCTGGACATCCGGGTGCCGGTGCTGCTGCTGGCTTCCGCAGCGTCGACGGTCGCCGCCACCTGGAATCCCCGGATGCTGAGCACCGACAGCGTGCTGGATGTGAACCTGATGGTTCAGCGCGGTGTCCTGCTCGGTCCGGAGGTCACGGTGTACCGGTTCGACGGCGCCCTGCACGACACCCTGCTTTCCGCCCTGCCTGTCCGGACCCGGGTTTACACCGGCATCCAGCGGTGGGCCCGGGCGTTTATGCTCCCGTAACGGACCCGGCGGCCTGGTCCACGGCGCCGCCGTACCGGCGGTCCCGGCGGGCGTAGATTTCCACCGCTTCCCACAGGGTCCGCCGGTCAACGTCCGGCCAGAGCGTATCCATGAAAACCATTTCGGCGTAGGCGGACTGCCAGAGCATGAAGTTGGAGAAGCGCTGCTCCCCCGAGGTACGCAGGAAAAGGTCCACGTCCGGCAGGTCCGGTTCGTCCAGGTACTTCTGGATGGTTTTTTCCGAGATCGATCCGGGACGCAGCTTTCCCTTCTGGACGTCGGCGGCAATCGCAGCGACGGCGTCGGCGATTTCCGCCCGGCCGCCGTAGTTCACGCACATGTTCAGCGTGCATACCGTGTTGGTCCGGGTGGCTTCTTCGGCCGTTTCCAGTTCCCGGACCACGCTCTGCCACAGCCTGGGGCGGCGGCCGGACCAGCGGATCCGCACTCCCCATTCGTTGAGCTGGTCCCGCTGCCGCCGCAGGACGTCGCGGCTGAAGCCCATCAGGAAGCGGACTTCCTCCGGTGACCGTTTCCAGTTCTCGGTGGAGAAGGCGTAGACCGAGACGTGCCTGATGCCCATCTCGATGGCGCCGGCCATCACGTCGAGCAACGCGGCTTCGCCGGCACGGTGTCCCTCGGTGCGGGGCAGGCCGCGCTGGTTGGCCCACCGTCCGTTGCCGTCCATCACGATTGCCACGTGGGCGGGGACCAACTCGGCAGGGACCGGCGGGGGAACCGCACCCGAGGGGTGCGGTTCCGGCGGGCGTACCGGTCCTGCCGGGGTGGCGGACGGAGATTTTGAACGCAAGGTCAGACACGCTCCACATGTTGAAGGGACCGCAGCACCCGTTCCAGGTGCCACTGAAGATATCCGGCGACCAGGCCGGCGGACTCGTGCCGTGGCTGCGGTCCCGAGGCATCCGCCGCGGGCCAGTCTCCGGTGAGCAGCGCCGCGAGCAGTGCCATCGTTTCAGCCGACGGGGACGCCGAGCCGGGCGGCCGGCAGACGGGGCAGACCGCACCACCCAGCGGCGCGGAAAACGCCGTGTGCGGTCCGGGAGCGCCGCAGCGGGCGCAGTCGGTGAAACTCGGTGCCCACCCGGCGGTGGCCAGTGCCCGCAACAGGTAGGAATCCAGGATCAGTTCCGGGGCGTGTGAACCGCGGCTGAGGGCAGCAAAGGCACCGATCACCAGCTGGTAATGGGCCTTCGCGGATTCGCCGTCAATGTCCGTGAGGCGCTCGGCCGTTTCCGCAATCGCGGCGGCCGCGGTGTATCTGGCATAGTCCGCCACGATCCCGTGCCCGTAGGCGCCCTTGGTCTGGGCCTGCGTCACAATGTCGAGGTTACGTCCGTGCGAGAGCAGCAGTTCAGCGACCATGAACGGTTCCAGCCGTGCGCCGAACTTGCTCGAGGTCCGCCGGACGCCCTTGGCTACAGCGCGCACCTGCCCGTGTTCGCGGGTCAGCAGGACGAGGATGCGGTCCGCCTCGCCCAGCTTGTGGGTGCGCAGAACAACCGCGTCATCCCGGTAGGTGCGGGATGCAAAGGATTTGGCCACGCTGTTATTTTCCCACGCCCGGGCACGCCCGGCGGACCGCTGCCGCCCGGCGAGCCCCGGATTTGTCTAGGCCTGGTCCCGGATGGCCCGGTTGACTGCGGAAATGACGGCCTTCAGTGCGGACATGGTGGTGTTGGGGTCGATGCCCACACCCCAGAGCACCCGCTCCCCCACGGCCAGCTCCACGTACGCCGCAGCGTGGGCGTTGCCGCTGGCGGAGAGCGCATGCTCTGTGTAGTCCAGGAGCCGCACGTCGATGCCGTCCTGGCCCAGGATTGTCAGCAGAGCTGCGATGGGTCCGGTTCCGCTGGCCATCCGCCGCTGCCGCATGCCGTCCACATGCAGGGTCGCGGTCAGGTTGAAGCCGCCGTCGGCCGCCGTGTCTGCGTTGACCGAGGTGAGTTCGTAGTGTCCCCAGGCCGCGGCGTCGGACCCGGGCGTATGCGGCAGGTACTCATCCTGGAACACCTTCCAGAGCTCCGCTCCGGTGACCTCGCCGCCGGCGGTATCCGTGCGGCGCTGGATGACGCCGGAGAACTCGATCTGGGCGCGGCGCGGCAGGTCGAGGTTGTGCTCGTTCTTGAGCAGGTAGGCGACTCCGCCCTTGCCGGACTGTGAATTGACGCGGATGACCGCCTCGTAGCTGCGGCCGATGTCCTTCGGATCGATCGGCAGGTACGGCACGCCCCACTGGAGCTCGTCCACGGTTGTGCCCGCGGCCGCTGCGTCCTTCTCCATGGACTCAAAGCCCTTCTTGATGGCGTCCTGATGCGAGCCGGAGAAGGCTGTGAAGACGAGGTCACCGCCGTACGGCGACCGTTCGGGCACGGGGAGCTGGTTGCAGTACTCCACGGTGCGGCGGATTTCGTCCATGTCGGAGAAGTCGATCTGCGGGTCGATGCCGTGGCTGAACAGGTTCATGCCCAGCGTTACCAGGTCCACGTTGCCCGTGCGCTCCCCGTTGCCGAACAGGCACCCCTCGATCCGGTCTGCCCCGGCCAGGTAACCCAGTTCAGCGGCCGCCACGCCGGTGCCCCGGTCGTTGTGCGGGTGCAGTGACAGGATGATGGACTCGCGGTTGGCGATGTTGCGGTGCATCCACTCAATGGAATCCGCGTAGACGTTCGGCGTGGTCATTTCGACGGTTGCCGGCAGGTTCAGGATCATCTGCCGGTCCGGGGAGGCTTCGAGCACTTCGGCGACGGCGTTCGAGATCCGCAGGGCGAAATCCATTTCCGTACCGGTGTAGGACTCCGGCGAGTACTCATAGGTGACGTCGACGCCGCGGAGCTGCTCCTCGTATTTTTTGCACAGGCGGGCACCGGACAGTGCAATGTCCACGATGCCGTCCTGGTCGGTGTTGAACACGACGCGGCGCTGCAGCACGGATGTGGAGTTGTAGAGGTGGACAATCGCCCGGTCCGCGCCCTGGAGTGATTCGTAGGTGCGCTCAATCAGGTGTTCGCGTGACTGGGTCAGGACCTGGATCGTGACGTCGTCGGGGATCCGGTCGCCCTCGATGAGCTGGCGGACAAAGTCGAAGTCCAGCTGCGACGCCGACGGAAAACCGACTTCGATCTCCTTGAAGCCCATCTTCACAAGCAGGTCGAACATCTTGTGCTTGCGTTCGGGCGTCATCGGGTCGATCAGCGCCTGGTTGCCGTCCCGGAGGTCGACGGCGCACCAGCGCGGAGCCTTGGTGAGGACCTTGTCGGGCCAGGTCCGGTCCGGCAGGTCAACTGCAATCTGCTCGTGGAAAGGGACGTACTTGGAGATCGGCATGCCCGAGGACTGCTGTGCGTTGCGCATGGTGTTGGTCTGGCCTTTTCTTGTCGAACATCAGAAATGGTGGCCGGGCAACACAAACTCCGCAGCGAGGGGCGGCCTAAGCAGGTGCTTGTGTGGCCTCGCCGCGGCAGCTAAGGAGAAAGATCTCTGCGTGCACGTGATCAGACTAACACGCAGTCCCCTCGGTGCAGCCAGGGCTAGTTCCCAAACGCCGACTGGCACGTAACCTGCGCGGCGGTCTGCCCGTCCAGGTCCCCCAGGTCTCCGAGATCACGCATCGTCGACCCGGTAGCGAAGTCCGCACCGACCTCCAGGTACACTCCCGTGGTGACGGCACTGAGTACCACCTGCACGCTGGGGATGTTCAGCGTCCGGGCGACTTCCAGGGCCATCTCTTCGTAGCCGTAGCCGTAGAAGATCTGCGTGGCCGGGCTCTCGGCGGCAGCGGAGCCACCGGCAAGTGCCTGGACAAAGCCCTTGGAGGTAAGGAACTCCAGGACCTGGGCATCCCGCCCGGCCTTGCCGGAAGCGTTGACCAGCGTCACCGGGACGGCAGCGGGGTCGACGGCGGTAGGCTCGACAGCGGCTGGTTCAGTTGCCGCCGGGGCACCCGGAGTTCCCGTCTCCGCAGGGGCGGCCGGAGCGGACGTTTCCGCAGCGGAAACGCCCTGGTCGGAGACCAGCGCATCGAAGAGCGGCTGCGCGGCTTCCTCGTTGATGACCAGCCGGTTGGTGTCGTATTCGTAGGGCATGACCGGAACGGTGACGAAGGCGACCTTGCCCAGGTCGACGTCCTTCAGGCGGGTCGCCAGGGAAACCAGGTCGGGAATGTCCGCCAGGCCGTCGTCCACGGTGAGGTTCTTCGTGACGGTTTCGGCAAGCGAATAAAGCTTGGGAAGGTTGTTCAGCGTACCTTCCTCCTTGACCTTACGGACCATGGAGGCAAGGAAGCTCTGCTGGGCGCGGATGCGGCCCTCATCGCCGCCGTCGCCGAACCCGTGGCGGGTCCGCAGGAAGGCGAGGGCCTGGTCGCCCTGGACGCTGCTCACACCTGCCGGCAGGTCCAAGCCGGACAGCGGGTCATCGACGGGCTGGTTGACACAGACCTCGACGCCGCCAAGGGTGTTGGACAGTTCCTTCACCGCGTCGAAGTCGGCCATCATGAAGTGGTCGATCGACAGTCCGGTAACGTCGTTGATTGCCGCAACGGTGCAGCCGGGCCCGCCGTTGCCCAAGGCGCCGTTCAGCTGGCCGAGGTCCATGGCGTCATAGACCGTTCCGGACGAGGGATCCTCGCATTCCGGCAGGGGAACCAGAAGGTCGCGGGGGAAACTAACCACGGTGACATTGGACCGGTCCGCCGAGAGGTTCACCAGCATCATCACGTCGGAATTGTTCGAGTTCTGGCCGTCACGCTCATCGGTTCCCAGTACCAGGATCTGCATGGGATCGGTGTTGGTATCGACCACTTCCGCCGGCGCGTCGCCGGAGCCGAGGTTCAGGGGCTGGGTATCGAAGTTCCCCCTGAGCCGCAGCAGCTGGACGGCCCCGAAGACCACCCCGCCCACCAGCACCAGGGCCAGGACAGCAGCAATGGCCTTGAGCGCTGTGTGGCCGGAGGCCCCGGTGGACAGGTGTCTGCCGCTGGGTTCAGCTGAACCCTGGTCTGCAGTCGGTTTTCCCAAGGGGCCGCCGCCCGTTGCGGCACGGCGAGATGACATAGCCGGTCCCCTTCATGAATCAATATGCACAAACGAATGTTTCAAAGTGTACGGGGCGCTCCTGAAAGTGCGCAGAGCGCAGCGCCTAGAATCCCAGTTTTACAAGCTGCTTGGGGTCCCGCTGCCAGTCCTTGGCAATCTTGACATGCAGGTCAAGGTAGACCTTGGTGCCCAGCAGCGCCTCGATGCCGCGCCGGGCGGTGGTGCCGACGTCACGCAGCCGGGACCCGCCGCGGCCGATGATGATGGCCTTCTGCGAGGAGCGCTCCACATAGAGGTTCACCCGGACGTCCAGCAGCTGGTTGTCTTCGCTGCGTCCCTCGCGGGGGACGATTTCATCCACCACCACCGCCAGCGAATGGGGCAGCTCATCACGGACGCCTTCAAGGGCTGCTTCGCGGATGAGCTCGGCCACCATCACGGCCTCGGGTTCGTCCGTCAGTTCGCCGTCCGGGTACAGGGGCGGCGAGGCGGGCATGTGGCTGACCAGGACATCCGCGACCGTGTCCACCTGGAAGCCGTCGGCTGCGGAGACTGGTACGACGTCGGCCCATCCCGCCTCCCCGAGCACCTCGTTGCCCAGCGCGGTGACTGACATCAGCTGCTTCGCCAGCGCCGCGCGGTCCACGAGGTCCGTCTTGGTGACCAGCGCGATGACCGGTGTGCGCTTCAGGGCTGCGAGCTGGGCGGCGATATAGCGGTCGCCGGGGCCTACGGCCTCGTTGGCGGGAAGGCAGAAGCCGATGGCGTCCACTTCGGCCAGCGTGTCCGCCACCAGGTCATTCAGCCGCTTTCCCAGCAGGGTGCGCGGACGGTGCAGTCCCGGGGTGTCGACCAGGATCAGCTGGGAGTCCTCACGGTGGACGATGCCGCGGATGGTGTGCCGGGTGGTCTGCGGCTTGGCAGAAGTGATGGCCACCTTGGAACCGACCAGCGCGTTGGTGAGGGTGGACTTGCCGGCATTGGGCCGGCCCACCAGGGAAACGAATCCTGCGCGGAACTTCGGGTCAGTCATTACGGGGTACCAATTCTGTAGAGCGGGTGCGCGGGGCAGGGTTCCTGCCGTCGTCGCTGGATTCTTCGTTATCTGCTGCGGTGTTCCAGGCCAGTACGTGCGAGACCCGGTTGCGCCGGCCCTCCAGCCGTTCGGCGTGCAGGGCAATGCCTTCGACCACTACCTCGCTGCCGACAATCGGGACGCGGCCCAGGGCCTTGGCCAGGAGGCCGCCCACCGTGTCCACTTCATCATCCTCCAGTTCGACGTCGAACAGCTCACCGAGGTCGTCGATGCCGGTTTTGGAACTGACGCGGTAGCGGCCGTCGCCGAGGCCTTCGATCTCGGGGCGCTCCGAGTCGTACTCGTCAACGATTTCGCCGACGATCTCCTCGATCAGGTCCTCAAGCGTAACCAATCCGGCCGTTCCGCCGTATTCGTCAATGACGATGGCAACGTGGGTGGACTCGCGCTGCAGCTCCTGCAGCAGCTCGCTGACGGCCTTGGACTCCGGCACGTAGCGGACACTGCGGGCGTAGTCCTCCACCTTCTGCACCGAGGCGCGCTCGGGGTCGCTGTGCATCTGCGCCGCGACGTCCTTGAGGTAGAGGATTCCCACGAGGTGGTCCGCACTGTCTTCGATGACGGGGACGCGGGAGTAGCCCGAGCGCAGGAACAGCGACATGGCCTGGCGCAGCGTGCTGCCGGCTTCGATGCACACCATGTCGGTGCGCGGGACCATGACGGACCGGACCTTGGTATCGCCGAGTTCGAAGACGGAGTGGATCAGTTCCGCCTCGGTGTCCTCGATCATGTCCGCGTCGGAGGCGCGGTCCAGCAGTTCCCGGAATTCCTCTTCCGTGAAGAACGCTGCGTCGGGTCCCTGGGTGCCCGGGGCAACGGCCGAACCCAGCCGGACCAGCCAGCCGGGGATCGGCCCCAGGACGGCCCGCAGCACGCGGACCAGCCCGGCTGTCAGGACAACGACGGCGGTGACATGCTTGCGCCCGATCTGCCGGGGCGAGACACCAACGAGCACAAAGCCGACGCCGGCCATGGTCACCGTGGCCAGCAGTCCGGCCAGCCAGATGTTGTCCACCACGAGCTGGAACAGCGTGGCCACGGACACGGCCATGGCCATTTCAAACCACACCCGCCAGAAACGCAGCGCGTGCATATGTGCCACCGGATGCGCCAGGATGCGGCGGAGCGGTGCCCCTGCCTTACCGTGGAGCAGAGCTTCGGCGTCCTGCCGCGGCAGGTAGCCGTACGCTGACTCGGCGGCTGTCAGCAGGCCCGCCAGGACCATGAACACCATGGCCATGACGATGAGGACGCCAATACTCAACTTCGGGTCTCCTTGGGCGCCTGTTTGCCGAGGTAGGCGGACAGGAGGCGGCGCTGGAGGCCGAACATCTCCTTTTCCTCTTCCGGCTCGGCGTGGTCATAACCCAGCAGGTGCAGGACGCCGTGGGTGGTCAGGAGCAGCAGCTCCTCGTCCGTTCCGTGGCCGGCCTCCCGTGCCTGGCGTGCCGCAACCTGCGGGCACAGCACGATGTCGCCCAGGACACCGGCGGGCGTAATGCGTCCGGCCGTGCCGGGACGGAGTTCGTCCATCGGAAAGGAGAGCACATCAGTGGGACCGGGCAGGTCCATCCACTCGATATGCAGCTTCTCGATGGCGTCCTCATCAACGAGAATGATGGACAGGTCCGCTTCGGGGTGCACGTAGAGGCTGTCCAGCAGGTACCGGCCAAGCCTGGCCAGTTCTTCTTCGTTGACGTCGGGTGCGCTGGACTCGTTGTTCACTTCGATGCTCATGCGCGTCCCTCCCGGTTGTGTCCTGCATTGGCGCGGCCGCTGCCGTTGAACCGGCCGCCGTCGTTCCGGCCGCCGTCTGCTGCGCTGCGCCGCCGGGATTCGTCCCACTCGCTGTAGGCGGTGACAATGTTGCTGACCAGGCGGTGCCGTACAACATCCACGGCCTGCAGCTCGGAGAACGCGACATCCTCAATGCCGCCCAGGATGTCGTGCACGATCCGCAGGCCTGACGCGGTGCCGCCGGGCAGGTCCACCTGGGTGACGTCGCCCGTCACCACCATCTTGGAACCGAAGCCGAGCCGGGTGAGGAACATCTTCATTTGTTCCGGCGTCGTGTTCTGGGCTTCGTCCAGGATGATGAAGGCATCGTTGAGGGTCCGGCCGCGCATATACGCCAGCGGGGCCACTTCAATGGTGCCGGCTGCCATCAGGCGCGGAATGGATTCGGGATCCATCATGTCGTGGAGGGCATCGTAGAGCGGACGCAGATACGGGTCGATCTTGTCGCTCAGCGTGCCCGGGAGGAAGCCAAGCCGCTCCCCCGCCTCGACAGCCGGACGGGTCAGGATAATCCGGTTCACTTCTTTTTGCTGCAGTGCCTGGACGGCCTTGGCCATGGCCAGGTAGGTCTTTCCGGTACCCGCGGGACCGATGCCGAAGACCACTGTGTTGCGGTCGATCGCATCCACGTAGTTCTTCTGGTTCAGGGTCTTGGGCCGGATGGTCTTTCCGCGCGTGGAAAGGATGTTCTGGGTCAGGACGTCCGAGGGGCGGTGGGTGCTCTGGTCCCGGAGCATGCTGATCAGCTGCTCGAGGACCTGCGGCGTCACCCGGGTCTGGTTGCGCGCAAGCACGCGGACTTCATTGATCAGGCGCACGGTCTGCTCCACCTCGGCGGCGGGACCGGAGACTGAGAGCTCGTTCCCGCGCACCATCAGGGTCACCTCGGGATTGGCCGTCTCAATGATCCTGAGTGCCTCGTCATTCGCACCCAGCGACTGGACCATATGTTCGGTGGAGTCAAAGACTATGGTCTGGTTATCCAGCCGTATGGTGCCGATTTCCATTGAAGATTCGGTCATATAGACGGCCTTTTCAGGCCTTTCATCGCCCCTTATAGAGTCTTGTTTCCGCATCGGGCGGTGAAACCCGGTTGGAGCCCGGTTACCTCTCCCGCCAAGGCAAACGCCCCGGCCGAGATGTTTATTTCCTTCGCGGCGTGCGCACGTCCCGCATGGACGCACTCCCGCCCGACACCTAAATCTTACTTGATGCACTCACCGGCGCGCGGTGCGGCAACCGATTTATCTCGGGTCCGCAACGGTGGTGTCTCAATCGTGTTTCAGTCCGGGCACGGGCCGCTTACCTGCACGGGTAGCCCCGACTACCTGTGCAAAGGTTGAACACGTACCTTTTTCACGACGCCCCGGAAGGATAGATGGACGCCCCAGCCAACCGCGGAATGTCCTCCCTTCAAGGGCTCCGCAGCAAACGTTTACTGGCCGCCTCCCTCGTGGCCGCATCCGCCCTCGGACTGGGGGGCTGCGGTGTCCTGGCGGAGAATCCCACCATCACCATGCCCTCCAACTACGACGCCGCTGCCGCCTCCGCCGCAGCGCCGATGGCGGTCCCTTCCCCGGCCGAGGCAAGCTCCGGACCAACGCTCATGCCGGTGTATTGGCTTGGACTGAACGACTCAACGGTCAGTCTTTACCGTGAGTTCCTTCACTCCAGCAACGCCGGGGACCCCATCGGCGAAGCCGTCCAGGCCATGACCGCCCAGACGCCGCTGGACAAGGACTATTTCTCGCCCTGGCATGCAGCGGAGAGCGTCACCGCATCGATTTCCAGCAAGAACGTCATTACCGTGGACATCTCCTCGGATGCTTTCAAGGGCTCCCTTGACTCGGGCATGGCCTACCGTGCGGTCCAGCAGCTGGTGTACACCGCCACCGCTGCCGCAGCAAACGCCGCCTTGACCACCGTGGGACAGGTCAGCAGCGTGGTGATCCTCGTGGACGGAAAAGAGGGATACCGTGCATTCGGCCACGTGCCGCTCGACAAACCGCTCAGCCGGGACCCCTCCCTGGTCGCACCGATCTGGGTGATCGATCCGCAGGAATCCGACGAGCGCAGCAGCGACCTCACGGTGAGCGGCACGGCAGTCGCCCAGCAGGCCGGCCTGCGCTGGCGCGCCGAGCCCATCGTGGACGGGCGGCCGTCCACAGCCGCCGCGGCCTCGGGGCAGGTGGAATTGGCACAGGCGCAGGGCGAGACCGGCGAATTCAGCTTCACCGCTGAACTGGCGCCCGGTGAGTACAACCTCCGGGTGTATTACGACGGCCAGGAGGCGGCAGGCGATTCCAAGCGCATCAAGGTCGACCTGCCCGCAGAGGCACCGGAAGACTAACCCCGGTCCCTCCCGGTTCCCGCGGCCTGCCGGTGTCTCCTACCAGCGCCCGAGCAGCTGGTTCAGCAGCGCCAGCGCGGCGGGACCGGCAGTCGAAGAGCGCAGCACATGCGGTCCCAGCCTCACCGCCACGGCACCGGCACTGCGCATCGCGTCCAGCTCCGCGGGGCTGATGCCGCCTTCGGGACCCACCACAATGGCAATCGACACCGGCGCAGTCCCGTCTGCGGGATCGGCACGGCGGCCGGTCAATTCGCTCAGCGCCCCGGCCAGGGGTGCGTCGGCTTCCTCATGCAGGACGAGGACCAGGTCGATGCCCTGGAGGCGGTCCACCAGTTGCCTGCTGTCCAGCACCGGCTCGACCCCGGGGATACGGGAACGCCGCGACTGCTTGGCGGCGGCAGTGGTCAGCGCCTGCCACTTCGCCTGCCCCTTTGCCGCCTTCTCGGCGCGCCAGCGGACGATGCTGCGGTCCGACTGCCACGGGATCACCGTATCCACGCCCAGCTCGGTGGCCGCTTCCACTGCCTGCTCGTCGCGGTCCCCCTTGGCAAGGGCCTGAACCAGGAGAAACCGTTCGGACGGCGCCGGTTCCTCGAGGACCGCCGCCACCCGCAGTTCCAGCACGGAGGCACCGGTATCCGTCACGGAACCGGTCAGCCGGCGGCCGGCACCGTCAACCACGTCCACGTCCTCACCGATGCCGAGCCGTTTGACCGACACAGCGTGCCGGGCTTCCGGACCTTCCAGTCGGAAAACATCTCCGGTCCCGGCGGCAGCCACCTGAACCGGGTCACCGAAGAAGATGGGGTTGGTCATCTCAGAGGTTGCCCAGCCGGTCCCGCAGCTTCGCGAAGACGCCGGTACCGGAGCTGTTGAGCCGCCCCTCGCTGTACTCCTCGCCACGCAGCTTGGCCAGCTTGCGCAGCAGCTCCTCCTGTTCGGCGTCCAGCTTCTGCGGGGTCTCCACGTGCAGGTGGACGCGCAGGTCTCCACGGCCGTGGCCGCGCAGGTGCGTGACGCCCAGGTCGTTGAGCACGGATACCTCGCCGGACTGGGTGCCCGGCTTGACCGTGATGTCCCGTTCGCCGTCGAACGTTTCCAGGGTCACAGTGGTGCCAAGGGCCGCCGCGGTCATGGGCACGGTCAGCGTGGCGTGCAGGTCATCGCCTTCGCGCAGGAACGTCGGGTCGTTATTGACCCTGATCTCCACGTAAAGGTCACCGGCGGGACCGCCGGCGAGCCCGGCTTCACCCTGTCCCCCGAGCTGGATCCGGGTCCCGGTGGCGACGCCCGCGGGAACCTTGATGGTGAGGGTGCGGCGGTTGCGGACGCGGCCTTCACCGGAGCATTCGTGGCAGGGATCGGGGATGACGGTGCCGAAACCGTTGCAGGTTCCGCAGGGTGCGGAGGTCATGACCTGGCCCAGGATGGAGCGCACGGCCCGCTGGACCTGGCCGGTGCCGTGGCAGATGTCGCAGGTGCGCGGCGAGGTTCCGGGCTGGCAGCAGGAACCGTCGCAGGTGGGGCACACCACTGCGGTGTCGACGTCGATCTTCTTGTTGACGCCGAAGACGGCGTCCTTGAGGTCGATGCGGACATTGATGAGCGCATCCTGGCCACGGCGGCTGCGCGATGCCGGTCCACGCCCGCCGCCCGGAGCGGCGCCGCCGAAGAACGTATCGAAGATGTCCTGGAAGCCGAAGCCCTGGGCACCGAAGCCCCCGCCGCCGCCAAAGCCGTTGTCGTTGCCGTTCTCGTTACCGGTGGTGTCGTAGATCCGCCGCTTTTCCGGATCGGAGAGAACCTCGTAGGCGTGCGTTACGGCTTTGAACTCATCCGAGGCGCCCGGGGCGTTATTGACGTCGGGGTGCAGCTTGCGGGCAAGCTTCCGGTACGCCTTCTTGATTTCTTCACCGGTGGCGTCTCGTCCGACACCCAGAACCTGGTAGTGATCGCTCACTCGTGCACATCGCTTTCCTGTATTGCGTACCTTCAGCGTTTGAAGGCGGAGTTGGGAATCCCGCAGGTTGCCCGGCGGGGAGGTCCGTAACTGCTGGGGACCGGGCTAGTCGTTCAGTATCCGGGACAGGTACCGCGCCACGGCACGCACTGCGGCCATGGTGGTGGGATAGTCCATGCGGGTGGGGCCGAGGATGCCGACCTTCGCCGTGGCATCCGGACCGTAGCCGGTTGCCACCACCGAGGCTTCCGACAGCCCGCCGTGCGGATTCTCCCGTCCGATCCGAACGGCGACACCGCGGGCATCCTGCTCCATCTCGGACAGCAGCCGCAGCATCACCACTTGTTCCTCGAGCGCTTCCAGCACCGGACCGATCGTCAGCGGGAAGTCTACAGTGGAGCGGGCCAGGTTGGCGGTCCCTGCCATCACCATGCGGTCCTCGCGGTTGATGCCCGCAAGCTGCTCCAGGCAGTGCCCCAGGGAGTTTCCCACGCGCCTGCGGTCGGCCGGCACGGTGGCCAGGGCGTTGGCCAGCTGGCTGGTGATGCTGCTCAGGGGTTTGCCTGCCAGTGCGGAAAGGAAATGGTGGCGCAGGTCCATCAGGTCCGGTTCGGTCACCGGCTGGGGAACCGTCATCACCCGCTGTTCCACCCGCCCCGTGGTCGAGATCAGGACAACCAGCACCTGCGCCGGTGCCAGCAGGACAAATTCAATGTGGCGTACCTTGGCATTGCCCAGGTGCGGATACTGCACCACGGCCACTTGGTTGGTCAGCTGGGACAGCAGGCGGACCGTGCGGTCCATCACGTCATCGAGGTCGTCCGCCTCTTCCAGCAGGGACTGGATGGCCCGGCGCTCGGGGGCAGAGAGGGGCTTGACGTCGGAGATGCGGTCAACGAAAAGGCGGTAGCCCTTGTCGGTGGGGATCCTGCCGGCGGAAGTATGCGGAGCGGTAATGAGCCCCTCTTCCTCCAGGGCGGCCATGTCATTGCGGATCGTCGCGGAGGAAACCCCCAAATGGTGGCGTTCCACCAGTGCCTTGGAGCCCACGGGCTCACGCGAATGGACGTAGTCCTCAACAATGGCGCGGAGGACCTCGAGTCTGCGTGGCTCACTCATGGTTTTCCCTCCCTGTTGATCGTCGGATTGATCGTTGTGCTGACCGGCCTGCTGGGCAGGCTCCTAAAACGGTGGAGACGGTGCTTGGCAATCGGCTTGGCAAATTTACTCGGCAATCGACTCGGCAATCGACTTGGAACCCGGCTTAGCACTCGCACTGTCCAAGTGCTAAGTCTAATACGGATCACCACCGTTGCTAGCATTGGAGAACCCGTGGCCTGCTGCGGTTATCCATCCGATCCAGTTCCGTAAGCGAGGCAACTTCCGTGTCCAGCTTTTCCTGGGGTCCGCAGGACATCACTGCACCGGCCCGGACCTCCCTGCGTAAAGTCGGCGCCGAACCCGGCCTCGTGGTGGAGGATGTTGCCACCGGCTGGGTAGGCGCAGTGGTGCGCGTCGAGAAATCCGGCGGCCTGCACCTGATGGTGCTCGAAGACCGCCGCGGCAAAACAAAATCCTTCGAGCTCGGCTTTGGTTTCCTGCTCGAGGGAGAGCCGGTCGAAGTGGTGGCCGCCGCCCCGGCCGCAGCGAAGACCGGTGCGGCGCGCACGGCGTCGGGCTCGGTACGCGTTGCCAACCAGCGCGCCCGCACTGCCCGGGCGAGCCGCATCTGGGTGGAGGGCAAGCACGACGCCGAGCTGGTGGAAAAGGTCTGGGGCGATGACCTGCGGGTCGAGGGAATCGTCGTCGAGCCCCTCCACGGCGTGGATGACCTCTACTCCGCTGTCCGCGAGTTCGCCCCGGGGCCGGGCCGCCGGCTGGGGATCCTGGTGGACCACCTCGTGCCGGGATCCAAGGAATCCCGCATTGCCGCCGAGGCTATGACCTCTCCCGGCGCGCGTGGCAACGTGCTTATTGTCGGCCACCCGTACGTGGATGTCTGGCAGGCCATCAAGCCATCCGTGATCGGCCGCAGCGCCTGGCCCGTGGTCCCCCGGCACCTGGATTGGAAGACCGGCATCCTGCAGGGACTCGGGTGGCCGCACCGGGACCATACCGACGTCGCGCTGGGCTGGAAGAAGCTGCTGGGCCAGGTGAACAGCTATGCGGATCTGGAACCGTCGCTGCTGGGACGGGTGGAGGAAGTCATTGACTTCCTGACCGTTCCCGCCTGAGATCTCCGCCTCTCCGCGTGCCGCCGTTCCGTGACAAAGCGGCCAAGCCAGTACCCTTGAGGGATACGTAGTAGCGGACCGACCCTGTGTCACCATGAGCCAAAAGGAATATACGCCGTGTCCAACACACGCCAGAATCACCAGCCCCGGCCGGAAGAACGGAGCGGAGTTCCCCGTCCCGTGTACCAGGGGGCTCCGGCAAATGCCCTGCCGCTGACCGCGTCCGAGGACCGGCAGTGGGCAACCATGGCGCACTTCGGCGGCATCCTCGCTTTTGTTCCGTCCCTGATCATTTACCTGGTGTTCCGGGACCGCGGTCCGTTCACCGCCCAGGAATCCAAGGAGGCGCTGAACTTCACGCTTCCGCCCAGCATTGCTGCCCTGACGGTCTGGGCACTGTCCTTCATCCCCGTTATAGGTGGATTCTTCGCCGTCCTCAACGCCCTGATCTGGGTCTACGTTGCCGTGTCCTCCGTCATCGCGGGCATCGAGTGCAACCGCGGCCGGCCCTACCGCTACCCGTTCAACCTGCGCCGGATCAAGTAGGCGGAGCAGCCGGCACCGCCCTTCAGGGCAGCCCAGTTGGGCAGCTTAGTCCGGCAGCAGGCGCCGGACTACGGCGTCGGCCAGCAGCCGGCCCTTTGTGGTCAGCAGGACCCGTCCCGTGAAGGCAGCCTGAGGGTCCACCAGTCCGTCAGCAATCAGACCCGCGACGGCGAGCCGCCCGGAGTCCTTCAGGCGCGACAGCTCCAGGCCCTCGGCCAGCCGGACGCGCAGCATCACATCCTCCACGTACCGGGTATCGGCGTCGAGGGTTTCGCGCCCGACGGCGGGCGACTCCCCCGCCCCGATCCGCTGGGCATAGGCCGTCGGATGCTTGGCGTTCCACCAGCGCACCCCGCCCGCATGGGAGTGGGCTCCGGGACCAATGCCCCACCAGTCGTCACTGCGCCAATAGGCCAGGTTGTGCCGGCACTGGTCCGCGGGCGTGCGTGCCCAGTTGCTGACCTCGTACCAGGACAGTCCCGCGGCAGACATCAGTTCGTCGGCCAGCAGGTACTTGTCGGCGTGGTCGTCGTCGTCAATCGGCGGCACTTCGCCTCGGCGCATCCGGGCGGCAAGCTTGGTGCCTTCCTCGATGATGAGGGCATAGGCGGAAATGTGGTCCGGCTCGTAGCTCAGTGCTTCTTCGAGCGACTGCCGCCAGTCGGCCATGGATTCGCCGGGGGTCCCGTAGATGAGGTCCACGCTGACGTGCAGTCCGGCGTCGCGCGCCCACTGCACGGCCTGCGGGACACGGGAGGGAGTATGCGTCCGGTCGAGCACCGCCAGCACGTGCGGCACAGCGGACTGCATACCGAAGGACACCCGGGTGAAACCGGCATCGGCAAGCAGCTGCAGGGACTGCGGAGTGACGGAGTCCGGGTTCGCTTCGGTGGTGACCTCCGCGCCGGGGGCCAGTCCCCACTGGTCGACGGCGGTGCGCAGGATCAGCGCCAGGTCCTCAGCCGGGAGCAGCGTGGGGGTGCCGCCACCGAAGAAGACGGTGCCCATTGGGCGTTCCGGCAGGCCCGAGCGCCGCAGCGCGTCCGCGGCGAAAACGACTTCCCGTGCCGCCGTACCCCCGTAGGCGGCCTGGTCCGCTCCGCCGCCGAGTTCCGTGGCGGTATAGGTGTTGAAATCGCAGTAGCCGCAGCGGACGGCGCAGAACGGAATATGGACATAGAGTCCGAAGTTCCGCTCCGCTGCGCCGTCCGCGGCCTGCGCGGGGAGGAGACCGTCGGCGGGTGCCGGGTCCCCGAGGGGCAGTGCGCTGGGTGTCACTTCTTGGATTTGTCCTTGGATTCGTCGGAGGAAAGCGCGGCCACGAAGGCTTCCTGGGGAACCTCCACACGGCCGACCATCTTCATCCGCTTCTTGCCTTCCTTCTGCTTTTCCAGCAGCTTGCGCTTACGGCTGATGTCGCCGCCGTAGCACTTGGCAAGCACGTCCTTGCGGATGGCGCGGATGGATTCGCGGGCGATGATCCGGGAGCCGATGGCCGCCTGGATAGGCACCTCGAACTGCTGGCGCGGAATCAGTTCGCGCAGCTTGCCCGTCATCATCACGCCATAGGAGTACGCCTTGTCCCTGTGCGTGATGGAGCTGAACGCGTCCACCTGTTCACCCTGGAGCAGGATGTCCACCTTGACCAGGTCGGCGACCTGTTCGCCGTCGGCCTTCCAGTCCAGCGAGGCATAGCCGCGGGTCTTGGACTTGAGGACGTCGAAGAAGTCGAAAACGATCTCGGCCAGCGGCAGGCGGTACCGGATTTCCACCCGGTCCTCGGAGAGATAGTCCATGCCGCCCAGGACGCCGCGGCGGGTCTGGCACAGCTCCATGATGGCGCCGACAAATTCGCTCGGCGCCAGGATCGTGGCGGCAACCATCGGCTCGCGGACCTCGTTGATTTTGCCTTCGGGGTACTCGCTGGGGTTGGTCACCGTGACCACCTTCTTGTCCTCCAGCGTCACCTCGTACTCCACGTTGGGCGCGGTGGAGATCAGGTCGAGGTTGTACTCACGCTCGAGCCGTTCACGGGTGATTTCCAGGTGCAGCAGGCCCAGGAAGCCCACCCGGAAGCCGAAGCCCAGCGCGGCGGACGTCTCGGGTTCATACACCAGCGCGGCATCATTAAGCATCAGTTTTTCCAGCGCGTCGCGCAGCACCGGGTAGTCGGCGCCGTCGATGGGGTACAGCCCGGAGAAGACCATGGGTTTGGGATCGGCGTAGCCTTCGAGCGATTCCGCGGCCGGCTTGGCGAGGTTGGTGACGGTGTCGCCCACCTTGGACAGGCGCACGTCCTTCACACCGGTGATGAGGTAACCCACCTCACCCACGCCCAGGCCCTTGGACGGAGTCGGCTCCGGGGAGCTGACACCGATTTCCAGGAGTTCATGGCTGGCGCGGGTGGACATCATCTGGATGCGTTCGCGCGGGGACAGCGAACCGTCCACCACGCGGACATAGGTCACGACGCCGCGGTAGGTGTCATAGACGGAGTCGAAGATCATGGCCCGGGCGGGGGCGTTGGGATCGCCCACCGGTGCCGGAATCTCGCGGACAATCTGGTCCAGCAGGGCTTCAACGCCGACGCCGGTCTTGCCGGAGACCCTCAGTACGTCCTCCGGATCGCCGCCGATCAGCTTGGCCAGTTCCTCGGCGTACTTCTCCGGCTGCGCGGCCGGGAGGTCGATCTTGTTCAGGACCGGAATGATGGTGAGGTCGTTTTCCATCGCCAGGTACAGGTTCGCCAGGGTCTGCGCCTCAATGCCCTGGGCGGCATCCACCAGCAGCACTGCGCCTTCGCAGGCCGCGAGGGACCGGGACACCTCGTAGGTGAAGTCCACGTGGCCCGGGGTATCGATCATGTTCAGGGCGTAGGACTCGCCGTCGAGCTCCCACGGCATACGCACGGCCTGGGACTTGATGGTGATGCCGCGTTCGCGCTCAATATCCATCCGGTCCAGGTACTGGGCCTTCATGTTCCGGTGCTCAACCACTCCGGTGGACTGGAGCATGCGGTCGGCCAGGGTGGACTTGCCGTGGTCGATGTGGGCGATGATGCAGAAGTTTCTGATGATCGCCGGATCCGTCGCGGCAGGCACCGGCGAGAAGCGGGCCATGGGTGACACTGTGGCGGTTCCTTTACTGTTTCCGGGACGAGCCGGACGCGGCGCGGTGCGCGCGGGTATCCGGAGGCAAAGTCCTGGCGGGTCTGGTAGGTGTTCTCTTGAGTTAACAGTCTCCCACGTTTGCCTCCCGCAACAGGAACCGGAAACACACCCTTGGAGCCGGCGCAGGAGCATAACGTTATGCCATGCCCTTTAACGCCCGTTCCTTTGCCTCCTTCGCCCGCTCCGCGGTCCGCCTGCTGCGTTCGGCCGGCTCCGCATCCGGCTCCCCCACCACCACCGGTCGCAGCGGCACACCTTCCCCCTCCCCCGGAACCAGGCCGTCGCCGCCCGCTGCACGGACGCGTTCCGCACCGGCCGGGCGGGCGCCGACGTCGTCGTCGTCCGCTTCCCCCCGTTACGCCGGTGACTACCGCGGGCCGGTGAACCCGGTCTATGCCCCGCAGCCCGACGGCGATCCGGACCCCGGCGAGGTTGTCTGGGCCTGGGTGCCGTATGAGGAGGACCCTGCCCAGGGTAAGGACCGTCCCGTCCTGCTGATCGGCCGCAGCGGTGGGTACCTGCTGGCCCTGATGATGACCAGCCGCGACCGGAATTCACCCGGCAGTTCCGACCCGCGCTATCTCGACGTGGGTACCGGTTCCTGGGACAGTAAGGGGCGCCCCAGCGAGGTAAGGCTGGACCGGGTGCTCCAGCTTGACCCCGACGGCGTGCGGCGGGAAGGTGCGATAATGGATAGGAACGTTTTCCAGACGGTTGTCCGCCGCTTGGCGGTCATGCGTCCGGCGCGCTGAGCACCGTTTTCGTTACCGGCGCCCAAACTCTGCTAACATTTATTGCTGTGTGTCCGCGCAGGTCGACGGGCACTTTGGTTCAGGCGCCATTACGGTATCCCCACGCCGCTCAGTCAATGTCTGGGCTGAAATACCCTCACCGACCAAGTCCGCAATACAAAGAGAGTTTATAAGTGGCCAATATTAAGTCCCAGAAGAAGCGCATCCTCACCAACGAGAAGGCGCGTCAGCGTAACAACTCGGTGAAGTCCGAGCTGAAGACCGTCATCAACAAGGTTGATGTAGCTGTCAAGGCCAGCGACAAGGACGCAGCAGCAGAAGCGCTGAAGACCGCCAGCCGCAAGCTGGACAAGGCCGTCAGCAAGGGCGTTATCCACAAGAACAACGCTGCAAACCGCAAGTCGGCCATCTCCAAGAAGGTCAGCGCGCTCTAAGCAGCCGCCCCCCTCAGATTTATCCGGCGCGGCCGGTCCTTCGGGACCGGCCGCGCTTTGTTTTAAGCGGGTGCCGCAGGAGGCCGGGACTCCCCCGGACCCCGGGCCGAGCCCGGACCCGCCAAGCACCAGGCCCGCCCGCCTACTGCCCGGCAAGCCGCCCGGGTCCGGCCCGGGACAGTAACTTCCCGCTTACCGCCCGGACGCTGCTAGGGCGATGACGGTGACAGCCCGCTCCACGGCGTAGACCGGGTCCCGGCCGGCGCCCTTGACCTGGGCGTCCGCCTCAGCGAGGGCCTGTACCGCTTCAATCAGCGACTCCGAAGAAAACCGCTGCGCATCCCGCCGGGCCTGGTCGACCTGCCACGGAGCCATGGACAGGTCCTTGGCCATCGAGGCGGAGGATCCGCGCAGATTCGCCACGCGCGCCACCGCCCGCACCTTCATGGCCAGGGCAGCGACCAGCGGAACCGGATCCACTCCGGTGTCGAGGGCGTGCCGAAGCATCGAGAGTGCCTGTGCTGCACGCCCGGCGAGGGCTGCGTCGGCGACCTTGAACGCGGTGGCTTCCACCCGTCCGCCGTAATAACGCTCCACCAGTTCCTCGGTGACTTCCCCGGTGGAATCGCTGATCAGCTGCTGGCAGGCGGCTGCCAGCTCGGAAAGGCTGGAACCGACGGCGTTGACCAGCGCCCGCGCTGCGGAAGGCTCGATCCGGCGACGGGCGGAACGGAATTCCGAGGCCACGAAATCGAGTTTTTCGGCGTCCTTCTTGAAGGGCTGGCACTCGACGACGGGCGCACCGGCAGCTTTGACCGCATCCAGCAGCTTTTTACCGCGGTTACCGCCGGCATGGTGCAGCACCAGTACGGCGTCCGGGGAAGGATCCTTCAAATAGGCCAGGGTCTCGGTCAGGAAATCCTCGTTCATGGATGCCAGGTTCACGGCCTCGATGAGTTTGGCTTCGCCGAACAGCGAGGGGCTCGACTGCAGGGTGAGTTCACCGGAGACGTAGGTGGCGGCGTCGAAGTGCACCAGCTCCGTGTCGGGTTGCTTCTCCCGCAGCAATCCCCGCAGCCGGTCCCGCGCCCGGGACGCCAGATAATCCTCCGGACCTGCCAGCAGTACCACGGGGGCAGGTTCGACCTCACGCCAGGAGACCGTCGCCGAGGACTTTGGGGAGGGCTTGCTGCCGGAGCTGCGTTTGGATGGGACGGCCGGATTCACAGCTGGTGCTCCTGGGCTAGTGTCGCGAGGCCGAGTGTACGGTCCCGCCGGGGTTAATGATTCGAAACGCCGCCGCAATGCGGAGGGCTCACTCCAAGATTGCCACGGCACTCGGCGGCGGCCAATTTTGGCGCGGCTGGGACCGGGTCCGTCCCCCTGTCGCCCGCTTACCGACTCCCATACCCACCCGCGCTACGGCGGCAGGCCGCGGACCACAAGTGTGTTGTCAACGCGTGCCACCAGGAGCGTTCCGTCCCGGTCTGTCCGTGCCACCGCTGTCCCGGCGGATTGGAGGCCGGCCAAGACTTCCGGTGCGGGATGGCCGTAGTCGTTGTCCGCTCCCACCGAGATCAGGGCCAGGGATGGCCTGACGGACCGCAGCCAGCCGTCCCCGCCGTTGCGGGCACCATGATGGGCAACCTTCAACACATCGACGCCGGCCTGGAGATCCGGGTGCGTTGCGAGAACCGCTGCGGCGGCGTCCTCCTCGGCATCGCCGGTGAACAGTATCCGCAGCGGCCGCTCCCGCTGTTCCGGTGCCTCTACGGTGAGCAGCAGGATGGAACTGGCGTTGTTCTCTTCCCCGTCTCCGCCTGCGGGCCCGACAGTGTCAGGCGCTGCCGGAGGCCAGAGGACGTCCCACCGCACGTTGCCGGCCGTTCCTGCCATTCCCGCGGTCAGCTTTGTCCGTGGCGCGCCGGACCCGTCCAGCACTCCGGTCAGTTCGTCCGGCAGTTCCGGGCCGGCGGTCGAATAGCCGATCTGCACGACGGACCGTCCGTCGAGTACGCCGCCCGCACCGCCGTAGTGATCCAGGTGCGCATGCGTGAAGACCAGAAGCTCCACGGTCCGCACTCCCAGCCGGTCCAGGCAGACATCCATGGGCGCAGGTTCTCCTCCGGCGTCTATCACCACGGCCCTGTCCGGCCCCGTACGGACAGCGAGCCCGTCCCCCTGCCCGACATCGCAGGCAGCAACCACCCAGTCCGATGCCGGCCCTGTTTCCCCCTGCAGGCTCCGGGCAGCAAGCACCGCACCGCCGGGCACTACCAGTGAGGCGACGGCCCCCGACACCAACCAGGCCCGACGGCGGATGCCGGACCGGTCTGCGAAGCCGGACCCCGGGCTGGTTGGCCGCCCCCGGGACCTCCCTCGGCCTGCCCCGAGCGGAAACCGGCTGTCGCCGACGCCGCGCCGCGAGAGATCGAGGATTCCGATGGCTGTCCCTGCCGCGGCAACCACCATCAGCACCACGCCGGGAGTTCCCTCCGGCCACGCAGCCAGCGCTCCGGGAGCGGATTCGAAGAAGCGCGCCGTTCCGGCCACCCACTCTGCACCCACGCCTGCAAGCAACAGGGGTGGAGGGGGCAGTACAGGGATTATGCCGGCGAAAACGACCGCAAACATTCCCGCAACGGTGACGACCGGCACGACGGGAGCCGCAACGAGGTTGGCCGGAACTGAGTACACCGGCAGCTGGGGCTGCAGGAGCACCAGCACCGGCGCACAGAACAGCTGTGCTGCCACGGGTATGGCCAGGGCAGCTGCGGCCCAGCGCGGCAGACGGATGGACAGCACCCGCACCAGGTGCGGCCCCAGAACCACCAATCCAAGGGTGGCGCAGACCGAGAGCATAAACGCGTAGCTTCCGCACAACCACGGGTCCACACACAGCAGCACCGTGATCGACAGGAACAGTAAGGCAGCGGAAAGACGTCCCCGCCCGCTGAGCACCGCGAGGGCCCCCAGTCCGCCCATCACTGCTGCGCGAAGCACGCTGGGGTCCGGACGGACCAGGAGAACAAACGCGGCCAGGCCGGCCAATGCCAGCAGAACCCCGGCGGCCCGCGGGATCCGCAGGGACCTCGCCGCCAGGAAGAGGAAGGCCAGCAGATAACTGCAGTTGGTGCCTGATACAGCCGTCAGATGGGTCAGGCCCGTATTTTTCATGGCCTGCTCCAGACCGGAATCCAAGCTCCCGCGGTCGCCCAGCACCATGCCGGGAAGGAGTCCGTCCACGTCTGCGCCATGCTCCTCTGCCGCCTCCACGAACGAGGTGCGGAGGTCCGCAGTAACGGCGTACCATCCACCTGCGGCGGTGACGGCGGGAGGGGCAGCAGCCCGCAGCAAGGCAAGGTTCCGGTCCCCCTCCGGGAGCGGCTGCAGGGATCCCGCGCTGGTGAACCGGTCCCCCAGCCGGATCCGGGCATAGTCCTCCCCGCCGACCACCAGGAGCGTAGCCGATGTCCCGAACCGCTGGCCGTCTGCGGTCCCCGACTCTGCCACGGCATCGATGAGATACCGTGGACGGCCGGTGAACCGGTCCGCCGCCGCCGGACGGGCGTCCGATGCTGCACGCAACTGTGCGGTCACCACAGCCTCTTCGGCAATGAGACCGGAGATGGGACCGCCGGTGCGCACCGCCAGGCTTGCGGCAGCGCCGGCGCAGACCAGGGCTGCCGCCGCGGCCGGAACCGCGGCGCCCCGGAGGAACGCTGAGGCCCGGAGGAAGGCGGAGGCCCGCGCCCGGCTCGTTGGGCTGCCACGGGCAGCCAGCAGGAGCAGCAGCGCCGCCAGCACGGCAGCCGACCCGGCCAGCGCCATACCCCCTGACGGGGGTAACCGGACGGCAACGAACGCTGCAGCCCATACCGTTGCCGCGGCCGGCAACAGCCGCAGCTCCCGGAGGGGCTCCGGCAGCTCTGCCGTTTCCCTGCTGTGCCATGCCTCCCGCGCCTTCGTGGTGAGGCGGGATGGTGCCCTGCCCGTCCTGATGGCAGCATCCCTGTCCGCTTCCACCGGCACGGTTCCGGGTGGAGCGGAGGGCTCCGCTTCTGGAGTGAGCGCTGCGGTCACATACCGCGACCATCTGCTGCCGTCCCGGTTGGCCACCGGACGCCTAAACCGCCACCAGGGGAAGGAGGGCCGCCATCATTGCCTCGCCGATGCCGGGCACTGCGTCTAGATCCTCCGGACGGCGGAATTTTCCGTGCTCGGTCCGCCAGGCGATGATCCGTTCGGCCAATACCGGCCCGACCCTTGGCAACGTCTGAAGTTGGGCCGAGTCCGCAGTGTTCAGGTTGATGCTGACCGGGGCCGAGCCGGGTCCGCCGCCTCCCGCACTGGACCCTCCGGCAATGCTTCCTCCTACACTGCCGCCGGGTGCGTTGCCTCCCGTGCTGCCGGTTCCGGCGACCGGCGCCTGCTCTCCGATCCGGGGAACGAACACCATCACTCCGTCTTCGACCACCGCCGCCAGATTGACGGCTGCCAGGTCGGCGTCGGCCGCCGTGCCGCCCGCGGCGTCAACCGCGTCGACTATCCTGCTCCCTGGCTTCAACGTCACCACTCCGGGACGATGCACGGCCCCAGCCACATGCACCACCACCCCTGCGGCAGGGTTGCCCGTCGGTCCCGCCGCGGCGGACGGGACGGTGGCAGTCGGTCCACCCGTTCCCAGGCCGGCAGCTGCATCCGTTGGATCCGCTGCTGACGCCGAAGGACCGCCGGCCGTCGGCAGCTCCACCGTGGCCACCGGCACCGCATCCCGGTCCCGAAGCAGCAATGCCGCTGCCCCGCACCCCAGCAGCAGGCACACGGCCAGGACGGCTGCGGGAAAGGAAAACGCCCACCGGCGTCCCCGGCCGTTCCGGTCTTCGATGCCGTATGGTGCAGGGTCCCGCGCAGTGCCGGGTGCGGTGTCCCAACGGTGCTGTGCCATCGGGCAAAACTAGCTGCCACGGTCTATCCGCTCCTCCGCGTCGCCCGCTCCAGGTGGACGCGGACCGGCGGCCCGCTGCCGTACATTTCCTTGTTGAGGGAAAGACGGGCCCAGGGGGACCGCCGGCGCCAAAAGCGGGCGCCCGGGGCGCAAGCCGTAGGGGTCTGGGGCGCGCAAGCCGTAGGGGCTTGGCGGAGGCGGCTTTAATATTTCCCGCGAGCTCTGCGAGCGTGGAAATTTCGTTGCCGCCGGAGCCGGGCCCCGCAGGCGTCCACCACCAGCACCCGCTTTATTCCGCCGTGTCTGTATCCGCTTCCGGGCCGCTTTCCTCGCCGGCAACCGCTACCGCCAGCACACCCAGACCCACATGTGCGGCCAGGACGGCAGGCAGCGGACAGATGAGGACTTCCACCTCGGGGGCGGCGGCAGCGATGACGCCCGCAAGCCGCTCGGCTTCGGCGGCATTGCCGAAATGGTGCACTGCCGCGCGGACCTTACCGGTACGGCCGGCAATGTCCTGCTGCACGAGCTCTGCCAGCCGGGCCAGCGCCTTGGGTGCGGTCCGGACGCGCTCCAGCGGAAGGACCCTGCCGTCACGGACCACCAGGATCGGCTTGACGGCAAGCAGGGTGCCCAGCCAGCCGGCTGCCGCACCGATACGCCCGCCCCGGCGCAGCTGCTCCAGGCTCGGGACGTAGAAAAGGATATTGGAATCAGCGGCCACCGCCCGGGCGCAGGCCGCAACCTGCGCTGCGGAGGAACCGGCCCTGGCGCTCTCGGCCGCGGCGGCTACGGCAAAACCGAGGCCCATTGCCGCCGTCGCACTGTCGACAACCTCTACCGGAATGCTGGCCGAGCGGGCCGCCAGCCGCGCCGAATCCACTGTTCCGGACAAATGCCCGGACAGATGGACCGACACCACGCTGGCGCACCCCGCGGCAGCCAGTTCCCGGTAGGCGGCCTCGAACTGTCCCGGAGCCGGTCGCGACGTACGCACCTCGTGCCCCTGTGCCAATGCGAGGGCGAGGGCAGGGATCAGGTCCTCGGAGCCTTCACCATAGATCTGCTCCCCGATCATCACGGGCATGGGAACCACGCGGACGAACGTGGAGGCGTTCGCCGACTGCTCCCAGCCCACCGGCAGCCCGGACGCCGAATCGGTCACCACACCCACGGACGGCCTGGGGACGGCGGCAGAGGACCGCTGCCGCCCCCTGGCCCGCGAAGCGAGCCGTTCCAGCCAGTCCATGGGTGCGCGGCCTATGCCGGTACGATGTTGACGAGCTTGGGGGCCCGGACGATGACCGTACGGATACCGCGTCCGTCAAGGATCCGCTGCACTGCGTCGGAGGCCAGGGCGGCCTCCCGCAGGTCGTCTTCGCTGATGTCCGCGGCAACCTCAAGGCGGTCGCGGACCTTGCCCTGGACCTGGACGACGGCGGTGACCGTGTCCTGCACCAGCAGCGTTTCATCCACGGTCGGCCAGCCGGCGGTGACCACGGAGGCTTCACGCCCCAGCAGGTTCCACAGGTCCTCGGCCGTGTACGGCGCGAAGAGGCTCAGGATGACGGCGACCGCTTCCGCAGCCTCGCGCACCGCGGGGTCGGCAGCGCCGGCACCGGAGTCGATGGCCTTGCGGGTGGCATTGACCAGTTCCATGAGCTTGGCGACGACCACGTTGAACTTATTGTTTTCCAGCAGTTCCGTGGCGTCGGCGACGGTCCGGTGCGTCAGCGAACGCAGCTTCCGGTCCCCCGTCGAGTAGTCCACGCCGGGTTCGCTGGTGATGTCCTGGCCCAGGCGCCAGGCGCGGGCCAGGAACTTCGCGGAGCCCGACGGCGAGACGTCCGCCCAGTCGACGTCGTCTTCCGGCGGGGACGCGAAGATCATGGTCAGGCGCACGGCGTCGACACCGTACTTGTCCAGCTGCTGGCCCAGGTCCACGCCGTTGCCCAGCGACTTGGACATGGCCTTGCCGCCGTTCAGGACCTGGCCCTGGTTCAGCAGGGAGCTGAACGGCTCGCTGGCTTCAAGCAGGCCCATGTCGTGGACGACCTTGGTGAAGAAGCGGGCATAGAGCAGGTGCAGGATGGCGTGTTCGACGCCGCCGACGTACTGGCCGACAGGCATCCAGTTCTTGGCAGCCTCCGGATCAAACGGTCCGTCCGTGAAGTCCGGGGACACGAAGCGCATGAAGTACCAGGAGGAATCCACGAAGGTGTCCATGGTGTCGGTATCGCGCCGGGCGGGACCGTCGCACTTCGGGCAGGCCACGTTGACCCAGTCCTCGGCGGAGGCCAGGGGGGAGGTGCCCTTCGGGGCCAGTGCCTCGCCGCGCAGCCCGGTGGGCAGAGTGACGGGCAGCTGGTCGTCGGGAACCGGGACCTCGCCGCAGTTTTCGCAGTGGATGATCGGGATGGGGGTGCCCCAGAACCGCTGCCGGGACAGCAGCCAGTCACGCAGGCGGAAGTTCACGAACTTTTCGCCGGTGCCCTGTTCCTCGAGCATCCGGACGGCGGCGGGAATGGCCTCGGCCTTGGGCAGGCCGTCCAGGGCGCCGGAGTTGATCAGGGTGCCTTCGCCGGTGGTGGCCACACCGCTGACGGCGGGATCCTCTTCACCGGTGTCCAGCACTGCCTTGACCGGCAGGTCGAAGGTCTTGGCGAAGTCCAGGTCACGCTGGTCGTGCGCCGGGACGGCCATGATGGCGCCGGTGCCGTAGTCGGCCAGCACGTAGTCGGCGGCCCAGACGGGCAGCTTCTCTCCGTTGAGCGGGTTCACGGCGTACCGGCCGGTGAAGATGCCGGTCTTGACGCGTTCGGTGGACTGCCGCTCGATGTCCGAGAGTGCCTTAACCGATTCGCGGTAGTCCAGCAGGGCATCACGGTTTTCGTCCGTCACCAGGTCCAGCGCCAGCGGGGCATCGGCCGCGACGACGAAGAAGGTGGCGCCGGCCAGGGTGTCCGGGCGGGTGGTGAAGACGGTGACCTGTTCGGCGGGCTTGCCGCCGTCGGCCTCGATGTTGAACCGGACGTGCGCGCCCTCGGAGCGGCCGATCCAGTTTTTCTGCATGGCCAGGACACGCTCAGGCCAGTGGCCCTTGAGCTGTTCCATGTCATCGAGCAGGCGGTCGGCGTAATCGGTGATCTTGAAGTACCACTGGTTCAGGGACTTCTTGGTGACCTGGGTGCCGCAGCGTTCGCAGGCGCCGTTGACTACCTGTTCGTTGGCCAGCACGGTCTGGTCCTTGGGGCACCAGTTGACCGGGGAATTCTTCCGGTAGGCCAGGCCGCGGTCGTAGAAGCGGGTGAACAGCCACTGGGTCCAGCGGTAGTACTCGGGGTCGGAGGTGTGGATCCGGCGCGACCAGTCAACACTGATGGCGTAGCGCTTGAAGGACTCCGCCTGCGTTTCGATGTTGCGGTAGGTCCAGTCGCTGGGGTGCGCGTTGTTCTTGATCGCCGCGTTCTCCGCAGGCAGGCCGAAGGAGTCCCAGCCGATCGGGTGCAGCACGTCGTACCCGAGCTGGCGCCAGTAACGGGCGACGACGTCGCCCATCGCGAACGCTTCGGCGTGGCCCATGTGCAGGTCGCCGGAGGGGTACGGGAACATGTCCAGTACATAGCGCCGTTCGCGCGAGCCGTCGTCGGCAGGGGTGAAAACGCCGAGGTCCTCCCAGACCTTCGGCCATTTCTGCTCGATGGCCGCGAAACTGTAGACGGCCTCTTCCTGCTGATCAGTCTGTGACTGCGTGCTCACTATGCTTCGCCTCTGTCCTCAAAGAAAATGGATCCGCGCTGCGGGCCAATCCGGCCCGCTAAAATTTTGGGTCCTCCCCAGACACACAAAAGCCCCTCGACAAGCAAGGGGCGGCCGCGCACGGACGGTGCGCGGCTAGCTAAGGAGGAGTACTGCGATCATTTCTCCACTTTACAACAGCACACCCCTACCGGAGCCAGTGCGTCCGGGTGAGCCGCACGAGGTTTAGCCGGCAGCGGCCCGCGCGGACCGGAAGGCGAGGAACGCTTCCCGGCTGGTGCGGCTGGGAGTGAAGCCGAACTCCTGCTTCAGTGCGGTGTTGTCCAGCACCGGACGGTAGCGCAGGAACCGCACCTGTTCCGGCCCGTGGACGGTCAGGCGCAGTTTATGCGCCAGCCAGAGACCGGCGGCCAGGACCGGAGCGGGAACCGTCACGGTCCCCTTGCCCATCAATTCCGCGATCTCCCGGACCGTCAGTGCACCGTCTCCGGCGACGTTGAAAATGCCGCTGCGTCCCGTCAGGACGGCCTGCACCATGATGCCGGCGACGTCTTCATCCCAGATGAACACGAACGGTGATTCGCTGCCGGCGACCCGCAGGAGCCGTGGCGCGTCGAAAAGCGCGGTGATCTGGTTACGCACCCGCTCACCGAGGATGGTGCCGATCCGGAAGATGGTCTGCTGCAGTTCGGGGTTTTCGGTGCGGAGCCGGGCCAGCTCTTCCTCGACCAGCCGCTTATGCCGGGAGTAGGCAAATTCGTCGTTGCCGCGGATCGGAGCGGATTCCGTGAGCCATGCGGGGTTGTCGCGGTGGTAGCCGTAGGCGGCTCCGGAGGAGGAAATGACCACGTGCTTGACCCCCGAGGAAAGGCAGGCTGAAAGCACGTTGCGGGAGCCCTCCACGTCCACGGAGAATTCCTGCTCCCGCGTGGTGTTTTTCCCGGGATTCACGATCGCAGCCAAATGAACCACGGTGTCGATCCGGTGGGCCTGCAGCAGGTGTGCCACCTCCGGGGAACACACGTCGGCGATGGCGTATTCGACGCCGTCCAGCTGTTCCGCGGGTTCGCGGATGTCGAGGCTGAGCACATGCGTGATCTCCGGGTTGCGTGCCAGCCCTGCGACCACCGCACTGCCCAGGAAACCGTTGCCGCCGGTGACGCAGACCCGGGTCATCGGGTTGTCCCCGTCTGCTCCGCTGCGGCGGCCGCACTGCGGCGCGCATCCCGCCGCCGCCACCACTGCGCCAGCAGCAGTCCGGCCAGGATGTCCCAGATGCCCCACCACGCAGCGACCATTGCCATGCCGCCGAGCCCGGCGAAGAAGGACAGGGTCAGCCCCAGGCCCAGTCCGGTGTTGCGGGCGCCCACCTCGAACGTGAAGGCGCGCCTGCTGGGTTCGTCCAGCCGGACGGCAGCCGCCGTCCAATAGCCCACGGCCAGTGCCACCGCGTCGTGGATGAGGACCACCAGGAAAATGGTGCCCAGGTGCTCGCGGAGTGGACCAAGGTTGCTGGCTGCGCCGGCGATGATGAACACCAGCAGCGCCACCAGTCCGATCCGCTGCACCCAGGGGCGCACAACCTCCGTCACTGCCGGGAAGCGCCGGGCCAGCGGCATACCCACGGCAAACGGCAGGCCGATGATGAGCAGGACCTGGACCAGCATTTCCCAGCGGTCCAGGGAGAAGTTCCGCATGAGTCCGGCGGTGGCCGGATTGAGCCGGGCCCACAACGCCACGTTCAGCGGCATCACGGCGATGGCCACCAGGTTGGAGACAGCTGTCATGGAGGCCGACAGTGCCACATTGCCGTGTGCGCGGTGCGTGAGCACGTTGGAGATTCCGCCGGGCGGGCAGCAGGCCACGAGAATCATGCCCAGTGCAATGGACGCCGGCACCTTCAGCACGAGCGCCAGCGCCACGGTCACGGCAGGCAGCACCAGATATTGCGCGCAGATCCCCAGGAGCACCGCTTTGGGGCTGCGTGCCACGGCACGGAAGTCCGCCGGCCGCACCTCGAGCGCGATGCCGAGAATGATGAGCGCCAGCACCGCATTCAGGATCACCAGCGAGGCAGGCGTAAAGCTCAGGACGACGTCGTCGATCGGCATCAGCGGTCCACCTTTTTCCGTGTCTTCGCGGCACCCGTGGACAGCAGGTCCAGGTGTGCCTCCAGTTCCGCCCGGTAGGCGTCTTTGTTGACGTAGTAGCTCATCCGGTCCAGGCCCAGGTAGCGGTAGCCGCCGGTGACATCCGGGGACTTCCCGGCCAGCAACTGCCGGAACTCCTCCGCGTCCGCCGGGGAGTGTTTTTGGGCTGCCAGGTAGGCGGCTGCAAGCTCGGCCTGCCGGAACCGGCCCTCCCAGCCCAGCCCCGAGGCTTCCACCATCCCGACGACCAGCAGGTTTTCCGCCTGCCGGCTGAAGATATTCAGGTACAACGACGGCGACGGGCCGTCCCAGCCGAGCAGCGCCCGGTCCAGGAAGGGATAGTCCAGGACGTAGCCCGTAGCGAGCAGGATCAGGTCGTACTCCCCCGCGGTCCCGTCCCGGAAGGACACCGTGTGCCCGTCCAGCCGGGCGATGTCACCCCTGACCTGAAGGTCCCCGTGTCCCAGATGGTGCAGGATGAGGGAGTTCACCACCGGATGGGACTCGTAGATCCGGTAGTCGGGTTTCGGGAATCCGAACCGGTGCGGGTCGCCGGTAAACATGCGCAGCAGCCGCTTGTCGAAGAACTGCTTCAGGGGCCTCGGCATGGGCTTGCCCTGGTTCAGGGTGTCCGTCGGCCGGCCGAACACGTACTTCGGAACGAAGTAATAACCCCGCCGGACGCTGATGTCGACGGCGGCGGCGTGGTGCACGGCATCCACGGCTATGTCGCAGCCGCTGTTGCCGGCTCCGACAATCAGCACGCGTTTGCCGGCGAGCTCACGCGGGTCCTTATACGAAGCGGTGTGGCGGATCTCGCCGTCGAACTGCCCGGGCAGATCCGGGAGTGCCGGGGTGTGCAGCGTGCCCGAAGCGACGATGACGGCGCTGAACCGTCCGCTGCCTGGTCCGTCGGCACCGTCCCAGGACACCGTCCATCCGCCGTCGCGTGACGGCACCGCTGCAGTGACGCGCACGCCGAAGCGGATGGATGGACGCAGGTGGAAGTGGTCGGCGTAGGACCGGAAATAGGCCTGCAGGTGCCGGTGCCCGGGATAATCCGGAGTGTCCTCCGGCATGGGGAATTCAGTAAACTGCGTGGTGGATTTCGACGAGATCAGGTGCGCCGATTCGTAGACCGTACTGGCCGGATTCCCGATGTTCCAGAGTCCGCCGACGTCGCTGTGCTGCTCGAAGCCGACAAAATCCAGCCCCTGCCGGGACAGGGCACGCATGGCGGCAAGCCCGCTGGGACCGGAGCCGATGACGGCGACAGGAAAATCCGTCCGTTCGGAGTTAATTTCGGGAGACACTTCCACCAGTTTCTGTGACCTGCATCACCGTCGATGCTGCCCGAACGCTACCGAAGGGTAGAGGCGCCCGTCAAACCGGCCGGGTCGGGCGAAGAGATCCGGCCGGGGAGACACGAAAGGCCCCGGCAGTCTCGCTGCCGGGGCCTTTCATTACTACGCTGCGTTCGAATTACTGAACGTCGTCGTCAACCCAGTCGAAGGTCTTGGTGACGGCCTTCTTCCAGAGACGCATCTGGCGCTCACGCTCGGAATCCTCCATCTGCGGGGACCAGCGCTTGCCTTCCGCCCAGTTCTGCTCGAGCTCGTCGGTGTCGTTCCAGAACCCGACGGCCAAGCCGGCAGCATAGGCAGCACCCAGCGCCGTTGTCTCGATGACCTTGGGCCGGACAACGTCCACGCCGAGGATGTCTGCCTGGAACTGCATCAGGGCGTCGTTGGCAACCATGCCGCCATCCACGCGCAGTTCACTTAGCGGAACACCGGAGTCGGCGTTCACGGCGTCCAGCACCTCGCGGGTCTGGAAGGCGGTGGCTTCCAGGGCGGCCCGGGCGATGTGGTTCTTGTTCACGTAACGCGTCAGGCCCACCATGGCACCGCGCGCATCCGCGCGCCAGTACGGCGCGAAGAGTCCGGAGAACGCCGGGACGATGTACACGCCGCCGTTGTCCTCCACCTTGCGGGCGAGCTCTTCGATCTCCGGGGCGCTGTTGATGATGCCCAGGTTGTCGCGCAGCCACTGGACCAGGGAACCGGTGACGGCGATGGAACCCTCGAGGGCGTAGACCGGCTTGGCGTCGCCCAGCTGGTAGGCAACGGTGGTGATGAGTCCATTCTCGGAACGGACAATCTCCTCACCGGTGTTGAAGATCAGGAAGCAGCCGGTGCCGTAGGTGTTCTTGGCGTTACCCTTTTCGAAGGCGGCCTGCCCGAACGTCGCGGCCTGCTGGTCGCCGAGGATGCCGGCCACCGGGGTCTCGCGCAGCAGCTGCGAGCCGGCAACCATGCCGTACACCTCGGACGAGGACTTGATTTCCGGGAGCATGGACTTCGGGATGCCGAATTCCTTGAGGATGTCCTCATCCCAGGTGAGGGTCTCAAGGTTCATAAACAGGGTGCGGGAGGCGTTGGTGACATCGGTGATGTGCACGCCGCCGTCCGTTCCGCCGGTCAGGTTCCAGACAATCCAGGAATCCGTGTTGCCGAACATGAGGTCCCCCGCCTCTGCCCGTTCACGTGCCCCCTCTACGTTGTCCAGGATCCACTTGATCTTCGTGCCGGAGAAGTACGTTGCCAGCGGCAGGCCAACGGTGTCCTTGAAACGGTCGAGACCGCCGTTTTGGGCCAGCTCGTTGACGATCGGCTGCGTGCGGGTGTCCTGCCAGACAATGGCGTTGTAGACCGGCTCACCGGTGTTGCGGTCCCAGACCACGGCCGTTTCACGCTGGTTGGTGATTCCGACGGCGGCAATGTCGTGCCGGGTCAGGTTCGCCTTGGACAGGGCGCTGCCCACAACCTCACGGACGTTCGTCCAGATTTCCATCGGATCGTGCTCGACCCAGCCGGCATGCGGGAAGATCTGCTCGTGTTCCTTCTGCCCGGTGGAAACGATGTTTCCTTCGTGGCCGAAGACGATGGCACGGCTGCTGGTGGTGCCCTGGTCAATGGCGATGATGTACCTGGGATTGTCAGGCATTGTTTCTGCTCCTTGCGGTGGGGGTCTTTGGGGGTGGCGGGCCGGCGTGGCCTGCCGTTTTCGCTATACCGGAAGCGGGAGGGGAAGCTGTGCGCCCACAAGGCCGCCCAGGGCGCCGCCGATCAGCGGGCCGACAACCGGAACCCAGGCATAGGCCCAGTCGCTGCTGCCCTTGCCCGGAATGGGAAGCAGGGCGTGCGCGATCCGCGGTCCGAGGTCACGGGCGGGATTGATGGCGTAGCCGGTGGGTCCGCCGAGCGAGGCGCCAATGCCGAGGACAAGCAGTGCAACAGCCAGCGGGCCGAGTCCGGAGGGGGTCCCGGCGAAGGCAACGATGATGAAAACCAGGACGAAGGTGCCGATAACCTCGGTCACCACATTCCACCCGTAGGAACGGATTGCAGGACCCGTGGAGAACACGCCCAGGATGTTGGCGGCGTCGGGCTCGTCGTCGAACTGCTTCTTGTACGCGAGCCAGGCCACGACAGCACCCACAATGGCGCCGACCATCTGACCGGCGAAGTAGACCATGGCTGCCCCGAAGGAAACCTCGACGCCGTCCGCGAACTCGTCCGCACCGCTGGCCCACAGGCCTACGGTCACGGCGGGGTTGATGTGCGCACCCGAAAGCGCGGCCGCGTACACGCCGGCAAACACACCGATGGCCCACCCCCAGTTGACCATCAGGAACCCGCCGCCGGCACCCTTCGTTTTAGCCAGGGCCACGTTCGCCACGACACCGCAGCCGAGAATAATGAGGATGGCCGTGCCGGCCAGCTCGCTGACGAAAACTTCTCCCAGAGTCACCATCGACTCCTCCGATCATTCGTATCTGTCCGCGACCCAGGTGGGAGGGCGGACTGTTGGGTTCTATGCAATCAATCTTTTGCAAGAAGCGCCATTACCTTAGCTGACCTGTTTGGCCGCACGCCAACCCTCGGGGAGTGAAACAGGTAGTCAGGGCGGGATTCGGCCGTCTGCCGGGACCTCGGTAAAGTCGTCCTATGCAGCCTGCAGCGCGAATCCCGCTCAATAACGGCGTCCTAATGGACGAGGTTGGTTTCGGTACGTACAAAATCCCGCCCGACGCCGCAGCACGGCTGTGCCTGGACGCCCTCGGGGCGGGGTACCGCCACATCGACACCGCAGCCCTGTACGGCAACGAAGCCGGGGTCGGCGAGGCCGTGGACTCCTTCATAAGCGGCGGCAGTGCCGGGCGCAGCGACCTCTTCGTCACGTCCAAGGTCTGGAACACGGACCAGGGCTACGACTCGACCCTGCGGGCCTTCGACGCGTCCCTCGCCCGGCTGGGGCTGGACTACTTGGATCTCTACCTGATCCACTGGCCCTGCCCGGAGCGCGGCCTGTTCATCGATACCTACCGTGCGCTGGAGGCGCTCTACGCCGAGGGCCGGGTCCGGGCCATCGGCGTCTCGAACTTCCAGCCCGCCCATCTGGAACAGCTGCTGGACGCGACCAGAATTGTCCCCGCGGTAAACCAGATTGAGCTGCATCCCTGGCTCGCCCAGGCGGAACTGCGCCAGCTGCATCAGCAGCTCGGTATCCGCACGGCAGCGTGGAGTCCGCTGGGCCGCGGGGCGGTTCTGGCGGATCCCGTCGTGGTGCGGATTGCCGACGAACTGGGACGCACCCCGGCGCAGGTGATTCTCCGTTGGCACCTGGACCTGGGCAACATCGTGATTCCCAAGGCGAGCACCCCGGAGCGGATCGCCGGAAACCTGGACCTGTACTCCTTCGGGTTGACCGACGGGCACCGGACAGCATTGAACGCACTCGACCGCGGCCAGCGGTCCGGATCCCATCCGGACGAGGTGAACTGAATGTCCGGCACCGCCGCCCGCCGCACCCCAACGCCGTCGGGCGCCCCCGCCCCCTTCACCCGGACACCCACCGTGCACTCCTTTAGGGTGGACGGCACGCAGCAGGTCTGCCGGGACTTCGCACCTGTGAACGACGACGGCGCAGGCCTGCCGCCGATCTTCATGGTCCACGGCTTCCGCGGCGACCACCATGGACTGCTGCGGATTGTCGAGGCGCTCCCCCGCCACCGTGTCCTGGTGCCGGACCTTCCCGGCTTCGGCGCCGGTGCGGCCCTTCCCCGCCCGCACGACGTCCCCGCCTACACCGCCTTTGTCCGGGACGCGCTGGCCGCCCTGGGCCTGGGTCCGGACACCGTCCTGCTCGGCCACTCCTTCGGCTCGATCATCGCCGCGCACCTTGCGGCGGAGTCGCCGGAACTCATCAGTGAGCTGATCCTCGTTAACCCCATCTGCGAGCCTGCGCTGGAGGGTCCCAAGGGCATCACCAGCAAGGCCGCCGAGCTCTACTACCGGCTGGCTGCGGCGCTGCCGGAAAAACCCGGCATGGGGCTGCTGCGCAGCCCGGTGATTGTCCGCGGCATGAGCATGCTGATGGCGAAGACCCGGGATCCCGGCCTGCGGCGCTGGATCCATGCCCAGCACGATGCGTACTTCAGTGCCTTCGCCAGCCGGCGGGTGGTGCTGGACGCTTTCCGGGCGTCCATCAGCGACACCGTGCGTGACGTCGCCGCCCGGCTGAGCATGCCGGTGCTGCTGATCGCCGCCGAGCTGGACGACATCGGCTCGGTGAAGGGACAGCGGCGGCTCGCGGAGCTGGTCCCGGATTCGGAGCTGCACGTCCTGCCCGGCGTCGGACATCTGGTGCACTACGAAAAGCCCGCTGAGGCAGCCGAAATGATCGATGATTTCCTGTCCCGGAGGCATCCATGAGGCTGCGCCTGGCCGTCGACGCCCGGTTTACCCGTACCGACCACCACGACGGCATCAGCCGGTACGGGGCCAGCCTGATCGAAGCCGTGAGCACGCACGCCGACGTCGTGATGCTGATTTCGGACGAACGCCAGCTGGCCCTGCTCCCCGACCTGCCGTGGGTAAAAATCAACAGCCCGCTCTCCCCCGCGGAGCTGTTCGTGGCCTTCCGGATCAACCGGCTGGGCGCGGATGCCGTCTTCTGCCCCATGCAGACCATGGGCAGCTGGGGCCGGAAGTATCCGTTAATCCTGACCCTGCATGACCTGATTTATTACCAGAACCCGACGCCGCCGTCGTTCCTGCCCCTTCCGGTGCGGGGGCTGTGGCGGCTCTATCACCTGGCCTACTGGCCGCAGCGGCTGCTGCTGGGCAGGGCCGACGTCGTCGCCACCATCAGCGAAACGACCCGGGACCTGATGTCCCGCCACCGGCTGACGAAGCGTCCGGTCCGCATCGTGGCCAACGCACCCCAGGCGGGTGCCGTGCCGCGGGACCCGGACGCGGGGGCGGAACCGTCGCTGCTGTATATGGGCTCGTTCATGCCGTACAAAAACGTGGAGACGATCATCCGCGGCATGGAATACCTGCCGGGCTTCACCCTGCACCTGCTCAGCCGGATTACCGATGCGCGGCGCAGCGAGCTGGAAGCGCTGGTTCCCGCCGGCGCGCGCGTGCAGTTCCACAACGGGGTCACCGATGAGGAGTACGACCAGCTCCTGCGCCGCACCACGGCGCTGGTGACCCTCTCGAAGGCCGAGGGCTACGGGCTGCCGGTGATCGAGGCCATGGCGGTGGGCACACCGGTGGTCGCCAGCGACATACCGATCTTCCGCGAGGTTTCCGGCGGTGCGGCGCTGCTGGTGGATCCGGATGATCCGGCGGGCTTTGCAGCTGCCGTGGAGCAGCTTAGGGAGCCGGGGCGCTGGAGGAAGGCGTCCGACGCTGGAGTGGACCGGGCGGCGGACTACAGCTGGGGTGCCTCCGCCGGCCAGCTCTTGGAAGCGGCCGGGGAGGCTGTCCGCCTGTTCCCCGGCCGCCGCCGTCGCTGATCCCTACTTGCCGCTGATCGCTACTTGCCGTTGATCCCTACTTGCCCAGGTTCACGATCATCTTGCCCTTGTTGGCACCCTTCATCAGGTCGATGAAGGCCTGCGGGGAGTTTTCGAGTCCGTCCACGAACGTCTCGTCGTAGCGGACCAGGCCTTCCTGCAGCCAGCCGGTCATCAGAGCGGCAAACTCGTCGGCGTACTGCTTGTAGCTGCCCACCAGGAACCCGCGAAGTGTGATCTCCTTGCCGATGGCAATGGCGAGGTTGCGCGGGCCGACGGGCGCATCGTTGTACTGCGAGATGGCGCCGCACATGGCGATCCGGCCGAACTTGTTCATGACCGAAAGGGCCGCTTCAAGGTGCTCGCCGCCGACGTTGTCGAAGTAGACGTCAATGCCGTCGGCCCCGGCGGCCTTCTTCAGCGAATCCTTCACGGGGCCGTCGTGGTAGTTGAACGCCTCGTCGAAGCCAAGATCGAGCAGCCGCTGGACCTTTTCGGCGGACCCGGCGCTGCCGATGACCTTCTTGGCCCCCATGGCCTTGGCGATCTGGCCCACCACGGCGCCCACGGCGCCCGCGGCTCCCGAGACGAAGACGACGTCGCCCTCCTTGAACTCAGCCACCTTGGTCAGGCCGGCATAGGCAGTCTCGCCGGTCATGCCCAGCACACCCAGGTACGCGCTGGCCGGAGCGGCATCCGTGTCGATGACCCGCGCGCGGCGGCCGTCCAGGACGGCGTAGTCGCGCCAGCCCAGTCCGTGCAGCACCTTGTCCCCCGGCTTGTGGTCCGGTGAGCGCGACTCCACGACTTCACCGACGGCGCCGCCCTCCAGCGGAGCGTCGAGCTGGAACGGCGGTACATAGGACTTGGCATCATTCATCCGCCCGCGCATGTACGGGTCCACGGACATGTGCAGGTTTCGGACCAGGACCTGGCCCTCCTGCAGCTCGGGGACAGGGACCTCCACGAGGCGGAAGTTCTGCTCCGTGGGCCACCCTTCAGGGCGGGAAGCAAGCTGGATTTCGCGGCCGGTTGCGGGGTAACTGCTCATGGAGTGAACCTTACTGTTGGGGTTGATGGTACGAATCGCTGCGGTTAGTCCGCCACTATTTCGCCACGGCCTGCCGCAGGGCGGCGGTGACCTTGGCAAGGGTCTCCTGCAGGCTTTCCAGGTCCTGCGGTGCCAGTCCGGCGGACTCGGCGAGCCGGTCCGGCAGTTGCCGGGCGTGCTGTTCAAGTGCACGTCCGGCATCGGTGAGGTGGATACGGACGCGCCTTTCGTCCTCGGCCGCACGGATGCGCTGCACCAGTTCCGCTGCTTCCAGCCGCTTGAGCAGCGGCGAAAGCGTTCCGGAGTCCAGGTCCAGCGCCTCCCCCAGGTCCCGGACGCTTTGGGCGTCTTCCTCCCAGAGCAGCGACATCACCAGGTACTGCGGGTAGGTCAGCCCCAGCTCGTCGAGCATCGGACGGTAGAGGGCCGTGGCCGCCCGGGAGGCGGAGTACAGCGAGAAGCACACCTGCCGCTGCAGTGATTCGTTCATTTCCCCACCGTAGGCCCACATTCAATTGTGCACAACCTATTTTTGGCAGCGCTTTCCCTTTCCGGCTCGGTTCCAGTTCCGGTTCAGGTTCCGGTTCCGGTTCCATGGCAGGGTGCTGGCCTATGCTGTTCCGAATGCAGATCATCCCGGATTACCGCCGCACCGCCAGGCGCCGCAGCTGGAGCGACCTTCCGCCGGTCCTTCAGGAGACCTTTTGCACGCGGCTGGGCGGCCGCATCACCTCGGTCGAGCCGGCGGGCGGCGGTTTCACGCCGGGTTTTGCCGCGGTTCTGGTGTCCGACGCCGGGGCACGCGTGTTCGCGAAGGCCGCACCGGCGTCGGACACGGTGATCTACCCGTCCTATCTCCGCGAGTCGCAGGTGGTTCCCCTGATGCCGGCGGGGATGCCCATGCCGGCACTGCAGGCGACCGAGAGCCTGGTGGCCGACGGTATTGCCTGGCAGCTGCTGATCTACGAAGCGGTGGACGGGTACATGCCGGGGCACCCCTGGACCCAGGCAGACCTTGCTGCGGTGGAAGCTGCCTGCAGCGCAGCCGCCCGGCTTCTGGCCGGCTTTCCCCGTGCTGCTGCGGGCACCCCGGTGGCCGACGATATGACCGGAGTACCAACATGCTTCGCCCCGGTGGCCGGTGGCGGCCCTGCTCCATGGTTCCTCCCGGACCTGACGACTTCTGAAGCCCGGATGTTCCAGGAACTGCTGGAGCTGTGTCCGGAAGCCCTGGCCGGCGACTCCGTCATTCACGGTGATCTCCGGCCGGACAACATCCTGATCAGTTCCGGCCGGGCACTGATCTGTGACTGGAATTTCCTCGGTACCGGTGCGCCGTGGCTGGACTGGGTCGGGGTGCTCCCCTACGTGCGTGCCGACGGGTTCGACGTCGACGCGGAGCTTCAGCGCTCGCTCCTTACGCGGGACGTTCCGGCGCGGCATATCGACGCCTGGCTGGCGGCTCTGCTGAACTACATGATCGATTCGGGCAACAAGCCGGAAGTCCCCTCCAGTCCGCATCTGCGCAGCCACGGCAGGCATACCGCACGGTTGATCTACGCATGGCTGGTCAGCCGGCTCGGCTTGCGGGGGTAGCCCGGGCCGACTTCCACAACGCGGAAAACGGGTAGTCAGTTGCGTAAATTTTCCCTTTAGAAGAGCAGGTTCGCTGACTAGACTCGAATACATGTTCGAATACGCACCGGCTGCTTCGCATCGTGAGAGGGCACCCTTGGGTTCCCACTCCACGGTGTTCGGCGCCTGGGTGGAGTATCTGGCTGAGGTTGTCCTCGATCCCACGGACCCGTCTGATGCTGTCGCTGGTGCGGACTTGCCGTCGGGCACCACTTCCGCAGGCGGTGGCCCCGCCGCACCCGCCGTTACCCCTGTCACCGGCCTCATTTCCCAGTCCGGCAGCTCTTCCGGGCGCGAACGAGGCACCGCCTCAGACGGGGATTTGATCGACCAGCTGCGTGCGCTGGAAGAGCTTAAGGCAGCCGCTGCAGCTGCGCAGGCGCGGATCGCTGCGGCATTCGATGCGTCGCAGCGCCGCCTGCAGGTGCAGGCCGGAGTGAAGCTGGAAAATCTGGGCCGCGGGGTCGCAGCGCAGGTCGCTCTGGCCAGGAAGGAATCCCCCAACAAGGGCGGAAGATTGCTCGGTTTCGCCAAGGCGCTCACCACGGAGATGCCATACACACTGCAGGCTCTGACGCTTGGAAAAATCAACGAGTGGCGTGCGACGCTGCTGGTCCGCGAAACGGCATGCCTGTCTGCCGAGGACCGCAGGCGGGTGGACGAGGAAGTGGCCGGTGATCTCCTGGTCCTGGAGTCTCTCGGAGACCGGCAGATCATTGCCCGCACCAAGGCTGCTGCGTACCGGTTGGATCCGCAGGCTGCGGTGAACCGTGCAGCGAAGGCCGTTTCCGAACGCTTCGTCTCCTGCCGTCCGGCACCGGACACCATGACCTACCTGACCGGATTGCTGCCGGTGGCCCAGGGCGTGGGCGTTTACGCGGCTCTTTGCCGCGAAGCCGACCGCCTGCGCGCCGCAGGCGATACCCGGGGCCGCGGTCAGATCATGGCGGACACCCTGGTGCGACGGGTCACGGGCCAGGCAGACGCGGCACGGATGAAAGTCGAGATTCAGCTGGTCATGACCGACCGGACCTTACTGGCCGGAGATTCCGAACCAGCGTTGATCCCCGGATACGGACCGGTTCCAGCTCAGTGGGCCCGGAACCTGGTTCGGGAGCGGACCCGGGACCTTGACCGAAATCGGAGGCGGGACCGGGACCCAGCCCGGAATGGAGACCGGGATAACCATCTGACAACGCGCAGGGGTCCATTCGGGAAAGAGGCGGAACGCTGGATCCGAAGGCTCTACACCGCCCCGGAATCCGGCGAACTGGTGGCGATGGATTCCAATGCGCGGTTATTTCCCACCTCTTTGGCCCGTTTTATAGCTACCCGGGACCAAACCTGCAGAACACCCTGGTGCGGAGCTCCGATCCGGCATCTGGACCACATCCAGCCCCACCGCCGGGGCGGACCAACGAGTGCCGCCAACGGGCAGGGTCTATGTGAAGCGTGCAACCACGCCAAGGAAGCGCCGAGCTGGAGCGCGCGGACACGAGGACCAACCGCGGATGAGGCAGCTGGAGGTTTGGGGGCTGGAACAGGTACCGGTATACATCGCACGGTGGAGACGATCACACCCACCGGACATATCTACCGGTTACCGCACCTCCCCTGCCGGGAAAACCGCCATCGGTTCGGGTGCCCGGCTTGGTCGAAGACCCGCCCGTTCAAGACTCACCCGCCGAAGCCTGGCTCGTCGACTTGATACGGGCAGCGTGACGTGAATACCGATACCCCGACTGATCAAGGAGCCCCCTCATGAGACTCGGACCTCATCTGCACCGCATCGGCAATGACATCGTTGCTGCCTATCTGGTCGACACGGAGGATGGTGTAACTGTCATCGACACCGGACTGCCCGGGCATTGGGAGGATCTGCTCACCGAGCTGCAGGCAATGGGCCGCTCCCTGGATGATGTGCGCGGCGTAATCCTGACCCATGGCGACAGTGACCATATCGGCTTTGCTGAGAAGCTGCGGCAGAAAATGGGCGTACCTGTCTTTCTGCACTCCCTGGACGCTGAACGTGCACGTGGCGGCAATAAGCCTAAAACCACCATGGGTCCGTGGAGGGTTTTCCCTCTGACTCAGTTCGCCCTATACGGGCTGCGTAAGCGTGGCTGGCGCCCAAAATATCTCGCCGAGGTCACAGAGGTGGCAGATGGAGACGTCCTTCCGCTGCCTGGCTCACCACGGGTGATCGGCATGCCTGGTCATTCGCCGGGCAGCATCGCCGTCCACGTTCCGGCCGCGGATGCCGTCTTCGTCGGCGATGCACTGACAACCCGCCACGTCCTGACCGGGGTGTCGGGCATTCAGCCCGCACCGTTCACCGACGATCCGGACGCAGCCCTCGATTCCCTCGGCCGGCTCGCGGGCGTCGAAGCCAGCTGGGTGCTGCCCGGGCACGGCGCTCCTTGGCGCGGCAATCCCGAAGCTCTACAGGACCTTGCCCGGCAGGCGATGGAACAAACGTCCAAGGGGAAAAACTAGGTGGCCAAATTCACCGCAATTCCGGTCAATTCACCTGTACGCAGAGCGGGATACTGGGAAATGTACGCCATTGAACCAACTCTGCCGGGGTACGGCTAGACCCCTCTGACTAAACCCGGCGGGAAAGGGGATCCCCGGGTGAGGATGCCAATCTTGAACCATCGGCACTGGATGATCCACGGAGTACCCCGTGGGCTGTTTGGCCAGCTGTCCCGCCTGGGCGGCGCCGCCCAGCTGGCGCTGCTTTCCCTGCTCGGCGCCAGCGCCATCCTGTTGGAACTGCTGTAGCACTACCCCTTAGAGAACGTCCGTGCCGTCCACCCGGATATAGACGGGATCCCCGGTCCGGCGGGCCGAGGCAGCAGCCTTGGTCGAACGCAGCGCCGCGGTAATGGCCGGAGCCGCGTTGTACGGGAAGAACAGCAGCGTCCGGTAGCGCCCGCCCGCGCCACCCAGTTGCCCGTCCGGAGCAGGGGTAGCGACGGCGGTTGCCAGGGGTGCCGGTCCCACCGCACGGACACCCTCGGGCAGCCCGAGCCGGGCGGTAAACGCTTCCAGCCCCTCCCGGGAACCGGTCAGCTCGGCATAGCGCACAGCCGGAGGCAGCCCGAGTTCGCGCCGGAGCTCCAGTTCCCGTTCCGCCGCCGACGCCGGGTCCCAGCGGAGCAGGTGCCCCACCGTTGCCGTGTCGTCAGCCGTCACCACCACCAGGCCTTTTTCGGAAGCGGGACGGACCAGGGCAGCTGCAGTGAACCAGCGCCGCAGGGTGTCCTCGCCTGCCCGCAGGGATTCGCGCGAGAGCATCGCGTTGCCGTCCAGCAGGATCGCCGCGGCGTAGCCGCCCGCTGCAACAGGCTCGGCTCCGGGGGTAGCCACCACCAGCGCCGGAGTATCGGGGATGTCGGTGCGGATGTGGTCCCCCGCAGAGGAGATGACAGTGGTGGAAGGGAAAGCGCGGCCCAGTTCCTCGGCAGTACGTCCGGCCCCCGCGGTGGAACCGCGCAGCTGGGTTCCGCCACAGTTGCCGCAATGCCACATCGGTTCGGGGCGTCCGCACCAGCGGCAGGCAGGGATCCCGTTCCTGCTGGCCAGTCCCAGCGGGCCGGAGCAGTTCCGGCAGCGGGCAGGTTCGCGGCACTCCTGGCAGGACAGTGCCGGCGAAAACCCGGTCCGCGCCACCTGCACCAGCACGGGGCCGCGGGTCAGCCCGTCCTGGGCAGCCTTCCACGCCGCGTGCGGTATGCGTGCCCGTGCGGCCAACGGATCGCGTTCCATCGTGAAGGAGTCGGTAGTGCTGACCACGCGCGGGGCGTGTGCACGGACGGTTGAACGCTCCGCGGCAATGCCTGCAGCCCAGCCGCTGGCCACCAGCCGCTGGGCTTCAGTGCTCCTCGAATGCGAGGCCATAAGCAGGGCCGCATCTTCCAGTTCGGCACGAAGCAGCAGCACGTCGCGTGCGTGCTGGTACGGTGCCCGCTGCTCGGCGTGCAGCTCATCGGCGTCGTCCCAGATGACGGCCAGGCCCAGGTCCTGGACCGGCGCATAGGCGGCGGACCGCGTCCCCACGGCTACCCGGACATCGCCGTGCAGCAGCTGCAGAAAACTCCGGTACCGCGGCGTCGGTCCGTCTTCGGCGGTCAACCGGACAAAAGCGTCGGCTCCGATGCGTGCAGTAAGAGCAGCCTGCAGCCTGGCCAGGTCTTTGTTGTCGGGCACTACGACGACGGCGCCCCGCCCGGAGAGCAGCGTGGACCGGACAGCTTCGGCAACTTCGGCCGGCCAGTCCAGGGGACCATATCCGCCGAGCGAAGAGAGCACGGCACGCGGACTGTGGCCTGCGGCAAGGTGGGTCAGGAAACGTGGTCCGTGCGGGTACCGCGTCAGGGGGTTCGCGCCGGCACCCTCCGGACCCGCGGGGATCTCCTTTGGCCCGGTGGCTGTTCCCCCGGCAGCTTCAGCCCGCGCCGCGGCGGTGAATTCCTTGTCCACCCGTGCCGCACGCGGCGGAATGGCCACCCGAAGCACGTCATGCACGGTTCCGGCGTAGCGTGCGGCGACGGCCTCGGCCAGGCGCAGGATCTGCGGAGTGAGGACCGGCTGCGGCGAAATCACCTTGCCCAACGGCATCAACCGTGCGGTGGTGTCTGCTTCCGCCGCGCGCTCGGTGATAAAGCCCGGCAGTTCCTGTCCGCCGAAACGCACCTTGACCCGGGCACCTGCCACGGCGTCGGCGTCGAGGTCGGCCGGGACGAGGTAGTCGAAGGGGCGGTCCAGATGCGGCAGCGGCGAGTCCAGCAGCACGCGCGCAATCGGGAGGGCGGAAGCGGGCTGGGCCTTGCCCACGGCCTTTTCCGACGGCGTGAAGCCGTGCAGCAGGGACAGCTGCACGGCTTCTCCGGAACGGTCCGCAGGCATGGCCGGCTACACGTTGAAGTAGCTGCGGAGGTCCTCGACCTTGTCCTTGCGCTCCCAGGTGAACCCTTCGTCCTCCCGGCCGAAGTGGCCGTGGGCGGCAGTCCGCTGGTAGATGGGGCGCTTGAGGTCCAGGCCGTTGATGATGCCCAACGGACGCAGGTCGAAGACTTCCTGCACGGCGTCGGCAATCCGCGCCGGGTCCACCGTTTCGGTGCCGAAGGTTTCGACGTAGATGCCTACGGGGCGGGCCATGCCGATCGCGTAGGCAATCTGGATTTCCGCGCGCCGGGCCAGGCCGGCGGCAACCACGTTCTTGGCTACCCAGCGCATCGCGTAGGCGGCCGAACGGTCGACCTTGCTCGGATCCTTGCCGCTGAAGGCACCGCCGCCGTGGCGGGCGAACCCGCCGTAGGTGTCGACGATGATTTTCCGGCCGGTGAGGCCGGCGTCGCCCACGGGGCCGCCGATAACGAAGGGGCCGCCGGGGTTGATGATGTGCTCGACGGCGGAGATGTCCAGGTCGGTGCCGGCCAGTACCGGGTTGACCACGTATTCCACCATGTCGGCACGCAGCTGCTCCAGGTCCAGGTCGGCGGCGTGCTGGGTGGAAACGACCACGGAGTCAACGGAAACCGGCCGGTCGCCGTCGTATCCAACGGTGACCTGGGTCTTGCCGTCCGGGCGAAGGTACGGCAGGGTTCCGTCCTTGCGGACGGTGGTGAGGCGTTCGGAGAGGCGGTGGGCGAGCCAGATCGGCGTCGGCATCAGTACCGAGGTCTCGTCACTGGCGTAACCGAACATAATGCCCTGGTCCCCCGCGCCCTGGGCGTCGTAGGGGTCAACGACCTTGCCGGTGCGGTTCTCCAGGGAGTTGAAGACTCCGGAGGCGATTTCCGGGGACTGCTGGCCAATCGAGACGGACACACCGCAGCGGGCACCGTCGAACCCGTTGGCGGAGGAGTCATAGCCGATGTCCAGGATGGTGTCGCGGACCAGCTGCGGGATTTCGACGTAGCCCTCGGTGGTCACTTCTCCAGCGACGTGCACCAGACCGGTGGTCACCAGGGTTTCCACGGCGACCCGGGACTCGGGGTCGACTTTGAGGAGGCCGTCCAGGATGGCGTCACTGATCTGGTCACAGATTTTGTCCGGGTGGCCCTCGGTGACGGATTCCGAAGTGAAAAGGCGCAGGTTGGACTGCGGCTTAGGGGGGAAAGAAGTAGGAGTCACGGGATTTACTCTACCGGGCGGCACCGACCATCCCGGCACGGGCCGGGCTGCGGTGTCAGTCGCTGCGGGCGGCGAGTTCCGCCGCAATCCGGGCGATGATGCGGGCGGATACGTCCGCTTTGGTCCCGGCCACGCTTTCCACTGCTTCCTGCCCAGAGTCGGCGGGTGAGAGAATCCTCACCTCGGTCTCGTCCTGGCCGAAGACCAGCGAGGTGCCGACGCGGTTGAGCACCAGCAGGTCGCAGCCCTTACGGGCCAGCTTCTTGCGGCCGTATTCCAGCACGTCGCCGTTGGCGTCGCCGGTTTCGGCGGCAAAGCCGACAATGAGTTTCGGAATGCCGGTCCCGGCCGTGTCGCGTGCGTGGACGAGTTCCTGCAGGATGTCCGGATTACGGACCAGCGTGATGACGGGGTCCGCTTCGTCGTCGCGCTTCTTGATCTTGGTGTCCACCACCTCGGACGGACGGAAGTCCGCCACTGCAGCGGCCATGATGACGACGTCGGAGTCCGCGGCTGCGGCGTGGGCCGCGGCACGCAGTTCAAGGGCGGTTTCCACCCGGACCAGTTCGACGCCGCGGGGAGCCGGAACGTCCATATGCGCTGCGATCAGCCGGACCCGGGCACCGGCAGCCAGTGCGGCGTCCGCCAGGGCTGTCCCCTGCTTGCCAGAGGACCGGTTGCCGAGGAACCGTACGGGATCCAGCGGTTCACGGGTGCCGCCGGCGGTGATGGTGACCGTGGATCCGGTGAGAACGCGCGGGGCTTCGGCTGCGCCGTCGTCGACGGCGGCCAGTGCGGCGGCGAAGATTGCTTCGGGTTCCGGCAGGCGGCCGGGACCGGTGTCCTTGCCGGTCAGCCGTCCGATGCCGGGTTCCAGGACGACGGCGCCCCGGCTGCGCAGCGTGGCAACGTTGGCCGCCGTCGCGGGATGGGTCCACATCTCGGTATGCATCGCCGGAGCGAAGACCACGGGTCCGCGGGCCATCAACAGGGTGTTGGTCAGCAGGTCATTGGCCTGGCCGCCGGCGGCCCGGGCCAGCAGATCGGCCGTGGCCGGAGCCACCACAATCAGGTCCGCCTCATGGCCGAGCCGCACGTGGTTGACCTTCTCCACCTCGTCAAAGACCGAGGAGGAAACGGGGTTGCCGGAGAGTGCCTCCCAAGTGGCCGCTCCGACGAACTGTTTGGAGGATTCGGTGGGGACAACGGTGACGTTATGCCCGGCCTCGGTGAAAAGCCGCAGCAGCGACGCAGCCTTATAGGCGGCAATTCCGCCGCCAACGCCCAGCACTATGCGCACGCTGCCGCCTCCCCCTGTGGTTGCTGAGCTTTACTCGGCGCTCTCGCTCGGACGCGACACGAGCATGCCGTCGTTGATCTCGCGCAGGGCGATGGACAGCGGCTTTTCGTTCAGCTTGGTTTCCACCAGCGGGCCGACGTACTCGAACAGGCCCTCGTGCAGCTGGGAGTAGTAGGCGTTGATCTGGCGGGCGCGCTTGGCACCGTAGATGACCAGCGCGTACTTCGAGTCGGCTACGTTCAGCAGGTCGTCGATCGGCGGGTTGATGATGCCTTCAGACACAGGGTTCTCCAAAATTCTTGAACGGGATTCGCGGTTTGTCAGCGCGTGCGCGGACTGATTCCCATGAGTGATACAAGCTCAGCTGCAGCCCGCTGGACGTCGTCATTAATGACGGTGTGATCGAACTCGGACTCGGCAGCAAGTTCCAGTTTAGCGGTTTCCAGCCGTTGCTGCTGCTCTTCGGGCGTTTCGGTTCCGCGTCCTACCAGCCGGCGGACCATTTCGTCCCACGACGGCGGTGCCAGGAAGACGAAATTTGCGTCCGGCATGGACTTCTGAACCTGCCGGGCGCCCTGCAGATCGATCTCGAGCAACACGCTTCGACCTTCAGCCATGGCTGCCTCGACGGTGCGCCGCAGAGTTCCGTAGCGGTTGCGGCCGTGGACCACGGCCCACTCGAGCATCTGGTCCTGCTCGATCATGGCATCGAACTCCTCGGCGCTGACGAAGAAGTAATGCACGCCGTCTTCTTCACCCGGCCGGGGGGCGCGGGTGGTGGCCGACACGGAAAGCCAGACCTCCGGATAGTTGTCACGGATATAGGTGGATACAGTGCCTTTGCCAACTGCGGTTGGACCTGCAAGAACTGTCAGCCGCGGTTGCGACACGTAAACCTCATTCACTCGTTAATTCACTGATAACTGCTTGCCTCAATGGGTCTCCAGCAGGTCGATCAGCGCCTTGCGCTGATGCACACCCAACCCCCGGACCCGGCGGGTCGGCGCTATACCTACCGTAGCCATTATTCCAGCTGCGCGGCGTTCCCCCACACCGGGCAGGGCGCGCAGCAGGTCCATGACCTTCAGCCGGCCTATGGCTTCCTCCCCAGAGCGGGACAGAATGACCTCTTCGATACTGAGATCTCCGGACTTTACGCGGGACTTCACCTCGGCGCGTACGGCCCGGGCGGCTGTGGCCTTTTCCCGCGCCCGCGTACGCTCGGCTTCTGTCAGTGGCTTGAGGTTCAAGGGACACTCCCGGACGAAGACATACCGCTGGCAGCGGCACTGCTGGTAGGTCCGAACTTATCCGCAACCGAAGCCCAATTGCAATGGAAACCGCTTGGCACCGGAAGCTTCACGGCTACCCCTCGGATGCCAGTTCCCGGGCTGCCTCATGTGCCGCCCGGCGCAGTGCCTGGGGATCGGGTCCGGCCCGCAGGATGCCCCGGCTGGAGGTGGCCAGGACATTCGGGTAGGCCGCCGCGAACGTCGCGCGCAGGCCGGCAGCCGTGGCTCCCTGTGCTCCCAGCCCGGGGGCCAGCACCGGCGCCCGGGAGCCTGCGAGATCGATGTCCAGGTCCGCCAGGGCAGTGCCCACAGTTGCCCCCACCACCAGCCCTACGGAGCCCAGACCGGCCGACCCACCTGTTTCCGCACCGGAGTCCGGACCGGCGTTTTCCGCGGCCACGGCATCCACGATCCGCGCCGCTACGGCACGGCCGGCCAGGGGCGGGCCGCCCGCATGCTGCACACCGGCCCCTTCCGGATTTGAGGTCAGGGCCAGGACAAACACGCCGCGGCCGGTCGCTGCCGCCAGGTCCAGGGCCGGACGCAGGGAGCCGAACCCGAGGTACGGGCTGAGCGTCACCGCGTCGGCTGCCAGCGGCGAACCGTCGCGCAGCCAGGCGTCGGCATAGGCTGCCATGGTGGAGCCGATATCGCCGCGCTTCGCGTCGGCGATGCTGAGCACTCCAGCCTCCGCACAGGCGGCCAGCAGGCGTTCCAGGACGGCCATGCCGGCGGACCCGTGGCGTTCGTACAACGCCACCTGGGGCTTCAACGCGGCGGCCTGCTCCCCCACCGCCTCCACGACGGTGAGGGAGAAGCGCTCCAGCCCGGCGGCGTCGTCGTTCAGGCCCCAGTCCGCCAGCAGCCCGGGATGCGGATCAATGCCGACGCACAGCTGCCCCCGGCGGTCCATCGCCGCCCGCAGGCGGGTGCCGAAGGCGGAACGTGCCGTGGGTCCCGCCTCAGGCACCGGTGGCGGCCTTCAGCCGGGCCGCGTGTTCCTGCAGGGAGGTGACGTCCCATTCGTAGGAGCGCATAGCCTCGATCGCCTGGACGGCCGCGCCGAACTCGGAGACCGTGGTGACCACCGGGCAGCCGATCGACGTCGCGGCGGCACGGATCTCGTATCCGTCACCGCGGGCCTGGCCGCCGGAGGGAGTGTTCACCACCAGGTTGATTTCGCCGGCGGTAATCAGGTCCACCACGGTCCCCTCCCCGTTCGGCCCCACACCCTCGCCGACCTTGCGCACCACGGTGGCGGTGATGCCGTTGCGGCGCAGCACCTCGGCCGTGCCGCCGGTGGAGAGGATCTCGAAGCCAAGGTCGCTCATCAGCTTCACCGGCATGATGATCGAGCGCTTGTCACGGTTCGCGACCGAGACGAAGACCTTGCCCGCGGTGGGCAGGGCACTGTTCGCGGCGGCCTGGGACTTGGCGAAGGCCGTGTCGAAGTACTTGTCGATGCCCATGACCTCGCCGGTGGACCGCATTTCCGGACCCAGCAGGGAATCCACCACGGTGCCTTCCGGCGTGCGGAAACGGCTGAACGGCAGCACCGCCTCCTTCACGGCCACGGGGGCATCCAGCGGCAGGGTGGATCCGTCGCCGTCGGCGGTCAGTTTCCCGGCCGCCCGCAGCTCGGCAATGCTGCTGCCGGTGCCGATCAGCGCCGCGGCCTTGGCCAGCTGGACGCCGGTGGCTTTGGACACGAACGGCACCGTGCGGGAGGCCCGCGGGTTCGCTTCGATGACGTAGAGGATGTCCGAGGCCAGGGCGAACTGGATGTTGATCAGGCCGCGGACGCCGACGCCGGCCGCGATGACCCGGGTTGCCTCGCGGACCCGGTCGATCACGTCGGTGCCGAAGGTAATCGGCGGCAGCACGCACGCGGAGTCGCCGGAATGGATGCCGGCCTCCTCGATGTGCTCCATGATTCCGCCCACATAGAGGTCGGTGCCGTCGAAGAGCGCGTCGACGTCTATCTCGATGGCGTCTTCCAGGAACCGGTCCACCAGGACGGGATGGTCCGGGGTGATCTCCGTGGCGTTGGTGATGTAGCGGGACAGGTTCGCTTCGTCGTACACGATCTCCATGCCGCGGCCGCCCAGCACGTAGGACGGGCGGACCAGCACGGGGTAGCCGATCTCGTCCGCTACCCGCTTGGCGTCCTCGAAGGACACGGCGGTGCCGTTCTTCGGGGCGGTCAGCCCACCCTCGTCCAGCACCTGCTGGAACGCTCCGCGGTGTTCGGCCAGGTCGATTGCAGCGGGCGAGGTTCCCAGGATCGGCACTCCGGCGTCGGCCAGGGCCTGCGCCAGTTTCAGCGGTGTTTGCCCGCCCAGCTGGACGAAGACGCCCAGCACGCCGCCGGTGCGCTGCTCCGCGGCGATGACCTCGAGGACATCCTCCAGGGTCAGCGGCTCGAAGTAGAGCCGGTCGGAGATGTCGTAGTCGGTGGAGACCGTTTCCGGGTTGCAGTTGATCATCACGGTCTCGTGGCCGGCCTCGCGCAGCGCCATGGTCGCGTGGACGCAGGAGTAGTCGAACTCGATGCCCTGCCCAATCCGGTTCGGCCCGGAGCCGAGGATGATGATGGACGGCTTGGCGTGCTCGGCCACCTCGTCCTCCTCGTCGTAGGAGGAGTAGTGGTACGGCGTGTAGGCGGCGAACTCGGCAGCGCAGGTATCCACGGTCTTGTAGACCGGGCGTACGTTCAGGGCGTGCCGGACACCGCGGATGACCGCTTCGGGGGTGTTGGTCAGCGCGCCGATCTGCTCGTCGGAGAAACCGTGCCGCTTGGCCAGGCGCAGGATGTCCTCGTTGACCGACGGCGCCGAACGGATCTGCTGTGCCGTTTCATTGATCAGCACCAGCTGGTCCAGGTACCACGGGTCGATGCCGGTGGCGTCGAAGAGCTGCTCAATGGACGCCCCGCCCAGCAGCGCCTGCTGCACCTGCTGCAGGCGGGCGGTGGTGGGCCGTTTGGAAGCTTCAATAAGTCCGGGCACATCGGCGGCATCGACCGGGTCGAAGGACAGCGTGGCGCCCCTCTGTTCCAAGGAGCGCAGCGCCTTCTGCAGTGCTTCCGTGAAGTTGCGGCCGATCGCCATGGCTTCGCCCACGGACTTCATCGTGGTGGTCAGGGTGGGGTCGGCCGCGGGGAACTTCTCGAACGCGAACCGCGGGACCTTCACCACCACGTAGTCCAGGGTGGGTTCGAACGACGCCGGGGTCTTCTTGGTGATGTCGTTCGGGATCTCGTCCAAGGTGTAGCCGAGGGAAAGTTTGGTGGCGATCTTGGCGATGGCGAAGCCGGTGGCCTTGGAGGCCAGGGCGGAGGAACGGGAGACGCGCGGGTTCATTTCAATGACGACTACCCGGCCGGTGTCCGGTTCGATGGCGAACTGGATGTTGCAGCCGCCGGTGTCCACGCCCACTTCACGGATGACCGCGATCGCGATGTTGCGCAGCTTCTGGTACTCGCGGTCGGTGAGGGTCATGGCGGGGGCCACCGTGATGGAGTCGCCCGTGTGCACACCCACCGGGTCGAAGTTCTCGATGGAACAGACAACCACCACGTTGTCGTTCTTATCCCGCATCATTTCCAGCTCGTATTCCTTCCAGCCGAGGATGCTCTCTTCGAGCAATACCTCGGAGGTGGGGCTGTACTGGATGCCGGCCCCGGCGATCCGGCGCAGGTCCTCGGCGTTGTACGCCAGGCCGGAGCCGAGGCCGCCCATGGTGAAGGATGGGCGGACCACCATCGGGTAGCCCAGCTTCTCCGCGGCGGCGAAGGCTTCGTCCATGCTGTGCACAATGATCGACTTGGCCGATTCGGCACCGCAGCGTTCGACGACGCCCTTGAACTTTTCGCGGTCCTCACCGAGTTCGATTGCGGCGATGTTCGCGCCGATCAGCTCCACGTTGTACTTCTCCAGGGCGCCGCTCTTGTCCAGCGCGATGGCGGTGTTCAGGGCGGTCTGACCGCCCAGGGTGGGCAGGATGGCGTCGGGGCGTTCCTTGGCGATGATCTTCTCGACCACCTCCGGGGTGATCGGTTCCACGTACGTGGCGTCGGCGAACTCCGGATCGGTCATGATCGTGGCCGGGTTGGAGTTCACGAGGATGACCCGCAGGCCCTCCTCCTTGAGCACCCGCAGCGCCTGCGTGCCGGAATAGTCGAATTCCGCTGCCTGGCCAATGACGATCGGGCCGGAGCCGATGACCAGGACGGACTTGAGGTCGGTTCTGCGGGGCATTAGATGCTTTCCTTGCTTTTGCTGGCGGCGCTGGACGCCATGAGGTCCACGAAGCGGTCGAAGAGGTAAGCCGAGTCGTGCGGTCCGGCGGCGGCTTCGGGATGGTACTGGACCGAGAACGCGGGGATGTCCAGGCAGGCGAGCCCTTCCACGACGTCGTCGTTCAGGCTCACGTGGCTGACCTCCACCCGGCCGTAGCGGGCCTCGGGGGCGGTGACGGGTCCGTCCAGCGGGGCGTCGACGGCGAACCCGTGGTTCTGCGAGGTGATTTCCACCTTCCCGGTCCGCCGGTCCATCACGGGCTGGTTGATGCCGCGGTGGCCGTAGCGCAGTTTGTAGGTGCCGAATCCCAGCGCGCGGCCGAGGATCTGGTTGCCGAAGCAGATGCCGAAGAACGGGATCCGGGCGTCCAGGACCTCGCGCAGCAGGTTCACCTGCACGTCGGCGGTGGCCGGGTCGCCGGGGCCGTTGGACATAAACACACCGTCGGCGTTCAGGGCGGTGATGTCCTCGAAGGTGGAGGCGGCGGGCAGCACGTAGGTGCGGATCCCCCGCTCGGCCAGGCGTACCGGGGTCATCGACTTGATGCCCAGGTCGATGGCCGCCACGGTGAACAGCGGCTCCTTGTCCCAGCCGTGGTCGGCCGGGTCGATCAGGTACGTTTCATCCACGCTGACCTCTTCGGCCAGCCTGGCGCCTTCCATGCCCTGCTGGGCACGGACCTCGGCGAGCAGCTCGGCGTCCGGACGGCCGGCGTCGGGCCCGGAGAAGATTCCGGCCTTCATGGCGCCGCGTTCGCGCAGGTGCCGGGTCACGGCGCGGGTGTCGACGCCGGAGATGCCGACGACGCCCTGCTCCGCCAGCTGCTCGTCCAGGGTGGACTCGGACCGCCAGCTGGAGGGCCGCCGGGCGGCGTCGCGCACGATGTACCCGGCCACCCAGATGCGCCGGGACTCGGCGTCGTCGCCGTTGACCCCGGTGTTGCCGATGTGCGGCGCCGTCTGGACCACGAGCTGGCGGGCGTAGGACGGGTCGGTGATGGTCTCCTGGTAACCGGTCATGCCGGTGGCGAAAACGGCTTCACCCAGGGCGGTTCCCTGCGCGCCGTAGGCACGTCCGCGGAAGGTACGCCCGTCCTCAAGCATCAGGACGGCGGGCGTGGGATTGATGATCTCGTGCACTGTCACAGTTGTTCCTCGTTAGGGGTGGCCGTTTCCGGCAGAAGCTCGGTGATTGCGGTGACCAGGGGTGTCTTGTCCTCGGCGGAGCGGGTGCGGAAGCCGGTATCCACGCGCTTGGAGCCCAGCTGCCAGGTCACGGTAACCAGTCCCTCCTTTTCCACGAATTTCCCGGCCATGCCGCGCTCGAGGCGGACCCCGTGCAGGTCCTGCCGGGGGATCCAGAGATCGTCGGCGCCGGAGCGGGCAAAAAGCACGCCTTCGGGAAAGACGGCGGCGGTGGCATTGGACTTGAACCCCAGGCCGTACAGGGCCACGCGGTCCAGCCAGTCACCGGCGGTGGTGGTGGCGACGTACTGGCCCAACGCCTGGAATCCAGGATCCGACAGCTCCTCCGGCAGCGCCTGGGGACGGGGAATGTCCTGTTGACGTCGTCGCCGGCCGCGCCAGCCCAGGGCGAACAGGCCCAGGACCACGATTATGAGGGCGGCCAGGCCCAGGAAGAAAAAGACCAGTTCCATCAGGATTCCTTTACGGCAGCGAGGTGGGGCGAGTTCAATCTGCCGTCCAGGACGGTGGGGTGGCCGGCGTAGAACACCGCTTCGACTCCACCGGGCAGTTCCAGTCCGGCAAACGGACTGTTGCGTCCCTTAGTTGCCATCTTAGAAGGGTCGACCCTTCGACGCGCAGAAGGGTTCACCAATATGACGTTGGCTGGTTCACCGGCGGCGAGGGGCCGGCCCTGGGACGGCAGCCGTCCGATCAGGGCCGGCGTCGTGGACGTGACCCGGGCAAAGCCGGCCCAGTCCATCAGCCCGGTGTCGATCATGGCGTGCTGCACCACCGAGAGGGCGGTTTCCAGGCCGGTCATGCCCATGGCGGCGTTCGCCCATTCGCCTTCCTTGTGCTCGCTCGGGTGCGGGGCGTGGTCGGTGCCGACGATGTCGATGGTGCCGTCGGCCAGGCCGCGGCGGACCGCCTGGACATCGGCTTCGGTGCGCAGCGGCGGGTTCACCTTGTAGACGGGATCGTAGGTGCGCACCAGCTTGTCGGTCAGGAGCAGGTGGTGCGGGGTGACCTCGGCGGTCACCTGGATGCCGCGGTCCTTGGCCCACCGGAGAATTTCGACGGACCCGGCGGTGGACACATGGCAGACGTGCAGGCGGGATCCGGTGTGCCGGGCCAGCAGGACGTCCCGGGCGATGATGGATTCCTCCGCGACGGCAGGCCAGCCGGCCAGTCCGAGGACGGCGCTGACCTCCCCCTCGTTCATCTGCGCATCCTCGGTCAGCCGGGGTTCCTGCGCATGCTGGGCAATGACGCCGTCGAAAGCCTTGACGTATTCGAGGGCACGGCGCATCAGCACCGGGTCCGAAACGCATTTGCCGTCGTCGGAAAAGACGCGCACCTGTGCCCGGGAATCGGCCATTGCGCCTAGTTCGGCCAGCTGCCCGCCGTCCAGGCCCACGGTGACGGCCCCGACCGGGCGCACATCCACCCAGCCGGCCCGCTCCCCCAGGCTGAGGACCTGTTCCACCACGCCGGCGGTATCGGCGACGGGCATGCTGTTGGCCATGGCATGGACGGCAGTGAACCCGCCCAGCGCCGCGGCCCGGGAACCCGTTTCCACTGTTTCGGCATCCTCCCGGCCCGGTTCGCGGAGGTGCGTGTGCAGGTCCACCATGCCGGGCAGGGCGATCAGGCCGTCCGCCTCAAGGACGACGGCGTCCGTCGGCACCGGCAGCACGGGGGCGACGGCGGTGATCAGGCCGTCCTCGATGAGGATGTCCGCGCGTTCGGCGCCGAGCACGGAGGCGCCGCGGATCAGATAGCTGCCGGTGGTGGTTGTGGGACTCATTGGGGCTGCTCCTGCGGAGTGGATGCGGGGCTGTTCTCACCGGAGAGCAGCAGGTAGAGGGCAGCCATGCGTACGGCGACGCCGTTGCTGACCTGTTCCAGGACGGTGGAGCGGGGTGAATCAGCCGCGCGGGCGGAAATTTCCAGGCCGCGGTTCATCGGCCCCGGGTGCATGATGATGGTGTCCTTCAGGCCCATGGTGTCCAGCCGGTCCAGCCGGACATCATCCAGGCCCCAGCGGCGGGAGTACTCGCGGACCGAGGGGAAGAAGGCCGAGTGCATCCGTTCGCCCTGGACGCGCAGCATCATCACCACGTCCGGTCCGGCAGAGAGCGCTTCGTCCAGGTCGTAGCTGACGGTGCACGGCCAGCTTTCGACGCCGAACGGCAGCAGCGTGGGCGGCGCCACCAGGGTCACCTCGGCGCCCAGGGTCCGGAGCAGCCACAGGTCCGAGCGGGCCACCCGGGAGTGCAGCACGTCCCCGACAATCATGACCTTCATGCCGGACAGGTCGGTGCCGGAAGAGGGGATGCCGTGCAGCCCCGCCCAGTGCCGGCGCATGGTGAAGGCGTCAAGCAGCGCCTGGGTGGGGTGCTCGTGTGTTCCGTCCCCGGCATTCAGGACGGCAGCGTTAATCCAGCCGGACGTGGCCAGCCGCGCCGGTGCCCCGGAGGAGCCGTGGCGGATCACCACGGCGTCGGCCCCGATGGCCGCCAGCGTCTGCGCGGTGTCCTTCAGCGACTCGCCCTTGGACACCGAGGAGCCTTTGGCGGAGAAATTGATGACGTCGGCCGAGAGCCGTTTGGCGGCGGCTTCGAAGGATATCCGGGTGCGGGTGGAATCCTCGAAGAAGAGGTTCACCACTGTGCGCCCGCGCAGGGCAGGTAGCTTTTTGACCTCCCGCTCCCCTACCGCGGCCATCTCCTCGGCCGTGTCCAGGATGGCCAGGGCATCCCCGCGGGGCAGGTCCCTGGTGGAAAGCAGATGCCTCATGCAGGGCCCTCGATGACAACCTCGTCTGTGGCCGGTTCACCTGTGGCCGCGGTGTCGCTCTCCGTCAGCCGGACCCGCACCTGCTCCCGGGACGCGGTGGGCAGGTTCTTCCCCACATGGTCGGGGCGGATCGGCAGCTCCCGGTGCCCGCGGTCAACCAGTACCGCCAACCGGACGATGCGCGGCCGGCCCAGGTCCACCAGTGCGTCCAGTGCCGAGCGGATCGTGCGGCCCGAATACAGCACGTCGTCCACCAGGACCACTACTTTGTCATCGATTCCGGTCACCGGAACACGGGTGGCATACGGAGGCCGGGTGGGCCGGCGGGCAAGATCGTCCCGGAACATGGTGACGTCGAGCTGGCCCGTGATGGCCGCGGGATCAACCCCCGGGGCGGCTGCGGCGATTTTGGCGGCGAGGCGCCGCGCCAGCGGATATCCGCGGCGTGGAATGCCCATCAGGACCAGGTCCTCGGGTCCCTTGTTCGCCTCGAGGATCTCGTGGGCAATACGCGTCAGGGCGCGGTCAATGTCAGCTGAAGACAGAACGGTACGGGTGGATACGGCGTCGTTGCCCGTCATTTCCGCTTCCTCCTTCCCCGCCTCACAGGACGGAACTTAAAGGTTGAATGCGCCTTCAAGCTATCACAGGGCATACCGGCGTCCGCCGGGTGCGGAGTATGCCCGCCGGCGAACTATCCTGACTGCTATGACCAGGTCCCGAACATGAGCCTTCCCGCTCCCGTCCGTACGCATCCCGCGCCTCCCGGCTACGGACCCGCCCACGGTTCCGCCCCCGTCCAGCCGTTCTGGACGCCTCCGGCGCCGCGGCGGGATAAGGGGCTGGCCGCCATGGTGGTGCTGACGGTGCTCTCCGCTGTGGTGCTGGCCGGGGTGGGAGTGTTCCTGCTCAGCCGCCTTGGCCCGCCGGCCTTCATTATCTGCGGCTTCCTGGCCTTGGTGCCCCTGGCCATCTGTGGGCTGGGGATCCGGTGGGTGGACCGCTGGGAGCCGGAACCCCGCAGTGCCCTGCTGTTTTCCTTCCTCTGGGGTGCCGGGGTTTCGGTCGCGGCTGCCCTGCTGGTCGGCCCGTACGTCACGCTTGCGCTGCTGCAGGTGGTGCCGGCAGGCACAGCCGACCTGGTCGGACCGGTGGTCCAGGCCCCGGTGGTGGAGGAAACCGCCAAGGGGCTGGGAATTCTCCTGCTGCTGCTGGTCCGCCGGCGGATCTTTGACGGGCCGGTGGACGGCATCGTGTTTGCCGCCGCGGTGGCAGCAGGCTTCGCCTTTACGGAGAACATCCTCTATTTCGGTTCGGCACTGCTGGCCGCCGGCCCGGACACCGTGTACCAGCTCGGTTTTACCTTCATCCTCCGCGGGCTGCTCTCCCCCTTCGCGCATGTGCTGTTCACCGCCTGCACCGGGCTCGCCCTGGGCCTGGCATCGCGGCGGGCGGGCAACGCCTGGATTCTGCCCGCCTTTGTCATCGGACTGATTCCGGCGATCCTGGGGCACATGCTCTGGAACGCCGGACCGGCGTTGCTGTTCGGGGACTTCTTCCTCTTCTACTTTGTGCTCCAGGTACCCTTCTTCGCCGCAGCGGTCACCGGCGTCTGGCTGCTGCGCCGGGCTGAACAGCGCCTGACGAGGCGCCGGCTGGCGGAGTACGCTTCCGCCGGCTGGTTCACTCCCGCGGAAGTGGGGATGCTGTCCACGGGGGCCGGCCGGCGCCAGGCCATGGGCTGGGCCCGGGCCAGCGGCGTGGCTCCGGTGATGAAGGAATTCATCCGGCGCGCCACCCGGCTCGCGTTGACCCGGCAGCAGATTGCCGCCGGCCGCGACGTTGCCGCGAACCTGGAAACCGAACGGGACCTGCTGGGCGAAATCACGGCGATCCGGACCGGCATGCTGGCGGGACAGCAGCTCCGCTAACGCAAAAAGACCGGCCCCGAGGGGCCGGTCTTTTTGATGTTCTGCCTACGCCAGCAGGGACGGCTTCAGTTCCTGCAGCCGGCCCAGGAGGCCGTTGATGAAGGCCGGGGATTCGTCCGTGGAGAGCGCTTTCGCCAGTTCCACGGCTTCGCTGATGGCCACCTTGTCGGGAACGTCGTCGTTGTAGAGAAGTTCCCACGTGCCCAGGCGGAGAATGATGCGGTCCACCGAAGGCATGCGATCAAGCGTCCAGCCCTGCGAATATGTGCTCAGGAACTCGTCGATCTGCTCCTGCATCGCAACCACGCCTTCCACCAGGTCCATGGTGTAGGGGTTGATGGTCTGGTCGGTCTTTTCGCGGCGGGCCCGGATGGCATCGAAGGCCGACATCGAACGCTGTTCGGCTTCGAAGAGGACCTCCAGTGCCCGGGTCCGTGCTTTACTGCGTGCGCTCACTCGTTAACGCGTCCCAGGTAGTCGCCGGTGCGGGTGTCAACCTTGACCTTGGTGCCCTGCTCCAGGAACAGGGGCACCTGGATCTCGTAACCGGTCTCGATGGTGGCGGGCTTCGTGCCGCCGGTCGAGCGGTCGCCCTGCAGGCCCGGCTCGGTGTAGGTGATTTCCATGGTGACCGACGGCGGCAGCTCGATGTACAGCGGCGAACCCTCATGGATGGCGATGGTGACCATCATGGACTCCATCATGAAGTTCGCGTTGTCACCGACGATCTTGCCGGGAACCGTGAGCTGGTCGAAATCGGAGGTGTCCATGAAGACGTAGTCTTCGCCGTCCTGGTACAGGTACTGGTAATCGCGGCGGTCCACCGTGGCGGTCTCGACCTTGATGCCGGCGTTGAACGTCTTGTCCACTACCTTGCCCGAGGTCACGTTGCGCATCTTGGTACGGACGAACGCACCACCCTTGCCCGGCTTCACGTGCTGGAACTCGATGATGCTCCAGAGGTTGCCTTCAAGCTTCAGCACGGTGCCGTTCTTGATGTCGTTGGTCGTCGCCACAGTTTCTCTTCCGTTGTTCGTCAGTCGTTAGTCAAAGTACGTTTTATTCAAGTCCGACGACTATTCTACCCGGTCGCGCCGAACCTACAGGCTGAGGCGGATTCCGCCCTGCGGCTCGGAAGCGATTTCCTGGTAGGCGGCGAACAGCAGCGAGGTGTCCGGCACCTCCAGCATGGACGGTTTCGCCAACCCGTCCAGCACGACGAACCGCAGCAGGTCGCCGCGGGACTTCTTGTCCCGGCGCATTCCGTCCAGCAGTGCGGACCAGCGGTCCTTACGGTAAGTAACAGGAAGGCCCAGGGAGGAAAGGATCTCCTTATGGCGGTCTGCCGTGGCGTCATCGAGGCGGCCCACGGTCCGGCCCAGCTCCGCGGCAAAGACCAGCCCCACGGACACTGCGGCGCCGTGCCGCCACTGGTAGCGCTCGGCCAGTTCGATGGAATGGCCCAGGGTGTGGCCGTAGTTCAGGAATTCCCGCCGGCCGGATTCACGCAGGTCGGAGGAAACGATGTCGGCCTTGACCCGGATGGAGCGTTCCACCAGTTCGCGGACGACGTCGGACGCGCCGTCGGCCACTGCCTCCAGGTTCGCTTCGACCAGTTCCAGGATGGCGGGGTCGGCAATGAAACCACACTTGATGACCTCGGCCATGCCGCTGAGCAGTTCGTTCTTCGGCAGGGTGGCCAGGGCGTCAAGGTCAGCGAGGACGCCAGCCGGCGGGTGGAACGCGCCCACCAGGTTCTTGCCTTCGGCGGTGTTGATGCCGGTCTTGCCGCCCACTGCCGCGTCCACCATGCCCAGCAGGGACGTGGGGATATGCACCACCTTGATGCCGCGCAGCCAGGTGGCCGCCACGAAGCCGGCGACGTCGGTGACGGCTCCGCCGCCGACGGCCACGATGGCATCGGACCGGGTGAAGTCATTCTGGCCCAGGACCTGCCAGCAGAAGGACGCCACCTGGATGTGCTTGCCCTCTTCGGCGTCCGGAATTTCGGCCGTGACAGCGGTCAGGCCCGTCGCGGCAAGCTCGTCGCGCACCGTGTCGCCCGTGGTGCGCAGGGCGCGCGGGTGGATGACCAGGACGCGGCGAACGCGCTCACCGAGCATGTCCGGCAGCCGGCCGAGCAGCCCATTGCCTACGACGACGTCGTAATTGTCAGCGGGGGTGGAGCCGGTCACCGGGATGATCGTCGGTTCGGAGGGCATCTAGTCTTCTCCTTGGGTGAGGACGGAAGTCAGCCGGTCAATAATGGCCGGAATGGTAAGTCCCCTGGTGTCAATGGTGATGTCGGCCAGGGATTCGTAAATGGGGCGGCGGACATCCGCCAGTTCCTGCCAGCGCCGGACCGGGTCCGGTGCCAGCAGTGGACGGTGGCCTGCGCGGGTGATCCGCGGAAGCACGGTGGCAAGGTCCGTATCCAGAAACACTACCGTGGCGGCGTCCAGCAGCTGCTGCGTCCCCGGGTCCAGCACTGCGCCGCCGCCCAGCGAAATCACTGTGGGAACGGGTGTCTCCAGTGCGGCGGCAACGGTCCTGGCTTCGACGGCACGGAAATAGCCTTCGCCATAGGCACTGAAAATACCGGCAATGGGTCCGTAGCGCGCCACCACGGCTTCGTCGGTGTCCAGGAAGGGCATTCCCTGCCGGGCTGCGTAGCCGCGCCCGACCACGGATTTTCCGGCAGCCATAAAGCCCATCAGGACCAGGTGCCGGCCTCGGGGCGGGACGTTCCTAGAGGACATCGGTGCCGGCGGATTCCAGCGGCTCAGGGATGGCGGCCAGGTAGGCGCGGAGGTTCCGGGCGGTTTCCGGCACGGAGTCGCCGCCGAACTTCTCGATCACGGCTTCGGCCAGGACCAGCGCAACCATGGCTTCGGCGACCACTCCGGCAGCCGGCACCGCGCACACGTCCGACCGCTGGTGGTGGGCGCGGGCCGGCTCGGAGGTACGCACGTCGACGGTCCGCAGGGCGCGCGGCACGGTGGCAATGGGTTTCATGGCAGCCCGCACCCGCAGCAGTTCGCCGATGCTCATGCCGCCCTCGATACCTCCGGCGCGGTTTCCGGAGCGGACCACACGGCCGTCGGCATCCTGGAGAATCTCATCGTGGGCTGCGGAACCGCGGCGGGCAGCGGTGAGGAAGCCGTCACCCACCTCCACTCCCTTGATGGCCTGGATACCCATCAGCGCCCCGGCGATCCGCGCGTCCAGCCGGCGGTCCCAGTGGACATAGCTGCCCAGTCCCGGCGGCAGCCCGTAGGCCAGGACCTCAACCACTCCCCCAAGCGTCTCGCCCTCCTTGTGCGCCGCATCGACTTCGGCCACCATCGCCGTGGAGGTACCCGCGTCAAAGCAGCGCATCGGATCGGCGTCGAGGGCGTCCACGTCGCCGGGCAGCGGCAGCACCGCCGTCGGCGGCACCATCACGCCGGCAATGCCCACGGTGTGGCTGACCAGTTCTATGCCCAGCTGCTTCAGGAACGCCGACGCCACGGCGCCGAGGGCCACACGGGTGGCAGTTTCCCGGGCGCTGGCGCGTTCGAGGACGGGCCGTGCCTCGTCAAAGCCGTATTTCTGCATGCCGGTGAAATCTGCGTGTCCGGGGCGGGGCCGGGTCAGGGGCGCGTTGCGCGCGGAATCGGCGAGGACGGCAGGATCCACAGGATCGGCGGCCATCACCTGCTCCCATTTGGGCCACTCGGTGTTGCCGATTTCGATCGCTACCGGGCCGCCCTGGGTGAGGCCGTGGCGGACGCCGCCCAGGATGCGCACGGCATCCTGTTCAAATTTCATCCGCGCGCCACGCCCATAGCCGAGCCGGCGGCGGGTCAGGGCAGCCTGGACGCGTGTGCTGTCCACTTCCACACCCGCAGGGACACCTTCAATAATTCCGACCAGTGCCGGTCCATGGGACTCACCGGCGGTCAACCAACGCAACATGCTTTCAATACTGCCATGCCCGGCACGGGCGTTCAGCGCCGCGCGATTCCCACTGCGTCACACATGGCGTTTATGACGCCGGGTTCATCGGAGAAGGCCTCTCCGGTAAAGAGTTTCACCTGCTCGACGGCCTGGTAGAGCAGCATCTCGATGCCGGGGGCCACCACTCCGCCGAGGCCGGCCCACGCCGAAGCCAGCCGGCTGGGCCACGGGTCATAGGCCGCGTCCAGAAGGACCGCGCCGGGCTGCACCTCCGCCAGTTCCCCCGCCAGTTCCTCCGCCAGGCGGTCGGCGCCGTGCGGCGGCAACGTGGAGACAACGACGTCGGCTCCGGCGCACGCGGCGGCAGCTTCCGCCCAGGGACGGGCGTTCACGGTGGTTCCGACCGCCGCACCGGCAGCAACGACCCCCGCCTGATTCACTCCCGCCTCCGGGAAGCGCCGGGCGCAGACGTCGACGCCGCCGGCCGGATCCACCTGGGCCAGCGCGGCAACGGCGGCACATGCGGTACCGCCGGAGCCCAGCACGACGGCGCGGGGCCGGTCCCGCATTCCGGCGTTCCGGAGCGCACCCACAATGCCGGCAACGTCGGTGTTGTGGCCGGTCAGCACTGTGCGGCCGCCCTCACGGGCGAACGTCACGGTGTTGAGTACGCCCAACGCCTGCACCAGCGGCTGGATCTGATCCATATGAGCCACCATCGCCGCCTTCAGCGGCATGGTGACGGACAGCCCGGTCCAGCCCCCCTCCGCGCGGAGGGAGGCCGCAAACGCTGCGGCCTCCTCTTCGCGGACGTCAATGGCGTCGTAGCGGCACTCCCAGCCAAGATGCGCGTAGGCCGCACGGTGCAGCAGCGGGGACTTGGAATGGCTGATTGGATGTCCCAGCACGGCTGCCCGCCTCAAGGGGTTATCCGCCGCTAACCGCAACGCCCGGCTTTTTGGCTGCTGCACCAGTCCTGGTATTCCTCCACGTACTTGGAATGCTCAGCCAGGGTGGTGGAGAACTTGGTTTCACCGGAATCCAGGTTGACGGTCACCCAGTAGAAGTACGGGACGTCGTCCGGGTTCGCTGCCGCGTCGATGGCCTCACGGCTTGGAGAGCCGATCGGTCCGACGGGCAGGCCCGGGTTGGCGTAGGTGTTGTACGGATTGGACTTGTCCGCCTTTTCCTCCGGTGTCAGTTCGTAGCTCTTCCGTCCGAGGCCGTAGGTCACCGTTGCGTCTGACTGGATCAGTCCGTTGGTTTCTTTGTTGTCCGGGCCCAGGCGGTTCTCAATGGAACCGGCCACGGCACCGTAGTCCGCTTCTCCTGCTTCGGCCTGGATGATGCTTGCCTTGGTCAGGATCCGGTACTGCTCGGAAGGATCAGTAATACCGGCTTCTTCGAGCTCGGCGAAGGTGTTGTCCACCATTTCGGTGATGATCTCGGTGGCGTCCTTTTCGACGTCGAACCGGTATTCACCCGGGAACAGGTAGCCTTCCAGGCTCACGGCTTCCTTGGGCAGGCCGAACTGCTGCGGGTTGCCCGCCAGCGCCTGGAACTCCGCCAGCGGAATCCGGGTGGAGGTGTTCAGGACCTCGAAAACCTCGTTTTGGCGCAGGTCACGGGCCACGGCTGCGTAATGGACCTGGCTGCCGCCGTCGCCCAGCAGGGCGTCCACGGCTGCGGAGGAAGACATCTGGTACTTCATCTCGTAGGTACCTGGCTGGATTTCCCGGCCGTCCGACTGCGCGGTGAAGGCGTTGACGAATTCATCGGAGGTCGCCACGATGTCTTCGGCTTCAAGCTTGCCGCCGATCAACAGCGGTCCGTCGCCCTCGTCGACGGTGAAGGCCACGGTGCCTTTGCCTGCACCCTCGTAGTCCTGGATCTCATTCATGCCCAGGAGGTCCCTGAGGAACATGATGAGCCCGAAGATGACGGCAGCGAAAACGGCCAGCACGGTGAACATGATGATGGTGCGGCGCCGGCGCCGGCGCTGCTTCTCCCGCGACGGGCGCTGGCTCCTGCGGCTGGGCAGGTCCTCCGGCTCTTCGAAGAACTGCCCGACGGGAAGTCCGCGGCCTTCACCGGGGTTGCGCTCCGGTTCCGCCATGGCGGGGTACTCGGGATATCTGTGGCTCATGGCGTGATGCCGCCTTCGCGCTCGATGTCCTGCGAAATTTCGAACTCCTCAGTCGGGGCCGGAGCTCCGCCGCTTGGGCGGTGCGTCCGGCGCAATGTAACCAGCTCCCCTACGTCCCTGTTCAGGGATCGTTGTGTGTCAATAGACTGCTGCAAAATAGCTACAGCTGCTGCTTGATCAACCACTGTACGGTGATTCCGGCTGTTCATTCCAGCTTCGTGCAGCGAACGGTGCGCCGAGACGGTGGTCAGGCGTTCATCCACCAGCCTCACCGGCACCTCCTGCCCGGCGTCCGCCAGTGCCTGGACCAGGGTCTGCGCGTAGTCGCGCGCCATCTGGGTCGAGGCGGTTTCGCCGCCGCTCAGGCTGCGGGGCAGGCCGACAAATACTTCAACGGCCCCCCGGTCCGCAGCTTCACGGACCACTACGCGGATGTCGCTGTTTTTCTTCGCGTCCCGCTTCAGTGTCCTGACCGGCATGGCCAGGACGCTGTCGGGATCACTGGCAGCAAGGCCGACCCGTACGAGGCCGACGTCGACACCCAGCTTCACGCCGCGCAGCTCAGTCAAGTCAGGCCCGCCCGGCGACGGCTTCGCGGATGGCCGTCAGTGCGTCTGCGATCCGGCCTGCGTCGGACCCGCCGCCCTGGGCGACATCGTCCTTTCCTCCGCCGCCGCCGCCCAGTACACCGGCGGCAACCTTGACGAGGGCACCGGCCTTGACGCCGGCGCTGCGGGCACCTTCGTTGGTGGCGACGATAACTACGGGACGGTTGTTGGACACACCGGCCACGGCCACGGCAGCGGGTTCGCTGCCCAGGCGGGAGCGCAGGTCGAGGGCCAGGGTACGCAGGTCATCCGCTCCCCCGACTTCACCGGCGTCGTGCGCCAGGAGCCGCACGCCGTCAACATCGACGGCCGTTCCCACCAGGGCACCGGCGGAGGCGGCAAGCTGTTCGCGGCGCAGCCGGTCCAGTTCCTTCTCGGTGGACTTCAGCTTCGCGAGGGTGGCGGCAAGCCGGTCCGGCAGCTGCGCGGAAGGAACCTTGAGCATCTCGGAAAGCTCGTTCACCAGTGCCCGCTCGGCGGCCAGGTGGCGGAAGGCGTCCATGCCGACGAAGGCCTCGACGCGGCGGTTGCCGGAGCCGACCGACTGCTCGCCCAGCAGCGTCAGGCTGCCGATGCGGGAGGTCGATGCCACGTGCGTTCCGCCGCACAGTTCACGGGACCAGTCGCCGTTCATTTCCACCACGCGCACGGTGTCGCCGTAGGCTTCACCGAACAGGGCCATGGCGCCCAGCGACTTCGCCTCGGCGAGGGACATGATCTTGGTCTCGACCTGGTAGTTGCTGCGGATCGCCAGGTTGGAGACCTCTTCAATCTCCGACTTCGCGGCGTCGGAGAGGCCTTCGCCCCAGGAGAAGTCGAAGCGGAGGTAGCCGGCCTTGTTGAAGGAACCGCGCTGCAGCGCCTCCGGGCCGAGGATCTGGTGCAGGGCGGCATGCACGATGTGCGTGCCGGAGTGCGCCTGCTCGGCTTCGTGCCGGCGCTGGGCGTCGACGGCGGCAAGGACATTGGCTCCGGCGGCGATCTCGCCTTCACGGACGATGGCCTTGTGCACGCTCAGGCCCTTGACGGGGCGCTGGACGTCCTGCACCTCGATGACGAAGCCGTCTCCGGTGATCAGGCCGGTATCGGCAGCCTGGCCGCCGGCTTCGGCGTAGAACGGAGTCTCGTCCAGGACCAGGGAAATTTCAGAACCCTGGCCGGCATATTCCACCCGGGAGTTCCCGGAAATGATGCCGCGGACCTTCGATTCGGTCTTCAGCTCGTCGTAGCCGGTGAACACAGTGGAACCGGCGGCCAGAAGTTCGTTGAACACCGACATATCGGCGTGCCCGTGCTTCTTCCCGCGGGCGTCAGCCTGGGCGCGCTTGCGCTGCTCGGACATGAGGGACCGGAAACCGGCCTCATCGACCTTCAGTCCCGCTTCCTCGGCCATTTCGAGCGTGAGGTCGATGGGGAAACCGTAGGTGTCGTGCAGGGCGAAGGCTTCCTCGCCGCTGAGCGGAGCCCCGGCAGCCTTGGAGACCTTGACGGCCTCTTCAAGGCGCTCGGTGCCGGAGGCGATGGTGCGCAGGAACGCCTTCTCCTCGGCGTACGCAATCCGGCTGATCCGGGCGAAGTCCGTCTCGACGTCCGGGTAGGTACCCTTCATGGCGTCGCGGGAGACGGGCAGCAGCTCGGGCAGGACGGCGGTTTCCACGCCCAGCAGGCGCATGGCGCGCACTGCGCGGCGGATCAGGCGGCGCAGCACGTAGCCGCGGCCCTCGTTGGACGGGCTTACGCCGTCGGAGATCAGCATCAGGGCGGAGCGGATGTGGTCGGCCACCACGCGCATCCGGACGTCGTCGGTGTGGTGCGGATCGGAGGGGTCTTCGGCGCTGGTGTAGGCCTTGCCGGACAGCTCGGCGGCCTTGTCCAGCACGGGACGGACCTGGTCCGTCTCGTACATGTTCTCCACGCCCTGCAGGATCATGGCGAGCCGTTCCAGCCCCAGGCCGGTGTCGATGTTCTTCTGCGGCAGTTCGCCGGCGACGTCGAAGTCGGTCTTGGAGCGGACCGCGGAGAGCTGGTACTGCATAAAGACCAGGTTCCAGATTTCGATGTAGCGGGTCTCGTCTACTGCCGGGCCGCCCTCCTGGCCGTAGGCCGGGCCGCGGTCGTAGTAGATCTCGGAGCAGGGGCCGCCGGGGCCGGCCTGGCCGGTGTTCCAGTAGTTGTCAGCCTTGCCGGTCCCGACGATGCGTTCGTTCGGGATGCCGATCTTGTCGCGCCAGATGGCGCGGGCCTCGTCGTCGCGCTCGTCGCCGTCTTCATAGACGGTGACCCAGAGGCGCTGCGGGTCCAGGCCGTAGCCGCCCTTGTCGACGTCGGACGTCAGCAGCTCCCACGCGTACGTGATCGCTTCTTCCTTGAAGTAATCGCCGAAGGAGAAGTTGCCGGCCATCTGGAAGAACGTGCCGTGGCGGGCGGTCTTGCCGACTTCTTCGATGTCCGCGGTGCGGATGCATTTCTGCACGCTGGTGGCCCGGCTGTACGGGGCCTTTTCGCGGGCGGTCAGGTAAGGGATGAACGGCACCATGCCGGCCACGGTGAACAGCAGCGAGGGATCGTTGGAGACGAGCGACGCCGAGGGCACCACCGTATGTCCCTTATCGCTGAAGTAATCCAGCCAGCGGCGTGCAATCTCGTGGGACTTCATGGTGCTTCTATACCCTTCCGGTAATGATGGTGCGGCATGCAGGCGGCGCTGCGTGCCTCATACTGTGGTGCCGGTGACGACCAGGCGCCGGTGCTTAGCGGCGGGTGGACCTGAGGGTCTCGGCCACGTTGTCTGTGTTATCGAGTCCCAGGGCGGCGCGCAGTTCACCTTCGCGCTGGCCCATGCCTTCGCGCAGGGCTTCGGCAAAGCTCTGTACGGCACCCGCGGCGGAATCGACCGCACGGTTGATCCCCGCCTGGCGCAGGGTGGTTTTTGCCTCGGTCACTCTGCGGACGGCAATGACGCCAATGGCGACGCCGATGGACATCCAAAATACGCGCTTGATCATGGCTGGCTCCTGTAGTTGTTGAGGTGTGCTGGCGTACTTAGCGGCTGCGCCGGCCGCGGCCCGCAGTCCTGCGGGAAGCGAGGGCGGAGCGGACGCCGTAGCTGAACGCCGAAACCTTGATCAGCGGGGATCCGACGGTGGCGGCCACCAGGGAGGACAGTGCCGACAGGTTGGCTGAAGCGTCGGAGACGTTCGAGGAGATGCCGTCGACCTTCTGCAGCTGCTGGTTCGTGGTGGACACCGTGGTGGTGACCTCGTCGATCAGCGGTGTGGTCTCTTCGCTGAGGGTCCGGATGGCTCCGCGCATCTCGTCAAAGACCTTCCCCAGTTTCCAGACGGGAACGGCCAGCAACGCGACCAATACGGCAAACACACCGGCCGCGATCAGACCGGCTATATCTCCACCCGACATGGGACTCCTTTTACGCAAAAAATTCGTGGTTCGCATCCCCGGAAACGGTTCCGCCCGGGTGTCCCGCCTCGATACGGCAAAAGACCCCGGTATGTACCTTACCTACTGCAGCGCCGCGGCACTTACTTTTGCCGTGTGCGCCACGTACGCCGCATGTGCCCTGACAACAAAACAGCCCGCGGCACAAGGCCGCGGGCTGTTCTATAAACGGAATGTTTTCCGTTATTAGCGTGCGTAGTATTCCACCACGAGCTGCTCTTCGCAGGTCACGGGGACTTCCGAGCGCTTCGGGCGGCGCACGAGGCGTGCCTGCAGCTTGTCCAGGGATACATCGAGGTAACCCGGAACGGCGGGCAGGACGTCGCGGTGGGCGCCGGCTGCGGCAACCTGGAACGGCGTCATGGTCTCGCTGCGCTGGTGCACGTGGATGAGCTGGCCTTCGGAAACGCGGAAGGACGGGCGGTCCACGCGGGCGCCGTCAACCAGGATGTGGCGGTGCACAACCAGCTGGCGGGCCTGGGCGATCGTGCGGGCAAAGCCGGCACGCAGCACGAGTGCGTCGAGACGCATTTCGAGCAGCTCGATCAGGTTTTCACCGGTCAGGCCGGCAGTGCGGCGGGCTTCTTCGAAGACACGGGTCATCTGTGCTTCGCGGATGCCGTACTGGGCGCGCAGACGCTGCTTTTCGCGCAGACGTACCGCGTAGTCGCTGTCCTGCTTGCGACGGGCGCGGCCATGCTCACCCGGGGGGTAAGGCCGACGCTCGAAGTATTTTGCTGCCTTGGGGGTCAAAGCAATGCCGAGGGCGCGCGATGCGCGTGCCTGCCGGCGTGCACGTGTGTTGTTAGCCACGTTCACCTTTCACTGTTTGGCGGTTTGGCCACGGCGGTAAGGCGTGCCGTGACTGCTGCGAAATATGCTGGCCTCCATGAGGGAGAGCTCCGGCCAACCGCTGCCGTCTGCTACAGCCACGGATGCCGAAATCGACACCGGGCTTGCCAGTCAACCATCAATGCTAACACGGACGATCAGGACTTCTCCCCCCGGATGATCCCCCGCAGCCGCTCAAGCCGGGCGGAGATGTCGCGTTCCACTCCATTGCCGGTGGGTTCGTAGTAGTTCTGTCCCACCAGGTCATCGGGGGCGTACTGCTGGCGCGCGACGCCGTGCGGTGAATCGTGTGAATATACGTAGCCCTTGCCGTGGCCAAGCTGTTTGGCACCCGGGTAGTGGGCATCTCGCAGGTGCGCAGGCACGCCCTGTCCGCGTCCGGCCCGGACATCGGCAATCGCCGCATTGATCCCGTTGTAGACAGCGTTGGACTTCGGTGCGGTGGCAATATGCACCACCGCCTCGGCCAGGATGATCCGCCCTTCGGGCATGCCGATCAGCTGGACGGCCTGGGCCGCGGCGACGGCGGTCTGCAGCGCCGTCGGGTCCGCCATGCCCACGTCCTCCGATGCGGAGATGATCAGGCGGCGGGAAATGAACCGCGGGTCCTCCCCCGATTCCAGCATCCGCGCCAGGTAGTGCAGGGCGGCGTCGACGTCGGATCCACGCAGGGACTTGATGAACGCACTGGTGATGTCATAGTGCTGGTCCCCTGCCCGGTCGTAGCGCAGCGCCGCGACGTCCAGTGCCTTTTCGGCGTGCTTCAGCGTGACTTCGGGGATGTCCTCGTCGTCACTTTTCCCGGAGTAGGCGACGCCGGCGGCGGCTTCCAGCGCGGTCAGTCCGCGGCGCGCGTCCCCCGCAGCCAGCCGGACCAGGTGCTCGAGCGCTTCGGCGCTGAGTGTGACCCGGCCCGCCAGTCCGCGCTCATCCTCGACGGCGCGCTGGAGCAGGGCGGCAATGTCCTCCTCGGTCAGCGGTTTCAGGGTCAGCAGCAGCGACCGGGAGAGCAGCGGGGAGACCACGGAGAAGGACGGGTTCTCGGTGGTGGCTGCCATGAGGACCACCCACCGGTTCTCGACGCCGGGAAGCAGCGCATCCTGCTGGGCCTTGTTGAAGCGGTGGATCTCATCCAGGAAGAGGATGGTGGTGACGCCATGCAGGTCCCGGTCCGTCAGTGCCTGTTCCATGACCCGGCGGACGTCCTTGACGCCTGCGGTAATGGCGGAGAGTTCGACGAACTTTCGTCCGGCGCCTCGGGCGACGACGTGCGCCAGGGTGGTTTTGCCGGTGCCGGGCGGTCCCCAGAGCATGACCGAGGACGGGCCGGCGGGGTTGCGTTCATCGGCGGAGGACGCCAAGGTGCGCAGCGGCGAGCCGGGACCGAGCAGGTGCTGCTGGCCCACCACCTCGTCCACCGTGCGCGGCCGCATCCGGACTGCCAGGGGGCTGCGCGGCCTTATCCTCGTGCCGGCGGTGTCCCCGGCGTCGTCGAACTCCGCGTCGTCGTCTCCGTCAACGCTGAACAAATCATTCCCCGGCAAACCATTCACGCTTCAAGGCTACTCGTGCCGTAACCTGAGCTGGTCCACCCCTCTCTCGTTGAAAGCAGCCCCGGCTATGCCTGCCTCCCGCACCGTCTATGTTCCGGCGGACCGGCTGCCCGGCTGGCTGGAACGGTTCGAGGCGAGCCAGGGCGCCCTGGAGTTCCTGCCCGAAAACGGCGGACTCCGGGTGCAGGCAGCTTCCGGCGCGGTGGCTGAACTGATGGAACCATGGCCTGCCGACGGGCGCCCCGGGCGGGGAGCCAACGACGTCGAACGCCTCGCGTCTCTGACCGGGCAGGCACGGACGCTGGGACTGGTGCTGGTCCGCCGCAGTGGTTATGCCGTGGGCGTGGCGCGTGAAGGCCGCGTTCTGGTCTCGAAGAGCGGTTCATCCAACAGCCGCCGGGCCAACGCCGCCGATGCCCTGGCTGCCGCCGCCGCGGAACAGGCCGCGGCGGTCTTCTCCGGCTCTGCACCCGAGTACCTGGTTTTCGGCGGCGACCGGATGCTGGCCCAGCAGGTGGCCGGACGCCGGGAGTTTGCCCGCTGGGCCGGGCTGCCCCGGCTGCGGCTGCTGGACGTGGCCGACCCGAAAGCGGCGGTGCTGGCGCAGGCGGCCCGGGATGCGGCGTCGGTGTTCATCCGGGTCACGCTGCCCTGAGGGCGGACGCCGCTACTGCTGCGCACCCAGCCGGGCAACCACGGCGGCGGCGGGTTCCGGCGCTGCCGACCGGTAGCCGGTTCCGGCCCAAAGACTGGTGCTGTGCGGGTTCCCGGCAGCTGCTGCCTGCGCCCGGAGGGCTTTGGTGATCTGGTTGACCAGCGGGTAGGCGGCCGGAGCGTCGGCATGTTCCGCCATAAACCGATTAGCCAGTCCGCGGGCGGTGCGGCCGGAAAAGGCCCGGGTCAGGGCGGTCTGCGTAAACTGCGGGTCCTGGAGGGCAGCCCGGTGCACCGCGGCCGTCCCCGCCTCCGGAGTCAGCAGCAGCAAAGTGCCGACCTGTACGGCGTCGGCGCCCTCGGCGCGCAGGGCTTGCACGTCCGCGGCGGTGCGGATACCTCCGGCGGCAATAAGTTCGACGTCGGCACCCACACCGCTCCCGGCGCCGCGCACCTCACGCACCAGCCCGGCCAACGGCTGCGCGGACGGTTCCGCCGCAGCGTCGAAGGTCCCGCGGTGGCCGCCGGCAGCCGGCCCCTGCAGGCACAGGATCCGGATACCTGCCGCAACGGCCAGGACGGCTTCCTCCGCGGTGGTCACGGTCACGGCGACGGCGCTGCCCGCATCCTGCAGTGCAGTAATAACGTCTTTTCGTGGCAGGCCGAAGGTAAAGGACACCACGGGCACCTGCAGGCGGCGGACCGTGTCGAGCTTGGCGTCCCAGTCGTCGTCGTCCTCCGGGTCCGGCAGCGGCAGCAGCTCCGGCGGATAGTCCAGGGCCAGCTGCTCCCGGTAGGCCAGGGCCGCAGCGAGCTGCCCCGACGTTCCCGCACCGCCTGTATTGGCGGCGTCGGGCACAAAAAGATTCACGCCGAACGGCTTGCCGGTCAGCTCCCTGGTCCGGGTGATCTCCCCGGCCATGGCCTCGGCGCTCTTATAGCCGGCGGCCAGGAAACCCAGTCCGCCGGCGCTGCTGACGGCCGCGGCCAGCGCCGGTGTGGAGGGCCCGCCTGCCATGGGGGCGCCGATGACGGCGGAAGGGAGGGACTTCAGCGTAAACACTGTTAGCTGGTCACAATTTGACGGTGCCGTCAATGCAGGTGGTGGTTTCCCCGCCGACCCAGATCCGCCGGTCCCGCGTAAAGATCCGCACCAGCCCGGAGCGCTCCAGGACGGTGCCCTGGGTGACCGTGTAGCGTTCCGGCGCAAGGCCGGCTCCGATCAGCCACTGGGCGAGCCCGGCATTGAGGCTGCCGGTGACCGGGTCCTCCGGCACGCCGTGGCCCGGCGCGAAGGCGCGGACTTCGTAGTCGGTCTCGGCGCCGTCTTCCTGCGGTCCGATGACACCTACGGCCAGGGATCCGAGGGCGGCTGCATCCGGTGTCAGGGACAGCACGGTTTCCGCGTCCTTCAGGAGCAGGCCCAGCCAGCCGGGACCGTTGTCGATCCAGTTCGAGGCCGAAACCTGGTCCCGGGTAATGCCGAGGGCCTCCACCGCCTGCTTCAGGACGGCTTCCTCCAGCTCGCCCGAGCGGATCAGCGGCGGAGCCCCGAACGCGGCCATCCCCGCGGAGGCGTGGAGGGTGACCAGTCCCACCCCGCATTCGGAAATGACGACGCCGGGGTAATGCGGAGTGTTGCCGGCTTCGAGCCAGGCGTGGCAGGTGCCCAGCGTCGGATGTCCGGCGAAGGGGATCTCTCCCCCGGGCGTGAAGATGCGGACCTTGTAGTCGGCGTCCTTCTCTGTGGGCGGCAGCACGAAGGTGGTCTCCGAAAGGTTGGTCCACCGGGCAAAGGACGCCATGGCGGCGTCGGAAACGCCCTCCGCATCCAGCACCACGGCCACCGGGTTGCCTAAGTAAGGCTTCGTGCCGAAGACGTCCACCTGCTTGAACCAGCGATCTCTCATGCCCAAACACTATCGGGTGCCGCCGGACTGTCCAGCGCAGGCGTGCATCCCGCTTCAGGGTTACAGCACCGGGGTTAACGCACGGTACCCGGCCGCAGTGCGACCGGGTACCGACTGTGCGCTGGAGGCTATGCTTCCTTCGCGGGTGCTTCCTTGTCCTTCTTGGCTTCCGGCTTGAAGTCCACGCCGGCTTCCTTGCGCTGCTGCGGCGTGATCGGCGCCGGAGCCTGCGTCAGCGGATCGAAGCCGCCGCCGGACTTCGGGAAGGCGATGACGTCGCGGATGGAGTCGGTGCCGGCCAGCAGGGCTACGACGCGGTCCCAGCCGAAGGCGATGCCGCCGTGGGGCGGTGCGCCGTACTTGAAGCCTTCAAGCAGGAACCCGAACTTTTCCTGGGCGTCTTCCTGCGACAGGCCCATGACCTTGAAGACCCGTTCCTGCACGTCGCGCTGGTGGATACGGATGGAACCGCCGCCGATTTCGTTGCCGTTGCAGACAATGTCGTAGGCGTAGGCCACTGCGGACTCGGGATCCGTGTCGAAGGTGTCCATGAACTCGGGCTTGGGCGAGGTGAAGGCGTGGTGCACTGCGGTCCAGGCACCGCCGCCGACGGCGACGTCGCCGGCTGCGACAGCGGCGGAGGCCGGCTCGAACATGGGAGCGTCAACAACCCACACGAAGGCCCAGTCCTTGGGATCGATCAGGCCGGTGCGGTGGCCGATTTCCACGCGGGCGGCACCGAGCAGGGCGCGTGCCTCGCTCTTTTCGCCGGCGCCGAAGAAGATGCAGTCGCCGGGCTTGGCGCCGACCTTCTCCGCGAGGTTCTCGCGCTCGAAGTCCGTCAGGTTCTTGGCCACCGGGCCGGTCAGCGTGCCGTCTTCCTGGATCAGGACATAAGCCAGGCCCTTGGCGCCGCGCTGCTTGGCCCATTCCTGCCAGGCGTCAAGGGTGCGGCGTGCCTGGGAGGCACCACCGGGCATCACGACGGCGCCGACGTACGGGGCCTGGAAGACGCGGAAGGTGGTGTCCTTGAAGAACTCGGTGAGTTCGGTCAGTTCCAGCCCGAAGCGCAGGTCCGGCTTGTCGGAACCGTACCGTGCCATGGCGTCGGCGTAGGTCATGCGCGGGATGGGCGTGCTGATGTCGACGCCGATCAGCTTCCACAGCGATTTCACGATCTGCTCGCCCAGGGCGATGATGTCGTCTTCTTCGACGAAGCTGGCTTCGATGTCCAGCTGGGTGAATTCCGGCTGGCGGTCGGCGCGGAAATCCTCGTCGCGGTAGCAGCGGGCAATCTGGTAGTACTTCTCGAAGCCGCCCACCTGCAGCAGCTGCTTGAACAGCTGCGGGGACTGCGGCAGGGCGTACCAGGACCCCGGAGCAAGACGTGCCGGAACCACGAAGTCGCGGGCACCTTCGGGGGTGGAACGGGTCAGCGTGGGGGTTTCGATTTCGACGAAGCCCTCGTCGTGCAGCAGTTCGCGGGCAATGCGGTTGGCCTCGGAACGAAGGCGCATGGCAGCGGCCGGTGCGGGGCGGCGCAGGTCCAGGTAGCGGTGGCGCAGGCGGGCTTCCTCGCCGACCTCCACGTGCTCGTCAATCTGGAACGGCAGCGGGTCGGAGGTGTTCAGGATAACGACGTCGTCCGCAATCACCTCGACTTCACCGGTGGCCAGCGCCGGGTTCTCGTTACCCTCGGGACGCTTCTGCACGGTGCCGGTGATCTGCAGGACGTACTCGTTGCGCAGGCCGTGGAAGACATCCTCTTCACGCACCACAACCTGGGCCACGCCCGAGGCATCGCGGAGGTCGAGGAAGGCAACGCCGCCGTGGTCGCGCCGTCGGGCGACCCAGCCTGCGAGAGTAACGGTCTGTCCAATATGCTCGGCCCTCAGGGAACCAAGGGCATGAGTGCGCAGCACAGCTGTCCTTTCGAGAAACTTGCGGAAACCACTGTTTCCGCCCATTGTGAATACACGTTCTCCTTCAGAGTTTACCGGTGAACCGACCCCCTCCCCGCCAAGTACCTACCGATTGGATAAGCCTGTTGTCCGGCAATACCCAGCCGCGTGTTCCCCTGGGCGGCTTTGATGCCACCACTGCCGGCCTTGGCTCCATTGTGGGTGCAGGTGCTTTCGTCGCCTTCGCGCCGGCTGCTGCCGCCGCCGGTCCTGCCGTGGGCGCTGCCCTCGGGATAGCCGCCATTGTGGCGTTCCTGTGTGGGCTTTCCACGTTCCAGCTCAGCCGGGCCGTCTCGCGCCGGCTGCCTGCGGACCAGGGCGGAGATGCCACGGCCCGCACGGCCGCCCGGATCCTGCTGGGACCGTACAGCGGGTTCCTCTCCGGCTGGACGCTGCTCTGGTCGCTGCTGCTGTCCTCCGCCGTCCTGGCCATCGCGTTCGGCGCCTACGTCTTTCCGGAGCATCCCCGGGTCGGCGCGGCGGGCGCCGTCGTCGCAATGCTGGTAGTGAACCTGCTGGGACTGAACCGCGGATCCTGGGCCACCCGCTTCATCGTGGCCTTTGTCTTCGGCGTCCTCGCCTTCACCGTGGTGGTGCTCTTCAATGAGGCACCAAACCAGCCGGTGCGGGTCGGAGCGGAGATAGAGGCTACGCCCTCCGGGGTGCTGCAGGCCGCGGGTCTGCTGTTCTTCCTTTTCTCCGGCTACACGCGGCTGGCCACGCTCGGCTCCGGGGTGCGCAATCCCTCACGCAACCTGCCGATCGCCATCCCGGCAGCCATTGCGGTGGCCTTCACGCTGTATTGGTTTATGGGGCAGTCAATGCTGGCCTACTACGGTGCCGCGGCCCTTTCCGCGGAGACCGCTCCCCTGCTGGACCCCATGCAGAGCGTGGGCGCCAACGTAGGTACGGGTGCCCTTGTCCTCGCAGTAACCGCGGCCGCACTCGGTGGCCTGTGGTCGCTGCTGGAATCCGCAGGCAGGACGGCCTCCGCGATGGCCGCCGACCGGGATTTCCCGTCCCTCTTCGCGGCGTCCCGGCCGGCCCGCTTCGGAGCGGGGGAAACCCCCTGGGCCGCCGAAGCCGCGGCAGCGGCCGTCGTCCTGCTGCTGGTTTTCTTCGGCGACGTGGACGCGCTGCTCGGGATGGCTTCGTTCGCCCTGCTCTTCTACGCGGCCATCACCACCGTGTGTGCTTTCACACTGAAGGACCGCACGCGCTACGCACCCCGGGTCCTGAACCTGGCCGGTGCCTTGGGGGCGCTGCTGCTGGCCCTTGCGCTGCCCCCGGTAGCCATCAGCCTGACCCTGATCGTCCTGGTGGCGGGGCTCGTGGTCCGGTTGAGTTTCCGCCGGCCGCGGACCCAACGGACCCCGCCGCCGTTCTAGGCCTGCCTAGGCGCCGGCTGCCTCCCACGCGCGGACTTCCTCCAGCAGCTCGGCACGTCGTCCGGCGGACGCAAACGAAGCGTTGATCGAGTTGGCGGCCAGCAGGGCGAGCTGCGTACGGCTGAATCCGAACGTTTCCTGCACGGCACGGAAATTCTCGTCCACATAACCGTCAAAGTACGCCGGGTCATCCGAGTTCACGGAAATGTTCAGGCCGTACTCGAGCATCCGCGGCAAGGGATGATCGGCCAGGCGCGCCACCGCCTGCAGCCGCACGTTGGACAGCGGGCAGACGGTCAGCGGCACCTTCCCTCGGACCAGCCGCTTCACCAGTTCGGGATCGTCCAGGCAGCGGATCCCGTGGTCGATGCGGTCCGCCTTAAGCAGGTCCAGCGCCTGTTCGATGTAGGTGGACGGGCCCTCTTCACCCGCGTGGGCTACGGTCCTCAGCCCTGCCTCCCGGGCACGCCGGTACAGTTCGATGAACGACGACGGCGGGTTCCCCACTTCCGCGGAGTCCAGGCCGATTCCGATGATGGGGGCATCCATGGCCAGCAGTTCGTCCAGCACCTCCAGCGCGTCGGCCACGGGGTGGTCGCGCAGGAACGCGGCAATCAGCTCCGTGGAGATGCCGAACTCTTCCTCACTGCGGGACAAGGCCGCCCACACGCCGCCGACCGAGACCTCCAGCGGAACTCCGCGGATCAGGTGCGCCTGCGGGTCCATCATCATTTCCACATGCCGTACGCCGCCCGCTGCTGCCCGGCGCAGGTAGGCCCGGGTCATGTCGGTGAAGTCCGCCTCGGTACGCAGCACATCCATGTTGGAGTAATAGAGGTCCAGGAAGGACTGCAGGTCCGTGAACCGGTAACGGTCGCGGAGGTCCTCCAGCCCCGGATAGGGCAGGTCGATGCCGTTACGCGCGGCGAGTTCGAAGATCAGCTCCGGCTCAAGCGTTCCCTCGATGTGCAGGTGGAGCTCGGCGCAGGGCGGAGTGGGAAGCAGGTTGGCGGCCATGGTTCAAGCCTAGGGTTCCTGCGCCGTGGACCGCCATCGCCTGCCAGTAATGCGGCGCCGGCCCGGTTGCCTTCCGCTAGGCGGACGGCACCTGCACCGGGGTCACCTGCACGGTGAGGTCCTCGGCCGGCGGAGTCCAGAGCGCGGGATCGGCCGGCACCTGGTCACCGGTCCGGATGTCCTTGACTTCGTGGCTGCCGTCTTCGGCGGTGAACCAGACGAACGGGATGCCCCGCCGGTCGGCAAACTTAATCTGCTTGCCGAACTTCTCCGCCTTGGGTGCCACTTCCACGGAGATGCCGCGGCTGCGCAGCTGGGCTGCGGTGTCCTGGGCCTCGGACCAGGAGTCGTCCGTGGCCAGCGTCAGGAGCACGGTGGTGGGTACACTGCGTGAAGCCTGCGCGAATTCCTGGCTGAGGATACGCATCACCAGCCGCGTGACGCCGATGGAGAGTCCGACGCCGGGGAAGGTGCGGCTGCCCTTGCTGGCCAGGGAATCGTAGCGGCCGCCGGAGCAGATGGAGCCGAGCGCTTCGTGACCCACCAGAACCGTTTCGTAGACGGTCCCGGTGTAGTAATCCAGTCCGCGGGCAATGCTGAGGTCCGCCAGGACCCGGCCCGGTGCGCGGCGGGAGGCTTCGCTGATGACCTGGAACAGTTCGTCCAGGCCTTCCTCGAGCAGGTCGTTGGACACACCCAGGGCCCGCACCTGCTCCACGAACGAGGTGTCCTCCGTACGGATGGAGGCCAGTTTCAGGGCGGCTTCCGCCTGCTCCGGGGTGGCACCGAGTTCTTCCTGCAGGAGTTCAGCCACGCGCTGCGCGCCGATCTTCTCCAGCTTGTCGATGCTGCGCAGCACCCCGGCGGTGTCGTCCAGGCCGATGCCGCGGTAGAAGCCTTCGGCCAGCTTGCGGTTGTTGACCCGGATCTTGAAGTCCGGGATCGGCAGGGCGCCGAGGGCTTCGGCAATCACCAGCGCCAGCTCGACGTCGTACCGGAACGGCAGGTCGCCGTCGCCCACCACATCGATATCCGCCTGGGTGAACTCGCGGGCGCGGCCCTCCTGGGGACGCTCGCCGCGCCAGACCTTCTGGATCTGGTAGCGGCGGAACGGGAAGGAGAGGTGGCCGGCGTTCTCCACCACGTAGCGGGCAAACGGCACGGTCAGGTCAAAGTGCAGGGCGAGCTGGTTGGGATCTTCCTTGCCGGATGCCTCGCCTTCCTCCGCCTGCAGGCGGCTGAGCGCATAGACTTCCTTGTCGATCTCGCCCTTGCGCAGCAGCTGGCCCACCGTCTCCACGGCACGGGTTTCAATGTTGGAGAAGCCGTGCAGCTCGAAGGTCCGGCGCAGGACGTCCAGGACATGGAGTTCAACCAGGCGCTCCTGCGGTAGCCATTCGGGGAAACCGGACAGTGAGGCCTTGCGTGCCATGGTGGCAGACTCCTTAGGTGGGCGGAAAAGGCACAGGCAATACCCGCCCGGCCAAAGTGCACGCGGGGCGTGCATAAACTATGTGCGGCACTCATTTTAGCGAACTTGGACGCAGCCCCCGTTTCAGGCGCGCGGGTGCCCCGTTCCGACCGACCAGTCCCGACCCAACACAGGAGGCACCGGTGGCCGCACACCGCACCAGCCGCACCAGCCGCGAGGACAAGCGCCGCGTGGCCAGGATGGAAGCCCGCCGGGCGTTTGCCGCCGCCCGCACCGCCCGCCGGAAGCGTGACAACGTTTTCGCCGCCTCCGCAGCCGCCGCCGTCCTGGCCCTTGCCGTTGCCCTGCAGGTGAGCTGGTTCGGTTCCAACCCCTCTGCCGAGGAGCTGGCGCTGCTGCGCGAACAGGCCGCCGTCGCGGACGTACGGGAGGTGCCGGATCCGTCGCTCGCCGAAGGGAAGACGTTCACCGGCTCCTTGTCCCTGGGGCAGGGTGAGATCGGTGTGGAACTGGACGGGAGCGCCGCACCGCAGGCCGCGGCTGTCTTCAAGACGCTGGCGGACGAGGGCTACTTCGCCGGCAAGTCCTGCCACCGGATGACCGCCACTGAGTCCATGTCTGTACTGCAGTGCGGGTCGGAGACCGGAGACGGCCAGGCGGACCCCGACTTCCAGTGGGGACCGGTGGAGAATACGCCGGCCGACGGCTTCTACCCGGCGGGCACGATTGCCGTGGCCCGCGGCGAAGACGTCATGAGCCACGGCACACAGTTCTTCATCGTTTACAAGGATTCGACGATAACGCAGGAAACCGGCGGCTACACGATAATGGGTAAGGTAACGTCAGGTCTTGACGTACTGGAAGCCATTGCTTCCCAGGGCATTGACTCCGGGAAGACCGACGGCTCTCCGAACGACCCGGTGACGATCAGCTCGTTCACCCTGAACTAAACGGCGGCGCGGGCTTCGCAAACTGCCATCCATCGAGTGAAAGACTTTTAGCGGTGACAGACAGTCAGAAATCCGACGAAACAGCAGACCAGGCGTCCACGGAAACGTCCAGTCCTGCCACTCCGAGCCCCGCAGCCCTCGCGGCGCGCCGGCCCTCCCCCGCAGCGGTAGGTGCCGCGGCAAAGCCGGTGGTTGCCGTTCCGGCAGCCCACTCCACCCCGTTGGAAGAGGCCGCCCGCTTTGCACGTGTGGAGGAGGACGGCCACGTCTTCCTGATCGTTGAGGGCGAGGAAACCGCCGTCGGCCAGCTCCCCGATGCCTCCAAGGAAGAAGCCCTGGCCTACTTCGTTCGGAAGTACGACGATGTCGCCAGCCAGCTCCTGCTCCTGGAACAGCGGATGCAGCTCAAGGCCCCCGCCGCAGACATCCACAAGACCCTGAAGCATCTGGCCGAGCAGGTGGCCGACCGCAAGATGGTGGGCGACATCAAGGCGCTCGACGCCCGCATCGCGTCGCTCGAAGCCTCGCTCAAGGAAGCCGAAGCCGCCGAGCGGGCCGAAACCGAGGCCGCCAAGGCCCGTGAACTCGCCGCCCGCGAGGCCATCGTTTCCGAGGCGGAGGAAATCGCCGCCAAGGACCCGGCCACCATCCAGTGGAAAACCAGCAGCAACCGGATGAACGAGCTGTTCGATGCCTGGAAGACGGCGCAGAAGAACGGCCCGCGTCTGGGCCGCGGTACAGAGGACAGCCTCTGGAAGCGGTTCCGCTCGGCCCGTACGGTCTTCGACCGCCACCGCCGTGCCTACTTCTCGCAGCTGGACAACGAAAACACGTCCGCGAAGGCCGCCAAGGAAGCCCTGATCGCCCGCGCCGAGGAACTGGCCACCTCCACCGACTGGGGCAACACCGCCGCGGAATACCGGCAGCTCATGGATGAGTGGAAGGCTTCCAAGCGGGCCAGCCGCAAGGATGACGACGCCCTGTGGGCCCGCTTCCGTGCAGCCCAGGACAAGTTCTTCGCCGCACGCCAGGCGGCCAACGAGGTTATTGACGAGGAATTTGCTGCGAACCTGGTCGTGAAGGAAGAGCTGCTCCGCGAAGCCCAGGCCCTGCTGCCGGTCACGGACCTGGCTGCCGCCCGCAAGGCGCTGCAGTCCATCCGGGAACGCTGGGAAGACGCCGGGAAGGTGCCGCGGGCGGACATGGGCCGCATGGAGGCAGGCATCCGCAAGGTCGAGGAAGCCGTGAAGGCCGCCGAGGATGAGCACTGGCAGCGCAGCAACCCGGAGACCAAGGCCCGCACCAATTCGGCCCTATCCCAGCTGGAAGCGACCATCGCCTCCCTCGAGCAGGACCTGGCCGACGCCGAGAAGGCCGGCAACGCGAAAAAGATCGCGGATGCCCGCGACGCCCTCGAAGCCCGTCAGCAGTGGCTGGCCATGCTGCAGAAGTCGGCGCAGGACTTCGCCTAGGCCCTGACTCCACGGCAAAGCCCCGGTCCCCCGTTTTCCACAGCGGGCGGGCCGGGGCTTTCGCTTTGCCGCCGGACTCCACATGCTGGTGCCCATGCCCGTGCAGCTGTTTCCCTCTCCCGGCGCCCTCCCCCAGGTCACGTCCACCGGCGGCGCGCTGTTCACGGCCGGCGGGGTCTTCCGGCATGAGGAACTCCAGGCAATGACGATGGACGGGTTGCTGCGCCACGTCTATGCGGGAACATTCGTGCGGTGGGATGTCCGGCCGGACCCGGTGGTCCGTGCCCTCGCAGCGTCAGCCGAACTGCCCCAGCAGCTTCGCCGCCGGCTCACCTTCGGCAGGATGACCGCAGCCTGGATCTTCGGTTGCGCGCCCCGTCCGGCACGGCTCGACGTGCTGGCGGACCGCCGCAGCCGCACCGGTGCCCTGCCGCCCTTCAGCACCGCAATCCTCCACGAGGTGCTGCTCGGGCCCGCCGACCGGGTGGAGGTAGGCACAGTGTCCGTTACGTCGCCGCTGCGGACCGCCGTCGACGTCGCGCTGCACACCGGCAGCTCCGACGCGGTGCCTACCCTGCGGCGCCTCGCGGCGCATCCGGACCTGGGCTGCCGTCTGGACCTCGTGCTCCGCGCCCTGGCCGCAGGCCACCGGGTGCCGGGCAAGGCCGCCGCGATGGACCGCGTAGCCGTTGCCGCTGCCGCCGCACCGTAACGACCCGGACGGCTAGCTGCGGCGCTGGGACCCGGTGGTCCGGTACACGTCGAACACGCCGTCGATCTTCCGGACGGCGCTGAGGATGTGGCTCAGGTACTTCGGGTCCCCCATCTCGAAAACGAATTTCGACATGGCCACACGGTCGCTGGAGGTGTTCACGCTGGCGGAGAGGATGTTGACGTGGTTCTCGGAAAGGACCCGGGTCACGTCCGAGAGCAGGCTCTTGCGGTCCAGTGCCTCCACCTGGATTTCGACCAGGAACACGCTGGACTGGGTAGGCGCCCATTCCACGGGAACAATACGGTCCGGCGTGGCCCGCAGCTCCTGCACGTTGCGGCAGTCGCTGCGGTGCACGGAAACCCCCGAGCCGCGCGTCACAAACCCGATGATGGGATCCGGTGGAACAGGCGTGCAGCAGCGGGCCAACTTGACCCACACGTCGCCGGTGCCGCGCACCGTGACGCCGGAGTCGGTGAACTTGGGCCGCCGGGCGGCCGTGGCCACCGGAGTTTCGGCCAGGTCCTCCTCGGCCCCCTGGTGTCCACCCATCAGGTTCACGAGGTGCTCGATGACGTTCTGCGCGGAGGTATGGCCGTCACCGACCGCCGCGTACAGGCCGGAAATGTCCTGGTGGTGCAGTTCCTCGGCCACTGCGACCAGCGCGTCATGCGTCATCAGGCGCTGCAGGGGCAGGTTCTGCTTGCGCATGCCGCGGGTCAGCAGGTCCTTGCCCTTTTCGATCGCCTCTTCGCGGCGTTCCTTGGTGAACCACTGGCGGATCTTGTTCCGGGCACGCGGACTCTTGACGAAGCCCTGCCAGTCCTGGCTGGGCCCGGCGCCTTCGGCCTTGGATGTGAAGATCTCCACCCAGTCGCCGTGCTGCAGCTCGCTGTTGAGCGGCACCAGCTTTCCGTTGACGCGGGCACCGATGGTCCGGTGCCCCACTTCCGTGTGGACGGCGTAGGCGAAGTCCACCGGCGTCGAACCGGCAGGCAGGGCCATGACCTCGCCCTTGGGGGTGAAGACAAACACTTCGCGCGCGTTGATCTCGAACCGCAGGGAGTCCAGGAACTCGTCCGGGTCGGAGGTTTCCTGCTGCCAGTCCACGAGGCTGCGCAGCCACCCCATGTCATCGGGGGCTTCGGGTCCCTTGCTGCCGTCTTTGTACTTCCAGTGTGCCGCCACACCGTATTCGGCCCGCCGGTGCATGTCGTGTGTGCGGATCTGGATTTCCACCGGTTTGCCGCCCGGACCAATCACCGTGGTGTGCAGTGACTGGTACATGTTGAACTTGGGCATGGCGATGTAGTCCTTGAACCGCCCGGGCAGGGGGTTCCACCGCGAATGCAGGGCGCCGAGGGTGGCGTAGCAGTCCCGGACGGAGTCCACGAGGACGCGGACGCCCATCAGGTCATGGATGTCGTCGAAGTCTTTGCCCCGCACGATCATCTTCTGGTAGATCGAGTAATAGTGTTTGGGCCGGCCGGTGATGGTGGCCTTGATCTTGACGGCGTGCAGGTCGTCGGCGATCTGGGAACGCACGGTGCCCAGGTATTTCTCCCGCTCCGGCGTCCGGTCCCCGACCATCCGGACAATCTCGTCGTAGACCTTGGGGTGCAGCGCGGCGAAGGAAAGATCCTCCAGTTCCCACTTGATGGTGTTCATGCCCAGGCGGTGGGCCAGCGGGGCGAAGATCTCCAGGGTTTCGCGGGCCTTTTTGGCCGACGATTCCGGCGAGACAAAACGCCAGGTACGCGCGTTGTGCAGCCGGTCCGCGAGCTTGATCACCAGCACGCGGATGTCCTTGGCCATCGCCACGACCATTTTGCGCACGGTTTCCGACTGCGCGGCGTCGCCGAAGGTGACCTTGTCCAGTTTCGTGACGCCGTCAACCAGCATGGCCACTTCGGGACCGAAATCCCGTCGCAGCTCGTCGAGGGTGTAGCTGGTGTCCTCCACCGTGTCGTGCAGCAGCGCCGCCGCCAGGGTGGTGCCCGTCATGCCCAGCTCCGCCAGGATGGTCGCCACGGCAACCGGATGCGTAATGTACGGGTCGCCGCTCTTGCGCTTCTGCCCCTCGTGGCTGCGTTCGGCCACCACGTAGGCGCGCTGGATCAGGTCCAGGTCTTCCTTGGGGTTATTCACCCGTACCGTGCGCAGCAGCGGCTCGAGCATCGGCGAGTACTCCGGGTTGCCCCGGCCGGCCAGCCGGGCGAGCCGGGCGCGTGTGGAGGCGCGGCGGCCGGTCGACGGCGCACGTCCCGCTCCACTGCCAACCTTCACCTGCGCGGGCGTCTTGGCCGGGCCGGGCACCGGCAGCAGTGCGTCGGACTTACCCGCGGCAGCATCCCGCGCCGCAGCTTCACTGGCTGCGGTGCTCTCGGTCCCCGGCTCGATCCCCGTGGTCCCGTTGTTTCCAGCCTCATCGGCAGGCGTTGCACTGTTGGCCACTGACGACCTTTCTTCCATGCTTTTCAAAGCAGGTGCTCAAAACGTTGTATTGCCGGCTGCTGCGCGGTGCGGCTCCCGTCAACCAGTCTAAGCCTGCCCGCACCGCACTTAAACCGCCGGTTCCGCACTCCTTTCCCAAGGAATACGGAACCGGCGGGGCACGGCGGGGCTGAGGCTAGGCTTCAGCCACCGCCGGGCTCTTGGCTTCCATTGCCCGGCGTTCGGCCACCCGCTTGGCCTGCTTACGGATGTCCGGTTCGTTGCGGCGCAGCCAGGCGTACATCGGCGCGGCAATGTAGATGGTCGCGACGGTGCCCAGGATGATGCCCACGAACAGTGCCAGGGACAGGTCCTTCAGGGTGCCGGCGCCCAGCAGCAGGGCTCCGATGAACAGGATGGAGGCCACCGGAAGGACGGCCACCACGGAAGTGTTGATGGACCGGACCAGGGTCTGGTTCACGGCCAGGTTCACTTCCTCCGCGAACGTCCGCCGGGTCCGCTTGTCCAGGTCCTTCGTGTTTTCCCGGACCTTGTCGAAGACCACCACCGTGTCGTAGAGCGAGTAACTGAGCACGGTAAGGAAACCGATGATTGCCGACGGCGTCACTTCGAAACCGCTCAGTGCGTAGACGCCTGCGGTAACCACCATGACCACCAGCAATCCGACGACGGCGGCCACCGACATTTTCCAGGTCCGGAAGTAGAGGGCCATCAGCACCGCGGCCAGTGCCACGAAGACGACGAGCCCAACCAGGGCCTGCCGGCTCACGTCGCTGCCCCACGTGGGGCCGATGAACGTGGACGTGACCTCGTCCTGGCTGACGCCGTAGGTCTCTGCGAGCGACTCCTTGACCTCGATGGTCTCGTCGTCACTCAGTTTCTCGGTCTGCACCCGCATCGTGCCGGGGGCAATATTGGTCACCCGCGGGTCGGCGGTGCCGGCAATCCCGGTCACGGCCTTCTCGCCGCCGCTGACATCGGTATTGGCCACGTTGGAGACAGTGAACTCGGAGCCGCCGCGGAACTCGATGCCGAGGTTAAAACCGCCCTTGGCTACTGGAATGAGGATGGACAGCAGCACGGCGGCTGCTGCGATCAGGAACCACAGCTTGGCCTTGCCCACGAAGTTGTAGGACCGCTTTCCGCTGTACAGGTCATTGCCGAATGCGGCGAAACTGGGAAGCTTACTCATTACTCGCCGTCCTTTTCAGAGCTGCGGCCGGAGCCGGCCATGGATTTTTCGGCAAGCCTGCGTTCGGCGATGGTCATCCGCCGTTCGGCTTCCTTCGCTGCACCCTTGTTCTTGCCGCGCGCAGCCGGTGATTCGGCAGGGTCGCGGAGGCGGCCGGCACCGCGGTAAAGCGGCACCGAACCCAGACGGCGCGGGTCGAGGCCGGAGAACCGGTGCCCCTCGCCGAAGAACCGGGTACGGGCCAGCAGCACCATGGTGGGGTGCGTGAACATAAAGACCACGATGAGGTCGGCGATGGCGGTGAGGCCCAGGGTAAACGCGAACCCGCGCACGTTGCCGACCGCCACGAAGTACAGCACGACGGCGGCGAGGATGTTCACGGCCTTGGAGGCCAGGACGGTGCGCTTGGCGCGCTTCCATCCGTTGTCCACGGCGGAGACCAGGCCGCGTCCGTCCCGGAGCTCATCGCGGATGCGTTCGAAGTAGACGATGAACGAGTCCGCGGTCTGTCCGATGGCGACGATCAGGCCGGCGACACCCGCCAGCGAGAGGCGGTAGTTGTGGCTCCAGCCCAGGATGGCGATGGCCAGGTAGCTCAGCAGACCGGCGACGACGAGCGAAGCAATGGTGACCAGGCCCAGTGCGCGGTACTGGAACAGCGAGTAGACGGCCACCAGGGCCAGGCCGATCAGGCCGGCGATGATGCCCATCCGGAGCTGGTCCGAACCGAGGGTTGCCGAGACCTGCTGTTCGCTCTGGATCTCGAAGCTGATCGGCAGGGCGCCGTACTTCAGCTGCTCGGACAGTGCCTCGGCGCTTTCCTGCGTGAAGTTGCCGGTGATCTGCGGCTTACCGTCGGTGATGACGGCGTTGACGGTGGGGGCCGAAATGATCTGGCCGTCCAGGACAATGGCGAACTGGTTACGCGGGTCGCCTTCAGGGAAGGCGAAGAGCCGCTCAGTGACATCGCGGAACTTATCAGTGCCCGTTCCATTGAATTCAATGTTCACGGCCCACTGGCCGGTGGAAGCGCCGTTGTTTCCCTGGGCCATGCCGAAGCTGGCGGTGGAAATGTCCACGCCGGGAACTTCCACCGGTCCCAGGATGTACTTGCCGGCGGTGCCGGGTTCGCAGGCGACCATCGGCTGGTCCGCCGGCGCCTGCTCGGCATTGGCGACTGTGTCCGGGTTCAGGCAGTCCGTGGTTTCGAACTGCGTCTGCAGCTCAGGTGTTATCCAGTTCTGGTCCGAGGCATCAGTGGGTTCCGCCGTCGGTGTGGGCAGCTGCTCGGCAGGAGTGGGATCCGTAACCGCCGCACCCTGTCCCCCGCCGCCGGCCAGGACCGGACGGAACTCCATGTTCGCCGAGGCCTGGATCAGTTCGCGGGTTTCGGGATCGGGGACGCCGGGCAGCGAAACCACGACGTTCCGGTTGGACTGGGTGCTGATCTCCGCTTCGGAGACACCGCTGCCATCCACGCGCTGGCGGATGATCTCCACAGCCTGGTCGAGCTGCTCGGTGGTGATTTCGGAGTCACCTCCCTGCACTTCGGGAGCCAGGATCATCTGCGTGCCGCCCTCGAGGTCGAGGGCGAGTTTCGGGGTCCAGCTGGCGTTGCTCCACATGGAGCCACCGCCAAGCAAAAGAGCCAGGGCAGCAAAAATGACGCCCAACCAGAGGAGCGTCTTTTTCGCGGCCGAGGCGGGGCCGGTACGGGGCATAGGGAATTTTCCTTAAGGGCGAGGATCACCGGAACCGTCAGCCGGCCCGGCGGGTAAGCGGGGCACCGATGCCCCGCTTAGCTCGTGGAGAGTCTAGTTCTCTTTTTTGTCGTCGCGGTTCAGGCGCTTGAGTGTTTCTTCAGGAGTCTCGTCCTGCGCGCTGTCCCGGGCGGCGTCGTCGTTCTTGCCGAGAGTGAGGGAGGAAGCGTCGTCGGGGACCACTGTGGCGCCTTCGACAGGAGCTGCTGCTTCTTCGTCTTTTTCTTCTGCGGGCACGGTGACGACCTTGGTCAGTGCCTGCAGGTGCACCGTGGCGGTGTTTCCCGGGGACAGCTCAAGCACGGCCTTGTTCTCTTCCTGGTCCACGGACACGATCCGGCCGAAAAGCCCGAACTGGGTCATGACCTCGGTACCCGGAAGCATCTGGGCGCGCTGCTGGGCCACCGACTGCGTCGTCTTCTTCTGCTTGCGGAACATCATGATGACGAAGACTGCCAGCAGCAGAGGGATAAAGAGATCAGCGGGATTCACGTGGATGGTTCCTGTTTCTGTCGGGGAAGGGTCAGGCGGGTCCGGGCGTGATGCCGGGACCGTGCACTAGGGCCAGTCTAAAGGGAAACGCAGACAGCGGTGGTTAAGTTTCGGTTGGGCCTAGTCCACCGGGGTGGATGCGGTGTTTGTCCCGGGGCCGGAAAACATGTTCTCCGGCATCGCCGCCGCGACGTTCTCCGGCATCCGGAGCCCCAGGTGTTCCCAGGCGGCACGGGTGGCGATCCGGCCCCGCGGGGTCCGGCCGAGCAGCCCTTCGCGGACCAGATAGGGCTCAGCCACTGTCTCCACCGTCTCCGGTTCCTCGCCGACAGCAATCGCCAGCGTGGACAGCCCTACAGGTCCGCCGTTGAACTTGGTGATCAGCGCCGTGAGGACGGCCCGGTCCAGCCGGTCCAGTCCGAGGACATCCACTTCGTACATGTCCAGGGCGGCCCCGGCCGCGCGGGCGTCGATCTGCTCGATCCCGTGGACCAGCGCCCAGTCGCGGACGCGGCGCAGCAGCCGGTTGGCAATTCGGGGGGTGCCGCGTGAGCGTCCGGCGACCTCGGCGAAGCCTGCGGAGTTGACCTTCATGTCCATCAGCATGGCCGAGCGGCGCAGCACCAGTTCGAGTTCGTCCGTCGAATAAAACTCCAGGTGGCCGGTGAAGCCGAAGCGGTCACGCAGCGGCCCGGGGAGGAGACCGGCGCGCGTGGTGGCACCCACCAGGGTGAACGGCGGCAGCTCCAGGGGTATGGCGGTGGCACCGGCACCCTTACCGACGATGATGTCGACGCGGAAATCCTCCATGGCCATGTAGAGCATTTCCTCGGCCGGCCGCGACATGCGGTGGATTTCATCCAGGAACAGCACCTCGCCCTCGGTCAGGGAGGACAGGATGGCCGCAAGGTCGCCGGCATGCTGGATGGCCGGGCCGGAGCTGATCCGCAGCGGTGCGTTCATTTCCGCGGCGATGATCATGGACAGGGTGGTTTTTCCCAGGCCGGGAGGGCCGGAGAGCAGCACGTGGTCCGCGCTGCGGCCGCGCAGCCTCGACGCTTCGAGCACCAGTGAAAGCTGTTCGCGGACGCGCTTCTGTCCCACGAAGTCGTCCAGGTTCTTCGGCCGCAGCGCGGCTTCGATGGCTTTGTCGTCGGGATCGGGTCCGGGGGCGACCAGGGAGTCTGCGGTGGACACCTCAGCCAACCTTCCGGCGCGAAGAGGTCCGCGCACCGTCCGTACCCAGGCGCCGCAGGGTGAGCTTGAGGATCTCCCCCACGTTGCCGGCGGCAGCGATATCGGGATGCTCTGCGGCCGTGTCTTCGATGGCCGCTGTGGCGTCCTTTTCGGACCAGCCGAGGCCGGTCATTGCGGCCAGGACCTGTTCCTGCCAACGCGGCGCTGCCGGGTTTTCCACTGTTCCGTGCGGCACGAGCTTGTCCGCCAGTTCCAGGACAATGCGGCGCGCGCCCTTGGGGCCGATGCCGGAGACCTTGCTGAAGGCCTTATCGTCGCCGCTGGACGCTGCCACACGGATGGCTTCGGGCGTGTGGACAGCCAGCACGGCCAGGGCAATGCGCGGTCCCACGCCGCTGACGCCAAGGAGGATCTCGAAGACTTCGCGCTGATCGGCGTCGGTGAATCCGTACAGCGTCATGGAGTCCTCGCGGACGATCATGGCGGTGTGCACGAAGGCTTCGCTTCCGGTCCGCAGCGCCGCCAGCGTCTGGGGGGTCGCCTGAACGAGCATCCCGAGTCCGTGGACATCGATGACGGCGGAAGTGAGGCCCACGTGCGAAACGACCCCGCGGAGGGAACTGATCATGAAGGAACTCCAGAGGCTGTATAGAACATATCTACGAATACCCTACTTGCTGGTGTCCGCATTCCCCTGATGCCCGCTAGCTTCCGCGTTTTGCCCGGGCTTCGGCTTCCGCCCACAGCCGCTGGGCCGGCGTCAGGCCGGTCCTGGGTGCCGCGCCCCGCGATGCGGAGCCGGCCGTCGGTCCGGGACCGGCCACGCCGCGTCGCCAGGCATGCGTGATGGCCAGGGCCAGCGCGTCGGCGGCGTCGGCCGGCTTGGGCATTTCGTCCAGCCGCAGGATCTTGGTCACCATCTTGCCGACGGCGTCCTTGTTGGCCGAGCCGGAGCCGGTGACCGCTGCCTTGACCTCGGTGGGCGTGTGCAGGGCAACCGGGATGCCGCGCCGGGCAGCAGCGGCAATAACGACGCCGGAGGCCTGGGCGGTCCCCATGACGGTACTGACATTGAGCTGGCTGAACACGCGTTCCACGGCCAGGACATCCGGCCGGTGCGTGTCCAGCCACAGCTCGATGGCTTCGGAGATGACCAGCAGCCGCGCATCCAGCGCGGTTCCGGCCACAGTGCCGACGACTCCGACGGCCACGAGGGTGGCCCGGCGGTTTCCCTCAACCTCAACTACACCAAGGCCGCACCGGGTCAGGCCGGGGTCCACCCCCAGGACGCGTAAGGACACGGAGGCGGCGCTTAGTCGTCTTCTTCAAGCTCGGCCATCACGGCGGCCGGGATATCAGCGTTGGAGTAGACGTTCTGTACGTCGTCGAGGTCTTCGAGGGCGTCCACGAGCTTCAGGAACTTGCGGGCGGCATCGGCGTCCAGTTCCACGTGCATGGACGGTACGAACTCGGCTTCATCGGTTTCGTACTCGATGCTGGCTTCCTCGAGGGCGCCGACGACGGCACGCAGGTCCTGCGGCTCCGAGATGATTTCGAAGTTCTCGCCGGATTCCTTCACTTCGTCCGCACCGGCGTCGAGCACGGCCATCAGCAGGTCATCCTCGGTGAGGCCGTTCTTGGGCAGGTTCACGACGCCCTTGCGGGTAAACATGTAGGCCACCGAACCGGGATCACCCATGTTGCCGCCGTTGCGGGTCACGGCGAGGCGGACCTCGGAGGCCGCACGGTTCTTGTTGTCCGTGAGGCACTCGATCAGCAGGGCGGACCCCTGCGGGCCGTAGCCTTCGTACATGATGGTCTGGTAGTCGACGGCCTCGCCGAGCAGGCCGGCGCCGCGCTTGACGGCGCGGTTGATGTTGTCAATCGGCACCGACGTCTTCTTGGCCTTGGACACGGCGAGTTCAAGGGCAGGGTTGCCTGCCATGTCGGCTCCGCCGGCGCGTGCCGCCACTTCGATGTTCTTGATCAGCTTGGCGAAGGACTTGGCGCGCTTGGCATCAATTACGGCCTTCTTGTGCTTGGTGGTTGCCCATTTAGAGTGGCCCGACATGCTCTACGCTTCTCCTCTGATCGATAAAAAAGTCCGGCTGCCGGCCGCCCGTCCAGGCCTCCGGGAACCCGGGCCGGACAGGGAGACAGGCTAAGCGTCCCGAACGCACTGCCACAATTCTAGCGACCGATTCCGTTTCCCGGGCCGGAAACGCGTCCGATCTCCGATTCCCAGCGCGATCACGGGCACTAAACCGGCGTGGAACGGTCCGGATGCGTGCAGCCTCACGCGTTGGAACCACTGCCGGAACAGGGGTGTGCGCTATATTCAGTAACCATGAGTTCTTTCTCCATCCTGGTCGGAAAACTGGTCCGCAGTGCCTCTAAACTGCGTGGCGGCGGCTCCGCCCTGCCGGGCCTGGTGGTGGAGAAAATCGATCCCGATTTCATTCGCCGCACCCTTGCAGACCTGCCGCTCGGCGTCGCCGTCGTCTCCGGCACCAACGGCAAGACCACCACTACCAAGATGGTGGTGGAGCTCCTCGAAAGCCAAGGGCTGAAGGTTTTCACCAACCGCACGGGCAGCAACTTCACCCGCGGCGTCGCGGCGGCACTGCTGGGCGAAGTGAGCCTGCGCGGGCACCTGGACGCCGATATCGCGGTCCTGGAACTGGACGAGGCCCACGCCGTGCACTTCGTGAAGCTGATCCAGCCGCGGTACAGCCTGCTGCTGAATGTACTGCGTGACCAGCTGGACCGGTTCGGCGAAATCGACAAAACGACCCGCCTGCTGGAGTCCATTGCCCGGGCCACCACCGAGACTGTGGTCCTGAACCGCGAAGACCCCCGCGTCGCGGGCATCGCCGAGTCCCTCAACGGCCAGCGTGCCGTGTACTTCGGGCTCGACGCGTCGCTGCGCAGCACCTTCCCCAACGACGACGAGATGCGCGGCAGCCTTGCCGAGGCGCTGGCCGCCACCCAGGAGGCCGACGTCGTTCTTGAACGCGTGGGCGAAACGGAAGCGGATTTCCTCATCGACGGACAGGTCCGCACCTCCGGGCTGAAGCTGCGTGGCGTCTACAACATCTTCAATGCCGCTGCCGCCCTCGCGTTTGCACGGACGATCAAGGGCAGCGACCTCGACTCCGACGCACTGTTCGAGGCGCTGGCCAATGTGGAGCCTGCCTTCGGCCGCGGCGAGTCCCTGACCGTCAACGGCCAGCCGCTGGAACTGGTGCTGGTTAAGAACCCCAGCGGCTTCCGCCTGGGACTGAAGTCCTTTGCCGCGCACGGCTATTCGACCATGATCGCGATCAATGACAACTACGCCGACGGCCGGGACATGTCCTGGCTCTGGGATGTGGACTTCGAGTCCCTGGCCGAGGGCGGCGTCGACGTCGTCAGCGGCGTGCGGGCCTACGACATGGCACTGCGCCTGAAGTACGACGACGTACCGGTGCGCACGATCGAACCGGACATCACGGACGGGCTCAAGCGTTTCATCAAGGACTCCCCCGGGGTTCCCATGCGGATCTTCTGCACGTATACGGCCATGCTGGCCGTGCGCCGGGAGCTCTCCAAGATCACGAAGGTAGAGGTGGTCTCATGACCGAGGACCGCACAATCAAGATCCTGCAGCTTTACCCGCGGGAAATGAACATCTACGGCGACTGGGGCAACGTGCTGGTGCTCAAGCAGCGCCTGAAGTGGTACGGCTACTCCCCTGTTGTCGAGGAATACAACGCCGGTGGCGAGTTCCCGGCCGACGTTGACATCATTGTTGGCGGCGGCGGCCAGGACAGCGGGCAGGTGGTAATCCAGCAGGACCTGCAGCAACTCGCCCCGACGCTGCAGCGGCTCGCCGACGACGGCCTGCCGATGCTGGTGATCTGCGGCCTCTACCAGTTGTTCGGACGGTTCTTCAAGACGCATGAGGGCGACCTCATTCCGGGCATCGGCATCCTGGATATGGAAACCCACGGCGGCGACGTGCGGCTGATCGGCAACGTACTGTCCCTCAGCAAGGAGTTCGGCGAGATCCACGGCTACGAGAACCACAGCGGCCAGACCTTCCTCGGCCCGGGTGTGGAACCGCTGGCGGAGATCCGCAAGGGTGAAGGCAACAACACCAAGGACAGCACCGAGGGTGCCCGCTACAAGAACGTCGTAGCGAGCTACCTGCACGGTTCCCTTCTCCCGAAGAACCCGGCTATTGCCGACTTCCTGATCGAGAAGGCGGCCATCCGGAAGTTCGGCAGCTTCTCCCCCGTGCCCCGTTCCGAAGAGGACCTGGCCCAGCTGTCGAAGCTCTCGGAAATGGCACGCCAGCACGCCGGGCAGCGGCCGCGGTAAGACGGCAGTCCTAGCGGCACGAACCCTGGAGAGCAGCTAGAGCGTCGAGGCCACGAAGATCTGGGAAGGCCCCGTGAGTGTGGCCGTCACGGGCTCGCCGGCGTACAGGATCTTCGCTTCGGGCTCCATATCCGCCGTGACCTCATCCACGGTGATGCAGGCCGGTTCCAGCGCGGCCAGCACTACGCTGAACGGCCCCACGCGGACGGGCTTTGGATCATCCTCGACGACCACACGCCGCAGGTCCAGATCCTCGCTCCAGAGCGGAATGTGCTGCTCGCCGCGGCCGGTATCAAGCACGGGCAGGGGGGACGGCTGAGGCTGTCCGCCGCCCGTCAGATGCTGCAGTTCGCAGAGGTCCACATGTTCCCTGGTCAGGCCGGCCTGCAGCGCATTATCAGAGGTGCCCATCACCACCACCGCCTGGCCGGACAGATAGGTATGCAGGCACCCGGGAGGGATCACGGCTGCTTGTCCGGGATCCAGCCGGATCAAGTTCATGCAGATGGCCAGCAGGATGCCGCGGTCGTTGGGGAAAAGCTGCTGCAGCCGGCGTACTACGGCGACTGCCTCAGCGGCCGGTCCTTGAACGTCCCCGATCCGGTCCACCGCGTCGGCCGTTTCCCGCAGTGCGGCTGCGGTTTCGCCGGGTGTCATGCGCAGTACGGAGTGGATGACCGTCTCATGGCGGAAGCGGAGGTAGGAACGCAGCCACGGCAGGTCCAGCCCGGAAGTGATGGCCTGGAGTTCCTCCGTGGTCCGTTCCCCGGCAAGCACGCGCAGCGGCGTGAGGGCTACGGCAACCTCACATTTCGGATTGCGGTCCTTGTAGTTGCGGTTTCCGGCACCCAGTGGAAGGCCCCGTGCCTGTTCCCGGACAAAACCCGCCAACGCCTGTTCCCAATGCGGGTGCAGCATGATGGGCGGCGGAACCTCGGCGTCCAGGACCCTGAGGCGGAAGGGAAACGGGGAGCCGGTTTCGGCTTCCCGATGGGGGACGGCGATCTGCCGGTCCCCGGCAAAGCGCTCGAGCGTTTGCCGGTAGGTCGCGGGATCCCAGTCAATAAGCAGTCCGCGGGCGGACAGCGACGCCGGCCGGCGGGCGGGTGCTACGGACTTTGGGAGGGCAGAATCATGACGCACTAGGGTCATTTACATCACCAGGTGGGAACAACAGCGAAGCTATTCGGGAGCGGAGTGCCCTGCAGGTACACAACCGGTCCTTTAATCATAGGCAATCCTGCCGCCGGGTGGGCGCCGGTCGCGGCGGCAGGGCTGCGTGATTTTTGCCCGTCGAACCGTCAGCGCGTAGGCGAACGGACGGACGGTCCGGCGGGCGGGGCCAGTGCTTTGCGCAGCGGGCAGGCCGGGAAATGGAACCAGCAGATGGCTGCAGCGGCAGCGATCACGGCGGCGGTGAGACCAGCAACAGCGTTTGCGGGTGAGAAGCCCCCCCCTGAGGCGGCAATCCAGTCGAGCTTCCCACCAAGTAGTCTCGTGCGCATGGCTGATGAACTTGTCCGGACCGCGTACCAGGCACGCGCCGCGGAGTACACGGGCCTCCTGGGCTCCGTCGAGGACATGCACGAATTGGACCGACTTCGCATTGAACAGTGGGCGGACCGTATCGGGGGCGCGGTGCTCGACGTCGGATGCGGTCCCGGTCATTGGACGGATCTGCTGCACCGGCGTGGGGTGGACGTCCAGGGCATTGACCTCGTGCCGGAGTTTATCGACGCTGCGCGGACACGTTTCCCGGATGTGCCGTTTCGCGTCGCCTCGTTCCGGGATCTCGGTGTGCCGGACGGCTCATTGCACGGGGTTCTGGCCTGGTACTCCTTGATTCACGTTCATCCCGACGAGCTTCCTGCGGTGTTCTCGGAAATCGCCCGCGCTTTGGCCCGGGGCGGACACCTGCTTTTAGGATTCTTCGAGGGCTCGGCTGCCGAGCCTTTTGCACACGCGGTGACGACCGCCTATTACTGGTCGATTGACCAGATGCGACAGATGCTCCTCGGAGCAGGTTTTGATGTGCTTGACGTCCAAACGCGACAGGACCCGGGCCGCCGGCCGCACGCGGCTATCGCCGCCGTCGTAAAGGATCGGCCTGCGGGCAATTCTCCGTCTTCAGGCGCAGGCGCACGACAGGTGGGGCCCGTAGTTTGAGGGCGAGGAGGAAAACGATGCAAAGCACATGGGCCGCGGTCATCTTTGGAGACAGGGTGGATCCCCGCGTGAGACTGCAGGCCATATTCGGCGGTCCGCTTCCCACGAGCGCTCAGCCTCCTGAGCCCGCACTTGCATGGGCTGAAGAGGTGCTTCACCGCACAGGGAACACGGGGCGCGCGAATTCCATGGAGGCTATTAAAGCTCTCCGCCAAGCTGACAAACGGGTGACGTTAGGGGCAGCAGTTTTCCTTGCTCATCATGTCGCCTTACGCGCCTAAGCCGCTCCGCAAAGCGCTACGGCCCGCTGCCCTGCCCTGTGGAGGAAGGAAGGGACGGCTGGTGGCGGGAACGGATGGCGGGACGAAGCCTCCAGGAACCCACACCCAGGCATCGCCCCCCCCCCCTACGGCCCGCCGTCCTCCTGAGTCACCAGCCACTCATGCGCCCCGGCATCGACCGCTCCCAAAGACTCCACCACGGGAATGGTCCGCGCACGCACAGCCTCCCGCTGCGGGACCGGCGCACACTCCCCCTGCGGCAGGTCCCCGGCGACGGAACACCACCGGTACGGGTCGCGGACAACGACCGACGGCGCCCAGGCGAGGTCGCTGACGGACCACTTCCCGGCGTCGTCGCGGGCGAACTGGGCGCGCACGATGAGGCCTTCATTGTTGACGTCGTACCAGGGCGACAGCTCCGTCACGGCATTGCCGAGCCCGTAGACAATCCACGTGCCGTTGTAGTGCTCGATCGGCAGGACCGAGTGCGTGTGGTGGCCGTAAATGAAGTCGAACTCCCCGCTGTCCGCCAGCGCATGGGCGGTTTCCATCTGCTGGGCATTGGGCGCCGAGGCGTATTCATCACCGGCATGGATTGCAGCAACGACGACGTCGGCCCCCGCCGCACGGGCTGCCTTTGCCTTGGTGATCATCGCCGGAGCATCGAGCAGGTCCACCTGCCAGGGGTATTCCGCCTCCAGCCCGTTCAATCCGTAGGTCGCCTCGATCACGGCAACGTCCCCGGCAGAGGCTGACAGGACCATGGGTGCACCGGCGCCGGCCTCCGCGGCGTAGGAGCCGGTGTGCGCCAGGCCGAGGGAATCCAGCACGCCCAGCGTCCGGTTCAACCCCTGGGTTCCGGCGTCAATGGTGTGGTTGCTGGCGGTGGTGCAGCCGGAGAAACCCACGGCGTCCGCCGCCGTGAGGATCTGCGGCGGCACGTTGAACCTGGGATACCCCGCATACGGTCCGTCCGTCTCAGCCACCGGGGTTTCCATATGGCACACCGCCAGATCCGCTGCGGAAATGTAGGTACCCTGCCCGGCCAGGAGAGGTTCGAAGTCCAGCGGCCCCTTGCCGGTGGACGCCGCATCCGCCGCCGCCTGCTCCCACAGCTGCGGATGGACCAGCAGGTCGCCGGCAAGCATCAGGGAAAAGCAGTTCTCCGTGGGGCAGTCCGGTCCTTGGCCGGCGCTGACGGCGTCCGCGGACGACGACGGCGGCGCGGCAGCTGCCGACCCCGACGACGACGGCCCACCGGGATTTCGGCGGCCCTCCGGCCCCGCACCCTCCTCCGCCATGCAGCCGCCGAGCATCAAGGCCAGCACCAGCACCGCCCCCAGTCCCGGCAGACGGATCAGTCCCGGCAGGCGGCTCCGTCCCGGCACCCGGACCTGTGCCGGAGCCTTCACCCCACTGCGGACATCAAGGTTGCGTTTCATGAACTCCCCCGCGCATCTCGCCCCCAGGCCTGCCGACTGCGGGCAACGGGGAATCGGTGCGATCCTACGGCAGCGTCATGTTGGTCCGGGACGCCGCGCTGTGCCACTGTTGGGCTTTATGGACAATCCTTTCCTTTCCCCGAGCAGCCTGCCGTACCAGCTACCCCCGTTCGAGCAGATCAACGAAGACGTTTTCCTGCCGGCCTTTGACTCCGGGATTTCCGGGCACGCCGCGGAGATTGAGCGGATTGCGGCCAACCCGGACGCCCCCGATTTCGGCAACACCATTGCGGCGCTGGAACGCTCGGGCCAGGCGCTGGGACGTACCGCCGTCGCCTTCTTCACCCTCTGCGCCGCGCACGCAACCGAGGGTGTGCAGCGGATCCAGCAGGAGGTCAGCCCCCGGCTCGCCGCCCATGAGGACGCTGTGTACCTCAACCGGCAGCTCTTTGACCGGGTGGAAGCCGTCGCGGCAGAGGCAGAAGGCCTGGACGATGAACAGGCCCGGCTCGTCTCCGAGTACCGCCGCCAGTTCATCCGGGCCGGCGCCCAGTTGGACGACGCCGGGCAGGCCCGGATGCGCGAACTGAACGCGCGCCTGTCGGAACTGGGCACCGAGTTTTCCCAGCGGCTGCTGAAGGACACCAACGATTCGGCCCTGCTGGTCGACGATGCCGCCGAACTGGACGGCTTGTCCGACGACGACATCGCTGCCGCAGCGACCGCTGCGAAGGAGGCCGGGCACGACGGCAAGTACCTGCTGTCCCTGGTTCTGCCCACCCCGCAGCCCGCTCTCGCGTCACTCACTCACCGGGAGAGCCGCCGTCGGCTGCACGAAGCCGCCCGCAACCGCGGTTTCCGGAACAACAACGCGAACACACTTACCCTCGCCGCTGAACTGGCTGCGCTGCGTGCAGAGAAGGCCGCACTGCTCGGTTTCGCCAACCATGCCGAGTACGGCACGGATGACCAGACCGCCCCGTCCCTGGACGCCATCCACGCGATGCTGGACAAGCTCGCCCCGGCAGCCGTCCGCAACGCGAAGGCGGAGGCCGGAGAGCTGCGCGAAGCGGCCCGGAAGGACGGACACGAGCTGGCAGCCTGGGACTGGGCGTATTACTCGGAGCAGGTCCGGCGGGAAAAGTTCGACGTCGACACCGCCGCCCTACGCCCCTACTTCGAACTGGAGCGCGTCCTCACTGACGGTGTCTTCTACGCCGCCAACCGGCTGTACGGTCTGACCTTCACCGAACGGACGGACCTGCCGGGCTACCACCCCGATGTCCGGGTCTGGGAAGTCAAGAACGACGACGGCACCGGGCTTGGCCTGTTCCTGGGCGACTATTACACCCGGGACACCAAGAACGGCGGCGCCTGGATGAACTCCCTGGTCCACCAGTCCCGGCTGCTGGACGACCCGCCCGTGGTCGTGAACAACCTGAACATCACCAAGCCCCCGGCAGGTGAGCCCACCCTGCTGACCTTCGACGAGGTGGTCACCGCGTTCCACGAATTCGGCCACGCGCTTCACGGCCTGTTCTCGGACGTCACCTATCCCCGGTTCTCCGGCACCGCCGTCCCCCGCGACTTCGTTGAGTACCCGTCACAGGTCAACGAGATGTGGATGCTCTGGCCCGAGGTGGTTACGAACTTCGCAAAGCACCACGTCACCGGAGAGCCGCTGCCGCAGGAGGTCCTCGACAAGGTGAATGCTGCAGCCGTCTGGGGCGAAGGCTTCGCCACCACCGAATACCTCGGTGCCGCCCTGCTGGATCTGGCCTGGCACGAACTGGCACCCGGCGAGACGGTCGAAGATCCGGAAGCCTTCGAGGCCGCCGCCCTGGCGGCGGCCGGCGTCGACCTGGACCTGGTGCCGCCGCGCTACCGGACCGGCTACTTCAAGCACATCTTTGCCGGCGGCTACGCTGCGGCGTACTACGCCTACATCTGGAGCGAAGTGCTCGACGCCGACACGGTCGAGTGGTTCCGGGAAAACGGCGGCCTGACCCGGGAGAACGGCGACCGTTTCCGGACGGAACTGCTGTCCCGCGGCAACAGCATCGACCCGCTGCAGGCATTCCGGAACTTCCGCGGACGCGATGCGCAAATCCAGCCGCTGCTGGACCGGCGCGGCCTGGCCTAGGCAGCAGCCCGGTCAGTCCGGACGGGTTGAAAAGAAGGCGGGAACCGATGATTCGGTTCCCGCCTTCTTTTCGATGTGGCTTCTATGCGGCCGGGTTACCCAGCCGGGCCTGCTTCCGCACGGTGTGCATCCGTTGTCCGATGGTGACGCAGCTGGCCAGGGTCAGCAGGACCAGGACCACCAGCAGCAGGATCTCCGGCACCCCCAGTCCCACCAGTCCGGTGGCCACCAGCAGGGAGACCAGCCGCTCGGCACGCTCGGCGATGCCGACGCTGGCGTTGAAGCCCAGCGACTCGGCCTTGGCCCGGATGTAGGACACCAGCATGCCGACTACCAGGCAGAGGACGGCTGCAATGCCGATCGCATCGTTTCCGCCGCCGGTGAAGAACCAGATGGCGACGCCGGCGAACAGGGCGCCGTCGGCGAAGCGGTCCAGCGTGGAGTCCAGGAACCCGCCCCAGCTGCCGGTGCGCTGCTGCTGCCGGGCCATGATCCCGTCCACCACGTCGGAGAAGATGAAGACGGTGATGAAGATGGTTCCCCAGAACAGCTCACCCAGGGGATAAAAGACCAGTCCGCCGATCATCACGCCGAGCGTGCCGGCAATGGTGACCATGTCCGGGGTTACCCCGCGGCGGAGCAGCCAGCTTGCCAGCGGGGTGAAGACGGCAGTGAAGAATCCCCGTGCGTATTTGTTGAGCACGTATCAGTCCTCACTGTCCGGGCCGGAGCCCTCTTGGGGCCAGGCATCTGCCACTTGCTGGCGGACCTCGCCGAGGGTCTGGGTGATGGCCTTGGTCTGCGCAATGATCGGCAGGAAGTTTCCGTCCCCGCCCCAGCGCGGAACTATGTGCTGGTGCAGGTGGGCGGCAATCCCGGCCCCGCCGGTTTCGCCCTGGTTCATGCCCAGGTTGAAGCCGGTGGGGCTGGACACCTTGCGCAGCACCCGCATGGCGGTCTGCGTCAGGGCCGCAATCTCGGCGGTCTCTTCCGGGTCGATGTCCGTGTAGTCCGGCACGTGCCGGTACGGGCAGACCAGCAGGTGGCCGGCGTTGTACGGGAAGAGGTTCAGGATCACGAAGGCGTGCCGGCCGCGGTGGACAATCAGCGATTCCTCGTCCGACCGCTCCGGTGCGGCGCAGAACGGGCAGGTCTCCTTGGAGGAGACCTGCTTCTGCCCGCCCTTGATGTAGGCCAGCCGGTGCGGAGTCCAGAGCCGCTGGAACGCGTCGGGGACGCCGGCGAGTTCGAACGTGTCCGTCACCGCGGCGTCGTCAGGCTGTTCCCGCATAGCGTCCCCGCCGCCCTTACTTATCCCGGTTGCGGACGGCTTCGACAATCCGCTTGACGGCCTCTTCAACGGGCACGCCGTTGTCCTGGCTGCCGTCACGGAAGCGGAAGGAGACGGCACCGGCCTCGGCGTCGTCACCGCCGGCGATCAGGACAAACGGGACCTTGTCCTTGGACGCGGTGCGGATCTTCTTCGGGAAGCGGTCGGTTCCGGTGTCCACCTGGGCACGGATGCCGTGGGCCTTGAGCTTGTCGACGACGTCGAACATGTAGTCGTTGAACGCTTCGGCCACGGGGATACCCACCACCTGCACCGGTGCCAGCCAGGCGGGGAACGCACCGGCGTAGTGCTCGGTGAGCACGGCCATGAAGCGTTCCACGGAACCGAACAGGGCGCGGTGGATCATGACCGGGCGCTGGCGGGTGCCGTCGGCAGCCTGGTACTCCAGCTCGAACCGCTCGGGCAGGTTGAAGTCCAGCTGGATGGTGGACATCTGCCAGGTGCGGCCGATGGCGTCGCGGGCCTGGACGGAGATCTTCGGGCCGTAGAAGGCGGCGCCGCCCGGATCCGGGACCAGGTCCAGGCCGGAGGCTTCGGCCACCTCGGCGAGGGTGCGGGTGGCTTCCTCCCACACATCGTCGGAGCCGACATACTTCTCCGGGTCCTTGGTGGACAGTTCCAGGTAGAAGTCATCCAGGCCGTAGTCCTTGAGCAGGTCCAGCACGAACTTCAGCGTGGTGGTCAGCTCGTCCTTCATCTGCTCGCGGGTGCAGTAGATGTGGGCGTCGTCCTGGGTCATGCCCCGCACGCGCGTCAGGCCGTGGATCACGCCGGACTTCTCATAGCGGTACACGGAACCGAATTCGAACAGGCGCAGCGGCAGTTCGCGATAGGACCGTCCGCGGGAGCGGAAGATCAGGTTGTGCATGGGGCAGTTCATCGGCTTCAGGTAGTAGTCCTGGCCGGGCTTGGTGACCTCACCGGTTTCGGGATCGGTGACCTCATCCACGTGCATGGGAGGGAACATTCCGTCGCGGTACCAGTCCAGGTGGCCGGAAACCTCGTACAGGTGGCCCTTGGTGATGTGCGGCGTGTACACGAACTCGTAGCCGGCCTCGGTGTGGCGCTGGCGGGAGTAGTCCTCCATGGCCTTGCGGATGATGCCGCCCTTGGGGTGGAACACCGGCAGGCCCGAGCCCAGTTCATCCGGGAAGGAGAACAGGTCCAGCTCAGTGCCCAGCTTGCGGTGGTCGCGGCGCTCCGCCTCGGCCAGGCGCTCCTGGTAGGCCTTCAGCGCGTCCTTGGTGGGCCAGGCGGTGCCGTAGATGCGCTGCAGCTGCTGGTTCTTCTGGTTGCCGAGCCAGTAGGCGGCGGCGGAACGGGTGAGGGCGAAGGCGTTGGAGATCAGCTTGGTGTTGGGCAGGTGCGGGCCGCGGCACAGATCGCACCAGACGACGTCGCCGGACTTGCGGTCCACGTTGTCGTAAATGGTGATCTCGCCGGCGCCGACCTCGATGCCGGCACCTTCGCCGGCTTCCTCGGCGCCGTCCTTCGTGCCCAGCAGTTCAAGCTTGTACGGCTCGTTGGCCATGGCTTCGCGGGCTTCGTCTTCGCTGACCACGCGGCGGACGAACTTCTGGTTCGAGTTGATGATCTTCTGCATCATCTTCTCGAGGGTCTTCAGGTCCTCCGGGGTGAACGGCTCGGCGACGTCGAAGTCGAAGTAGAAGCCGTCCTTGATGTACGGGCCGATGCCCAGCTTGGCATCGGGGCGCAGCTGCTGCACGGCCTGGGCCATCACGTGCGCGGTGGAGTGGCGCAGCACATTCAGTCCGTCTTCGGACTCGATGGTGACGGACTCTACGACGTCGCCCTGCTCCAGCGGGGTATCCAGGTCCTTGAGGACGGAGTGGACGCGCATCACGACGACGTCGCGCCGGTCGAAGAAGAGCTGCGCACCGGTGGTGCCAGTATCCACCGTGGTCTCTTCGCCGTCGACGATGAGGGTGAAATTCTCTGGCACTGACACGGTTGTCTCCTAGATTTCGTTGTACGGCGTCTGCTGCACGGCCTGGACACGGCCGTACTTCCGCCCGTACCGATGTTATCCGCCGCGGACCGGCCCCACCAACATGCCGCGCTGGCGGCCGGGCACCGGAAGTGAGTCCGTGTCCGCCAGGTTCCATGCCTCCAGCGCCTGGAGGCTGATGCCCCTGGGCCCGGTGCGGCGGGTGAGTCCACGGACCAGCAGCAGTTCCGTGCCAAAAAGCAATGGACCGGATTTTTCCTGCGCCTCATGGAAGAACGTGCAGTCAATGCAGCCGGTGCCGTCATCAAGGCTGATGAACACCACCCGGCGTCCTCCGCGCATGGGTGGAGTCTGGGTGGCCACCCGGATGCCGGCGACCAGCACCTCGGTCCCGTTCCGCAGGTCCATCAGCGCCTCCGAGGCAGTGACACCGAGTCCGCGCAGCAGCGGACCGTAGCTTTCCATCAGGTGCGCACTGACGTCCACGGACAACAGATCCAGTTCGGTGCGGACCTTTTCCCGCAGCCCCGGTTCGGGCAGGTGGTGGTGCAGGTTCGCCAGTTCGGTATCCCCCAGCGGCAGGGCCAGCTGCCCGGGAATCGGATCATGCTTCCGGGACGCAGACTTGGCCGGGGCGGCGTCCAGGTACTGGATGAGGTCCGCCCGGCTGCCCTCGGAGCCGATCTGTTTGCTGAGCGAGTCGAATGCCCCGAGCTGGGCCAGCCGCCGCAGCGTGGGCCGGGAGACCCGGGCACGGGCGCGCAGGTCGGCCAGGGAGTCATAGGGCTGGCCGGCGGCAATACGCCGCAGCTCGACGGCGGACAACCCGTAGATTCCGGCCAGGGACAGCCGGATGCCCAGCCGGCCGTCGTCGAGCCGCTCCACCCGGTAGGTTTCGCCGCTGCGGTTGATGTCCAGCGGCAGGATGGGGATGCCCATCCGCCGCGCCTCGGCCACCAGCAGCCGGCGCGGGTACATGCCGGGATCATGCTCGAAGATCCCGGCGAGGAACGCCGCCGGGTGGTGTGCCTTCAACCATGCGGACTGGTAGGTGGGCACGGCAAACGCCGCCCCGTGGGCCTTGCAGAAGCCGAAGCTGCCGAAGGCCTTGAGCGTGTCCCAGACCTTGTCGATGGTTTCCGCTGTGTAGCCGCGGGCGGCGGACTTGCTGCGGAAGTATTCCTCCACACCCGGTTCGGCGGATTCGTTGCCCAGCAGCCGGCGCAGTTCGTCCGCTTTCGCCAGCCCGCAGCCGGTAAAAACGTTCAGTGTCCGCAGCACCTGCTCATGGAAGACGGTAACGCCGTGGGTTTCGGCCAGCACCGGACGCAGCGCCTCGTGCGGGTAGACCTCCGGGGACCAGCCGTGCCGGTGCTCCAGGAACGGCCGGACCATGTCGGACTTCATCGGGCCGGGCCGGAACAGGGAAATGTCGATAATCAGGTCGTTGAATTCCCGCGGCGCCAGTTTGCCCACCAGCTCGCGTTGTCCCGGTGATTCGATCTGGAAGCAGCCCAGGGTGTGGGTGCTGCGGATCAGTTCGTAGGTGGGTTCGTCGTCGAACGGCACGGCGTCCAGGTTGATCCGGCCGTCGGGTTCGATGAACTCCGGATCCGGCAGGTCCTCCCCCTCCCGGTGCCGGCCTGCGGCAATGACTTCCTCGCGGGAGGAATGCACCCGCACCACCTCGCGCACGGCGAAGGCCATGGCGCTCTGCATCCGCACACCCAGCACATCGAGTTTGAGCATGCCCATGGGGTCCATGTCGTGCTTGTCGAACTGGGACATGGGCAGGCCCAGGCCGCTGGGCTGCACCGGGGTGCGGTCCAGCAGGGAGGTGTCGCCCAGGATCACGCCGCAGGGATGCATGGAGATGTGCCGGGGCAGCCGGTCCAGGCGTTCGGTGAGGTCCACCAGCAGGTCCAGCTGCTGGTTCTTTTCCACCTGGCCGGAGAATTCCCGCAGTTCGGGCTTTTCGGCGAGCGCCTCGCGGAAGTTGCGGGCCGAGAAACGCCACAGCTGTTTAGCCACAGCGCCGATCTCCTCCTCGGGCATACCCAGCGCCAGTCCGGCGTCGCGCACCGCTCCCCGGGCACGGTAGCCGTTCTGCATGCTCATCAGCGTGACCCGTTCGGAGCCGAAGCGTTCGAAGATGCGGTGATAGACGTTGTGCCGCTCGGCGCTTTCAACGTCAATGTCGATATCCGGCAGTGTGGAGCGGTCCCGGGACAGGAAGCGTTCGAAGATCAGGTCGTGGTCCAGCGGATTAACGTGGCTGACACCCAGCAAGTAGTTCACCAGTGAGGAGGCTCCCGACCCCCTGGCCGCGGCGCGTACCCCCATGCCGGTGATCATGGCCGAGACTTCGGCAACCGTGAGGAAGTACGAGGCGAAGCCCAGCCGCTCGATAATGCCCAGCTCGTGTTCGAGCCGGTTGCGCAGTTCGGCTTCGGCAATGGAGTCCCGGGCCCGCAGCCTCCGGGTAATCCCTGCTTCGCAGCGCTGGCGCAGTTCGATCATGGGTTCGGCTTCAATGCCGATCACCGAGGCTTCGGGCACTACGGGCTGCTTCCAGCCCATGTCCGCCACGGGGTCTATCCGGCAAAGGTCCGCGAGCGCCGCAGTGTCGGCGAGCATCTTTACGGCGCCGGAGGAACCGCAGTCCGCCTCCGAGCTGACTTCCCGGGCAAGTGCGGTCATCTCCCGTGTGCCCTTGAGCCAGCCCTGCCCGTTGGGTTGCCGGTCCGGAAGGTGGGAGAGCGAAGTCAGCGAGCGCGCGGCGTCGAGCACGTCCGCGGTGGCGGCGCCGTCCTCGTCCACGTACCTCACCGCGTTGGTCAGGATGGCCGGCACACGCATCTCATCGGCGAGGCGGAACATCCGCACGGCGTGGGCCAGGCTGAGGTTCTCCCCCGGCGCGGACAGGTGGGTGACCACCTCGACGGCGAGCGCCCGGGCCGGGATCAGCGAGCGCCAGCGGGTGAACAGGGTGCGGGCGACGGCGTAGCTGCGGCTGCGCATGGCCTGGCCGACGTCGGACTGGGGCCCCACCAGGACGGTGAGGACCGGCTCCCCCTCCCCTGTGCTCTCCCCCTCGGTGCAGACATACCCGGCAAGCTGCTCCACAGTGATGCCCACCGGTTTGCCGGCACGCGCCCGGGAAGCCGAGGTCGCAGCGTGCGCGGCGGAGATCAGCCGGCACAGTGCACGGTAGCCCGCACCCCCGTTGTGCCCGTGCGCGAGGATGACGACCCGGCCCGTCACGGCATTGGCTGCATCCAGCACGGCCAGGTCCACGCCGACGATGGGATCGATTCCCGCCTCCATGCAGGCGCGCAGGTGCTTGACCGTTCCGTAGAGCCCGTCCCTGTCGGTGCAGGCGAGCGCATCAGCGCCGTCGGCCGCTGCTGCCTGTGCCATCTCCTCGGGCCAGGACACCCCGTAGTGGGCGCTGAAGGCGGTGGCTGCGTGCAGGTGGATAAAGCTCATTGTTTAGGCGCTGTCTTCCATTAGGCACTGTCCCTCAGGGCGTCGTGGATCCGGATCAGGCGCCAGCGGTTGCTGCGGACATGGTGTGAGAGGTCCAGGGTGCGCAGGTCGGAGCGGTCATTGGCACGGGCCTGGACCCGCCAGATCTCGGTATCCACCAGTCCGGCTCCCCGCCCGCGTTCGGCGCGGGTTTCCTCTTCCCACCAGTTGCGGCGTTCATACCAGCGCACCGGGTCGGCCCCCACCTTGTAGGTGCGTCCACCCCAGACGATCCGGAGAGGCTGGCCCGCGGGCGAGCACACCACCTCTATTGCTTCGCTGAAGACACCCATTCAGCTTCCTCCCCGCCCCGGTACGTCTGCTCTGCGCCGACGTCCTCACCCTCTGGTTATCTATTGGTTATCCGTTGGTTATCCATTGGCAACCAATTCGAACATATATTCGAATAGCGCTCCGCCACCAGTGTACGACCAGCCGGGGACAAGCGACACCACATGCAGGATGGATCGAAGTGGGGCCGGGCGTCCCGCCTACTACCGGTTCCCGTCCACGTCCACCCGTGCCGTCCGGGCCAACGGCTGCTGCACGATAAACAGCGTCAGGACAAAGGCCGCCCCCAGGATCGGTACCCCCAGCAGGAAGATCGGCGGCAGCGCCTCGCCGAAGGCGGACTTGATGAAGTCCTGGGCGGGGGCGGGCAGCGCCCTGATGCTGTCCGGGCTGATGGAGTTGGCGCCGCCGGAGGCCTCGTCGCCGGCACCCGGCGGGGCGGAGGCCAGCTGGTCATTGAGCCGCCGGATGAACAGGGAGCCGAAGAGGGCAATCCCCAGCGACCCGCCCATCTGCCGGAAGTAGTTGGCGGTGGAGACCCCGGTGCCCATGTCCTTGGCGGGGACGCTGTTCTGCACAATCAGCACCACGTTCTGCATCAGGGCGCCGATTCCCAGCCCCAGCACGAACATGCCGAGTGCGGTGAGGATGTACGGCGTCGTACTGGAAATGCGTGAGAGCAGCAGCAGGCCTCCGACCATGGTGAGGGACCCCAGAATCGGATAGATCTTGTACCTGCCGGTCCGGGCAATCAGCTGCCCCGTGCCTATGGAGGTGGTCAGCAGCCCCGCCGTCATCGGAAGCATCATCAGCCCGGACATGGTGGGATTTGCCCCGTTGACGATCTGCAGGAAGGTGGGCAGGTAGGCGATGGAGCCGAACATGGCCAGCCCCACCGCCAGCCCCACCAGCGTGCAGATCAGGAAGTTGCGGATCCTGAACAGGCGCAGCGGGAGGATCGGTTCGGGTGCCCGCAGCTCCACGGGAATGAAGACTGCGACGGCGGCGGCGGCCACCGCTCCCAGCGTGAGGATGGTCGGTGAGGTCCACGCGTAGTTGTTCCCGCCCCAGCTGGTCAGCAGCACCAGGGCGGCACTGCCGATGGCCAGCAGGGCGGCTCCGGCATAATCCAGCCGGATGCCCCTGCGGTCCGAGCGCGGCAGATGCAGGGCGGCGATGATGACTGCGAGCGCGATCAGGCCGATGGGCAGGTTGATATAGAAGACCCACCGCCAGGACCAGTAGTCGGTAAGGTAGCCGCCCAGGAGCGGTCCGCTCACGGAGGCAATGCCGAATGCCGCTCCGATCAGTCCCATGTACCTGCCGCGCTCGCGGGCGGGAACAATGTCGCCGATGATTGCCTGCGCACCAATGATCAGCCCGCCGCCGCCCACGCCCTGGACCGCACGGTAGGTGATGAGCTCGGCCATGCTCTGCGCCTGCCCGGACAGGGCGGAGCCGGCCAGGAAGACCACGATGGCGAAAATGAAGATGTTCCTGCGTCCGAGCAGGTCCCCGAGCTTGCCGTAGATCGGCAGTCCGATGGTGGAGGTCAGCAGGTAGGCGGTGATCACCCAGGACAGGTGGTCCATTCCCTGCAGGTCCCCCACGATGGTGGGCAGGGCGGTGGACACGATGGTCTGGTCCAGGGCGGCGATCAGCACCGCCAGCATCAGGCCGGTGAAGATGACGGCGATTTGGCGCCGCGAATGCCCGGGGGCATCACCCGTACCGGCGTCTTGCAGACCAGCATCTTCCAGATCAGCGCCGCCCCGTGCGGTGGCCCCGCCGGTGGGTGGCGCTGTCTGGGAAGGCGGCGTATGTGCAACCAGGGGGACGGCGTTGACCGGGGCACCCATGGCACCGGCCATGCCCGCAACCGGATGTGTTGCAGTGGCTCCGTGGGGAGCAAACCTGTCAGCCATGCACTCCTCCTTGGGAAATTTCCGCCGGATGAAGGCAGCCCGGTTGGAACTTCCATTCGACGCCCACCGTCCTGCCAAGTCAACGGGCGGCGGCGGGCACCCATGCCCGCGGTAGCGACAAGCGTCGTGGCGGTGGAGGGCGTGAAGGTACATAGCCTAAGGAACTGCTCCCTGCCCCGGCGTTGTTCCTCGGGTAGGACAGGCGCACACTGGCACTACCGCGGACCGGCCATGATGTCGAAGCCGCACGGGATCACCTTCGGGGTACGCCATGAACCGTACAATAAGTGTCATTTTCCGCGCCATACCGCTTCTGATGGGCGCCGTCTGCCTGTCCTTTGGCCTCTACATCCTGGCCGGGCCGAACGATGCCGATCACTTTATCGCCGGACACGTCAACGTCGGGCTGACCGCCATCTGTTATGCACTGTTCACTACGGCGGCCACCATCATCAGGCAGCTCATCAACCGCTATGGGCGCGTGTGGGCGATCATCCTGCCGCTCTCCGGCTACGCGGCTGCGGCCGCCGCCATCATCTGGGGCATCGTTCTAGCCAACCGGGAGAACACCGCGGAGAACCTCACGGCGGGCTTCGTTGTGATCGGCGTCGGCTTCGTCGCCGCGTGCGTCAGCACCGTCGCGGCTGCGTCCACAAAATTCACTCTCATCCAGTCAGCTCAGTTGCTCGAGCCTCAGGGCGGCCCGCCGGAAGGTGCCCACTCCCGCACCATCGGCGCCGTGCTGCTCGCAGTCCCGGTTGTGGCCGCCGTCGCCGGTTTCTCCCTCGCGGCCGGCCTGTTGGTGCGCGGGGATACTCCCGGATTCGTTGCCGGGCACGTCCTGATCGGCCTGTCGGCGATCTGCACGTCGCTGATCGCCCTGGTCGCGAGCATCGTGCGCCAGGTGCGCAACGAATTCAGCGATGGTGAACGTTTAGCCTGGCCCTGGCTCGTCGCTGCCGCAGGCACGGTCAATGTGCTGCTCGGGCTTTTCGTGCTGTTCAGCTCACACGAGCCCTATCGGCTGGCCCCGGGATGTGTGCTGATCGGCCTCGGGCTGATCTGCTTCAGCATCCTGTCGAAGGTGCTGTTGCTCGCCCTCGTCTGGCGCCGCACGTTTGCCCTGGCCAACCGCATCCCGCTGATGCCCATCGGAACAGCGCTCACCTGTCTGTTCTTCGCCGCGTTCCTCTTTGAGGCCGCAGGCACAGACCCGGCGTTCTTTGTCCCCGCGCACGTGCTGGTTGGACTCGGAGCTGTCTGCTTTACGCTCTTCTCAATCGTGTCGATCCTCGAAGCGGGAACGTCGGAGTAGCAGAGCAGCGTTAAGGCTTGGCGGAAACTGCTCCCCGCCAGGAGCGGATGCCGGTGCGGACTGTTTCCGGCAGCCCGGCGTCGTCAAAGAGCCGCTGCAGCGAAAAGCCGTCCACCGCCGCGTGGAAGGCACCGTCCATACTGGTTCCCTGCCCGGCGCACAGTTTTTCGCTCTCTGCCTCCGGATTGGGCCGTCCCGTTGCTGCTGCGAAGGCGTCCGCGTTCCGGACGGTTTCGAAGTAGTCCTCCCGGATCTCCTCCGGCTCCGCGTCCACCGCCGCGAGTAGGACCATGGCGGTCATGCCGGTCCGGTCCCTCCCTGCCATGCAGTGGAAAAGCACCCCGCCCGGCGGGGCATCGGCGAGCGCGGTGAGGACGGCGCCCATGCGGTCCGGCAGCCGGGTGAGGTGCGGAAGGTAGTACAGCGGCGTTCCCATCAGCCCGTTGTCCCAGTACCCCTCCCAGAACTCCGGGTTCCCGGCCAGACCGTCCAGGTCCACGGCAACCGTGGTGAGCCAGTCCGGGCGGGCGGTAGTGTCCCGTGTACGTTCGGGCGGCTGGCGGAGGTCGACGACGGTACGCACTCCCAGCGCATGGAGGGTGTCCCAGCCGCCGGGCCGGATCAGATCAACCGTTTCGGAGCGGAAGAAGACACCGTGCGGAGTAAGCGTGCCGTCGCTCCGGCGTCGCCCGCCCAAATCACGGAAGTTCACCAGCCCTTCCACGGTGGCGGGAGTTCCGGGAGCCGCGTCGACTGCAGCGAGCTTGGCCGTATCCGGGAAACTAGGCAAATTCCATTCCTTCCGCCGGGCGGGGACGGGTGAGCCAGTACTGGGTTCCTGCGGCGTCCCGGGCCACGATGCCCTCATCCACGAGATAGCGGCGGATGGCAGCGGGGTCGGCAGTGAAGGCCGCCAGCCGCGTGGTGAGTTCCTGCTCCGTCAGCACCGGCCGCAGTCCCGGCTCCGGAGGCCGGGCATGTTCAAAAACCTCCCCCGCCAGGAAATGCAGCAGCTCGAGCCGGTCCGAACGTTTGCGGGGATAGGTCTCCAGCTTCCCGTTGACCAGGAACCGGCGTGCGGAGGTGTCCGGAGGGCGTACACCGGCAGCCAGCAGGTCGGCGAAGGCAGACGGGACGGGTTCGATGCCGCGCCCGCCGATGTGGAGCAGGCCGGCCTTCGTCAGCACGGCCAGCGACTTGGCTTCCGCTGGGGTGAGATCATCCGGGTCCAGCGGCGCGCCGTCGTCGGCGGCCAGCACGGCCCGGGCGTACAGGTGCAGGCGCCGCCCGTCCGCGAGCGCTGCCGCCACCGGACGCCAACGGTTATCCGGGGCCGGGAGGCTGCCGATCATGGTGCGGCCACGGTTGTTGTCATGGGGCACAACCTACCGGATGGCATCGGGCTAGCTGCGGCTGAATGCGTCCAGCTTGCGCTGGGTCTCCATCTCGTGGCGGACCTTAAGCTCGTAGTCGATGAAGGCCTCGATCATGGCCGTGTAGGTGCGTTCCACCACGTTGCAGTCGCCGTCCTGCTCCTCGGCCGCGTGCCGGACGTGGGCAATGACTTCCTCCATGCGCTTGGGCGACCGGACGGCGTCGTCGTTGTCCTTCAGTCCCCCGGCAAGCCGGACCAGCCGCTGCCGCCGCCAGATCAGCGCGACAATTTCCTCGTCGATTTCATCAATTGCCGTCCGGACATTGTCTAGCTGTCCCGGAACGGGTTTCTGCTCAGCTGCTTCCATGCCTTAAGAGTAACCACCACGGGCGCACCGGCGCGGAACCTGGACTGCGCTGCACGGGTAGCGGCCAATCCGCGGGTTCATGGCAGGATCAAGGACGTGAATCCTTCCGTTTCCGTGGTTACCGTAGGCGTACGGGACCTCGAAGTAACCTACGCCTTTTATGTTTCGCGCCTGGGCTGGGAGCCGGTGCAGTACGAGCCGGACGAAGTTGTCTTCTTCCAGATCAACCATGGCCTGCTCCTGGCCTTCTTCCGGGCCGACCATTTGGCGGCCGAAGCCGGTCCGGTGGGGGAACTCCACAACGCGCCCCTCACGCTCGGGCATAACGTGGATTCCGCCGCCGAGGTCGACGCCGTACTGGCCAGCTCCGCCGCCGCGGGCGGGCTCATCACCGCCCCGGGGACCCAGATGAGCTGGGGCGGCTACTCGGGCTACTTCACCGACCCGGATGGACTGCGCTGGGAGGTCTGCTTCAATCCCGGACTCAGCGTGGACGCCGACGGCAAGGTCACCCTGACCATGATCGTCCCCGAGACACCCGGGCCTGGACTCTAGCCGGCAGGACTAGAAGAGCGCTTCCGGCAGGACTGATTCCGGATCCGGCTGCAGCAGGTACGCGCCGTCATTACGCACGTTGCCGACCGCCGGGTGGGCTTCTGCCAGCACCCAGTCCGCCGCCGCCGTATACGCCTGCGCCGCGGCCATGGCCACCAGTGCGCCGGCGTCGTGCCGGGCCGGATCCAGCCAGGCCGCCATCGCGTCCCGGGACAAGGGCAGCGGCAGCCGGTCATGCAGGGCGGCCAGTTCCCGCAGCACCGGTTCGGCGCTCGCCGCCGGCGGGGAGGCGACGGTGAGGATCGACGTCGAGAGCAGCCACTTCTCCGGATCGTCTTCGGCCTTGGCCGGGTCCCGCCACCATTCATACAGGCCCGCAAAGAAGATCGGGGCGCCGTCGGCCCGGGATACGTGGAACGGGCGGCGGGCCTTGCCGGGTCCGGCCTTCCACTCGTAATAGCCGTCCACCGGCACGGCACAGCGGCGCGAGAGAACCGCTTCGCGGAAGGTCGGTTTCTCCAGCACCGTCTCGCTGCGGGCGTTAAACGCCCGGGACCCGACGGACGCATCGCGTGCCCAGCCCGGTACCAGGCCCCACCGGGCCACATGGACCTGGCGCACCTGCGTCCGTCCCCGGCCGGGCACGTCCACCAACCGTTCCAGGACCACCGGCACGTCCGACGTCGGCGCCACGTTCCAGGAGGCCCGCAGCTCCAGGTTCGCGTCGGCCTCCGCTTCGGCCTCAGCCACCAGGTCCCCCACGGAACGGGCCATGACGTATCTTCCGCACATGCCTCCAGTCTGCCACCGGGAATGCCGGCGGCCGGAATACAGTTGAAAGAGGCAACTATCCATTTCGACCAAGAGGAGCAACCCCCGTGGCTGCCACTGCTGAAGCCTTCACCCCCGCAACCGGGACCATCACCATGTTCTCCACGTCCTGGTGCGGATACTGCCGCCGCCTGAAGTCCCAGCTGGACGCGCAGGGCATCGGCTACACGGAGGTCAACATTGAAGATGTTGAAGGCACCGCGGACCTGGTCGCTTCGCTGAACGGCGGCAACCAGACCGTACCCACCGTGATTTTCCCGGACGGCTCCTCGGCCACGAACCCGTCGGCCTCGGAAGTGAAGTCGCGGCTGGGGCTCTAGCACCTCCCGTCATCCGGGGCGCGGTCCGGCCTGCACCGGTCCGGCCTGAACCGGGCCGGACGGCGGTCAGGGGCGCAGCAGCGCCTTGATGGTCCGCCGCTCGTCCATGGCCCGGTAGCCTTCCGCTGCCTGGCCGAGCGGCAGCTCGAGGGTGAAGACCTTCCCCGGATTGATCTTCCGCTGCAGGATCAGCTCCATCAGTTCGGGCAGGAACCTGCGCACGGGCGCCGGTCCGCCGAGCAGGTGGATTTCGCTGAAGAAGAGCTGCTCGCCGGGCAGCTGGACACCGTGTGGCACGCCCACGTAGCCCATGTGTCCTCCGGGCCGGGTGCAGCCGATGCCCTGCAGCATCGAAGACTGGGTGCCAACCGCCTCCACCACGCTGTGCGCACCCAGTCCCCCGGTCAGTTTCCGAACGGCGGCCACGCCGTCGTCGCCCCGTTCCGCAACAATGTCGGTGGCGCCGAACTCCCGGGCCAGTGCCTGGCGGTCGGGGTGGCTACTCATGGCGATGATCCGTTCGGCACCCAATTCGCGGGCCGCCAGCACGGCGAGGAGTCCCACCGCGCCGTCTCCCACCACGGCAACGGTTTTCCCGGGGCCGGCTTCGGCCGCCACGGCCCCGAACCAGCCGGTGCCCAGCACATCGGAGGCCGCGAGCAGGGACGGAACCAGGTCGTCATCCGGCATTTCGGCCGTCGCCACGAGTGTGCCGTCCGCGAGGGGAACCCTCAGATATTCTGCCTGCGCTCCGCCGACGCCGGCGGCCTGCACACAGCGGCTCTGATATCCCGCCCTGCAGATTTCGCAGGTGTTGTCCGAGGCGAAGAACGAACCCACCACAAACTGGCCCGGCCGGATCTGTGAAACCGCAGCGCCCACGTCTTCGACCACGCCCACGTATTCGTGCCCCATCGGACGGGGACGGCGTACCGGATCGATTCCGCGGTACGGCCACAAATCCGATCCGCAGACGCAGGCGGCCACCACCCTCAGGATGGCGTCCGTGGGTTCCTGCAGGACCGGCCGGGGCATCTCCTCCACCCGGACATCCCGCTCTCCGTACATCAGGGTTCCTTGCATGGGGCACTTCCTGCACTGGTAGGCGGCGGATTCCGGACCGTTCCCCGCTCCCATGCTAGGGCGGCACCGTACCCCGCGGCAGCCCCCGGCAGTTGAGCCGGGAGCGGAAGAGCAATCCCGGCTTCGCCCCCGGCGCTCCGGCTCCCTAGGATGGAAATGCGGGATGCTGGATTTCCGCGCCCCGCCCGGATATCGAAAGAGGCAGCACACTCATGGTTCATAAGGTTCAGGCCGTAGTCGTCAAGGAAAAGAACGCCCCCGTCTCCCTGGAGACCATCCTGGTTCCGGACCCCGGACCCGGCGAGGCGCTGGTGGACATCCTCACCTGCGGCGTCTGCCACACGGACCTGCACTACAAGCAGGGCGCCATCAATGATGACTATCCGTTCCTGCTCGGCCACGAAGCCACCGGCGTTGTGTCCGCCGTCGGCCCTGATGTCACCGAAGTGGCCCCGGGCGACCGCGTGGTGCTGAACTGGCGCGCTGTGTGCGGGGAATGCCGCGCCTGCCGCAAGGGCGAGCCGCAGTACTGCTTCAACACCGCCAACGCCACGCAGAAGATGACCCTGGAGGACGGCACCGAATTGACGCCGGCTCTGGGCATCGGCGCGTTCGCCGAGAAGACCCTCGTGGCCGCCGGCCAGTGCACCAAGGTGGACGACGACGTCGACGCCGCCGCCGTGGGCCTGCTCGGCTGCGGCGTGATGGCCGGCATCGGTGCCGCCATCAACACCGGCGCCGTGCAGCGCGGGGAATCCGTGGCCGTCATCGGCTGCGGCGGCGTGGGCATTGCCGCCGTCGCCGGCGCGAAGCTGGCCGGCGCGACCACCATCATCGCCGTGGACATCGACTCCGCCAAGGTTGACCTGGCGCTGGCACAGGGCGCCACGCACGGGATCAATTCCAAGGACGAGGATCCGGTGGAGGCCATCCGCGCCCTCACCGGCGGCTTCGGCGCCGACGTCGTGATCGATGCCGTGGGACGTCCGGAAACCTATAAGCAGGCCTTCTACGCCCGCGACCTTGCCGGCCGCGTGGTGCTGGTGGGTGTGCCCGATCCGGAGATGAAGATCGAACTGCCGCTGGCAGACGTCTTTGGCCGCGGCGGCTCCCTGAAGTCCTCCTGGTACGGCGACTGCCTGCCGTCGCGGGACTTCCCCATGCTGGTGGAACAGTACCGGCTGGGCCGGCTGGACCTGGATGCCTTCGTTACCGAGCGCATCGGCCTTGGCGACATTGAGGAAGCCTTCACCAAGATGCATGACGGCAAGGTCCTGCGTTCGGTGGTGGAGCTGTAATGTTCCGGATCGACAACGTAGTCACGTCGGGGACGTTCTCCCTGGACGGCGGCACCTGGGACGTGGACAACAACGTCTGGATCGTCGGCGACGACGCCCAGGTGATCGTCATCGACCCGGCGCACAACATCAACGCGGTAGCCGAAGCCGTGGGTGAGCGGGAGGTTATGGCCATCCTGCTTACGCACGGGCATGACGACCACATCCGTGCCGTCGGCGAAGCCCGCGACCGGTTCAGCGCGCCGGTGTTCCTGCACGAGGCGGACCGGATGCTCTGGGACGCGGTGTTCCCGGACGAGGGACCCGACGACGTGATTGAGGACGGTGACACGTTCGAGATTGCGGGCCATACCCTGCGCGCCCTGCACACCCCGGGCCATTCCCCGGGCTCGGTGTGCTTCTCGCTGGCCGCCGGCGAGGACGTCCCGGAGCCGGTGGTGTTCAGCGGTGACACGCTGTTCTCCGGCGGACCCGGTGCCACGGGCCGCTCCTACAGCGACTTCCCGACCATCATCGAGTCCATCCGGGAGCGTCTGCTGACGCTGCCGGCGGAGACGAAGGTGCTCACCGGACACGGGGATTCGACGTCCATCGCCGCCGAAGGTCCGCACCTGCAGGAATGGATCGACCGGGGGCACTAGGAGAGCCGCACACTTCCCGCGACAGGAAAAGGAATGCCCCGGACGGAAGCCCGGGGCATTCCACTTTAAGTCTCCTGATTTCGTTCGGCAGGACCTTGTTTCCGCTCCCGGCCCGCCAGACACTGGGACCATGGCGCTGCACATCAGTCCCGCTTTCTTCAAACTCCTGCCTGAGCTGCGCTACGAACCGACGCCGCGGCGTATCCGGGCGCAGCTCGGCGGGAACACCGTGGTGGACTCCACCAGCGCGGTGCTGGCCTACGAGCCGCGGCGGGTCACCCCCATTTACGCCGTGCCGGCCGGCGACATTGCCGCGGAGCTGACGTTCGCGGCCGAGCCCGGCCATGACCCGCTGGCCGATGTGCCCCCGGAGGCCCTGATGGACCCGCGCTATCCATTCTCCGCGCACACGGCTCCCGGCCAGGCACTGGACCTGCACGCCGGGCTGCATAACCTGCCGGGTGCCGGATTCCGGCCCGACGATCCGGATCTTGCCGGATATGTACTGCTGGATTTCACTGCGTTTGACCGGTGGCTCGAGGAGGACACGACGGTCGAGGGGCACCCCCGGGATCCCTTCCACCGCGTCGATGCCAGGGATTCCTCGCGTGCGGTGCGGGTGCATCTGGACGGACAGCTGCTGGCAGAGACCCGGCAGCCGCTCCTTGTCTACGAAACGATGCTGCCGCCGCGGACGTACTTTCTCCGGCAGGACGTGGACTGGGATGTCCTGGACGCGTCCCTCACCCGGTCCGTCTGCCCGTACAAGGGGACGGCGAACTACTGGTCGGTGGCCGGGCATGCCAGGGGAACCGACCTGGCCTGGTCTTACGAGGTGGTGCTGCCGGACTCGGCGCAGCTGAAGGACCGGATTTCGTTCTTTGACGAGCGCACCGAGGTCTACGTCGACGACGCCAAGCAGGAAATCGATTCCCTGTTCCGCTTCTAGTCCAGTCCCTCGAACACATCACCGAGCCGTGCGGCCCCGGCCGGCTGCGGCGGCCAGGCGATGGCCAGCATTTCCGTCGCCACGGTGCGGCCCCAGCGGGCATCTTCGTCGACGTCCGGCGGTACACCGGGGGAAACCACATGGCGCTGGGTCCGGTGTTCCAGCAGGCCCGCCACAACGCGGTGTGCAACGCTGTGGACGTCCACCTCGACCCCGATCTGCTCGTCCGGAACCGGATGGACGTCATACACCCGGTCCTCGGCCCATGGCTGGAGGCCGTGCCGGATCCGGGTGCGGTTCCACCGTTCCCAGGTCGAGCGGCACACGCCCCCGTGCAGCAGCCGCTGCAGCCCCCGGCCGCCGTCGCCCCGCAGACCCGCGAATGCCTCATCCGTCGCCGCACCCACGGCTATATGGTCCGGGTGCCCGGTCAGCCCGTCCGGACCGAAAGTGGCGACGACGTCGGGCCGCTCCTGCGCCAGGATGCCGCCGATCCGCTCCACCAGCTCCGCAAAGGGAACTGCGGCGACTGCGCCGTCGTCGTAATCCAGCCACTCGTGGCGGTCGGGGGGCCTGCCGTGCGCTGTCCATGCGGCGTCCGTCTCCCGCCGCCGGATCCGGCCCAGCGGCTCGTTGACCGGTGGATAGGACGGATCGATCTGCCCGGCGCCGCCGTCGGTTGCGTGGACCAGGACGAAACGGAACCCCGGATCATCCTCGTGCAGTGCCACGGTTCCCGCCAGCCCATAGGCGTCATCGTCGGGGTGGGCGACGACGAGGGCCAGGACGCGCGACGGGTCCATGCCGGCACCTCCCCCGGTCTGGTGTTTTGCCACCGTTCCAGCCTAGGCCTGCAGGGCACGCCCCGGCAGGTCTCCGCTTATCTGGGGCCCACGAGCAGGTGGTACCTGCGCTCTGCCTGCAGCCTTCGGGCCTGCTGCCCGGAAGCGTTCCGGTGCTCCAGCATGATGTTGCGCCGACTGGCGGTAAGGCGCGGATCCAGCGCCTTACGAAGCAGCCATAGCCCGGCGGCGTGCAGCAGCCGCGAGTATAGATTTGCGGTATCCGGGAGGCGGTACCGGCCGTATGCCGGCATTACTGCAGTCATGATGAACTCACTTTCGAACGATGGCGGCGTACCCGGGCACGCGTTGCGCAACGGGCGGAACAGAATTCCCGTACACCTGCTGTTGAGGTGTCGAGAAACGGTGCGATGCACGGCGCGGATACGCACCGGCCGATGCGGTCCCGGCATCCTTCGCTGACCGCCTGCATCAAGTCGGCCAGGATCTGCGCCCAAAGGGCACCCTCAGCGATGCCGCTAAGAGACAGGAAGTAAAGTCCGTTCTCGTCCGTCCGCGGCACGATGGCGTATGTCTCCGCCACGCTGTTCAGGGTGCTCCGGGCCTCGGCATCCGTGCCGTCCACCAGGACCGCGGCCACCACGTCGCGGATATGCCGGGCAACTGCCACGTCATCAACCATCACGACTGCGGGCACCGGGGCTTCGAGAAGCCTATGGAAAACATCCAGGTCCAGTTGGTCAGGCCACTGGCCTTCAGCCCGCGTCCTGGCAACTTTCACCAAGGCCTCAATCAGATCTTCATTCATGCCTGAAACCTAGCACCCTGTAACGGGCATAACCAGTTCTGTCCGTTACAGAGGGGTGGCCCTGTCAGGGCCCGGTCTATTGATGGCTGGCCAGCCGGTGGCGGGCTTCAATGATGAGGTCGTCGAGGCGGTCCCTGGTGGCGAGGAGCTCACGGGCACGCCGGTCGAGGAGGTCACGTTGCTGGTCAAGTCGTTTGACCATGGAAGGTGTTGTCGTTCCCGAGTAGATACAGGGGAGCAGTTGCACGATCACCGCGCTGGTCAGACCGGCGGCCAGTAGTTCCTGGATGAGGATCACCCGGTCGACGGCGGAGTCCTCGTATTCGCGGTGTCCGCCGCCGGTGCGGGAAGAGACCAGCAGCCCCTGGGTTTCGTAATACCGCAGCGACCTCACGCTTACACCCGTGCGGGCAGCGAGTACCCCGATACGCATATGGATCCTTCCTCGACTTGAATCTGACACTGACGTCAGGTTTTACCGTGGAGCCATGAACATGACTGAGACAGTTGCACTGGTAACCGGAGCGAACAGGGGGCTGGGACGGGAGTTCGTCACCCAGTTGGTTGAGCGGGGTGCACGGAAGATCTACGCGACCACCCGTCAGGCCGGGAAGGCCGGCCTTCTTGAGCAGTTGGGAGCACCCGGCCAGGTTGAGGCGCTCGTGGTGGACATCACCGATCCGGCCACCGTTGAGGCGGCGGCCGCAACGGCCACGGATGTGAATCTTCTGATCAACAATGCGGGCATTGCTACGGCCACGAATCTGCTCACCGGGGACATCGGCCGTATCCGGGCAGAAATGGACACCCATTTCTGGGGCACCCTGGAAATGACACGAGCCTTCGCGCCGGTCCTCGGTTCCAACGGGGGCGGCGCGATTCTGAATGTGATGTCTCTGCTGTCCTTCCGCTCGTATCCGGGAAACGGTGCCTACGCTGCCGCGAAGGCCGCCGAGTGGCAGCTCACCAACAGCACGCGGCTGGAGCTTGCGGGCCAGGGCACACACGTGATCGGCGTGCACCTCTCTTCCACCGATACCGACATGATGAAGGACTGGGACATTCCCAAGAACGACCCCCACGCGATCATCTCGGATGTGCTCGATGCCCTGATTAAGGGGTCGCACGAGTTTCTGGATGCCAACACGCAGGCCGTCAAAGAACAGCTGACCTTGCCTCCCGAAGCTTTTTACGCAGGCATGGGCCCCTTCGCCTGAGTCACTCAGTGGAGCCAGCCTAGGGCCTGGCAGGGCAGGTGGAACAGCAACAGAGGAGGTCCTGCCAAACCCCCGGCTGGGCAGGGCTCTGGCCGGTGAATCCCGGCATCCATACCGTTGCAGTGGCTCAGCTGGAGCACTAACGAGAGGACAGATAATGACCGTCACATTAATCACGGGTGCGAACAAGGGCATCGGATTCGAGACTGCCAGGCAACTGCTGGAGTTGGGGCATGTCGTGTACATAGGCGCCCGTGATGCCGAGCGGGGCGAGAAAGCCGCAGCAGGGCTGGGCGCCCGATTCGTGCAGCTCGATGTAACGGACGACGCCTCAGTCAGCAGTGCACTGGCGAGCATTGATGCCGCCGAGGGCCGACTCGATGTCCTGGTCCACAACGCAGGCATCCTCGAGACGGAGATGGACGGCCCTTCCGCTCTCCGGTCCTTCGATACCAATGCAGTAGGTATTGTCCGCGTCACGCAGGCAGCACTCCCCCTGCTGCGCAGATCCGCCAACGCAAATGTGGTCACCATCTCTAGCAGCGCCGGGTCCTTCTGGGCGGTGACCAACCCCGATCGGCCGGAGTTCGGCCTGCCGCTTGCCCTCTACTCGGCGTCCAAGACGGCAGCGACCATGCTCACGGTTCACTATGCCAAGGCCCACCCCGGGATCAAGTTCAACGCACTCGAACCCGGCACGACTGCCACGGATATGACGGCCGGCTTCGGAATCGGGAGGCCACCGGAAGAAAGCGCACAAGTCGTCGTACGCCTCGCCACCCTTGACCCGGAGGGCCCGTCCGGAACCCTCCGGGACGAGCACGGGGAGCTGCGCTTCTAGGAGATACCCGGCCGAAAGCGGCAGCGGCCAGGCCGTCATCGAGGGCTAGGCTGAAGATGCCATGGAATGGTTCAACGCCGAAGGATACGAATTCGCCCGCCAGGTGCTGCAGCGCGGCATCGCGGCCGTGTACCTGGTCGCCTTCCTCTCCGCCGCCGCCCAGTTTCCGGCGCTGCTGGGCGAGAACGGCCTGCTGCCGGCCCCGCGCTTCCTGGCCCGGATCAAGGGGCGGGGCATTCCCGCCCTCTTCCACTGGCACTACTCGGACCGGTTCCTGCTCGCCGTCGTCTGGGTAGGGGCCGCAGTTGCGGCCCTGCTGGTGGCGGGAGTACCGCAGTCCGGGCCGTGGTGGTTGCCGATGGCGGCGTTCCTGGTGATCTGGGGGCTGTACCTGTCCGTGGTGAACATCGGACAGACGTTCTACGGGTTCGGTTGGGAGTCGCTGCTGCTGGAGGCCGGGTTCCTGGCCGCATTCCTGGGGTCGAATGACGTCGCCGCGCCGGTGGCGGTGCTCTGGGCCTTCCGCTGGCTGGTGTTCCGGCTGGAATTCGGTGCCGGCCTGATCAAGCTGCGCGGCGACAAGGCCTGGCGGGACCTGACCGCCCTGTACTACCACCATGAGACCCAGCCGATGCCGAACCCGGCCAGCTGGTTCTTCCACCACCTGCCCCGGCCGCTGCACCGGGTGGAGGTGCTGGGCAACCACCTCGCCCAGCTGGTGGTGCCGTTCTTCCTGTTCTTTCCGCAGCCGGTGGCCTCCATCGCGGCGGCGGTCGTGATCGCCACACAGTTCTGGCTGGTGCTCTCGGGCAACTTCGCCTGGCTGAACGTCCTGACGATCCTCCTGGCGTGCACCGCGCTGAGCGATTCGGCCGTGCAGGCGGTGCTCCCGGGGGTGCAGTTCGCCGCACCGGCGGACACAACGCCGGCGGCGTTCGCCGTCGTCGTCCTCGCCGTAACCCTGGCGGTCCTGTACTGGGCGTGGGCGCCGTTGAAGAACCTGCTGAGCCGCAACCAGCTGATGAATGCCAGCTTCAACCGCTGGCACCTGTCCAACGCCTACGGCGCGTTCGGCAGCATCACCCGGCACCGGAACGAAGTGGTTATTGAAGGCACCAACGATCCGCCGGGACCTGCGGCCCACTGGCAGGAGTACGAATTCAAGGGCAAGCCGGGAGATCCACAGCGGATGCCGCGCCAGTTTGCGCCCTACCATCTGCGGCTGGACTGGATGATGTGGTTCCTGGGCCTTGGTGCCTCCGGCGCCTGGTTCCCGGAACTGCTGCGGAAACTGCTCGCCGGCGACCGCCGGACCCTACGCCTGCTGCGCAGGGATCCGTTCGACGGCGAGCCGCCCCGTTGGATCCGGGCCCGGGTCTACCGCTACCGCTATTCCACCCCGGCGGAACTCCGCCGTGAACGAGTGTGGTGGGTCCGGGAGCCGGCGGGGCTGCTGGTGGACCCGGTCGAAGGACCGGGTCCTGTGCAGCGCCGGTACTAGGCGCGGACTTCGGACTTCGTGACCACGTTGTGCGTCGCGTGGTCGTACAGGAAGGTCAGCGGACCGCCCTCGTGGTGGGTTTCAATGTTTCCGCCGTCGCGGTGCGCATCGAACCCGTAGTTCTCGTCCCAGGAACCGTTCAGGGCCACCTTGTAGGCGTACGTGCCTTCGGGAAGGTCCAGCGTGAGCTTCCACAGTTCGTCGTGGCGGTCGAACACGAACTGCGCCCCGGCGGGGTCCCAGTCCTCGATGCCGAGCGCGGCGCCGAAGTCACCGGCGAGGGCGACGGATTCCGGCTGGGGGAAGGACGGCTCATAGTCGTCGGTCTCCGGGTGGGAGCCGTGCTGCTCCGCGGGGGCCGAGGGAACGGCGACGGCGTCGCGCAGGGCTTCTTCCACGACTTCCTCGGCCGGGGAGATCTCTGCGGGGCCCGCGGCCGGCTTGCCGTTGAGTGCTGCCGAGAGGTGCGCCGGCTCCGGGAAGTCCTGGAGGGCCTGGCGGCCCTGGTTGGTGATGCTCCAGCCGGAGCGGGCTTCCTTCAGGATCCAGCCGGCCTTGACCAGCTTGGTGGTGGCGTTGACCAGGGCACGCTCGCCGCGGGTGGTGCCGCTGGCCAGGGTCTCCGCTTCGCGTCCTGCAAGCGGAACCCGGTCCAGGGCAGCGCCGAGCACCTTATCCCGGCTGACCTTGCCGGTGGCTGACGGGTCCTCTGCGGCGAGGATCTCAAGGACCGCTCGCAGCCGCAGCGCAGTGTTTTCAACGGTGTCAGAGCCCAATGGAATTCCTTTGTGATGAATATTGATAGCGGCTTCGGATAAGCCTGCTGACCTCAATCAACACTATCCCCGCGGGCGGCCGCGACGAAGTACCACGGCCTTAGTGTTGCGCAACTCTCCCCCGCAGTCCGGGGAAGTCCCCCGGGGTCAGTGGGGCGTAGCCGGCATAGGCCGCCAGGACGGCGTCCTCCATCTGCTCCAGGTCCAGCCCCGGCACAAGGTCGCTGGCAGCACCGGCGGTCCGCGGGTCCCAGCCCAGTCCCAGTTCGGCGTAACAGTCGGTGAGGACCCGGCGCAGCGGTGTGGGGTTTTCCACCACCAGGACCGAGGAAAAGAGCCAGGCGCCGGCAACGACCCGCTGGGCGGTGCCCACCAGCTTGATCCGCTCCCCGCCCCCGGGTCCACCGTGGACGGTGAACTCTCCGGGACAGTACTCCCCCGGAATTTCGCCCACCCCCGCGGGCACGCCTGCTTTGCGGAACGCGCCTGCCAGCAGTTCCCCGAAGTCGGCAAACCGCCTGCGGGAGCCTGCGAGCGCGTCACCGTCGGGCTCCACATGGTCAACGATCAGGCAGCCGGAATGGTAGGCGGCGGCCCGGCCGCCGGCCTTGCGGACCAGCGGCTCGAACCCGTGCCTGCGGCAGGCGTCCTGCGCGGCGGTGAAGCCGGGCAGCTTGGCGTCGCGCTGTCCCAGGGCCACCGTGGGCCGGGGACGGTAGATCCGCAGGGCAGGACCGAGTTCGCCGCGGCGGACGGCGTCGAGCATGGCGAGCGCGAAGTCGAGGTCTGCCGCAGCTCCCAGGGATTCGTCCTGCCGGAACACCTCCAGCGCGGCGGGCACTGCCTACGCTCCGCCGAGCGGCCGGACGGTGAGGATCTGTTCGCTGCGCCCGAACGGTCCATCCAGGTCGTGCAGCACCGCCGAGGTCAGGCCGATGCCGTCGGTGCCGAAGGTCACCCGGGTATCCAGGCCCAGCCATTCGCCGCGGGGATCCCGGTGCAGGTGCAGCTGCAGGTCCACGTTCGGGAACATGTAGCTGTCCCCGCCCGGCGGTACCCGGGTGGAAATGCCGTTGGCGGTATCCACCATGCCCACCAGGCGCACCAGGTCCGACGTCGGCATGCCCTCCACCATTTCGTGCGGGGTGCGCAGCCAGGCGCGGCCGCGGCCGGGCCGCAGCCCGGGAAGTGCCCGCTTTTCCACGGATTCAATGAACGCTCCCGGCCAGGCCGTCATGCCCTCGTGGCTGCCGGCTTCCGCCGGGCCGGGCATGGGTTCGTCTTCGAGGGCGGCGACCTCCGGCGTTGAGCCGCGGGCAATGCGCCAGGCGGTGGCCCGCACAGCGGTGCGGCCGCCGGCCACCATTTCGGCCTGCACCAGTTCGATGGTGCGGCCGGGACGCAGGACGGAGGTTTTCACCTCGAAGGTGGTGCGCGGGATCAGCCCGAAGATGTCGTAGCTGATCCGGGCCATTCGGAGCTCGGGGCGGGGCTGGAACTGCTCCAGGCAGTGCGCCAGCAGCCCGGAGATGGGAGCCATGTGCTGCTCCTGCGGGTTCCAGGCCCCCTGGGTATGGATGGTTGCCTCATAGGCGTCGTTGCCCAGTGAGCGGTAATACGATTCAGCCACGTGCGTGCTTCTCCCTGCTGTTCCGGAATTGGCTTTCAGGCTACCCCAGCGCGTCCGGACGGCTGGTCCAGGGGCGTAACGGAGCGCACACTGGCCGGATGGAATATACCCATCTGGGCCGCTCCGGCCTGTCCGTGTCCCGCCTGTGCCTGGGCACCATGAACTTCGGACCGAAGACCGAGGAGGCGGACGCCCACGCCATCATGGATTTCGCCCGGGACACCGGCATCAACTTCTTCGATACCGCTAACGTGTACGGCTGGGGTGAGAACAAGGGCTGGACCGAGCAGATCATCGGCCGCTGGTTCGCCAAGGGCGGCGGGAGGCGGGAGGACACCGTCCTGGGCACCAAGCTCTACGGCTCCATGAGCGAACGCCCCAATGACACCTTCCTCTCCGCACTGAACATCCGCCGCGCCCTCGACGCCAGCCTGCAGCGGCTGCAGACGGACTACGTTGACCTCTACCAGTTCCACCATGTGGACCGGAACACGCCCTGGGACGAGATCTGGCAGGCCATGGAGGTGGCCGTCACACAGGGCAAGGTCATCTACAACGGCAGCAGCAACTTTGCGGGCTGGCATATTGCCCAGGCCCAGGAAAACGCCCGCCGCCGGAACTTCGCGGGGCTCGTGAGCGAACAGTCCATCTACAACCTGATCAACCGGTCCGTGGAGCTGGAAGTCCTTCCGGCCGCACAGCAGTACGGTCTGGGAATCCTGCCATGGTCTCCCCTGCAGGGCGGCCTGCTGGGCGGGATCCTGCAGAAAGAGGCCGACGGCGGCGGCCGGCGGGCCGAGGGCAGGGTACGGGACCTGCTGGTGAAGCACGAGGAGCAGATCCAGGAGTACGAGGCACTGGCCGCGGAGCTGGAGATCCTGCCCGGAGTGCTGGCCCTGGCTTGGCTGCTGCACCAGCCGGCGGTGACCGCGCCTCTGGTGGGTCCACGTACCCAGGAACAGCTGGATGAGGCCTTGCTGGCCCTGGATGTGACCCTGGATTCAGCGGCGCTGGACCGGCTGGACGAGATCTTCCCCGGGCACTCGCCCGCCCCGGAGGATTACGCCTGGTGAGGTGAGGACTCCCGGTGCCGGGTCCAGCGCCGGGTCCAGTGGCAGCCGCCAGCTGCCGGCGCCCACTGGGTCAGGCGCTCGCAGGCTCAATCAGCTGCGGCCCGTTGTTGCGGACCGAGTTCACCTCGGAGGAGACCACCCGCGGGGTGAGCGTCGGCTCGGGCACGGCGTCGAGGAGCTGGGCGACGTCGGCCCCATCCGTCAGTTTCGGGTCCAGCCAGTCCGAGTAAAGGTCCGGCGGGATGATCAGCGGGGTGCGGTCATGGATGTGGCCCAGGGCGTCCGTGGCCTGCGTGGTGATGATGGTGACGCTCAGCAGCCACTTGTGCTCGTGGTCCTCGGGCAGCGCCGGATCCGGCCAGAACTCGTACAGTCCGGCGAAGGCCAGCGGATCCTGTTTCCCCGAATACAGGTAGGTGGGGATCTTTCCGTCCGGGGACTTCTCCCACTCGTAGTAGCCGTCCGCCGGCACCAGTGCCCGGCGCTTCACGGCCGCCTTGCGGAACGCCGGCTTTTCCAGGAGGGTTTCCCGCCGGGCGTTGATCATCCGGGACCCGATCTTGGGATCCTTGGCCCAGACAGGCACCAGCCCCCATTTCGCCGTCGCCAGCCTCCGGACGGCTGCTTCGTTGGAGTACCGCTCGGTGACTATCCGCACATCATCGGTTGGCGCGACGTTCCAGGAGGGCTGCACGTCCTGCCCCACTGTCTGTTCGACGGCGAACGCGGAGACCAGGTCCGACGTCGCCCTTGCCATCACATAGCGTCCGCACATGGCACCTATTGTGCACCATGCCCTGCCGTGGACACCCGCGGTATCCGGACCGATATTCGAACATATATTCTATTTATATGAACCAGGACGCCGCCGAGCGGCTGGCGGCCCGCTACGCGAGGCGGGCCGAGCCGATCAGCCTTACTCCGGAAGAGCTGGATTTCGAGCACAATCCGGTCACCACTTCGGTGCCCGGTGTGCCGGTGTGGGCCTGGATCCGGTTCCCCGGAGCCGCCGAGCGGGTGAAGGGCGAGGCGTGCAGCTGGTCCTCCCGAGCCGTGCAGGTGCTTTGGGAAGATGCCGGGCTGCGGCGGGCCACCTGGGTATGGGCGTCCGCGGTGACCCGCCGGACCAACAACTCCCGCAAGGAGACGCTCGGGGACCGCACGGCCCGGGACAGCGTCTGAAGGCACTGCCTGGATGTTCCGAAGGGATGCTGGGTGCCGTGCTAACCCGGAAGGCTGCGGACGTATTCCAGCGCCTCGCGGGTGAGCTCCGTCCACCGGTGTGCCGTAGCTTCAAGGTCTGCGGCAGCCGGTACCTCGATCCATTCCCGCATGGTGCGCCTGCCCATGGTGACCGGCTCCGCGGCGCCTGCAGCAATGAGCTCCGCCGCCCTGGGCTGTGGCAGCTTCACGATCAGGTAGTCGCCGGAACCGAGGAAGGCCACAATCTTGGAGCCGGTGCGCAGGCCGGGACTGCGGAACATGGTGCCCACGGTCAGCGGCCCGTCCACCTGCAGCTCGGCAGCGATCCGGTGCAGGAGGTCCAACACTGTCTGAGAAGGGGGCATCTGTCCTCCCGGACGGTCTGCGGAGTCAGAGCTGGCTGAACGCCGCCGTCGCCGGATCGGCGCCGATCCGGCGGCCGCCGTCGAGCCCGTCCAGGAGATCCAGGTCCTCCTGCGCCAGGTCCAGCGCGGCCGCGGCGAGGTTCTCCCGCATCCGCCCCGGGTCGGCCGACTTGGGAATGACGATCCGCCCCGACCCCAGGTGCCAGGCCAGCACCACCTGCGCGGGCGTGGCGCCATACTTTTCAGCGAGCGCCGCCACTTCGGTCCCGGACAGCTCGGTGCCCTGCCCCAGCGGACTGTAGGCCTCCACCGCGATGCCGCGGGACATGGTGTCGGCGGCGAGCGCTGCCTGCTGGAAACCGGGATGCAGTTCGATCTGGTTCACCGCCGGCAGCACCTGGCTCTGCTCGTACAGGGCGTCCAGATGGCCGGCGAGGAAGTTCGAGACCCCGATCGCCCGCATGTAGCCGTCCCGGTACAGGGACTCAAGGTCCTTCCATGCCTGCACGAACATTCCCTGGGACGGCACCGGCCAGTGGATCAGGTACAGGTCGACGACGTCGAGGTTCAGCGCTCGCCGACTGTCCAGGAACGCCGCCCTCGCCCTTCCCTGGTCGCCGTTGCGCAGCTTGGTGGTCACGAAGATCTCGGACCGGGGAATGCCCGACGCCGCGATGGCCGCTCCCACGCCGGCCTCGTTGCGGTAGGCGGCCGCAGTGTCGATGTGCCGGTACCCGGCCGCCAGGGCATCCTCCACCACTTCCTGTGTCTGCCCCGGCGGAACCTGGAAGACGCCGAAGCCCAACTGTGGAATGCGCACGGAGTTCCCAAGCGTCAGTTCGGGGACAACGGGGCGGGGACTCTCTGTCATGGGATGCCTTTCCTGCGGCGAGGTCATCTAGGTCATCTAGGTCATCTAGGCTGGGTGCAGTTGGAGCCGGGCACCTCCACCTAAGCCCGGCTCCTGCCCCCAGTCAAGGAATCACCTGAGGAAACCTGCCATGACACATTCCACGGCTCTCGATCTGCTCTTCATCGGTGGAACCGGCGTGATCAGCTCCGCTGCCGCCGCGCACGCTTCCAGCCTGGGGCACCGGGTCACGGTGCTCAACCGCGGCGTCTCCACCAAGCGTCCGGTGCCGGCCGGCGTCGAGGTCCTCTCCGCCGATGTGCGCGATCCTGCGGCTGTCCGGACCGCCTTGGGCGGCCGCACGTTCGACGCCGTCGCAGACTTCCTGTCCTTCACCGCCGGTCATGTGGCAGCCGCGGTCGAGCTGTACCGGGGCCGGACCGGCCAGTATGTCTTCATCAGCTCGGCGTCGGCTTACCAGAAGCCGCCGGCCCGGCTGCCGGTACTGGAGTCCACCCCACTGCGCAACCCGTTCTGGCAGTATTCGCGGGACAAGATCGCCGGGGAGGAGATCCTGGTGCAGGCCTACCGGAACGAGGGTTTTCCGGGCACGGTCGTCCGCCCGTCCCACACCTATGACGCGACGATGGTCCCGCTGTCCGGGCACTGGACGGACATCCACCGGATGCGCGCCGGACTGCCGGTGGTGGTACCCGGTGACGGCACGTCCTTGTGGACGCTGACCCACAGCCGCGATTTTGCCAAGGCCTTCGTGGGACTGCTGGGCCGGCCGGCTGCCATCGGCGAGAGTTACACCATTACGTCCGATGAGTTTTTGCCCTGGGACGCCATTTACCGTTCCCTGGCGGCGGCGGCCGGCGTCCCGGAACCGCTGCTCGTGCATGTGGCTTCGGAGACCATCGCGCAGCAGGATCCGGGGCGCGGTCCGGGACTGCTGGGCGACAAGAGCCATTCGGTGATCTTCGACAACAGCAAAATCAAGTCCCTGGTCCCCGGCTACCGGGCAGTGATCCCCTTTGCCGAAGGTGCCCGCGAAATCGTGCAGTGGCACGATGCCCATCCGCAGGAGCAAACACTGGATACCGGCTGGATGGACCTCAGCGACCGGATGGCGCGGTGGGTCCGCGCCGGCGCCTAGGTATATGGCCGGGGTGAAGTCCGTACCCGAGGCGCAGGCCGGCTGTTAGAGTGCAGACAGCATAAATCTTTGGAGGAAAACCATGTCAGGTAACGGGCCTTACCCGGGAAACAACCACGACAACCACGGGGAGCCCGATGACTGGGACGGGCAATACGCCTACCCCAAAAAGGCCGAGCCGGCTCCGCGTCCAACGCCCCCTCAGCAGCAGTCTCCCGGCTATCAGGACCGCCCCGCTCAGTACCCGGGCAGCGGACAGGGCTACCCCGGCCAGCAGGCCCAGGGCTACCCGAACCAGCAGGTCCAGGGCTATCCGAACCAGCAGCAGCATGCCCCCGGCCAGGGTTACCACCAGTCCGGTTATCGCCACCCGCAACAGGGGCAGCAGAAATCCCGCCTCGTTGCCGGGCTGCTGGGCGTCTTCCTTGGCGGCTTCGGCGTCCACCGGTTCTATCTGGGCAATAACGGTGTGGGAATCGCCCAGGTTGTCCTCACCTGCTTCACCGGCCTGGGCGCTGTGTGGGGCTTCGTGGAAGGCGTGATGATCCTCGCCAACGCCCGGACGTTCCGCACCGACGCGCAGGGGATCCCGCTCAAGTAATCCGCTGGGGCTTTTCCGCCCGGGCGTGCTCCCGGGCGGAAGGCTGTCCGGGTGCTACGCTGGGTTCGAAAGTATGTTCTAGTGATGTCCCCAGGGAGGCCTCGGCATGGCGGTTTTCTCAGCGGACCGTTCGCGCCGCCCGGCGCCCCCGGCGGAGACTGACGCCGCCACCGCGGCCGGTTTCCCCAGCCCGGCCCGGGACTACTTCGACGGCCGGATCGACCTCAACCGGCACCTGATCCGCGATCCCACCTCCACCTACGTCGTACGGGTGGAGGGTGACTCCATGGCGGGCGCCGGCATCTGTAACGGCGACGAACTGATTGTGGACCGTTCCCTCACACCGCGGGACGGCGCCGTCGTCGTGGCCGTGGTGGACGGGGAACTGACGGTCCGCCGACTGCTCCTGGGCGGCGGGCGCATCGTGCTGCACGCCGAAGCGCCCGGGTACCCGGACATCCTGGTGGCCGAACCATCGGAACTGTCCGTCTGGGGCGTTGTGACCCGCTGCCTGCACCATGTCTGAGTCTTCCACCCCGGGAGCCTCCCAGCGGATCGCCCTGGTGGATGTCAACAGCTTCTATGTCTCCTGTGAGCGCGCTTTCGATCCGAAACTCGCCGGCGTGCCGGTGGTGGTGCTGTCCAACAACGACGGCTGCGTGGTGGCCCGTTCCGATGAGGCAAAGGCGCTGGGCATCAAGACCGGCACACCCTGGTTCAAGCTCGCCGAGTCCGCCCCGCACGTGGGCCTCATCCAGCGTTCCAGCAACTATGAGCTGTACGGGGACCTCAGCTCCCGGGTCATGCAGCTGCTGGGCCGCTACGCGTTGTGGCAGGAGGTCTATTCCATTGATGAATCCTTCCTCGGGCTCGCCGGTACTCCGCGCGGTTTGGCGGCACAGGGCGCCACCATCCGCACCGCCGTCGCCACGCACACCGGCCTGCCCGTCTGCGTGGGCATCGGCACCACCAAGACCCTGGCCAAGTTCGCCAACCGGATCGCCAAGCAGAACCGGCATCTGCAGGGCGTCTGCAACCTGGAAACCATGGACCCGGCAGCGGTGGAGGCGATCATGTCCCGGGTCCCGGTCACGGGCCTGTGGGGTGTGGGCTCACGGTTGGGCACCAAACTCGACGCGATGGGAATCTCCACCGTCGCGGACCTGCGCGCCGCCGATCCGGCGCTGATCCGCCGGAAGTTCTCGGTCACCCTGCAGCGCACCGTCCTGGAGCTCAACGGCACCGCGTGCATCCCGCACGAGGAGGAGCGGGCCGACCGCAAACAGCTGATCTTCTCCCGCAGTTTCTCCACTCCGGTCACCACGGGCGCGGAGATGCGCCAGGTCATGAGCATCTACGCCCAGCAGGCAGCGGCCCGGCTGGAGCGCGAGGGGCAGCAGGCGAGCATCCTGACCGCATATGCCGGGACCTCCCATTTCAGTGAGCGGGCGGCGTCGTTCCCCTCGGCCACCGTCCGGCTGGCGTCCCCGACGTCGGATCCCGTCATCCTCAGCCGGGCCGCCGTCGGCGCCCTGGAGGCCCAGGTAGTGGAGGGCGTGCCGTACACGAAGGCCGGGGTGATGCTCAGCGGCCTGGAGTCCGCCGGCGCGCAGCCGCTCTTTGACGAGTTCGTCTCCGCCCAGGAACGCCGGAACCTGGGCGAGCTGCTGGGAAAGGTCACGGACAAATACGGCGCGGCGAGCATCGGCCTCGGCTTGGCGGGCATGTCCACGGCGACGCCGGAATGGACCATGGCCCGCCGGTACTCCTCCCCGCGGTACACCACGGAGTGGAGCGAGCTGCCGGTGGTCAAGGCGGTCTAGGGACCGTCCGGGCACCGGATAGCGTGGAGGCATGAGTTATGCGTACGACGTCGAGATCCTGCACCTGCTGGTCTCTCCCGCGCATGCCTACTTCGGCCGGGCCAGGGATGGTGCGGCCGACGTCGCCACCACGGATGCGGACAGCGTGGAGGTGGTGTCCGGCAAAGGCATCGTGGGCGACCGGTTCTTCGGCAAGGCAGCCCACATGGATGCGGCCGTGACCCTATTCGCCATTGAGTCGCTGGACGCCATTGCCGCAGAGCTTGGTGCGCGCCCCTTCGACCCGTTACTCCCCCGCCGGAACGTTGTGCTCAGCGGCGCCGAACTGGCACCGCTGCTGGGCCAGGACTTCGTTCTGGAGTCTGCGGATGGCCGGGTGGAATTCCATGGCGGCAGGCAGGCCCACCCGTGCGCCTGGATGGACCAGGTCCTGGCGCCCGGCGCGCACAAGGCGATGCGGGGCCGGGGCGGGCTGCGCTGCCGGCCGCTGAGCAGCGGAACACTTCACCGCGGGCCGGCCGTGCTGATCAGCCCCGTGCCGCTGGACCCGGCCCGGGCGGCCGTCCCTTCGCTGCTGAGGCCTGGCCGGCTTCCCTAAGCCTGGGTCTATGCCTCAACGCCCTGCGGCCGAGGTGAACCGGGCGCCCAGTTCCCCGAAGGCTGCCGCCAGCTCGGGCGGACCCTCCACTTCAAGACCGGCGTCGAACCTGCCGAACGAAGCCGCCAGCGAGATCCAGGACCAGGAGCCCGCTTCCAGCCGGCACCGGCCGGTGCCGAGGGATTCAACTATGCCGTCCCCGGCAAACGGCACGACGTCTTCCGCCGGCAGGTGCAGGACCACGGCGCCCCGGCAGGGCCAGCCGGGGACCCCACCCGGTTCCGCTCCCCGGAACCGGGCAGAGACAAAAGCCTGAACGCTGCCGCCCGGCAGGTCCCGCTGCCGGAACCGGGCACCGGCGGGAAGCTTCGGCGTAATCCGGTCGGCCCGGAAGATCCGCCAGCCGTTCCGGTCCAGGTCCCAGCCCACCAGGTACCAGCGTCCCCGGGTGGCCACCAGATGGTGCGGTTCCACCCGGCGCGGCGGGACGAACCCGCCGTCGTTATCCGGCGCTGTGCCCGCGTAGTCGAAGCGCAGCACCTGACGGGACCGGACGGCTGTGGAGAGGGCCAGGAGCACCTCCGGCTGGACAGACCCGGCGGCACCGGAACCGGCGGGCAGCGCGGTGAACTGCAGTGCGTCCAGACGGTGGCGGAGCCGGGAGGGCATCACCTGCCGCACCGTGGCCATCGCCCGGGCGGCGGCCTCCTCGATGCCCGCACCCGTGAGCGGTGCGGACTGCAGCGCGACGGCGAGCGCCAGCACCTGGTCCTCGTCGAAAAGCAGCGGCGGCAGCTCGGACCCCGCCTCCAGGCGGTAACCCCCGTCCGGCCCCTTCAGCGCGGAGATGCGGTATCCCATCTCCCGGAGCCGGTCGACGTCGCGGCGCACGGTCCGGGGGCTGGTCTCGAGGCGGTCCGCCAGCGCCTGCCCAGGCCACTTCCGGGGAGTCTGCAGGAGTGAAAGCAGCTGCAGGAGCCGCGACGTCGTGGTGGTCATACGAAAAAAATAACCGAAGTAGCGGCCAGAACCTGACCTCTACCGCGAGAAGACTGGGTGTTACCGGGAAATACCCGGGCTATCCAGAAGGAGCAACCCATGTCTGTCACCACCACACCCCACCTGAACTTCCGCGGCGAGGCCAAGGCGGCGCTGGAGTTCTACCACTCGGTCTTCGGCGGCTCCCTGGTCGTCGTGACCAACGAGGACGCCTACAGCGTCGAGCGGCCGGAGGAGGCCGGCCAGGTGAAGTTCGGGCAGGTCCTCGGCGGAAACGGCTTCGCGGTCATGGCCTACGACGTCCCGTCCAGCGTTCCCTATGACCAGGGGGACAAATCCTTCTTCGTCTCGGTCCGCGGCGACTCGGCGGAGGAGATCACCGATCTCTGGAACCGGCTTGCGGACGGCTCAACCGTGCTGCAGGACCTGGCGCCCTCGGCCTTCTCCCCCGCCTACGGAATGGTGCAGGACCGCTTCGGCGTCGTCTGGGTGCTGGACGTCGCCGTCGCATATGACCCTGCAGGCTAGGGCGGAGCCCGGCACACGGTACTTAGTTGCCGGTCCGGGACGGCCGTTGCGGAACCACTGATTGCCCGGGCGGCTGCGGTGTGGTCTGATCTGGGTCATGTTGTATGCCACCTCTGCAGACGGAACCCGCATCGCCTTTGACCAGGTGGGCCACGGGCCGCCGGTCATCATTGTCGGCGGCGCCTTTTCAACTTCCGACGCCGGCGCCCCGCTGGCCGACGCGCTGAAAGACGCCGGGTTCCAGGCCGTGACCGTGGACCGCCGTGCCCGCGGGGAAAGCAGCGACACGTCCCCCTACTCTCCGCAGCGGGAGGTGGAGGACCTGACGGCGGTCCTGAACGCCGTTGGCGGTGACGCGGTGGTCCTCGGACATTCTTCGGGGGCGATGCTGGCGTTGCTGGCTGCGGCGGAAGGAGCACCCATCAGCCACCTGTTCCTTTCCGAGCCGCCCTTCCGCTTCGGTGAAGGGGAACCCTCGGACGACCTTCCGGACCGGCTCCAGTCCCTGGTTGATTCGGGTAACCCTGCCGATGCCGTGACCACCTTCCAGCGGGAAGGCATCGGCCTGTCCGAACCGTTCATCGAGCAGATCCGGTCCAGCCCCATGTTCGGTGCCCTGGTTCCGCTGGCCCAGTCCACCGTCTACGACGCGCGCCTCTCACAGGCCGTATCGACCCCCACGACGGCGATGGCGGAGGTCTCGGTGCCCGTCACGATCCTGCGGGGAACCACCACGTACCCGGTGATCATGGACGCCACCGAGAAGCTGGCCAAGCGCATGCCCCACGCGGTCCTGGTGACAGTGCCGGAATCCCATGACCACTCCCCCGATCCGTCGGGCACCGTGCGCGAAATCCGCCGCCGCATACCGGTGCAGTGACGGACAACCCGGGTGGGAACATGCCTTCCTACCTCGCCCTCCTACGCGGCATCAATGTCGGCGGGCGGAACAAGGTCCCCATGCAGGCCCTGCGGGGGCAACTGGCGGACCTCGGGTACCAGCAGGTCACCACCTATATCGCGAGCGGGAATGTTCTCCTGGCGTCAAACGATGACGCCGCCTCGATCGGCAGCAGGATCGAAGCCGCCCTCACCGACCATTTCGACCTCGATGACGAACTCGTCAAGGTCCTGGTGCTGGACCGCGCGCAGCTGCAGGCCGTCGTCGAGCACCGGCCCGACAACTTCGGCGAACGGCCGGACCTCTATCACTCCGACGCGATCTTCCTCATGGGCATCGACAGGGATACCGCCCTGAGCGCGTTCCGGCCGCGGGAAGGCATAGACACGGTCTGGGCCGGGGACGGCGTCATCTACTCCCAGCGGCTCAGCGCCGAGCTGACCAAAAGCCGGCTCAGCGCCATCGCGGCCTCCCCGCTGTATAAGTCGATGACGATCCGCAGCTGGAAGACCACGCAGAAACTGTGGGACCTGCTGCCCGGGTGACCCGATGAGCGGGGAGATCACCAAGGCCCCGGAGTCGTCTCCCGCCCCGCAACCGTGCGACGCTGGAGGGATGGATTTGGTGGTGTCTCCCGCGCTCACGATTCCCGCGGCTGAACTCGACTGGCGGTTCTCCCGGTCGTCCGGCCCCGGCGGCCAGCACGTCAACACCTCGGACAGCCGCGTCGAACTCTCCTGGAACGTAGCCGGTTCTGCGGTGCTGTCGGAACAGCAACGTCAGCTGCTGCTGCAGCGGCTGAAACGCCGGCTGGTGTCTGGCGTGCTGACCGTGACGGCCTCCGAGCAACGTTCCCAGCTGCGCAATCGGGAAACAGCCCTGGCCAAGCTCGCCGCCCTCGCGGCAGACGGGCTGGCGCCCGGACCTGCCCCGCGCCGCACCACCAAACCCACCCGGGGCTCGAACTACCGCCGCCTCGATGCAAAGAAACAACGGGCTGCCACGAAGCGGCAACGGCAACGGCCGCCGGCTGATTGATTCCGCCGGGGCTTGGGCATCAAGCTAGCCCGACATCCTGACGTAACGGCCGCCCAGCTCCCGGGCCAGAGCGGTGATTTCATCGGGGCCCGGAACCTGCCCCTCACGGCCAGGCAGAACCAGCACCTGCCAATTACTGCCCTCGGCGAAGTACGGAGGTCCGCTTTCCGCACCGTGAACCAGGTCCGAGGCCTTGGACCGGTCTGCCTCATTTTCGTAATGGATGACCTCAACGGCCTCCGTGCACATCCGGTACGCCGGCAGATGCCCGTCGATCTCGATGGTCACGGGTTCGGCGGTGGTGGCAGGGTCGCAGTCCAGGACGGCGGCTACGGCGTCGTACGCGTCGTCGACGGAAGCAAACGAGGACAGGCCGTCCCCGGCCGGAGCCGTCTGGCTGCCCTCATCCTCCGGACCGGCCGCCGTGCAGCCGGACAGCAGCAGCACCAAAGCCGCCGCTGCTCCAAATCCCCGTGTTCCGCGCATCAACGTCCGCCCCGTCGTCGTGATTGGTGAGGCACATCATTGCACAGGGCACCCGATCACGTGCCAATGTCCCTCCGGGTGAGTGCGAAGGCAGCGAGCAGCACCAGCAGCGCACTTGTTCCATACAGGGCACCAAGCCCGGCCCAATCGGCCCCGTTGCTGAGCGGGCTGGCACCGAAGGCCCAGTTGTACGGTGTCCAGGAGTGGAGGTAGTCCAGGTCCGGATTCTGGTTCGCCACTGCATTGAGGGCATACCCGCCGACGGCGGCCGTAACGGCAGCCGCAAGTGCCCAGACACGGCGGCCGGTGAATGCCCCGGCAGCCAGGGCGACTGACGCGGTCAGCAGTGCCAGCCCAACGAGCGCCGCACACCCGGCCCAGACATGGGAGGGAATCAGTACGAGCTGTGCGGGGCGGTCGAAGGCCAGCACGGCCAGGCCGGTGAAAAGGCCGAGCAGCAACAGGCGCGCAGCAATGGCGGCGCTGCGCTCCAGGACAAGTTGCACCCGGCTGACGGCGTGGGCCAGAACGAGTTCCAGGGTCCCGCTCTCTTCGTCGCCGGCAATCGCCCGGGTGCCCCAGGAAATGGCGGCAATGGTGAAGAGGACGAAGCCGATGAGGCCGAAGAACGTTGACTGGGTGTAGCCCGCGCCGGTCGTCAGCTCGTCATAGCCCAGCGCGGAAATGAGTTCGGGCGGCAGGCTCTGCAGGAGATCCTGAAAATCCTGGCCGGCCAGGGACGGATAAAGGGGCAGGTACAGGCTCAGGACAGCCAGGATACCCGCCGCCCATCCCAGAAGCGGGCGCCAGGACGCGGCGAGGGAACGGCTGAACAAGGGGAGGCGGCTCATCCGGCGGCACCGCCGCCGGCCGGCCCGGCAGCGCTCTCCGGCCCGTAAAACCGCAGAACGGCCTCCTCGAGGTCGGGCTCCTGCACCACCAGGTCGAGGAGGTGATATCCCGCCAGAGCCGTGATCAGGTCCGGCATGTCCCCCGCGAACCGGGCATGGAGTGAGGCTGCATCCCCGTGCCCGGGGTCGGCGGGCACCTGCAGCAGTTCGAATCCGGGCACCCGCCGGAGGCGTTCAATCAGCGCAGGTGCCTCTGCCGCAGTGATTCCAATCCGCACACGGCAGCCGGCGGAAGCCCGGATGTCGGCGGTGCTGGCGGCTGACACCACCGTCCCCGACCGGAGGATGGCCACAGTGTCAGCGGCCTCCTCAATCTCGCTGAGAACGTGCGAACTGAGCAGCACGGTTTGGCCGTTGCTGCTTGCCTCCCTCACCAGGGCCAGGAACTCCTGCTGAACCAGCGGATCCAATCCGCTGGTGGGTTCGTCCAGGATGAGCAGCGGGGGTTGGTGCATGAATGCCTGAATGAGTCCGAGTTTCTGCCGGTTCCCCTTGGACAGGGCACGCACCGGGCGGCCGAGGTCCAGGTCGAGCCGTTCCGCCAGCGCCAAAACGGTTCCTGGATCGACCGGTCCGCTGATGCGCGAGAAAAAGCGGAGAAGTTCCCGTCCGCTGACTCTGTCCGCTAGGACCAGATCTCCCGGCAGAAACCCGATTTGACGGCGCAGGGCCGGGCCTCCGCGGCGGGGATTAGCCCCGAGGACGGTTACTTCCCCGGAGCTGGGCCGCAGCAGGTCCAGCAGCAGGCGCATCAGGGTGGTCTTGCCGGCACCGTTGGGACCAATGATCCCGAAGACGCTTCCCGCTGGGACATCCAAGTCGATGCCTTTCAGTGCCTCAACGCGGCCGAAGGACTTATGCAGCCCACGCGTGCGCACAGCGGGTGAGGCAGCGCCAATTCCCATGGGTCGAGGCTACGCGCCTGCGGTGGGAGCCGGATAGGAGACGGCAGCCGCGGGCGCAGGCCATGACACGTCCACCGGCGGATCCTCGCCCACCAGTCCGTCCACGGCCTCGCGGATCAGGTCCGCATGTCCCACGTGCCGGGCGTATTCCTCGATCAGGTCGATCAGCATGCGGCGCAGGCTCCCGGTCTGGCCCTCGATGGCGGGCAGCAGCTGGTCGAGTCCGCCGTCGTCCAGTGCGGCGGCAAGGCGTTGCCGTGAGCGTCCGACGGCGTCGCTCCACAGGGCATAAAGCTCTTCCGGGGTGTCGTCTGCTGCGGTGCGCCAGTCCCAGTCCGGGTCGTGTTCCCAGTCAGCGGCATTCCACGGGGCTCCAGGGTCCTGGCGCCTCAGCTGCCATGTGAACTTCACGGCCTCTACCCCGGCCAGGTGCTTGAGCAGCCCGCCCAGGGTAATGGCGGAGGCACCGACAGTGGCGGTGAGGCCGGCTGTATCCAGGCCGCCGGTCTTCCAGGCGAAGGTGGCGCGCTGCCGGTCCAGGGAACCCAACAGGGTCTCGATTTCCGTTCCGGCCAGTGGAGGTTCGATTTTCGGTGCGGGGTCTTGTTCAGTCATGGGCGGAAGGCTAAGGGGCCGGATGAGCAGGGTCCACCCGTAATCGGTCTTTACTGCTGGTTCGGCAGCGGGAAGGAAAAAGGAGCTACGCCACCGTGGTTGACAGCCCTGTCAGGCAGGGCGAGGATCGCGCTATGACTCGGCAGGAAGCCCTCCCCCTCCGCTGCGCCGTCGTGGCGTTCGCCCTCACGGCCGTGCTGCTTCAGGTTGTGGCTGTTCCGCGCTTGGCGGCCGGCGCCGCCGATGCCTATCCGGAGGTTGCGTATCTTGCCTCCCCGTACGTCACAGTCATCGGGGCAGCGGTGGTCGCCTTCGAGGTGGCCCTACTGGCAGCCTGGCAATTGGTTTCGGCCTCAGTAGTGAATAGGTCCGCGGCACGTGGGTCGACGGGATGGGCCAACACCGCGGCGGTTTCGCTGGGCGTGATGGCGGTGCTCTGCGCCGGTGTCTTCGCCCATGCAGGGTTTATCGAACACATTGGCGGCCCCGCAATGCTTTTCGGGCTGCTGATCTTCCTCGCCCTCGTCCCCGTGGCCTTTGCCCTGAGATACGGGGTCCTGGGTTGGCTGGAAGAAGAACATTCCGTGGGTTAAACAGCGCTGCCGCCGCAGCAGACCCGGAAGGCCCGCCACGGCGGCATTGCGTCAGCTCAGCTGGACTGGTCCAGCCCAGGAATTAGAAGTCCCAGTCGTCGTCTTCCGTGTTCACGGCCTTGCCGATCACGTAGGAGGAACCGGAGCCGGAGAAGAAGTCGTGGTTCTCGTCGGCGTTCGGGGACAGGGCCGAAAGGATGGCCGGGTTTACGTCCGTCAGGGTGGACGGGAACATGGCTTCGTAGCCCAGGTTCATCAGCGCCTTGTTGGCGTTGTAGTGCAGGAACTTCTTGACGTCCTCGGCCAGGCCGACGCCGTCGTACAGGTCGTGCGTGTACTGGACTTCGTTTTCGTACAGCTCAAAGAGCAGCTCGTACGTGTAGTCCTTGAGCTCCTGGCGGCGTTCCTCGGGGATGGTCTCCAGTCCGCGCTGGAACTTGTAGCCGATGTAGTAGCCGTGCACGGCCTCGTCACGGATGATCAGGCGGATGAGGTCGGCGGTGTTTGTGAGCTTGGCCCGCGAGGACCAGTACATCGGCAGGTAGAAGCCCGAGTAGAAGAGGAAGGACTCCAGCAGGGTGGAAGCCACCTTGCGCTTCAGGGGATCATCGCCACGGTAGTAATCCGTGATGATCTGGGCCTTCTTCTGCAGGTTCGGGTTTTCCGTGGACCAGCGGAACGCCTCGTCAATCTCCTTGGTCGAAGCCAGGGTGGAGAAGATCGAGGAGTAGCTCTTAGCGTGCACGGACTCCATGAACGCAATGTTCGTGTAGACCGCTTCCTCGTGCGGGGTCAGCGCATCGGGGATCAGCGAGACAGCACCAATGGTGGCCTGCATGGTGTCCAGCAGGGTCAGGCCCGTGAAGACGCGCATGGTGAGCTGCTGCTCTTCCGGAGTCAGCGTGGCCCAGGACTGGACGTCGTTGGACAGCGGCACCTTCTCCGGCAGCCAGAAGTTGTTGACCAGACGGTTCCAGACCTCAACGTCCTTCTCATCCTGGATCCGGTTCCAGTTGATCGCCTCGACGCCTTCGATCAGCTTCAGCTTCTCGGTCATGAATAGTTCCTTGTCTTCAAAAATTCGGGGAGAGGGATGCGGTGACGGCAGGCCTTACAGCATGCAGGAAACGCAGCCCTCAACCTCGGTACCTTCCAGCGCGAGCTGGCGCAGGCGGATGTAGTAAATGGTCTTGATGCCCTTGCGCCACGCGTAGATCTGCGCCTTGTTGATGTCGCGGGTGGTGGCGGTGTCCTTGAAGAACAGCGTCAGGGACAGGCCCTGGTCCACGTGCTGGGTGGCAGCGGCGTAGGTGTCGATGATCTTCTCGTAGCCGATTTCGTACGCATCCTGGTAGTACTCCAGGTTGTCGTTGGTCAGGTACGGCGCCGGGTAGTACACGCGGCCCAGCTTGCCTTCCTTGCGGATTTCAATCTTCGACGCCACCGGGTGAATGGAGGAGGTGGAGTTGTTGATGTAGGAAATCGACCCGGTGGGCGGTACGGCCTGCAGGTTCTGGTTGTAGATGCCGTGCTCCATGACCGAAGCCTTCAGCGCCTCCCAGTCCGCCTGAGTGGGGATGTGGACGCCGTCGAACAGTTCGCGGACCCGCTGGGTCTGCGGGACCCATTCCCGGTTGGTGTACTTGTCGAAGTACTCCCCCGTGGCGTACTTGGAACGCTCGAAGCCGGCGAACTTCCGGCCGGTCTCGATCGCGAGCAGGTTCGATGCCCGCACGGCGTGGTAAACCACCGTGTAGAAGTAGATGTTGGTGAAGTCGATGCCCTCTTCGGAGCCGTAGTAGACCCGCTCACGCGCCAGGTAGCCGTGCAGGTTCATCTGGCCCAGGCCGATGGCGTGGGACATGTCGTTGCCCTTGGCAATGGACGGCACCGAGCCGATGTGGCTCATGTCCGACACCGCGGTCAGCGCGCGGATGGCCGTTTCAATGGTGCGGCCGAAGTCCGGGGAATCCATGGTCTTGGCAATGTTCAGCGAGCCAAGGTTGCAGGAGATGTCCTTGCCGGTCTCGTCGTAGGACAGGTCATCCTTGTACGTGGTCGGCTGGGAGACCTGGAGGATCTCCGAGCACAGGTTCGACATGATGATCTTGCCCTCGATCGGGTTCTCCCGGTTCACCGTGTCCTCGAACATGATGTAGGGGTAGCCGGACTCGAACTGGATCTCGGCGAGGGTCTGGAAGAAGTCGCGGGCACGGATCTTGGTCTTCTTGATCCGGGCGTCGTCCACCATCTCGTAGTACTTTTCGGTGACCGAGATGTCGGAGAACGGCATGCCGTAGACCTTCTCGACGTCGTACGGGGAGAACAGGTACATGTCCTCGTCGCGCTTGGCCAGTTCGAAGGTGATGTCCGGGACGACGACGCCGAGCGAGAGGGTCTTGATGCGGATCTTCTCATCCGCGTTCTCGCGCTTGGTGTCCAGGAACCGGTTGATGTCCGGGTGGTGGGCGTGCAGGTACACGGCACCGGCACCCTGGCGGGCGCCCAGCTGGTTGGCGTAGGAGAAGCTGTCCTCGAGGAGCTTCATCACGGGGATGACGCCCGAGGACTGGTTCTCGATCTGCTTGATCGGCGCGCCGACCTCGCGGATGTTCGTCAGTGCGAAGGCAACGCCCCCGCCGCGCTTGGACAGCTGCAGTGCGGAGTTGATGGAGCGGCCGATGGACTCCATGTTGTCTTCGATGCGCAGCAGGAAGCAGGAGACCAGCTCGCCGCGCTGTGCCTTGCCCGCGTTAAGGAAGGTGGGGGTGGCCGGCTGGAAGCGGCCCTCGATGATTTCATCCACCATCTGGGTTGCGAGCTGCTCGTCGCCGCGGGCCAGGTGCAGGGCAACCATGCAGACGCGGTCTTCGTAGCGCTCCAGGTAACGCTTGCCGTCGAAGGTCTTCAGCGTGTACGAGGTGTAGAACTTGAACGCACCAAGGAAGGTCTCGAAGCGGAACTTCTTCTTGTAGGCGCGGGTGTACAGCTCCTTGATGAAGGTCATGGAGTACTGGTCGAGCGTTTCCGGCTCGTAGTACTCGTTCTTGACCAGGTATTCCAGCTTCTCTTCCAGGTCGTGGAAGAAGACCGTGTTGTTGTTAACGTGCTGGAGGAAGTACTGGCGCGCAGCAGCGCGGTCGGCGTCGAACTGGATCTCTCCGTTCTTGCCGTACAGGTTCAGCATGGCGTTGAGCTCGTGGTAGCCCAGCCCCTTGTAAGCCTCCGGGAGCTCCTTGGAGTCCGTCACGCCGGCTTCTGCGACTGATGTGTCCAAAACTTTTCCAATCCTTCGTTAACCTTGGCAACGTCCTCGGACGTGCCCATGAGTTCAAATCGATACAGCACGGGGACTTGGCACTTCACGGCGATGATGTCCGCCGCGAGGCAATAGGAGTCCCCGAAGTTTGTGTTGCCCGCGCCGATCACTCCCCGGATCAAGGAGCGGTTGCGCTCATTGTTCAGGAACTTGATGACCTGTTTGGGAACGGCTCCCCGGGCTGCCGCCCCCGGTTGGGCTGCGGTTCCCCCGTAGGTGGGAAGCAGCAGCACGTAGGGCCGGAGGGCCAGCAGTGTTGGCTGGGAGGTGTGGAGCGGGAGCTGGGCCGCGCGGACCCCTAGCTTGTCCACAAAGCGGCGGGTGTATCCCGAGGCTGAGGAGAAGTAGATCAGGGACGCATCCGTTTCCGGCTGCCCATCCCCTGCGGATGCCGATGCCGGCGCGATGCCGGCCCGGCCTGCCATCCCCAGTGTCATGGTTGCTGCGCTCCTGACGGGTAGTGCGCGGGTGGTACGGGGTGCTGCTTAGGGGAAACCGGGGACTTGTAGATCCTCAGAAGCACCTAGGCGGCGCAGGCCTAGGCTACGGAGGAAACCTGCGCCTGGGCGAGCTCTTCGATCTTGTCGGGCCGGAAGCCGGACCAGGAGTCCTGCTCGGTAACGACAACAGGCGCCTGCATGTAGCCCATGGAGCGGACGCGCTCGAGGGCCTCGGGGTCCTGCGACATGTCCACGCTCTGGTACACGATGCCCTTCTTGTCGAGGGCACGGTAAGTGGCGTTGCACTGTACGCAGGCGGGCTTGGTGTAAACCGTAACGGTCATGGCGTGGTCTCCCCTAGTGAAGCATGAAGTCTGTTCTGTGCTGCTTGGTGGTGCTGGTGCTACTGGAATCCATGGTGCTGGATAGCGGCTTGTGGAGCTTGGTGAAGCTCTCGAAGTCTGTTCCTAAATACTACATCCAGTTCCATGCCCAGACACTACATCTAGTGCGCCCCCTAAGGTGGAACCCCTACATGATGTATTACAAGTATGTCATTACGCAGGGCGTCCGTCCACAGTTTGTGCACAGGGAACGCCGCGTAATTAGGCGGGATTTCCGCGCCGCGGCGCGGGTTCTCCACAGCCTGTGCAGAACCGGATGCACATGTGACCGGACAGGCAAGATTCATGCGTGTCGCGTACGGTGGGCGTGTCGGCTCTAGTGCCGGTCAACACTAGATATGGTGGTCCGCCCCGCCGGGGTGGGGAAGGAGCGCACACGGATGGTCAACCCCGTGCACCTGAAGACGCTGCTGGAGGTGATCCGCACCGGATCGTTTGCCGCGGCGGCCCTGCGGCTGGGCTGCACCGCTTCGGCAGTGTCCCAGCAGATGTCCGCCCTGGAGAAGGACACCGGGACGCGGTTGTTCGAACGCTCCGCGCGCACGGTATCCCCCACGGAAGCCGCCGTCGTGATGGCCAGGCACGCCGTGAAGGTGCTCACCGATATGGACGCGCTGCTGGCATCAGCCGCCCGGCCCGGGCCGGGCACCGGACAGGAGCTGAGGCTGGGCATCTTCCCCAGCCTGGCCACCTTCGCCCTGCCGGAACTGCTTGCCTCGCCCGGATGGCGCGACCTGGGCATTGACCTGCTGCTATCCGTGGCGGAACCCGCGCAGACCATCCAGGGGCTGCGCACCGGCGGGAACCTCGACGTCGCGCTGGTGTACCAGGTGGGGCAGGGCGGGCTCGCCTGGCCCTCCTCGATCAGCCGCCGGTGGCTGGGCGACGACAACTTCCGGGTGGTGCTGCCCGCATCCTGGGGTATCCGCAGCGGCGCCGAGGTGACCGCCGATCAGCTCGCGGGAATGCCCTGGATAATGCATCACCCCGGCACCCCAGATGCACTGGTGATTGAACGGCTTTTCGCCAGCTGCAGCCTCCACCCCCGGGTGGCCGCCTACTGCGACGATTTCAACGCCAGCCTGGCGATGGCTTCCGCCGGTCTCGGTGCGGCGCTGGTGCCGGAACTGGCGATGCTGGACCGCCCTGCCGGTACGGTCGTGCTGGATGTCGCCGAGATCAGGCTGGCACGGAGCATCTTCGCCCTGCTCATCCACGAACAGAATGTCCAGGTCGGCCTTTTCCTGGACCGGCTGGCCGATGTGCTGGGCCGGCGGAGCATAGTGCCGCTCCCCACATCCGGCCTTCAGCAGGGCTGAAAAGTCGTTTCCGGAGGAGGGCCCGGGCCATACTCGAAGCATGACCACTGGTGAAAAAACACTCCCCAAACGGTCATTGAGTGCCGTTACCAACCGGGTGACCGGAGTCCTGCGCTACACCCGTTTCCAGCTCGCCTTCAAGGCCACCCTGGCCGTCGGCATCGCCTGGACAGTAGCCCCGCATGTCCCGGGGGTAGCGTCGCAGTACCCGTACTATGCGCCGCTGGGCGCCATCGTCAGCATGTACCCCACAGTGTCCGGTTCATTCCGCACCGGCATGGAGACCCTCGCCGGCCTTGCTACCGGGATGCTCTTGGCCTTGGGGGCACTGCTGATCGGCACCCCGAACGTCTGGACCATTTCCGTGATCGTCGGCATCGGCGTGCTGCTGGGCGGGCTGCGCTTCCTGGGCGCGTCCGGCCGGGAATACGTGCCGATGGCCGCGCTGTTTGTGCTGGTTCTGGGCGGTGACGACCCGGACGGATACTCGTTCGGCTACGGGGTGCAGATGCTGGTGGGAGTGGTTGTCGGCCTGGCCGTCAACGCCCTCGTCTTTCCACCGCTGCACCTGAACGGCGCGGTCAACGGACTGGTGACGCTGCGGAAGTCGCTGGCGCGCCAGCTGCGGGACATGGGAACGGCAATGGAGGAAACCTGGCCGCCCGAACACGAGGACTGGGCCCAGCGCGAAAGCGAACTGGACGCCCTGACCCGGGAGGTCCGCGAAGCAGTGGAGCTGGCGGACAACAGCCGCCACGGGAACATCCGCAGCCGCAAATACCGGCGCGATTTCACGGCGGACTACCGGGCGTTGCGGGCCATGGAACGTGCCACCCGGCATGTGAAGGACATGACCGAAGTCCTCACGGATGCCATCTGGCGCAATCCGGAGCACGTAGCCGTCCCGGCCTCCCTGACCGCCCCGCTGGCCAATGCCGTGAATGCCTGCGGCGAGGCAGTGGAGATCTGGGATCCGGGGAGCGAGGAGCAGTCGACGGCGACGGAGGCACTCGTGGAGCTGGTGCGCCTGGTTAATACTTCCGGCTCAGCCGAAAGCCCGGTGGACGCGGCGGCGGCCCTGGCCATGGACCTCCGCCGGATCCTGCGGATCATCAACACGGAGGCCGACGACGACGCCTAGGCCCGCGGGCCGGTACCGGACCGGTACCGGCAAGCCAGGGTTACCCCTCGTCGGTCAGCAGGCCGATGTCGGCCAGCTGGCGGGCCATTCCGGCGCCGTCGGGCGCGTAGATCCACGGGACATCCACCGGAGTCTCCCCCGGCTTGCCCGTTCGCCCGCCGGCGAGCACCGCTTCCCCGGCCGAGAGCTGGCGGATGGCGATGGCCCGGACGTTCTCCGGATGGCGGTGGGCGAAGTCCGCGTAGATCTCTTCGTCGTGCTGGCCGTTGTCGCCGATCAGCAGCCATTTGATGTCCGGGAATTCCTGGGCCAGCCGTTCCAGCTGCGTGCGCTTGTGCGCCTGTCCGCTGCGGAACCAGCGGTCCGTGGTGGGGCCCCAGTCGGTCAGCAGCAGCGGACCCGCCGGGTAGAGGTTGCGGGTGATGAACCGGGTGAGGGTGGCGGCAACATTCCACGCGCCGGTCGAAAGGTACAGCACCGGGCCCACGGGGTTTTCCCGTGCCAGCCGGTCCATCATTACTGCCATGCCCGGCGTGGGCGTACGGGCATGCTCGTCAAGGACGAAGGTGTTCCAGGCTGCCAGCATCGGCCGCGGAAGGGCAGTAACCATGATGGTGTCGTCAATGTCGGACACCACCCCCACCTCAGCTGCGGGATCCACCACGTAGATCGGCGCGGTGGTTTCCTCGCCGTCTTCGGAACGAAGCAGTACGGTGGTCCAGCCCGGCGCAAGATCCGCGGGAAGGACGGCGTCGACCACTCCTCCGCGGTCCGCGGTGACGACGTGCTTCTGGTCGCCCACCACGACGGTGACCGTGGCTTTATTCACCGGCGGGCTCATGAAGTTCCGCCAACCGCGGATGCCGTCGGCGATCGCCTTGGACGCCATCGACTTCTCGGCGCCGTCAAAGTAGCCGGGCTTGGCCAGGATGACCCTGCCGAGTACCCGCACCCATTCAGTGGAGCCGTATCCGGTGAAGGGGAGGACGATCTGCACGTCCCCCCGCTTGCGGGCACGTTCGTCGCGCCATGCATGCAGGGAGTCCTCCATGCGCATGCCGAGATGGGCCACGGGAGTCTTCTCCGCCGGACGGACTGCGGGGTTTTTTGTCATATTCCTAGTCTGTCAGATGCTTCGACCGCGGGTATCCGCCGTTGCTCCAGCGGATCCGCAGGCTAGATACGGTACTTGGACCGGACCGGGCAGTCGAACGGATCGCGGGCGGAGAGGCCCACTTCGTTCAGGTACCGGACCACAATGGCGTAGGACTGCACGAGGGTGGTCTCGGTGTAGGGAATGGAATGCTTGGCGCAGTGTTCCTTCACCAGTTCGCTGGCCCGGGCAAGCGACGGCCGGGGCATGCTCGGGAAGAGGTGATGCTCCACCTGGTAGTTCAGTCCACCCATCAGGGTGTTCATGCCGCGGCCCACGATGTTGCGGGACGTCAGCACCTGGCGGCCGAGGAAGTCGACCTTGGAGTCCCTGGGCAGGATGGGCATGCCCTTGTGGTTCGGCGCGAAGGAAGCGCCCATGTATACGCCGAAGACGGCGAGCTGCACCCCGATGAAGGCGAAAGCCATTCCCACGGGCAGGAAGAAGAATACGGCGCCTAGATACAGGCCGAGCCGGGTGAAGACCATGACCAGTTCCGAGATGCGTCCCTTGACCTGCTTGTTCTGGAACAGGTGCTTGATGGACGTTGCATGCAGGTTGATTCCCTCAAGCGTCAGCAGCGGGAAGAACAGCCAGCCCTGGCGGCGGGCAAACCAGGCCATGAAGCCCTTCTGCTTTGCGGCCTGTTCCGGCAGGAAGGAAATGGTATCCATGTCGATATCCGGGTCCTTGCCCACCGTGTTGGGGTTGGCATGGTGCCTGCTGTGCTTGTTCATCCACCACTGGTAGCTGATGCCGACGACGGCGTTCGCCACGAACTTGCCGGCCCGGTCATTTGCCGGTCCCGATTCGAAGACCTGCCGGTGCGATGCCTCATGGGCAATGAAGGCCAACTGGGTCAGGAGAATGCCCAGTGCGGCGGCGATGAGCAGCTGGAACCAGCTCTCCCCGATGAAGAACGACCCCGTTGCAGCAGCGACCAGGCCGATGCACAGAAAAACGAACGTTGTGATGTAGAAAGAGCTCCGGCGCTTCAGCAGGCCTTCGTCACGGACTGCTTTGAGCAGACCGGAGTAGGTGCTGGTGACGTTGTTCCGGCGCGGCTTCTTTTCGCTCGGGTTTTCTTCAACGGGTGCAGTGGAGGAAGCGGTTATGCTCATGCGGCCTTCTGGTGGTGTACGACTTCCCAGCCGGCGTGGCGAGCGGATTCGCTCTAGAGATGTGACCACCCTAACCCTAAAGTCTGGTGTTTACCTGTGACATTGCTGCATGCCCGCATGCCGGCCGTGGCCGCGCGTTGCGAGCTGGAGGGAGCGGCGTTCCGCGTTTAGGGTAGGTGCAGACAACGGAGGTCACCATGGGTAACCGCAACGACGCCGGGACTCCGGCTCCCCCTCTGCAGCTGTTCCCGCCCGGCGTGCCGGGAACGCCGGACACATCCGGAACTGCCGTATCCCGTCCCTGGCTGACCCCCGAAACCTATTGGCCCGCACTCTCGGAGGCCACCGCGGTACTTCCCGCACCGGTGGCGGTGCTGGGGCTGGAGGCGCTTCGGTCCAATGCTGCGGACCTGCTCCGGCGCGCCGGCGGCATGCCCCTGCGGATCGCCAGCAAGTCCCTCCGGGTCCGCGGCGTCATTGAGGCGCTGCTTCAGCTCCCCGGTTTTCAAGGCGTCTTCAGCTACACGCTCCCCGAAGCCCTGTGGCTGGCAGAGCGGTGCGCTGATGTCGTGGTGGGATATCCCAGCACGGACCGGGCGGCCCTCACCCGGCTCCTCGGCGACGAACGGCTGGCCGCCCGGGTGACACTGATGGTCGACGACGAGTCCCAGCTGGACCTGGTGGACGATGTGGCACCGGCGGGTCAACGCCCGGAGGTGCGTATCTGTCTGGATGCGGATGCCTCCTGGCAGGCGCCGGCACTGGGCTTCATCGGCACCCGCCGGTCTCCTCTGCATACCCCGGACGACGCCGTCGGGCTGGGGCGCCGGATCGCCGCCCGTCCCGGCTTCCGGCTGGTGGGTTTGATGATGTACGAAGCCCAAGTGGCCGGCGTGGGCGACGCGGTTCCCGGGGCGGGCCCACGGAATGTCCTCATGCGGCACCTGCAGCCGCGGTCCATGGCCGAGCTCCTCGGCCGCAGGCAGCTTATTGCCGGGCGGCTGCGCGATCTGGCCCCGCTCGAATTCGTGAACGGCGGCGGCACCGGCTCCATCGAAGCCACACGGGCGGACCCGGCGGTCACCGAGATTACGGCCGGTTCCGGACTTTTCGGCGGACACCTGTTCGACAACTACCGTGCGTTTACGCCGGCCCCCGCAGCTGCCTACGCGTTCGACGTCGTCCGCCGTCCGACGTCGGACACCGCCACCGTGCTGGGCGGCGGATGGATCGCCTCGGGGCCACCGGGAGCCAGCCGTCTCCCGCGGCCTGTCTGGCCGCCGGATCTGCGTTTCCTCCCGCGGGAAGGGGCGGGAGAGGTACAGACTCCCCTGCGCGGTGCGGCTGCCGGGACACTGTATCCCGGTGACCGCGTCTGGTTCCGGCACGCCAAGAGCGGCGAGCCGGCCGAACACCTCAACGAGTACCAGGTCGTGGCCGGCGGGAAGATCGTGGACACGTTGCCCACCTACCGCGGCGAGGGGAAGGCGTTCCTGTGAGGGCGTCGGGCGCCGGGTGGGAAAACTGGGGACGGAACGTTACTGCGCAACCCCTTCGCGTGGAGCGTCCGCTCGATACCGCCGGCCTCCAGCGTTGCGTGGCCGACGCCGCAGGTGCCGGGCAGCGGATCAAGGCCGTGGGGGCGGGCCACAGTTTCACCGACATTGCCGCCACCGTTGGCGTCCAACTGGACCTCAGCGCCCTGCAGGGGGTGGTCGCAGTGGACGCTGGAAGGTGCCGGGTGCGGTTACAGGCCGGCACCCGGCTGCATCGGATCCCGGCGCTGCTGGAACCTTACGGACTGGCGATGCCGAACCTCGGCGACATTGACCGGCAGTCCGTCGCCGGTGCAGTTTCCACCGGAACGCACGGAACGGGCGCCGGGTTCGGCGGGATGGCCACCCAAGTGGTGGGCGTGACCCTGGTCCAGCCCGACGGCGGCCTGCTCAGGGTGGGCGGCGACGATCCGTTACTCCCGGCCGTAGCCCTCGGACTGGGTGCCCTGGGTGTCATCGCCGACGTCACCCTTCAATGCGTACCCGCGTTCGTACTCCAGGCCGAGGAGCGATCCGAGCCCCTGGCGGATGTGCTTGAGGGACTAAACGACCGGGTGAAAGCAGCCGACCATTTTGAGTTTTACTGGTTTCCGCACACCGACCGCGCTGCCACCAAGTCGAACACCCGCCTGCCCGGCTCCGCCCGCTGCCGTCCGCCCGGTCCCGCCGCGCGCTGGGTCAACGACTCCCTGCTGGCAAACACCGTGTTCCGAGGTACCTGTGCCGTAGGCAGTGCACTACCGGCGGTTGTCCCTGCCGTGAACGCCGCAGCGGCACGGCTGCTCGGTGGCCGGGACTATTCGGACGCCTCTGCGCGGGTCTTCACCTCCCGGCGCAACGTGCGGTTCCGGGAGATGGAGTACGCCGTTCCTGCCGACCGCATTGGCCCGGCCTTCTCCGCCCTGAGGGAGCTGATCGAGGAACGCCGTTGGCGGATCTCGTTTCCCGTGGAGGTCCGCTGGGCGGCGGCCGATGACCGCTGGCTGTCCACCGCATATGGCCGGGATACAGCCTATATAGCCGTGCACCGCTATTACCGGGAGGACTTCGCCGAGTACTTCAACGCCGTCGAGGAAATTATGCTCGCCCACGGCGGGCGGCCGCATTGGGGCAAGCTGCATTCGCTGGAAGCGGCAGCACTGGCGGAGCGGTACCCGCGTTTCAAGGACTTCCTGGCGGTACGGGAGCAGCTGGATCCGGGCCGGGTCTTCGCCAACGCCTATCTGGACCGGGTGCTGGGCGCCTAACTGCCACAGTGCCGGAGGCACCGTACGATGGGCTGCAGCCGACCCGAAGGAGTGCCGTGACCGCCGCGCCCACCCATAGCCAGACCTCTGCCACGTCCCGCGCCTGGTGGTGGGGGTTCCTGCCGTTTATTGCTGCGTCCGCAGTGCACATCGCCGCCCGCGCCGTGGACGCCCCAGACATTGCGGAACCAACCAAGCTGACGCTGATGCCGCTGCTTGCCGTTGCGGCCCTGTGGGGCGGCCGCGGCCTTGTCCGGGCTGCCGGCGGTGTCCTGCCGGGGGTGCTGCTGATGGCCGCCCTGTTTTTCTCCTGGATCGGTGATGGCGCGGGTACGTTCTTCCCGTCGGCTCCGGAGCTGCCCGTCATGCTCGGGTCGTTCGGACTGGCGCACATTTGCTATATCTGGCTGCTGGCGCGCTACGGAGGTGCCGGACGGCTTCCCCGGTGGGCCCTGGTCTTCCCGCTGTGGTGGGTCCTGATGCTCGTGGTCCTTTGGCCGGCGCTAGGTGGCCTGGCTCCCGCGGTGGCCGCATACGGCATTGTCCTCGCGGGTACGGCTGCGACGGCCGCGCGGTGCCGGCCCATGGTGGCAGCCGGCGGCCTGCTGTTCCTGGCCTCGGATACGGTCCTGGCCGGCCGGATCTTCCTGCCCGAACAGATGCCGGACTGGTCCAATCCCCTGGTGATGCTGACCTATTGCGCAGGGCAGGGACTCATTGTTGCCGGGCTGCTGCGGACCTGGCGGGACGGACGCTGAGGGTCCGTCAGGGCTGACCATCCGCTTCGGGTCAACCCTCAGCTGGGCGCATCATCGGCGGGCTGAGGTACTCGTCCTTGACGGTGAACACCGCTGCCGGGGCGCCCTTCCCGCGCACGACCTTGCGTCCGGTGTCGCGCAGGGCGCCAGCCATCTTGCGGGTGAAGTTGCCGGCGTCGAGCTTGTCGGTGTTCCACACGGCCTGGTAGACCCGGCGCAGTTGGTTGAGGGTGAACTCTTCAGGCAGGAGCTTGGCAGCGGTGAGACTGTATTCGATCTTGCCGGCGAGGCGGTCAAGAGCGGCGCTAAGGATCTCACGGTGGTCGAAGGCAAGCGTCTCCTTGGCGAGGACGTCATACACGGGCAGCCACTGCGCGGCTGCGGTGCCGGTGCCCGGGTCCAGCGCGGGCAGGGCGCTGCCGTCGGTTCCGAGCAGCGCCAGATGCGCGACGGATACGACGCGCATGCGCGGATCGCGGACAGGTGAGCTGTAGGTGGCGAGCTGCTCGACGTAGGCGCGGTGCGAGCCCAGATCCAGCCCGGTTTCCTCCTGCAGCTCGCGCCACGCGGCCGTGAGGGCATCCTCATCCGGTCCCACGAAGCCGCCCGGCAGAGCCAATGCACCCTTGAAGGGGTGCCCGCCGCGGCGGACGAAGGCTGCGTGGAGGGTGCTTCCCTTGACGGCGAAGACGACCAGATCCACGGTCAGCGCGACGGAGGGATACGCCCTGGGCGCGTGCAGGAACTGCTCTTCTTCGCGTGTCATCAGGCTCCCGCCGGCAACAAGGATCCAGCCCCCGCTCGCTGCCGGCATCGCAAGCCGATCACGCCACCCCGGGCAAATAGGCTCATGCCGGTATCTTTCCGGCCGCGGCAGCCGGGTGTACTGCCGCGGTGCGCGTGCGCTTCCAGTCAATAAGGCCGTAGACGCAGAGGGCGGTGAAGCCGATGTAGAGGATGGCGGTGAGGTTGAGTCCGCGGGAGAAGTACAGCGGAACGCTGACGAGGTCGATGGCAATCCAGACGTACCAGTGCTGGAAGATCTTCCTGGCCTGCCCGTAAGTGGCCAGGAGCGACGCGGCCAGGACGAAGGCATCGGGCCAGGGAACCTCCGAGTCGGTTCCGTGGGTGAGGATCATAGCGATCCCCACGGTGGCCAGGACGACGGCGGCGATGCCGGCAACAACCTCGTTCCGGCTTGCGTCACGGATCGGCAGGTCGCTCTTCTGCTCCGTGTCCCTGGCGCCGCGGACCCAGTTGTACCACCCGTAAACGGCGACAGCGGCAAACACGGCCTGCAGGAGGGTCTCGCCGTAGAGCCCGGCTCCGAAGAAGAGGACCATAAACGCGATGTTGTTAATGATGCCCACGGGCCAGTTCCAGGCCTTCTGCCGGGCGACGCCGTAGACGCAGGCCGCACCGGTGACGAACCCGATGACTTCGATCCAGCTGACCGGTGCTCCAAGCAGGGTTGCCGCGGGCGAGTTCATCCAGTCCAGTACTGCATTCATGGCGCTCTCCTGATTTATTGTCAGTGTGACAATGAGGAGCCTAAGGCCGCTGGAGGGAGAACGGAAGAGCTAGTGGCGACCAGTAGTGAGAGCTGCGTCACAACGGAGGAGGGGTGTTGCGGGCACTAAAAAACCGCCGGACACAGGATTTCCCGTGTTCCAGCGGTTAGTTGGTGGAGCTGAGGGGACTCGAACCCCTGACCCCCTGCATGCCATGCAGGTGCGCTACCAGCTGCGCCACAGCCCCAAACATTCAGTGATCTTCCACCGCAAACCCTCCGGTTTCCCGAAGGTTTTGGTGGAGCTGAGGGGACTCGAACCCCTGACCCCCTGCATGCCATGCAGGTGCGCTACCAGCTGCGCCACAGCCCCAAAACTAAAGGTTTATTGCGCCGTTTTCCCGTTCACCGGGGCGAAGCAACTCCTCTACCTTAGTACAAATCAACAGGAGCGCAAAATCCAGCCAGCCGCCGTCCCAAGGGCCGGAAGGACCGTTTGTCAGCCCTCGACCGGACCGCTGGGAAGGGAGTCCAGCCCCACATTGTGCTGGGCCAGATGCCAGGCCGAATTCCCGTGCCGGTCCGGACTTTCCTGCAGGACGGACCAGTGGCAGTTGGAGACGCCCGAGATAACCGCCCAGGACTCGGTGGGCAGTCCCAGCAGGGCGCAGATTCCGGCACGGATGGCTCCCCCGTGGCTTACCGCCACCAGGGTGCCTCCTGCGGGAAGTGCCTGGACGGCCTCGGTCACGGCCTCGGCCACGCGCCTGCCCACGTCGATACGCGTTTCACCACCGCCGGCCCGGGCGCTGCCGACCCCTGCTGACCAGGCGGCCAGCAGCGGAGCATCCTGCTCGGCAATCTGCTTAAAGGTGCGTCCCTCCCATGTCCCGGCAAAGGTTTCGCGCAGGCGCTTGTCCTGCGCGACGGCCAGGCCGGTTGCGGTGCCCAGGGCCCGGCCCGTGTTCAGGGCACGGCTGAGGTCCGAGGAGACAATACTGGCGGGTTCAAGGAACCGCAGCACTGCGGCGGCCTCCGCAGCCTGCCGCACCCCGTCGACGTCGAGGGCGATGTCCTGCTGTCCCTGGAACCGGCCCACCCGGTTCCATTCGGTGCGGCCGTGGCGCCAGAAAACGACCCGGCGCGATTCAGTTCCGGGGTCCCAGGGCGCAGGAGCACTCATGAGTGCGGGGTTATTCGGACTCGACGGCGGCGGGGGCGTCTTCGAGCTGAAGGTCAACCTCGGGGCAGTCCTTCCACAGACGTTCCAGGGCGTAGAACACCCGGTCCTCCTCATGCTGGACATGCACGACGACGTTGGCGTAGTCGAGCAGGACCCAGCGTCCTTCGCTTCGTCCTTCGCGGCGGACCGGCTTCAGGTCCATCTTGGCAAGTTCCTCTTCGATGCCGTCAACAATGGAGTTGACCTGGCGCTCGTTTGAGGCCGAGGCAATCAGGAACACGTCGGTGATGGCGAGCCGTTCGCTGACGTCGATTGCGACGATGTCGTCGGCAATCTTGGCCGACGCCGCTTTGGCCGCCGCCCGCGCAATGTCAATGGAAGATTCGGTGGCGCTCAAAGTGTTTCTCCTTGGGGTAATCGGTCAGCCGCCAAGGCCGCCGACGATCATTAGTACTCCGACGATCAGGGCAAGTGTGCCCAGACCTGCAACACCGGCGACCGCGAACCGCAGCCTCCGGATACGGCCGAGTCCGGCCGTCATGACATCTAGGGGGTCGAGCCCGAAGGCGCTGCGGGCGCCGATGGGACGCGCAGCTTCCTCGGTTTCGAGGGGTGCGTTGACCAGCGCATCAGCGCGGGCCAGGATCCGTGAATGGCGCACATCAGTGGCCCCGGCAGGGACCCGGCGCGGCACGGATGCCGGACGCTGGGCCGGAACAACGGGCAGGGCTCCGGCAGGCGGCGTTTCGGGATCGGCCACCGGTGTCGAGGACGTCACGATGGGCACGTGTGATGTGGGCGGTGCCTTCATCACGGGGTGTTCCATGCCGGGGACGCTGACGAACTCGAGCGGTGTGACCATGGCCAGGTTATGCGCGGTGGTGGGGTCACCGGACGAAGGCCTGCGCTGCTCGTTTTCCTGCGACAGCTTCTGGATGGCCTGGGTGCGGCGGTTCAGGACCTTGGCCCGTTCGGCGAGGGCCTTCTGCTGCGCCAGCAGTTCCAGGTCGACGGCCTGCGGATCCTCCGCTCCAAGGGCTTCCATGGCGGCAACGTGGTTGCGGGCCTGGCCTTCGAGTGCCTGCCGGGCCACCAGTGCCTGTTCAACACTCATGCCCTCGACGTCGGTGTTCGGGTCCGTGGCGTCAGCGGGGGTTCCGACGGCGTCCCGTACCGGAGCCTGCGGCGCCGACACGCGTGCTGCGTGGGCATCCGGGGCCGGGGTTCCGGACGCCTCGACGGCCGGAGAAGTGCTGCGGGACTGGCGGCGGGACAGCGGCGCCTGGTCACTGGATGGTGTGCGGTCCCGGCGCGGTGCCGGCCCGGCTGCGGCCGACTGGGTGTCCCATTGGGTGTCCCGCTGGTTGTCCCGCTGGTTGTCCCCCACCGGGGTCGACGGCGACTGGCGGCGCCGTTCCCTGCGCAGGGGTGCATCGGTGGCAGCGGATGCGGTGGGCCCGGTTTCTGGTCCGTCCGCCGGCTGGACCTCCGCGGCCCGGTCGCCGCCTGCTGCAAGCCTTTGCTGCTGCTGCAGCCTCAGCTGGCGGCGGGTGGGCGGAGCAGTCTCGGGAACCGAACGCTCAGGGATCTCGGCCAGGGCCTTATACGTCCGCAGCGTCTCCCTGTCGCGGGCGCGCTGCTGGGACTCACGTTCCCGCGGCCCGGCCGGGGAATCCACGGGTACGTCGGCCGCCCGGCGGCTGCGCCGCGGCGCGGACTCTGGACCGTTAGTCATTTCCTACCCATCCGGTTTATGTGTTGACGCTACTGGTTCTGTTTCGGTTTCCGCGGAATCCGGTGTCTAGCTGACGGCGGCATACAGCCGGTGCTTGGCGATGTACTGCACCACGCCGTCCGGCACGAGGTACCACACGGGGTTGCCTTCAGCCACGCGGCGCCGGCAGTCCGTGGAGGAAATCGCCATGGCCGGCACCTCCATCAGGGAGACGTCGTCGCGGCCTACATCCTTGAGCACATGCCCGGGCCTTGTCACTCCCACGAAATGCGCGAGTGACCACAGCTCCTGGATGTCCTTCCACGACAGGATCTGTGCCATGGCATCGGCCCCGGTGATGAAGAACAGCTCAGCCTCGGGCCGTGCCGCCTTCAGGTCCCGCAGGGTATCGATGGTGTACGTGGGACCGGCCCGGTCAATGTCGACCCGGCTTACGGTGAAGCGCGGGTTCGACGCCGTGGCGATCACCGTCATCAGATACCTGTGCTCGGCCGGACTTACCTGCTGGGCGGCCGGCTTGTGCCACGGATCACCCGTGGGCACAAAGACCACCTCATCCAGATCGAACATTGCGGCCACTTCGCTGGCCGCCACCAGGTGGCCGTGATGGATCGGATCGAACGTTCCGCCCATGACTCCCAGACGGAACCTGCGTTGTCCGTTGGCTTCCGTCCGCTGCCGTTCACCCATGGGGAAGAACGCCTCCGCTGGCTGCACGTACCAGGTCAGTCCCGGATGGCCTGGCCGTGGTCATGCTTGTCGGGAAACTGGCGCTGGGGATCGACGTGCTCCGGCTCGGCCGTGTGGCGGTTGCCCACGTTGCTGAAGGACACCGTGATCAGCATCAGCAGCAGCAGCGCTGCAAAGATCACCCCGCCGTAGACGTACGGAGACGCCGGCAGGTCAACGTGGTGTTCTTCGGCAGCAGTAAACACGGCGCCCGTAAGCTGGATCAGCATGTATTTCCCCTAGAGATCAATGGGTTCCGCAGGACAACCGGCGGAACGGGTTCTTGGTCAATGGTACGCGCAACCGCGGGCACATCGCAGCCAGACGCGGCGCGGGTCCGGCTCCCGGCGTCAGCGGCGGATCTGGCCGTCGCCCTGGATGATCCATTTGGTGGTGGTAAGTTCCTTCAATCCCATGGGTCCGCGGGCATGCATTTTCTGCGTGGAAATGCCCACTTCCGCGCCCAGCCCCAGCTCTCCCCCGTCGGTGAAACGGGTGGAGGCATTAACGATCACCGCGGCCGAATCGATCTCGGCGATAAACCGCTCGGCGTTGGCGAGGTCATTGGTGATGATCGCTTCCGTGTGGCCGGTGGTCCAGCGCCGAATGTGCGCCACGGCGTCGTCCAGGGTGTCCACCACAGCCACGGCCAGGTCCAGGTCCATGTACTCACGGCCCCAGTCGCCGTCGTCGGCCGGTTCGGCGGTGACGCCGGATGGGAGCAGTTCCATGGCCCGGGGGTCGGCATGCAGGCGGACGCCGGCGGCGGCCAGCGCAGCCAGGACGTCGGGTGCCGCGGGAGCACCTTCGGCGATCAGCAGGGTTTCGACGGTGTTGCAGACACTGGGCCGCTGCGTTTTGGCGTTGAGCAGGATATCGACCGCCATCTCCACCGGGGCGCTGCGGTCCAGGAAGATGTGCACGTTGCCCTCCCCCGTTTCAATGACGGGAACGGTGGCATTGGTGACGACGGACTGGATCAGGGAGCGGCCGCCGCGGGGAATCAGCACGTCGACACGGCCACGTGCCTTCATCAGCACGTTGGCACCTTCACGCCCGTACTGATCCACGCTTTGCACGGCGTCAGCGGGCAGCCCCACGTCCTCGAGGGAGCTGCGGATGATGCCGACCAGCACGCTGTTGGTTGCGGCGGCAGCGCTGCCGCCGCGCAGGAGGACCGCGTTGCCGCTCTTCAGCGCCAGTCCGGCAATGTCGAGGGTGACGTTCGGGCGGGCTTCATAGATGGCAGCCACCACGCCCAGCGGAACATGCACCTGGCGCAGCCGCAGCCCGTTGGGCAGCGTCTGGCCGCGGGCCACCGATCCGACCGGATCCGGAAGGCCTGCGAGATTCTCCAGGGCGGCAGCCAGCGCGGTGATGCGTGCAGGGGTCAGCGAGAGCCGGTCTAGCAGTGCGGCCGAGGTGCCGTTGGCCCGGCCTGCGGCCACGTCCTCGGCATTGGCCGCCAGGATGGCGTCCTGCTCCGCGTTCACGTTCTGCGCAATCCGCAGCAGGGCACGGTCCTTCCAGGCACGGTTGGCTCCGGCGAGGCGCCGCGCTGCGGTCCGGGAACGGTCTGCAAGGGCGTGGACCCGGGCTTCGACACTGTCGGCCGAAGTCTCGGCGGTCTCCGGTCCACCTGCAGCAGCATCGATGGTGTTAGTCATGTCCCCAGTGTAGGGCCGTTCCCGGCCTGCGGTCCCGGCTGCGCTTCATTCCGGTGCAGGAGGACGAGGTCGTTGACGTGGACCACCGCCCGTTCATATCCGCGGCCCAGTTCCCGGGACAGTTCCCGGGTGGACCGGCCGAGCATGGAGGGCAGCTCGTCGGAGCCGTAGTTGGTCAGCCCGTGGGCGATCACCCGGCCGGCGGTATCCGCCAGCGCAACGGCGTCCCCGGGTTCGAATTGTCCGTCCACGGCAACGATTCCGGCCGGGAGCAGGGACCGGTGCCGGTCCCCCACTGCACCTGCGGCGCCGTCGTCGAGCACCAGGGTGCCCTGGATGCGGGCCAGGTGGGCAAGCCAGAGCAGGCGGATGGACCGGCGCCTGCCGCGGGTGGTGAACCAGGTCCCCACGTCCTCGCCGGCCAGCGCTGCCGCTGCGTTGGCGGTGGACGTGACCAGGGCGGGAATGCCGGACTCGGCGGCAATGGTGGCGGCTTCGACCTTCGTGGCCATCCCGCCGGTGCCCACGCCGGCTTTGCCGACCCGTCCGATCCGCACGTCCGCCAGATCCCTGGGCCCGGTGACCTCGGGGATCCGGCGGGCGCCCTCGGAGGGTGGACCGTCATACAGGGCGTCGACGTCGGAGAGCAGGATCAGTGCGTCGGCCTTCACCAGGTGCGCCACGAGGGCGGCGAGCCGGTCATTGTCGCCGAAGCGGATCTCGTGGCTGGCAACGGCGTCGTTCTCGTTGACGATCGGCAGGACGCCGAAGTTCAGCAGCCGCTCCATGGCCCGGTGCGCGTTGGCGTGGTGGGCGCGGCGCATCAGGTCCTCAACGGTCAGCAGCACCTGGCTGACCGTCACACCGTGTGCACCGAAGGCGGCGGTGTAGCGGGCCATCAGCAGGCCCTGCCCCACACTGGCCGCGGCCTGCTGGGAGGAAAGCTGCGCCGGGCGCTTGGTGAGGCCCAGCGGGGCCAGCCCGGCACTAATGGCGCCGGAGGACACCAGGATGATCTCGGTGCCCTGGGCATGCCGGGCGGACAGCACGTCCGCGAGGGACCGGAGGGCGGCATCGGAAATACCACCGGCCACGGAGGTCAGGGACGAGGAGCCGACCTTGACCACCACCCGGCGGGCGCGGGCCAGGCCGGAACGGGCGGTTAACGCACGGCGGGCAGGTACGGCGAATTCGGTGTGTTCACTCATAACCTGCCCAGCCTATGCGCTGTTCACGGTCGCTGCGGGACCATGAAGGTGTTGTTACTCCCCGTCGGTGCCCTCTGCGGGCCGTGGGGAGTTCTTGTAGTTCACGGACTCGGTCCAGATACCGGCCTTGCGCTCGGCTTCCAGCTCGTCACGGGCGGCGGCGCGGGCGTCCTTGCGCTTCTGGTGGTCGCCGCGCTTTTCCTCGCGGGTCGGACGGGAGAAGTCTTCGACACGGATGTCGCTGCCGCGCGGGGAAGCTGCAAGCAGTTCCGCGCCGCCGATCATCGTGGGCTCCCAGTCGAAGACGACGCCGTCGCCCTCGCCGATGACCACGGCGTCACCGGGCTTGGCACCTTCCTTGAACAACTTCTCCTCCACGCCCAGCTTAGCCAGGCGGTCCGCCAGGTAGCCCACGGCTTCGTCATTGGTGAAGTCGGTCTGCTGGACCCAGCGAACCGGCTTCTCTCCCAGGACGCGGAAGAGCGGCTCGAGGTTGCGCTCCTCGCGGCGGATCAGGAAGCCGCCCTTGTAGTTGACGCCGCGCGGCTTCAGGACCGGCGGCTGGATGCGCGGCGGAGCCTTCTCCACGGCGTCCCGGGCGTCCTTGACGATGGCAGCCATGGCGAACCCGAGTTCACGCAGGCCTTCGTGGCTGGACGCGGAAACCTCGAACACGCGGTAGCCGCGCTTCTCCAGTTCCGGCCGCACGAACTCAGCCATGTCGCGGCCGTCAGGAACGTCCACCTTGTTCAGTGCGATAAGGCGGGGACGGCGGTTCAGCGGCACGACGTCGCCGTCGGTGCCCGCGTAGCTCATGTCCACTTCGTACTTCTCGAGCTCGCGCTCAATGACTTCCAGGTCCCCAATGGGGTCGCGGTCCGTTTCCAGTGCGGCACAATCCAGCACGTGCACCAGGGCGGCGCAGCGTTCCACGTGGCGCAGGAAGTTGTGGCCCAGGCCCTTGCCTTCCGAGGCGCCTTCAATCAGGCCGGGAACATCGGCGACGGTAAAGCGCACGTCTCCGGCCTGGACAACGCCCAGGTTCGGGATCAGCGTGGTGAAGGGGTAGTCGGCAATCTTCGGCCGGGCTGCGGAAATGGCCGCAATCAGCGATGACTTGCCGGCCGACGGGAAGCCGACCAGTGCAATATCGGCAATGGACTTCAGCTCCAGGACAATGTCGGACTCTTCGCCGGGGACGCCCAGCAGCGCGAATCCGGGGGCCTTGCGCTTCTGCGAGGAAAGCGAGGAGTTGCCGAGGCCGCCCTGGCCACCGGCGGCTGCGATGTACTCGCTGCCCTCCCCTACCAGGTCCGCCAGGACCTCGCCGGCCTTGTTCTTGACGACCGTGCCGTCCGGAACGGGGAGGATCAGCGTCTCGCCGGTCTTACCGTTGCGCCAGTCACCCATCCCGTTGCCGCCGTTAGTGGCGTGGCGGTGCGGGGCGTGGTGGTAGTCCAGCAGGGTGGTGGTATTGGAGTCAACGCGCAGGATGACGTCGCCGCCGTCGCCGCCGTTGCCGCCGTCGGGCCCACCCAGCGGCTTGAACTTTTCACGCTTGACGGACACGCAACCATGGCCGCCTGTACCGCCCGAAACATGCAGCACTACGCGGTCTACAAAGCTGGCCATGGTTCTCCTTCAAAGGAACTACTTGATCATGCCAATTCTACTTGGCTTAAAAAACGACGGGGCGGGCCATCAAGGCCCGCCCCGTCGGAAAAGCTAATTGCCGGTGATTACTCGGCGGCTGCTGCAGCCACGATGTTCACGACACGGCGGCCACGACGGCTGCCGAACTCAACTGCGCCTGCTTCCAGGGCGAACAGCGTGTCGTCGCCTCCACGGCCAACACCCTCACCGGGGTGGAAGTGGGTGCCGCGCTGGCGAACGATGATTTCGCCTGCCTTGACAACCTGGCCGCCGAAACGCTTTACGCCGAGGTACTGGGCGTTGGAGTCGCGACCGTTGCGAGTGGAACTCGCACCTTTCTTATGTGCCATTTCTTTGCCTGCCTTTGCTAACTGATATTGAAACCCTCAGGCGGGATCACACCCGCGGTCCCGGCCCTGGGGCCGGCAGGAGAATCAGGAGTTGATGGACGTAACCTTGACCTTGGTCAGCGAGGAGCGGTAGCCCTGACGCTTCTTGTAGCCGGTCTTGTTCTTGAACTTCTGGATGACAATCTTCGGACCCCGGAAGTTCTCGACGATTTCTGCAGTCACGGTAACCTTGGCCAGGTCCTGTGCAGCAGAGGTGACCTTGTCGCCATCAACCAAAAGCAGGGCAGGCAGCTCAAAGGTGCTACCGGCTCCACCGGGGACGCGGTCCAGGGTTACGAGGTCTCCGACGGAAACCTTTTCTTGGCGGCCGCCAGCGCGGACAATCGCGTACACCACTTGGGAACTCACTTCTCTCGACGTTTAATACTTGGATGCGCATTTGGGTGGGGCCAGATTGGCCCGCCCAGCGCCATGCAGTTCCGCCTGAACCGATAAACGGTTGGAAGGCGTTCGCACCGAAGTTCAAGGCTACGCTAACGGCCCCATAACCCGCAAATGCGCTGCATCTGCCGGCCGGGCCACGCGCCACCGAACCGGTGCCACTGCTCGGTTTCTACTTTATCCCATGCAGCGGCAGTTCCGGGCATCGGGCACCCGGGGCGGGTCGGACTGACGGCTTAACGCCCGCGGGCGGCCCGGTCCCGAAGGACCAGGCCGCCCGCTGCGGTTCCTGTGCGGCTACAGTTCGGAGGCCGGCACGCCGACGCCCAGGATGACCGGGGCCGGAGCTGCGGTCTTCTCCTCCGGGGCCACCTGTGCCTTGGCCGCGGCCGTAGCCGTGTGCCGGACCGTTGCGGAAGGAGCGGACTCCCCCGCAGCCGGTGCCGTCACCTCGGCTGCGCCCTGCGGGCTGCTGGCAGCCCTGCGGCGCCGCGCCGGACGGGCCGGCGTCTCCTGCGCCCGGACCGGCTGTTCCCGGTCAGGCTGGGACGTCTGCTCTGCCGGCGGTGCCGCACTCTGCGGGGCCTTCTGTTCCGAGGAGACAGCAGAGGCCACCTCGTTGAAGGCCTCGGTGAGGCTTTCAAGCGTCAGCGTGGGTTCTTCCTTGACCGGACGGCGCCGCTGGCGGCGGGGCACCACCACGTTTTCACCCTGGATGTTCAACACCGCACCGGGCTCCGTGCCCGAATCGTCGACCTGCTGGTCTCCGGCTGCGGGCTCGGCGGCTCCTCCGTTGCCGTTGACCGCCGCATCCACTACTTCATGTGCGGCGGCGGTTGCCGCAGCGATGCTGGCCAGGGCGGCACGGGCGGCTTCGGCCTTCGCCTGCCGCTCGGCATCCTCCTGCACCGGCTCGTCCTGCTGTGCCGCTTCCTCGACGGCGGGAGCGTTGCCGTTCTGTCCACGGCTGCGGTTGCGCTTGCGGTCACCGCGGGACTGCTTCTCCTGCTTGAGGTGCTGCTGGTGGTTGTCGTCGGCAACAGCGTGGCCGTTGGCCGTGTGGCTGGTGCTGCGGCGGTGCTCCACGGGGACGTCCTGCGTGACGACGCCGCGCCCCTCGCAGTGCTCGCAGGTCTCGCCGAAGACTTCCAGCAGTCCGGTGCCCATGCGCTTGCGCGTCATCTGGACCAGGCCCAGCGACGTCACCTCTGCCACCTGGTGCTTGGTCCGGTCCCGGCCCAGGCACTCCACGAGGCGGCGCAGCACCAGGTCACGGTTGGCTTCAAGGACCATGTCGATGAAGTCGATGACGATGATGCCGCCGATGTCGCGCAGCCGCAGCTGGCGGACCACTTCTTCGGCCGCTTCCAGGTTGTTCTTGGTGACGGTCTCTTCCAGGTTGCCGCCGCTGCCGGTGAACTTGCCCGTGTTCACGTCCACCACAGTCATGGCTTCGGTGCGGTCGATCACCAGGGAGCCGCCCGAGGGCAGGAACACCTTGCGGTCCAGGGCCTTGGCGATCTGCTCATCGATCCGGTGGGCCGAGAAGATGTCTTCGTCCTTGGTCCACTTCTCGAGCCGTCCCACCAGGTCGGGTGCCACGTAGGTGACATAGGCCTCGATGGTGTCCCAGGCTTCCTCCCCGGAGACAACGAGCTTCGAGAAGTCCTCATTGAAGACGTCACGGACCACCTTGATGGTCAAGTCGGGCTCGCCGTACAGCAGTTCCGGCGGGAGGGTCTTGGTGGACTTGGACTTCGCCTCGATGTTCTCCCACTGCGCGCGGAGCCGGTTGATGTCATTCATCAGCTCCTCCTCGCTGGCACCTTCGGCGGCGGTGCGCACGATGACGCCTGCGTTTTCCGGCAGGTGGTCCTTGAGGATCTTCTTGAGCCGGTTGCGCTCGACGTCGGGGAGCTTGCGGGAGATACCGGTCATCGAGCCGCCCGGAACGTACACGAGGTACCGGCCGGGCAGGGAAATCTGGCTGGTCAGGCGTGCGCCCTTGTGGCCCACCGGGTCCTTGGTGACCTGCACCAGGACGGAGTCACCGGACTTGAGCGCCAGTTCAATGCGGCGCGGCTGGCCGTCGAGGCCGGCGGCGTCCCAGTTAACCTCGCCGGCGTACAGCACGGCGTTGCGGCCGCGGCCAATGTCCACGAACGCTGCCTCCATGCTGGGCAGCACGTTCTGGACCTTGCCGACATACACGTTGCCGATCAGCGAGTCCTGCTGGGTGTTGGACACGAAGTGCTCCGCAAGGACGCCGTCCTCCAGCACGCCGATCTGGATCCGCTCGTCACGCTGGCGGACAATCATCTGGCGGTCGACGGATTCCCGGCGGGCCAGGAACTCGGCCTCGGTGATCACGTGGCGGCGGCGTCCTGATTCGCGGGACTCGCGGCGGCGCTGCTTCTTGGCCTCCAGCCGGGTCGAGCCCTTGACGCTGGTGACGCGGTCCGACACCGGGGCGTCGGCATGTGCCCGCGGGGCGCGGACACGGGTGACCGTGTTGGGCGGATCATCGTCCGCTCCCCCGGTCAGTTCCAGGTCGGCATCTCCACGGCGGCGGCGACGACGACGACGGGACGTGACGCCGTCGGCCTCGTTGTCGGCGGGACCCGCCGGCGAGTCGTCCGCGGCGGCGTTCGATCCGCTGTCCACGGTGTCGGAACCCTGCCGGCTGCGGCCGCGGCGGGAGCGGCGCCGTGAGCGGCCGGGCTCCTCGGTAGTGTCTTCTTCTTCGGTCTCTTCCGGTTCGGCAGCCCGGACTACGGGCACGGAACGGACAGAGGTGAGGTCGGGGGCGTGGAACAGCACCGAGGTGGGCGATTCCGGTACGGAGAAGGGATCCAGTGCCGAGGTGGGACCGGCAGCTTCAGCCTTCGCGTCGGCCTTGTCCTGCGGCTTGTCCTGCACCGGCGCGTCCTCCTGGGCCGCAGCGGGGAGCACGGGCTCGGCCGCGGCTTCGGCGGCACCGGCACCGGCTGCGGATTCCGCGGAGCGTGCCGGGCCCGAGGGGGTGCTGGCACGGCGGCGGGTGCGGGTCTTGGGAGCGGGAGCTTCTGCGGCGGGCTCGGCCGTGTTGGTGGACTCGGGCCCGGCTGCCAGCGTTACTTCGCCGGCGGCTTCGCTCTCAGTAAGGGCACCCGGTTCGGCTGCGGCCTTCTTCGCCGGACTGCGGCGGCGGCGGACGGTCTTGGCGGGCGCTGCTTCGGCGGGGGCGGCGTCGGCGGAAAGGTCGGCCGATGCCGCATCTGCGGCGGCGGAAGCAGATTCAGCAACAGCTTCGGGGGTTTCCTCCGGTGCGGCAGGCGCCTCTGCGGCGGGTGCTGCCTTCTTGCGGGGAGCCCGCGTGCGCTTGGGCTTCGCCGGGGTTTCTGCGGCAGGTGTTTCAGCGGCGGGGGTTTCCGTGGCAGACGTCTCCGCGGCTGCCACCGGAAGGGACTGAGGCTCTGCGGGAGAGGAAGCGGGGACGGACTTGCGCCGACTGCGGGTTGCCTTCTTGACGGGCGCCTGCTGCTCTTCGACCGCCTCCTGCCCGTTGGAAACCGAAGCAGCTTCTGCGTTCAGTTCACTGGTCAATTCGTTCTGATTATTCATTTAGGCCTAAGCTCCGGCCCTGCGGCACTGGCCACATTCCAATGCCCCAAGGCAATGTGTCGGCTGTGCGGTGGCATCGCAGCCATCCCGCCAGCCGGAAGTCGTCTGGATGTCATCCGAGGTCGCGCCAGCTGTGGGGCGCGGTATCACTCGAAGACCAGCGGCGCTTTTCCTGCTACCCCCGTGGAACGGATAATCTTCGTTACGGCCATGGGTAGGTCTGTCCGGCGGATTCCCTGGTTCCCATCCGGATTGATGGGCTAACTACATGGGAAGCGTCACCGGCAGAACCGGAAGCCTGTCGCTGGACCGGTGACGGAATGTGGTTCCGCCATCAGCCAAGCTTCATTATCGCATACGGCCGCCTTTTTGGCCCGTCTCTGCGCATAGACTCGAGGCAGATAGTTACTTCCGACACCTCCTCCGTAAGGAGCTTCCGTGCCCTCCAGCGCAGCCCGTCCATCTCCCGGAACCGTTCCCGCCGAAGCCTCCGGCGCCGGGACAACAGCTGCTCCGGCGGTCCGGCCGGAACGCCGGTCCTTCATCTGGACCCTGCTCCTCACCGCGGCCGTCGGCTGGATCGCGTCGGGAATCCTGGTCATTGAGCGCCTCCGCGTCTATGCCGACGCGGACTACATCACCAGCTGCGACATCAACCCGTGGGTTTCCTGCGGCACCGTGTTCCAGACCTGGCAGGCTTCGATTTTCGGCTTTCCCAACCCGCTGATCGGCATCGTGGCCTTTGCAGTGGTGATCACCACCGCCGCAGGACTGCTGGCGGGTGCGCAGTTTGCCCGGTGGTACTGGATCGAACTGCAGATCGGCGTGACCCTGGGCATGGTGTTCGTGGTGTGGCTGTGGAGCCAGGCCCTGTTCGACATCTACGTCCTATGCATCTACTGCATCGTGGTCTGGGCAGCCATGATTCCGTTGTTTGTCTTCACCACCATCCGCAACCTGGCCGCCGGTACCATCCCGGCACCGGCGAACCTGGTCCGGTTCCTTACCGACTGGTCCTGGCCGATCGTCGTCCTGCTCTGGATCGCGACGGCCGCGTCCATCTTCTTCCGGTTCCTGAACTCGTTCGTGGGCGGCTAGCTCCCGCTCAGCTGCCCAGCGGGAGGCCCCAGGCCAGCACCACCGGAATGTCCTGCCCCTTCCAGGTCGCCGTGAGCGCGGGATCAGGCGCCGTGCGGCCGTCCAGATCCAGCACCCGGACCACGGAGAACTCCCAGCCACCCGAGGTCAGGACCGAAGCTGCCCAGCCCTCCGGCTCGGAGGCAGGGGCATCCACCAGCTCGGCACCGCTGGGCATTCCCGTACTGCTGACCCGCATGGTCTCGGGCAGCACTTCACGGACGCCGTCGTTGTCCATGTACTGGACCGCCTGCGGCTGCCGCGCGAGCACGGCGGCCTCCAGCGCCCGGGCGTAGACGGGATCGCCAAGGGCGTCGTAGACCCAGCGCCGGCCGAGGACCGAGTGGTCCATTTCGGTGATCAGAAATTCCTCCGCGCCCTCCAGCGGCGCGCCCCGGTAGGTCAGCGGAACCTGCACCACTGTTGATCCGGCCGCCACGATGGTGGTTTCGATGCCCACCTCACCCTCGGGGTCGTCGAACCGGAAGGACCCCAGCTTCTGGACCGGGACCGGCTCTGTTGAGGGGAACCACCAGGTTCCGGGAAGCCATCCGGAAATGAGTTCCATTTTGCCCGGGCGCAGTTCAGCGTCGTATATAAGTGCCATGCGCATAGCCTAGGCGTCTTTCCGGCAGCCGTCAGGAATTTCCCCAGGCGCTTCGCCGTTGCCGCAAGGGAAGGCGTACGGACGTTTGCACCGCAGCGCTGCATTTCAACTTATGAGGAGAACCATGCTCAGAACCATTCCTGCCCGCCAGGAATCCCCCCGCACGGCGCTGGTCGCCGGTGCCACCGGAATCGCCGGAGCCGCACTGGTGGACCTGCTCGAGGATCAGGGCTGGACAGTCCTGGCCCTGTCGCGGAAGCCCGGCGCCCCCGATCCGGCGCGCCCCGCCGTCGTACCGGTGGCCGGAGACCTGAGCTCCCCCGAAACCCTGGCCAAGGCGCTGGAAGGCGCGAAGCCGACGCATGTGTTCTTCACCTCCTGGTCCCGGCAGGAGACGGAGGCGCAGAACATCGCCGTCAACTCGGCCATGGTCCGCAACCTGCTCACCGCCCTGGCGGACGCCCCGCTGGAGCACGTTGCCCTGATGACCGGCCTCAAGCACTACATGGGACCCTTTGAAGCCTACGGTGAGGGCCCCATGCCGGACACCCCGTTCTCCGAAGACGAGCCCCGCCTGCCGGTCGAGAACTTCTACTACGCCCAGGAAGACGAACTGATGGAGGCCGCCGAACGGCAGGGCTTCGCCTGGTCCGTCCACCGCGCCCACACTGTCATCGGCTTCGCTGTCGGCAACGCCATGAACATGGGCCAGACCCTGGCCGTGCAGGCGACCCTGTGCCGCGAACTCGGGATGCCGTTTGTTTTCCCGGGCTCGGAGACCCAGTGGAATTCGGTCACCGATATGACCGACGCCGGACTGCTTGCGGAGCACATGCTCTGGGCGGCTACGGATGAGCAGACCGCCAACGAGGCCTTCAACGTGGTCAACGGCGATGTCTTCCGCTGGCGCTCCCTGTGGCCGCGGCTCGCCGCGGAGTTCGGCGTCGAGCCGGTCGGTTACGAGTCCGCTCCGCGGCCGCTCGAAGAGCAGATGGCCGGCATGTCCGATGCCTGGACCAAGATCGCGGACCGTCACGGCCTGGCCGAACCCGACCTTGGACGGTTGGCCTCGTGGTGGCACACAGATGCCGATCTGGGCCGGAAGGTCGAGGTGCTGACGGACATGAGCAAGAGCCGGGTGGCGGGCTTCACCGGCTACCGCCGTACCGAGGATGCCTTCAAGGCACTCTTTGCTCGCCTTCGGGACGAAAAGCTGATCCCGTAGCTTCGAGCATCGAAGACAGGGAAAGGGCCGGCACCTCATGGGTGCCGGCCCTTTCCCTGTCTTATTTACGCTAAAGCCGGTGTCAGCTGAACCAGATGCCGATTTCGCGGGCCGCGGATTCCGCCGAATCGGAGCCGTGGACCAGGTTCTGCTGCACTGCCGTACCCCAGTCGCGGCCAAAGTCGCCGCGGATGGTGCCCGGGGCCGCCGTCGTCGGATCGGTGGTTCCGGCCAGGGACCGGAAGCCTTCAATCACGCGCTGTCCCTCGAGGACGGCGGCAACGACCGGACCGCTGAGCATGAACTCCACCAGCGGCTCGTAGAACGGCTTGCCCTGGTGCTCGGCATAGTGCTCTTCGAGGATTTCTCGGGTGGCCTCGGTCTTCTTCAATTCCGCCACGGTGTAACCCTTGGCTTCGATGCGCGCCAGGATGGCGCCGGTGAGCCGGCGCTCAACGCCGTCGGGTTTGATCAGGACAAGTGTGCGCTCGGTGCTCACGGGGTATCTCCTTGGAACGGTCGGATATCGGTTCTAAGCCTAGTCGGTGCCGACGGGTGGTTCGGGGGCCGCAGCCGCATCCCCCTCTTCGGGATGTGCTTTCTCCCATTCCGCCTGCATCCGGTCGCGTTCACGGTTCTCCCGGTCCAGCCGCTGGCCGGCGCGCAGCCCGTACCACCAGGTCAGCGCAAAAAGCCCGCCCACGAGGAACATCATGGCGTCCAGGAAACCGGTGGCAATGAGCACCAGCTGCAGGATCCAGCCGATCGCCGGCCCCGCAGGCTTGGAGAGCACGGCGCAGGTTCCGATCATCGCCGCTGCCAGCAGCAGTCCGCCGCCGAGCAGCAGCGGCGGGGAAACAGTGTCGCGGTGCACGCCGAAAACGGCGAGCGTCCCGAACAGGACCACGAACGCTTCGAGCGTGAGGACCGTGGATGCGAACATCACCTTGATGGAACGGCGCTTCTTGGGCATGCCCGGGCGCCATTCGCGCTGCGCCTTGGTCAGTTTTGCCATAGCTGCATGCCTACTTTCCGAGGAGGGTGCGCGCTTCCGCGACCACGGTAATGGAACCGACCACGAGCACGCCGCCGGAGAGGTCGTTGTTCTCCTCGGCCTTGGCCACGGCCCATTCGAGGGCGTTGTCCAGGCCGGCTTCGACCTGGATGTCTTCATCCGCGAAGCCGGCATCCACGGCGTCCTGGACCAGTTCCTCGGCCGGGATGGCCCGGGGCGAGCTGGACTGGGTCAGCACCACACCGCTGACCAGGTCGCCGAGCTCCTCCCGGAGCTCGCTGAGGATCCCGACGGCGTCCTTCTCCGCCAGGATGCCCACGACCAGGACGAGCGTGGTGAGGTTGAACGCCTCGCGCAGCGCCGCGGCTGCCGCCTTGGCACCGGCGGGGTTGTGTGCGGCGTCGACCACGATCGTGGGAGCGGTCCGCACCACCTCAAGGCGGCCGGGCGACGTGACGGTCAGGAACCCGGTGCGCAGCAGTTCGACGTCGAGCTCCTTGGTTCCGCCGCCGATGAAGGCCTCCAGCGCGGCTACGGCAACCGCGGCGTTTTCGGCCTGGTGGGCGCCGTGCAGCGGCACCTGCAGGTCCTCGTAGCGGCCGGCCAGGCCGTTGACGGTGATCATCTGCCCGCCCACGGCCATGACCCGCGATTCCACACCGAACTCCACGCCTTCGAAGCGGAACGGGACGCCGGCCTCGTGTGCCTTTTCCAGCAGCACCTGTGCGGCCTCCATGGGCTGCGCAGCGCTGATGAGGAACCCGTCCTCCTTGATGATGCCGGCCTTTTCCCGGGCGATGTCGGCGACGTCGTCACCCAGCAGCTCAGTGTGGTCCAGCGAAATGGGAGTCACCACGGACACCGAGCCGTCGCCCACGTTGGTGGCGTCGGTGATGCCGCCAAGGCCCACCTCGATCACGGCTGCGTCCACGGGCTCGTCCGCGAATACGGCGAACGCCAGGATGGTCACTGCTTCGAAGTAGGTCAGCCGGGGCTCGCCCGCGGCCTCCAGCTCGGCGTCGACAATGTCCAGGTAAGGGTGGATTTCATCCCAGATCCGGACAAACGTTTCATCGCTGACAGGCTCGCCGTCAATGCTGATCCGCTCGGTGACGCTGCTCAGGTGCGGGCTGGTGTACCGGCCGGTGCGCAGCCCGTAGGCCCGCAGTCCGGCCTCGATCATGCGGGCCGTGGACGTCTTGCCGTTGGTGCCGGTGATGTGGATGATCGGGAACGCCTTGTTCGGCTCCCCCAGCACCTCCATCGCCCGGAACAGCGGAGCCATGCGCGGCTCCATCTTGTTCTCCGGGGCGCGGCTGAGCAGTTCGGCATAAACGCTCTCCACGGAGAACCCGTCGATGGAACCGGACGGGGTGTCTGCTGAACTCATGAGATTTTCTCCACTGTGACGATGTATTTCTCGCTGTCGGCGTCTGTGTCGCCGGTGGCGAGGCCGCCGGTGACAATCAGCTCGTCCGTGAGCGTTTCGGCCTTTACGAGGCCGGCGTTGGCTTCGAGCGCGGCCGCTTCCTGCTCCCCCGTCGTGACGCGGGTCCGGATGCGGTCGCTGATGTGCAGGTCCGCGTCGCGGCGGGCCTGCTGGATGGCGCGGATGGCATCACGGGCGGCGCCTTCGGCAGCCAGTTCCGGAGTGACCTCCGTGTTGAGCACCAGGAAGCCGCCGCCGGGAAGCACGGCAACCGCCTTCGCGGATTCCCCTTCGCCCGTTTCGACGACGGTCTCCAGCGTGTACTCCTGCGGCTCCAGGGCGAGGCCGCCGGCGGTGACCGCACCGGCGTCGTCCACGGACCAGTCACCGGACTTGGCGGCCTTGATGGCCGTCTGCACGTTCTTACCCAGGCGGGGACCCGCGGCGCGGGCGTTGACCACGAGTTTCTGGCTGATGCCGAACTCGGCCGGATCCGCGTCGGAGGCGTCCACAAGACGGACATTCTTCAGATTCAGCTCGTCAGCGATGATCGCGGCGAACTGGCCGGCCAATGCCTTCGCGTCCGGGGCGACGACGGTCAGCTCGGACAGCGGCAGGCGAACCCTCAGGTTCGCGCCCTTGCGCAGGGAGGAACCGACGGAGGCAATCCGCCGGGTGGCTTCCATGCGTTCCACCAGTGCGGGGTCGCTCGGGAAGAGGTCCGCGTCCGGCCAGTCGGTCAGGTGCACCGAGCGTCCACCGGTAAGGCCGCGCCAGATTTCCTCGCCGATGAGCGGCAGCAGCGGAGCTGCCACCCGGCACACGGTCTCCAGGCAGGTGTAGAGCACGTCGAAGGCCTGGGTGTCTTCTTCGAAGAAGCGGGTACGGCTGCGGCGGATGTACCAGTTGGTGAGCGTGTCCATGTAGGCGCGCAGGATCTCACACGCCACGGACACATCGTAGGAGTCCAGCGCAGCGCCCATGTCGCGGACCAGGTCGCCGGTGGCGGCCAGCAGGTAGCGGTCCAGCGGCTCGCTGGAGTCGTAGCAGGCCTTGGCCTCGTAACCGTTGCCGTTGTCCGCGGCGTTGGTGTAGAGGCTGAAGAAGTGCCAGACGTTCCACAGCGGCAGGATGGCCTGGCGGACACCGTCGCGGATGCCCTGTTCGGTGACGATCAGGTTGCCGCCGCGCAGGATCGGGGAAGCCATCAGGAACCAGCGCATAGCGTCGGAACCGTCGCGGTCCAGCACCTCGGACACATCCGGGTAGTTGCGCAGCGACTTGGACATCTTCTGCCCGTCGGAGCCCAGGACAATGCCGTGGCTGATGACGTTGCGGAACGCCGGGCGGTCGAACAGTGCGGTGGCCAGGACGTGCAGGGTGTAGAACCAGCCGCGGGTCTGGCCGATGTACTCGACGATGAAGTCGCCGGGGTTGTGGCTCTCGAACCAGTCGGCGTTCTCGTGCGGGTAGTGCACCTGGGCGTACGGCATGGACCCGGAGTCAAACCACACATCCAGGACGTCCTCCACGCGGCGCATGGTGGACTGGCCGGTGGGGTCGTCCGGGTTGGGCCTGGTCAGCTCGTCGATGAACGGGCGGTGCAGGTCCGGCTGGCCTTCCTTGTTCAGCGGCAGCCGGCCGAAGTCGGCTTCCATCTCGGCCAGCGAACCGTACACGTCGGTGCGCGGGTAGTTGGGATCGTCCGACACCCAGACCGGGATGGGGCTGCCCCAGTAGCGGTTGCGGCTGATGGACCAGTCGCGGGCGTTTTCCAGCCACTTGCCGAACTGGCCGTCCTTGACGTTGTCCGGGATCCAGTTGATCTGCTGGTTCAGTTCGACCATGCGGTCCTTGATCTTGGTGACCTCCACGAACCAGGAGGAGACCGCCTTGTAGATCAGCGGGTTCCGGCAGCGCCAGCAATGCGGGTAGCTGTGCTCGTAGCTGGCCTGGCGCAGCAGCCGGCCCTCTGCCTTGAGCACCTTGGTGATCGGCTTGTTGGCGTCGAAGACCTGCAGTCCGGCGATGTCGGCGAGTTCCCCGGTGCCGAACATGGGCAGGAACTTGCCGCCCTCATCCACGGAGAGGATTACGGGGATACCGTATTCCTCGCAGACCTTCTGGTCATCTTCACCGTAGGCGGGTGCCTGGTGGACGATGCCGGTGCCGTCAGTGGTGGTGACATAGTCAGCGGTGACGATCTGCCAGGCGTTGGCGGTGCCCCACTTCTCGGTGTCGGTGTAGTAGTTCCACAGCGGGGCGTAGCGCAGCCCGGCCAGGTCCTTGCCCAGGTGGACGGCGGTGACGGCCGCACGGACGCCCTCGGCGTCGTCGTACCCCAGGTCCTTGGCGTAGGAACCCACGAGGTCTTCAGCCAGCAGGAAACGTCCCTCGCCTGCCTGAGTGCCGTTCGGGCCTGCGGGCACGACGGCGTAGCGGACCTCGGGTCCGACGGCGAGGGCCATGTTGGTGGGCAGGGTCCAGGGGGTGGTGGTCCAGGCGATCGCGTTCACGCCGTCGAGCTCCGCGGAGAGCGGGTTGTCTCCGGCAGTGATGGGGAAGGTGACCGTGACCGTCTGGTCCTGGCGCATCTTGTAGACGTCGTCGTCCATGCGCAGCTCATGGTTGGACAGGGGCGTCTCGTCCTTCCAGCAGTACGGAAGGACGCGGAAGCCGCTGTAGGTCAGGCCCTTTTCATGCAGGGTCTTGAACGCCCAGATGACGGATTCCATGTATTCGACGTTGAGCGTCTTGTAGTCATTCTCGAAGTCCACCCAGCGGGCCTGGCGGGTGACGTAGTCCTGCCACTCACCGGCGTACTTCATGACCGAGGCGCGGCAGGCATCGTTGAACTTGTCGATGCCCATCTTCTCGATCTGGACCTTGTCGCTCATGCCGAGCTGCTTCATGGCTTCGAGTTCGGCGGGCAGGCCGTGCGTGTCCCAGCCGAACCGGCGCTCCACGCGGCGGCCGCGCTGGGTCTGGTAGCGGGCCACCAGGTCCTTGACGTAGCCGGTCAGCAGGTGCCCGTAGTGCGGCAGGCCGTTGGCGAAAGGCGGGCCGTCGTAGAAGACGAACTCGTTGTCGCCGTCTTTTCCGGCCGGACGGGCGTCAATGGAGGCCTGGAAGGTGCCGTCTTTGTCCCAGTACTTCAGAACGCGTTCTTCGAGTTCCGGAAACCGGGGTGAGGAGGGAACAGCAGCAGCGGCTGAGTCGCCGGTGCTGGCTTTGGGGTATACAGAGGGCATATTCGTCATCCTGATAGCGGCAAGTGAATCTGGCTGTGGAACAGGATGCGAGGGCGGCCTCTACCGGTCCGAAGACCGGCGGTAACCGCGGTACCACCTCGCTTGCCGCCGTACGTTCCCCGGTGTGCTGGGGGCCGCGCGGCTGCCGCTCATTGACTGCTGTGACGGGCTTACCCGTCCGGTTCTACTGGGCTGCAATCTGCGGGGGCAGATGCGGCTGTTCTTCCGGAAGCTCACCGGTGATGGCCGGGTCAGTGCTGCTCCGGTCAAGTTTAGGCCACGCCCGGAGGGTTGTCGAAGCACTGTCCTCCGGGCGGGGCCCTGCTGCCCTGCCGGGCTGCTGCGTACTACCTGCCGGGCTGCTGCGCAGTACCTGACTGGCTGCTGCGGATGACCTTGTGCTGGGCAGCCTGTGCCAGCGGCCGCACCACCACCTGGTCCAGGTTCACGTGGTGCGGAACGTTCAGGGCGAACGCCATCACCCCGGCAACATCTTCAGCGGTAAGCGGGTTTTCGACCCCGTCATAGACCTTCTCCGCCGCTTCCTTGTCTCCCAGCCGATTCAGGGAGAATTCCTCGGTCTTCACCATGCCGGGGGCAATCTCGATGACTCGTACGTTGTGCTCGGCTTCCTCAAGCCGCAGGGTCCGGGCCAGCATCTGCTCCCCGGCCTTTGCCGCCGTATATCCGGCACCGCCCTCATAGGCGGTGTATGCCGCCGTCGAGGTGAGCAGCAGGACCGATCCCTGTCCGCTGTCCCGCAGGGCCGGCAGGAACGCCTGCGTCATCCGCAAGGCGCCGAGGACGTTGACGTCGTACATACGCTGCCAGTCCGCGGTGCTTCCGCTGGCTACCGGGTCCAGCCCGAAGGCTCCGCCGGCGTTGTTGATCAGGGCGTCCACTCCCCCGCCCGCCAGGATCTGCTCGGCAAGCTGTGCCACGGACGCGTCGTCGGTGACGTCCGCCGCGATGGCTTCCGCGCCGGTTTCTTCGGCGAGCGCCTGCAGTTTCTCTTCGCGGCGGGCCACGGCGACGACGTCCCAGCCCGAGGCCCGCAGCGCACGTACTGCCGCGGCTCCGATCCCTGAACTTGCTCCGGTAACGACGGCCCGCTTTGGTGTCATGTCAGTCATGGAAACACCTTAGCCAGTGTTCCGGTGCCCGCCGGGATTCTTCCGATGGTCCAGCCCTTCTGTTACGGCTGCGGCTGCTGCGGTCGCGGCTGCTGGTCCGCTGCTGCTGCTGCCCTGGTACTGCGACTGCTGCCGCAACCGGGGGCCCCACGTATCCCGCGTCTTCTTCACCAGATCCACAAACTCGTCCGGCCGGTGCAGGACAAGTTCCGCGGTGATCCGCAGCGTGATCCACCCGGCCGCGGACGAAGCGTTCCACCGTCGCCGGCCCATGCGGTAGTGCTCCCTGCTGCTGTGGAAAGCGAACCCGTCAATCTCGACGATCAGCCACCCGTCTACAAGCAGATCAACTCGTCCGCTACCGGGCAGGAGCACCTCTGTCTCGACGCGTAGTCCCGCGTTCAGCAGATGGAACCGCGCGCAGACCTCAAGCGGCGATGCCGTGGTTCGCCGAATCGTCCCCAGCAGTGCCCGGACCGGCCAGTCCTGCTGCCTGGAGAATTCCTTCTGCAGGCTCTGCAGTCCCACGGCGTTGGTTATGACTGCTGATTCCGCCATGACCAGTGCGTCCAGCCGGGGAAGGCAGCGGAAGGCGTCCCGGAGGATCTGCTGCGGCGGCGCTATCAGCCGGTGTGCCGACCGTTGTCCCCGGTGGAGGACCGCGCCGGGTATGGCACGGGCCGCGTCGCACCGGACATGTGCAGTTACCGGTGGGGTCAGTACCCACCAGCCGAGAAGGTGTGCCGCCGAGACACATGTCAACGAGGCCCGGTTGCGTGCGGCATCAACCAACCGGGCGTCTGCCTGGGGCAGCGCAAACGTCCCGCGGGCCACGCGCCGGACGATCCCGGTCCGCACAGCCTGGTCGACCGTCCGCCGGGGGAACCCGTTGGCAGTCAGCGTCCCGTAGCTGGCTACTCCGTAACGTGTGAGCAGGAACGCCTCCAGTTGCTGCATCCCCCACACAATGATGTCTCTCCGGCCGATCGTTGCTCTTCCAAGCTGCGGGGTGGAGTGCAACCAGGCATCCTGGGCGGTTGGAGCGTGTGTGGAGGGATAGAAGCCGCGGGCTACGCGCACGCCATCCCACAGTTTGGGACTGGTATTGCCTGCTGAGGCCCCACCTGCACCAGCAGCACCACTCGGAGGGGTGCTGTGCGGCAAGCGACCCAGTCCGGCACGCCATCCCACGGTTTGGGACTGGTGTTTCCTGCTGAGGCCCCACACGCACCAGAAGCACCACCCGGTGGGATGCTGTGCGGCGGTTGGCCCAAACCCGCGCACGCCATCCCACAATTTGGGACTGGTGGTACCTGCTGAGGTCCCACCCGCACCAGCAGCACCACCCAGTGGGATGCTGTGCGGCGCCTAGGGCTGGTGCCATAGCTGTAGGCTCTCGATACGCCAGCCCACCGGCCCGCCAACCGAACAGGACACAGCCATGCCCCTCGTCTCCAGATTCCTCGCCGGAGTGCTCCTCGCCAATGCGGTCCCGCACGGGGTCAGCGCTGTCCAGGGGCGAAGGTTTCCCACCCCGTTTGCCAATCCGCCCGGCGTCGGACTCTCCGGACCCATGGCCAACGCCGCGTGGAGCGCCCTGAATGCCGCCGGCGGTGCAGCACTGCTCGGCCGGACCAGAGCAGGTTCCCGCGACCGGATCCCGACATTGGCCGGAGCCCTGGCCATGACCTTTTTCCTGGCCCATTACTTCGGCAAGTCACCGCAGGATGGGAAGCAGGCAGCAACACCCCCGACAGTCCGGTAAGTCCGGCAGTGCCTCAGACCATAGGCCTGCATGGAAGAATAGACACCATGGCTGAACATATCCCGGGCACAGACACGCCCGACAACGAACCCCAGACAGTATCCGTCCCCGACAAGCCGGCCCTTGAGGGGCTCGAGTCCAAGCTGAGCGCCCGCTGGCGCGAGGAGGGAACGTACGCGTTTGACCCGGACACGGTCCGCGACGAGGTCTACTCCATCGACACTCCCCCGCCCACGGCCTCCGGCTCGCTCCACGTGGGGCACATGTTCTCCTACACGCAGACCGACGTTATGGCCCGCTACAAGCGGATGACCGGCAAGAACGTCTTCTACCCGATGGGCTGGGACGACAACGGCCTGCCCACCGAGCGCCGCGTGCAGAACTACTACGGCGTGCGCTGCGACCCCACCAAGCCGTACGACGCCGACTACCGCCCGCCTGCCAAGGCCGCGAAGAACCAGCGTGATTTCGACGTCGTTTCCCGCCGCAATTTCATCGAGCTGTGCGAGGAACTGGCAGTGGAGGACGAGAAGGTCTTCGAGGACCTCTTCTCCACCCTCGGCCTGTCCGTGGATTGGAAGCGCACCTACCGCACCATCGACGACCACTCGCGTGCCGTCAGCCAGCGCGCCTTCCTGGACAACCTGCGCGCCGGTGACGCCTACATGGCGGAGGCACCGACCCTCTGGGACGTCACCTTCCGCACCGCCGTGGCGCAGGCCGAGCTCGAGGACCGCGAGCAGCCCGGCGCCTACCACCGGGTGAGCTTCCATGCCCCCGACGGCGAAAAGATCTACATCGAGACCACCCGCCCGGAACTGCTTCCCGCCTGTGTGGCCCTGGTGGCACACCCCGACGACGAGCGGTACCAGCGCCTGTTCGGCACCACGGTGAAGTCCCCGCTGTTCGACGTCGAGGTGGAGGTGAAGGCGCATCCGCTGGCCAAGCCCGACAAGGGCTCGGGCATCGCCATGATCTGCACCTTCGGCGACCTTACCGACGTGACCTGGTGGCGGGAACTGAACCTGCCCACCCGTGCCGTGATTGGCCGCGACGGCCGGATCCTCGCGGATACCCCGGAGTGGATCGCCACCGAGACGGCGAAGGCAAACTACGCCGCCCTGGCCACCAAGACGGTCTTCAGCGCCAAGGAAACCGTCGTGGAGATGCTCCGCGAAAGCGGCGACCTCGACGGCGAACCCAAAAAGATCACCCACCCCGTCAATTTCTTCGAAAAAGGCGACAAGCCCCTCGAAGTGGTCACCAGCCGCCAGTGGTACATCCGCAACGGCGGCCGTGACGAGGAGCGCCGCGAACGCCTGATTGCCCGCGGCAAGGAAATCGATTTCCACCCCGCGTTCATGCGCTCCCGGTACGAGAACTGGATCGAGGGCCTGAACGGTGACTGGCTGGTCTCCCGCCAGCGCTTCTTCGGCGTCCCCGTGCCCGTCTGGTACCCGCTGGATGCCGCCGGAAACCCGGACTATGACCATCCCGTGCTGCCCGATTCCGCGTCCCTTCCAGTGGACCCGGCGGCGGAAGCGGCACCGGGCTACGAGGAATCCCAGCGCAACCAGCCGGGCGGCTTTATCGGCGACGCGGATGTGCTGGACACCTGGGCCACGTCGTCGCTGACCCCGCAGATTGTGGGCGGCTGGAGTGTGGACGAGGACCTGTTCGCAAAGGTCTTCCCGTTCGACCTGCGTCCGCAGGGCCACGACATCATCCGCACCTGGCTGTTCTCTTCCGTGGTGCGCGCCGATGCGCTGAACGCCGCCGCTCCGTGGAAGCACGCAGCGATTTCGGGCTGGATCCTGGATCCGGACCGGAAGAAGATGTCCAAGTCCAAGGGCAACGTGGTGGTCCCCACCGATGTGCTCAACGAGTTCGGGTCCGACGCCGTGCGTTACTGGGCAGCCTCGGCGAAGCTCGGCGCGGACACGGCCTACGAAATTGCGCAGATGAAGATCGGGCGCCGGCTGGCCATCAAGCTGCTTAACGCGTCCAAGTTCGTGCTCAACCTGGGTGCCACGGAGAAGAACGTGGCACTGGAGGACACCTCGGTGATCACCAACGCCCTGGACCTGTCCCTCCTGGCCCAGCTCACCGACGTCGTCCAGGCCGCCACCAGCGCGTTTGACCGCTACGACTACGCCAAGGCCCTGCAGCTGACCGAGTCCTTCTTCTGGTCCTTCACGGATGACTACGTGGAGCTGATCAAGGACCGCGCCTACGGTGCCGCAGGCGAGGCGGAGCAGGCCTCGGTGCTGGCCACCCTGGCCACCACCCTGGACGCACTGCTGCGCCTGTTTGCCCCGTTCCTGCCCTTCGCAACCGAAGAGGTCTGGGGCTGGTGGCGTGCGGGTTCGGTGCACCGGGCCCCGTGGCCGAACGTGGACGGTCTCTCCACCGCGGTGGCCGACGCCGACGCCGGTATCCTCGGCACGGTTGCCACCGCCCTGGGCGGCATCCGCAAGGCCAAGTCGGAAGCCAAGGTCAAGCAGCGGACCGAGGTCCTGAAGGCGACCGTCACCGCACCTGAGGGTGCAGTGGCCCGCCTCCGGGCCGGACAGGCGGATCTGAAGGCCGCCGGCAACGTCCGCGAGCTGAACCTCGCCGTCGGTGAGGGCGAGCTGGCCGTCTCCGATGTGGAACTGGCTCCGCCGGCCGAGTAAAAAGAGCCGCAAACAGCAAAACGCCCGGCCGGGTTACCCGGCCGGGCGTTTTCTGTGCTGAGGACCTAGTCGAACTGCGGGTGCTCGGTCCGGCTGCGCTTGAGTTCGAAGAACGCCGGGTTTGAAGCCAGCATGACGGCGCCGTCAAACATCCGGCCGGCTTCCTCGCCGCGTGGGATGCGGGTCAGCACGGGGCCGAAGAACGCAGTGCCGTTGAAGGCCACGATGGGGGTTCCGACGTCGTCGCCGACCTTGGCGATGCCCTCCTTGTGGGAGGCGCGCAGCTGCGCGTCGTACTCCTCGGTGTCGGCGTACTGCGCGAGCTCGGCAGGCAGGCCGACCTCGGCCAGCGCTTCACGGATCACCGTCGGGAAGTCGGAGTTCCCGCCGGTGTGGATGCGGGTGCCCATCGCGTCGTAGAGCTTCTTGATGTACTCGGTGCCGTGCAGTTCCCGGGCCGCGATGATCACGCGCACCGGCCCCCAGGCAGCGTCCATGCGCTTCCGGTAGTCCTCCGGGAGGTGGTCGCGGCCCTCGTTGAGCACCGACAGGCTCATCACATGCCAGTTGGTGCGGACATCGCGGACCTTTTCCACCTCGTCCATCCACCGGGACGTGACCCAGGCGAACGGGCACATCGGATCGAACCAGAAATCGGCGGTGGATACCGAACCGGCAGTGGATGCGGAACCGGCAGCGGACACAAAGGCATCAGCGGTCATAGAGAACTCCTTCGAAGCAGTAAGCGGCGCTTTGGCGCCCTTGGTACTACTTCCCTAAACCGTGGATCAGGCTGATTTGTTCCGGCGCTTCGTGGCCACAGCATGGGAGATGAGGGTCGGTTCGGCCTTCTTCTCCACGGTATCGGCCGTAATCACCACGGTGGCGACGTTTTCCTGGCTCGGCAGATCGAACATCACCGGCAGCAGGACTTCCTCCAGGATGGCCCGCAGGCCGCGGGCTCCGGTGCCGCGTTCCAGCGCCTGGTCGGCGATCGCGTCCAGTGCGCCCTGCTCGAAGGTGAGTTCGACGCCGTCGAGCTGGAACATCTTCTGGTACTGCTTCACCAGGGCGTTCTTCGGCTCCGTCAGGATCCGGATCAGGGCCGTGCGGTCCAGGTTGGAGACGGTGGTGATGACCGGCAGGCGGCCAATGAACTCGGGGATCAGGCCGAACTTCAGCAGGTCCTCTGGCATGACCTCGGCGTAGGAGTCCGTGCCCTTGGTGGTCTCGATCAGCGGTGCACCGAAACCGATGCCCTTGCGGCCGGACCGGGAGCCGATGATCTCCTCCAGGCCGGCGAAGGCGCCGGCAACAATGAAGAGGACATTGGTGGTGTCGATCTGGATGAATTCCTGGTGCGGATGCTTCCGCCCGCCCTGGGGCGGCACGGAGGCAACGGTGCCTTCGAGGATCTTCAGCAGCGCCTGCTGGACGCCCTCTCCGGAAACGTCCCGGGTGATGGAGGGGTTCTCACTCTTGCGGGAGATCTTGTCGATTTCGTCAATGTAGATGATGCCCTGCTCGGCCTTCTTGACGTCGTAGTCGGCGGCCTGGATGAGCTTCAGCAGAATGTTTTCGACGTCTTCACCCACATACCCGGCTTCGGTGAGCGCGGTGGCGTCGGCGACGGCGAACGGGACGTTCAGGCGGCGGGCCAGCGTCTGCGCCAGATAGGTCTTGCCGCAGCCGGTGGGGCCGATCAGGAGGATGTTGGACTTGCCGATTTCGACGTCGTCGGCGGCTACGGCATCGGCAAGGTTTCCGGCACCCCTCGGGGCATGGCCGGCCTGGATGCGCTTGTAGTGGTTGTACACGGCGACGGCCAGCGAACGCTTGGCGGGTTCCTGGCCGATGACGTATTCCTGCAGGGAGTCAAAGATTTCCCGGGGTTTGGGCAGCTCGAAGGTCCCCAGATCGGCAACCTCGGAGAGTTCTTCCTCAATGATTTCATTGCAGAGGTCGATGCACTCGTCACAGATGTACACGCCGGGGCCGGCAATGAGTTTGCGCACCTGCTTCTGGCTCTTTCCGCAGAAAGAGCACTTGAGCAGATCCGTGCTCTCACCAATGCGAGCCATAGTTCAGTCCCCTTAGATGGTCCTTCAAAAACCGGTTCCGCAGCAGGTGCTGAGCCAACCATGATCCACTCTAGGACACTTGGCGGAGCTATTCAGCAACCAGACGGCCCGTGGTGCGATATTACGCGCCACGGGCCGCCGGAACAGGCTTACTTCTTGGTGCAGCTGGTTACATCTTGTTGATGGCCGGCGTCTTGAGCTTGCGGGAATCAAGCACCTGGTCGATCAACCCGTATTCCAGGGCCGAATCAGCGGTCAGGATCTTGTCACGCTCAATGTCCGTGTTGACCTGCTCGGAGGTGCGGTTGGAGTGCAGCGCCAGGGTGTCTTCCAGCCAGGTGCGCATCCGCATGACCTCGGCGGCCTGGATTTCCAGGTCGGAGGCCTGTCCACCCTGGCCGCCGGACAGTGAGGGCTGGTGGATGAGCACGCGGGCGTTCGGCAGTGCCAGGCGCTTGCCCGGCGTGCCTGCAGCGAGCAGCACGGCGGCCGCGCTGGCTGCCTGTCCGAGGCAGACCGTCTGGATCTCCGGGCGGATGTACTGCATGGTGTCGTAAATGGCCGTCATGGCCGTGAACGATCCGCCCGGGGAGTTGATGTACAGGGTGATGTCGCGGTCCGGGTCGGTGGACTCAAGGACCAGCAGCTGGGCCATGACGTCGTCTGCAGACGCGTCGTCAACCTGGACGCCCAGGAAGATGATGCGGTCTTCGAACAGCTTGGTGTACGGATCCTGGCGCTTGAAGCCGTAGGGCGTACGCTCTTCGAACTGCGGCAGGACGTAGCGGCTGGTGGGCATCTGCGGGGCGACGGCGGAGCCGGCGGTGCCGAAATTATGGTTCATGAATTACTCCTGAAGTCTGCAAATGGAGGGGTGGCTAGCCGGGGGGACCTTAGTCCTCGTCCTTGCCCTCTGCCTGGTCCTGGTTGGTTCCGCCGCCGCCGGTCACTCCGCCTGCGTGCGCGGAGATCTTGTCGAAGAAGCCGTATTCCAGGGCTTCCTGCGCGGTGAACCACTTGTCGCGGTCATTGTCCTTGAGGATGGTCTCAACGCTCTGGCCGGTCTGCTCGGCGGTCAGCTCAGCCATCACACGCTTCATGTTCAGGATCAGCTCAGCCTGGATCTTGATGTCCGAAGCCGTACCGCCGATTCCGCCGGAGGGCTGGTGCATCAGGATGCGGGCGTGCGGGGTCGCGTAGCGCTTGCCCTTGGTGCCGGAGGACAGCAGGAACTGGCCCATGGAGGCGGCAAGACCCGTTGCCACCGTGACGACGTCGTTCGGAATGAACTGCATGGTGTCGTAGATCGCCATGCCTGCGGTCACGGAACCACCGGGAGAGTTGATGTAAAGGTAGATGTCCTTCTCAGGGTCTTCCGCGGAAAGCAGCAGAAGCTGGGAGCAGATCGCGTTGGCATTCTCGTCCCGGACTTCCGAGCCCAACCAGATGATCCGCTCTTTGAGCAGGCGGTTGTAGATGTAGTCGTCCCGGCCGGCCGGGTCCACCGTTGCCATGGTGGGTGTGTTCGGTGCAGTTGCCATACTGAGTGACCTCTCGCTCTGGCAGGAACGGGTGCTGGCCGTGCCAGCGGCTCCTGCCGTTTGTCTCTTCTAGGACACTAGCCTGTTGCGGCTGTCCCCTGCTGCCGTTTCGCTGGCTGTTCGCTGACGGCGCACGATGCGCGTCACATCGGGGTGCGGCACGGCCCACCGGGGAAAACTCCGCTTAAACAGCTGTGCCGCCGGCCCCGGAGGGACGGCGGCACAGTGGTTCTCCGGGGAGAACCGGACAGGCTAGGCCTTGTCTTCGTTCTGCTCTTCGGTGTCTGCTTCTACTGCCTCGGCCTCTTCGCCGGCGGGCCGGACGAATTCGGTCAGGTCAATCTCGGCACCGTTGGTGTCGGTGACCTTGGCCAGCTCGAGGACCTTGGCCAGCGCCTTGCGGCGGCGGACTTCGCCGACCATCATCGGAACCTGGCCGCTCTGGTCGATCAGCTGGGCGAACTGGTTCGGATCCATGCCGTACTGCGAGGCGGAGGAAACGATGTAGTCGATCAGTTCGTTCTGGTTGACGCCTACTTCTTCCTTCTCGGCTACGGCGTCAAGAATGATCTCGTTCTTGAAGGCGGCTTCCGTGTTGGCGCGGACCTCGGCGCGGTGCTCTTCGGTGTCGTGGTCCGGACCGGAGGTCTGGGCGCTCTCGGAGTTGAAGTGCTGTTCGATCTGCTCTTCAATAACGGATTCCGGAACCGGAACCTCAACGAGCTCGAGCAGCTTCTCCAGGACCTTGTCGCGGGCCTCGACGCCCTGCTCCATCAGCTTGGACTCAGCGGCCCGCTTGGTGAGGTCTTCACGCAGTTCGGCAATGGTGTCGAACTCGCTTGCCAGCTGGGCGAAGTCGTCGTTGGCTTCGGGGAGCTCGCGCTCCTTGACAGCCTTGACCGTCACGGTCACCACGGCGTCGGCGCCGGCGTGCTCGCCGCCTGCCAGCTTGGTGTTGAAGGTGGCGGATTCACCGTTGCTCAGACCGGTGACGGCCTCGTCCATGCCCTCAAGCATGGTGCCGGCGCCTACCTGGTAGGACAGGTCTGCGGCCGAGTCGACCTCTTCGCCGTCAACCTTGGCAACCAGGTCCATGGTCAGGAAGTCATCGGCAGCTGCCGGACGGTCCACGGACTTCAGCGTGCCGAAGCGGCTGCGCAGTTCGTCCAGGGCCTTGACGACGTCCTCGTCGGACGCCTCGGCCGGCTCAACGGTGACCTCGAGGCCGGCGTAGTCCGGCAGCTCGATCTCGGGGCGGACGTCAAGCTCGACAGTGAAGACCAGCTGGCCTTCGTCGGTGGCCGGGTCCGGCACTTCGGTGATCTCAACTTCGGGCCGGCTCATGGGGCTGATACCGGTTTCCTGGACAGCCTCCGCGTAGAAGCCATTCAGTCCGTCGTTGATCGCCGTCTCGAGAACGTAGCCGCGGCCAACGCGCTGGTCGATGAGGCGGTTGGGAACCTTGCCCTTGCGGAAGCCCGGGACCTGCACCTGGGTGGCGATGGTCTTGTAGGCCTCTTCGATGCTCGGCTTCAGTTCCTCGAACGGAACTTCGACGTTGAGCTTTACCCGCGTGGGTGTGAGGTTTTCTACGGCGCTCTTCACAGCGTAAGTTCTCCTGAGGGTTCTGGGATTGGTCTGCACCATGGTTATACAGAGTCGGGGTGACAGGATTTGAACCTGCGACTTCCTGCTCCCAAAGCAGGCGCTCTTCCAAGCTGAGCTACACCCCGTCAGTGCACCTGACAGCCTACCTGCCCTGAAGCGGGTATGACGAATTTCCGCGCTCCGGGACGGATTCCACACCCGGCAGGGAACCGGATGCTGGCCGATTATTCACGGCCGGTTGTCGCGTGCTAAGGTAAAACCTGCCTTACGGCGCCGGGGATGTAGCTCAATGGTAGAGCCTCAGTCTTCCAAACTGATTACGCGGGTTCGATTCCCGTCATCCCCTCCACCTTAGAAGGGCCTTCCGCTGTGCGGAAGGCCCTTCTGCGTTTGCCGGGTTATACGGCGCCTGGCCGCGGGTGCCGGTCCCCCGGTGCCGGCCGGTTGGTCAGTCCGCCTGGCAGGACGGGCACCAGTACAGTTTCCGCGCACCCATCTCGGTTCCAGCCACCGGCGTTCCGCACCGCCGGCACGGCAGCCCCGTGCGTTGGTAGACATAGTGGGCTTCGGACACCGGAACAGGTTCGCCGGCGTCTTCCCGGTCCCCGGGAAGGGTGGTGATGATCCTGCCCTGCCGCACGCCGTCGTTCATCAGCCGCACGACGTCGTTCCACAGCTCCCGCGCTTCGTCCCCGTTGACGCTCCGCCCCAGCCGCCAGGGGGAAATCCCGGCACGGAAGAGGACTTCGGCACGGTAGACGTTGCCCACTCCGGCCAACACCTCCTGGTTCATCAGGAGCAGGCCAATGGGCGAGCCCTTGCTGCCCAGCCGGCGGGCGAATTCAGCCGCCCGCTCGGCCCCGGCGGTGCCGTCGGCCCCGTCCGCCAGCGGGTCCGGCCCCAGCCGGGCCAGCACCTTGCTGCGCTCGGCTTCCGTCACCACCTCACAGGCGGTGGGGCCGCGCAGATCCGCCCAGCCGTGGTCGGAGACCAACCGGACCCGCACGGCCCCCTTGGGCTCGGGCGGCCCGGCGTATCCCGCACCGTCGTCCCCTGCTGTCTCGCGCTCCCCCACCCGTCTGGGCGCACCGATGCTGGAGGCACCGGCGAACGTTTCATCTCCGCCGAAATCAAAGGCACCGTACAGGCCGAGATGGATACGCAGATACAGATCGTTGTCGAAATGCAGGAACAGTTGCTTCCCGACGGCGGACGCGCCCTCGAGCACATGGCCGTCCAGCTGCCCGGCACCTGCGGCAAACCGGCCCTGCGGACTGCTGACCGTGAGCCTGGACCCGCCGAATACCGAGGAGAACTGCCGGGCCAGACGGTGTATGGAGTGGCCCTCGGGCATCAGACGGTGGAACCGGTGGCTTCGTACCGCGCAATCTGGCCGATCCGGCGGACGTGGCGTTCGGCGTCGCTGAAGGGTTCGGCAAGGAAGGCCTCGATGATTTCCGTGGCTTCCTCGACGGTGTGCTGCCGGCCGCCGACAGCCACGATGTTCGCATCGTTGTGCTGCCGGGCGAGCCTGGCTGTTTCCAGGTTCCAGGCCAATGCCGCGCGGACGCCGCGGACCTTGTTGGCAGCGATCTGCTCGCCGTTGCCTGATCCTCCCAGCACGATTCCCAGGGCTGCGGTGCCGGCTTCCTGGTCCCGGACCACTGCCTCGGCGGCGTCAATGCAGAACGCCGGGTAATCGTCTTCCGCATCGTATTTCCGCGGACCGTGGTCGACGACGTCGTACCCCTTGCCCGTCAGATGGGCAATGAGGTGGGAGCTCAGGTCCATGCCTGCATGGTCGGTGGCAATGTGGACGCGCATGTGGAGTAAGTCCGTTTCGTCGGGGGGTGGGGAACATGTCCAGCCTAACTTTCCCGTGCAGTGCCTTTCCAAATCCACGGCTCCGTCCCGGGTAACCCGGCTTACATTCCGCGCGGGCCTGCCGATAAGGCAGGTAGGACCATCTTCCGATCCCCCTTGGGTTCGGCCCCGTTCCCCCGTCGGACGTGGACGCTGCAACCGTTCCACAGCAGCGTTCACCATGTCTCGCTCTACAAGGAATTACATTGAAAAGTGCAAAACTCGCAGTTCTGGCCGTTCTCGCGGTTTCCCTGACAGCCGGTGGACTGCCGGCGCAGGATTACACCGAGCTCCCGGACCCGGCTGCCACCGCCGCACCCGGCGGGGGCGCCGCATCGACGTTGCCTCCCACATCCCCGGCGCAGGAGCCGGCGGATGGTGCGACGGCGGCTACGGTACCGGCCACGCCCGAAGCTGCAGGCACGGAACCGGCGCAGCCCACCGCGCCGGCGGACACAGAGCCCGGGGAGTCGGAGGAGCAGCAGGACGACGAAGGCTTTGAACCGGTGGTCGGCGGCGGATTCCCCGTTCCCGGGCCTAATACCCCGATGGTGACGGACCCTGACGGAACCGTCCGGTCGGCCGTGGAGACCGACATCTCCGCGGTCCACGACCACGGCGCCTCCACCTTCAGTGCCCGGAACGGCGGAGCAAGCACCGCGGGTGCGGCGGCCCGCAGCGGAACCATCAAGGTCACCCTGGTCTTTGCCACCCTGACGGATAACCGCAACGGGGTGGACCAGAACGCCGCCCGCGGCTCCGTCGTCGAGGCAAACAAATACTGGCGTGCCATGTCCAACAACAGGCTCGGCATGAGCATCGTGGCGGAACGATCCATTAACAGCACCGCGAACTCCGGGCAGGACTACGCGGACATGATGAACACCATCAGGCGGGACCTCAACTGGTACGAAGATCCCGATGAGGCCCTGGTGGTCTTCGTCCCGGCAGGGGACCTGCGCAGCGGGGGCTACGGCGGCATCCTGGGTGGCGGCTGGACCAGCGGACCAACGAGCGGCTCGGTGCTTATGCCCCGCCCCTCCGGCTTCACCAATAACGTGGTTACCCACGAGCTCGGCCACGTCCTCGGGCTCCTGCACGCCAACAGCCTCAAATGCAATAACGGCCGGGCCGATGTCGGGCTTGGCGTTAACGGTGCCTGGGGCGACGGATCCTGCACCTCGCGCGAATACGGAGATACCTCCGATTTGATGGGCTATGCCCAATACCCTTCGCCGACCATCAGCTCATTCTTCTGGGATCAAGGCGGCTTCGGGCGCGGCGATGAAATATACGATGCCGGCTCTCCGGGGTCAGCCACCAACTACACGTTGAGGGCTTGGGCCGGGTCGGCGTCAAACCGGGCCGTCAAGTTCAGGGACACGTCGGGGGAAACCTACTATCTGGAGCTGCGGCTCCCTGTGGGGTACGACGCTTCAACAGCCGTTGGAGGAAACCGCGGCGTCAAGATCGTCAAGCGGGACCTCGCAAATAACTGGGCGCTCAATTCCCTGGTGGTAGCTCCGAATACCCGCGACTTCGCCGGCTACACAAATGCGAACAGCACCTGGCAGGCAGGCCAGACGTTTACGACGCATGCGGGAACAACCGTGCGTATTAACTCGGTCAGCGGGGACTCGGCGTCTATCACCATCACCGGCGGCGCCGCCGCCCGGGCCATCGAACCAATCGCGCAGGCGCGTGCGGCGCACCCCGAACTCGGTGCAGCCATCTCTGATGTCATCGGTGGCATCAGGGATAACGGGGCGTACCGCAACTTCGCGAACGGCGCCATCCTCTGGAGCCCGGCCACCGGCGCACAGGTTTCCGTAAAGGGTGCCGTCCGGGACGCCTACCAGAGCTCCGGCTTCGAGGGCGGCCCGCTCGGCTTCCCCACCAGCGGCGAAATGGTTATACCCGGCGGCAAATACCAGAACTTCCAGTACGGTGCCATCCTCTGGTCCCCCGCCGGCGGAGCACAAGTCTCCGCCAACGGTGCCATCCGGGACGCCTACCAAAGGTCCGGCTTCGAGGGCGGCCCGCTCGGCTACCCCACCAGCGGCGAAGTCGCCATACCCGGCGGCAAATTCCAGAACTTCGCCAACGGTGCCATCCTCTGGTCGGCCGCCGGCGGAGCACAGGTCTCCGCCAACGGTGCCGTCCGGGACGCCTACCAAAGGTCCGGCTTCGAGGGCGGCCCGCTCGGCTTCCCCACCAGCGGCGAAATGGTCATCCCCGGCGGCAAATACCAGAACTTCGCCAACGGTGCCATCCTCTGGTCCCCCGCCGGCGGAGCACAGGTCTCCGCCAACGGTGCCGTCCGGGACGCCTACCAAAGGTCCGGCTTCGAGGGCGGCCCGCTCGGCTACCCCACCAGCGGCGAAATGGTCATCCCCGGCGGCAAATACCAGAACTTCGCCAACGGTGCCATCCTCTGGTCCCCCGCCGGCGGAGCACAGGTCTCCGCCAACGGTGCCATCCGGGACGCCTACCAGAAGTCCGGCTTCGAGGGCGGCCCGCTCGGCTACCCCACCAGCGGCGAAGTCGCCATACCCGGCGGCAAATTCCAGAACTTCGCCAACGGTGCCATCCTCTGGTCCCCCGCCGGCGGAGCACAGGTCTCCGCCAACGGTTCCATCCGGGACCTCTACCAGAAGTCCGGCTTCGAGGGCGGCCCGCTCGGCTATCCCACCAGCGGCGAGATCAGCGCCAACGGCGGGAAATACCAGAACTTCGCCAACGGTGCCATCCTCTGGAGCCCGGCCACCGGCGCCCAGGTCTCCTCCAACGGTTCGATCCGGGACGCCTACCAGAAGTCCGGGTCCGTGGGGGGCCCGCTCGGCTACCCCACCAGCGGCGAAGTTCCCATACCCGGCGGAAAATTCCAGAACTTCGCCAACGGTGCCATCCTCTGGTCCGCCGCGGGTGGAGCGCAGGTCTCCGCCAACGGTGCCATCCGGGACGCCTATCAAAGGTCCGGCTTCGAGGGCGGCCCGCTCGGCTACCCCACCAGCGGCGAAGTCAGCGCCAACGGCGGAAAATACCAGAACTTCGCCAACGGCGCCATCCTCTGGAGCCCGGCCACCGGTGCCCAGGTCTCCTCCAACGGTCCCGTCCGGGACGCCTACCAGAAATCCGGCTTCGAAACCGGCCCGCTCGGCTACCCCACCAGCGGCGAAATGGTCATCCCCGGCGGCAAATACCAGAATTACGCCAACGGTGCCATCCTCTGGTCCCCCACCGGCGGAGCACAGGTCTCCGCCAACGGTCCTATCCGCGATGCCTACCGCGGACAGGGATTCGAGGGCGGAAGGCTTGGGTATCCGACCTCCGGTGAATATGCCGTAGGCAAAACCCGGGTCCAGGATTTCAAGGGCGGCCAGATCATTCTGGACGCTGATGGGAAAGCGGCTATCCGCTACAACTAGCGGATTGGGGCGCTGCTGCGGCAGCAGATGAGGAGGGCGGGTTGCATAGGCAATCCGCCCTCTCGCGCTTTGTCAGGGTGCTTAGGAGTGAGAGTATGGTGCAGAAGATCACCAGTCTCCGGCGTATCCATCACCACCCAATGAAAACCCAATGGAAAATGCCGGAATCCTTTTCCTTTCGAAAGGCACCCCCTTGCCAGGTATGAATCTCACGCGCTCCGAGGCCCGTGAACGCGCTGAACTGATAAATGTCGAATCTTATGACGTGAATCTGGACCTCACCCGGGGGGATGAGGTCTTCGGCAGCATCACGGTTGTCCGGTTCTCCGCGCAGCAGGGCGCCTCCACGTTTATCGATGCCGTCACTGCCGCCGTGCACCGCATTACCCTGAACGGCGTGTCCCTGGACCCGGAGGAGGTGTCCGACGGCGTACGTATTTCCCTGCCGAACCTCGCCGAGTCCAATGAACTGGTGGTGGAGGCCGACGCCCTCTACATGAACACCGGCGAGGGCCTGCACCGCTTCGTTGATCCCGTGGACAACGAGGTTTACCTGTATTCGCAGTTCGAGGTGCCGGACTCCCGCCGGATGTTCACAGTCTTCGAGCAGCCCGACCTCAAGGCCACCTTCCGCTTCACGGTCACGGCGCCGTCGCACTGGGATGTCATCTCCAACTCCCCCACCCCGGAACCCGTTGCCGCCGGCGACCTGAACGACGCCAGCCCGCGCTCCACCTGGTCCTTCGAGCCGACCCCGCGCATCTCGTCCTACATCACCGCCTTGATCGCCGGCCCGTACCAGGCCGTCCGCAGCGAACTGACCAGCTCCGACGGACGCACCATCCCCTTGGGTGTGTTTGCCCGCCGGTCCCTGATGCAGTTCATGGACGCAGAGAACATCTTCGAACTGACCCGCCAGGGCTTTGCCTTCTACGAGGAGCAGTTCGGCACCCCCTACCCGTTCGAAAAGTACGACCAGCTCTTCGTGCCGGAGTTCAATGCCGGCGCCATGGAAAACGCCGGAGCCGTGACCTTCTTGGAGAGCTACGTCTTCCGCTCCCGGGTCACAGACGCCACGGTTGAACGCCGCGCAGTGACCATCCTGCACGAACTGGCGCACATGTGGTTTGGCGATCTCGTCACGATGCGCTGGTGGAACGACCTCTGGCTGAACGAGTCCTTCGCGGAGTTCATGTCCACCCTCGCCGCGGCGGAGGCCACGGAGTTCAAGCAGGCGTGGACCACCTTCGCCTCCCTGGAAAAGGCCTGGGCCTACCGCCAGGACCAGCTGCCCACCACCCACCCGATCGTCGCCGAAATCCGCGACCTGGAAGACGTCCAGGTCAACTTCGACGGCATCACCTACGCCAAGGGCGCTTCCGTCCTGAAGCAGCTGGTGGCCTGGGTCGGCCAGGACAAGTTCATGGCCGGGGTACGGGAGTACTTCGGCAAGCACGCCTGGCACAACACGGAGCTCGCGGACCTGCTGTCGGAGCTGGAAGCGGCCAGCGGGCGGGACCTCAAGGAATGGTCCGCCCAGTGGCTGGAAACCGCCGGCGTGAACACGCTGCGTCCTGAAATCGAGTCGGATGCGGACGGCACCATCACCTCCTTCGCCGTCCTGCAGAGCGCCATCGAGGAATACCCCACGCTGCGCCCGCACCGCTTGGCCATCGGCTTCTACAACCCGGACGAAGACGGCCGGCTGCAGCGCACGCACCGCGTGGAGCTCGACGTCGACGGCGGACGCACCGAGGTGCCCGACCTCGCCGGTCAGCCCCGGCCGGCCCTGGTGCTGCTCAACGACGACGATCTTGCCTACGCGAAGATCCGCCTCGACGAGGCCTCGCAGCACACCGCCACCAGGAACCTGCGCAACATTGCCGACTCGCTTCCCCGCACCCTCGTCTGGGCCTCGGCCTGGGACGCTGCGCGGGATGCGGAGATCCCGGCCCGCAACTATGTGGAACTGGTCCTGCAGAACATCGCCTCCGAATCCGATTCCACCGTGGTGCAGGTATTGCTGCGCCAGCTGGCCACCACCCTGGCGTTCTACGTCAGCCCCGCAGACCGTGAACCCATGATGGTTGCCGCCGCGGACAGCCTTTGGGAGCTGGCCTCCGCTGCGGAGCCGGGTTCGGATTCCCAGCTGCAGTTCGTCAAGGCCTTTGCCGCCCATGCCTCTTCCGGTGCGCAGCTGGACACGCTGGCGGCATTGTTCGCCGGCAGCCAGTCCCTTGAAGGGCTGAGCATTGACGCGGACCTGCGGTGGGAGCTGCTCACCGGCCTTGTGGCGGGGGGCCGGATGGGTGCCGAAGATATCGACGCCGAGCTGGAACGCGATGCCACCGCCACCGGTGCCCTTGCCGGCGCCATGGCACGGGCGGCGCTGCCCACCGCCGAGGCAAAGGCGGCGGCCTGGGAAGCGATCGTGGAACGGTCGGACATGCCCAACGCTGCCCAGCGTTCCGCCATCGCCGGGTTCATGCGGGTCCACGACGCGCAGCTGCTGGAACCGTATGCCGACAAGTACTTCGCGTCGATCCGCGATGTCTGGGCCAGCCGCACGCATGAGATTGCCCAGCAGATCGCCGTCGGCCTCTATCCCTCCCGGCTGACCCGCCGGGAAACGGTGGAGGCCACCGATTCCTTCCTGGCCGATCTGGGCGCGGACTCCCCCTCACTGCGCCGCCTGATCCTGGAAAACCGTGACGGCGTCGTCCGCGCGCTGAAGGCCCAGGACGCCGACCGGTAGCACCAAACCGCGGCGGTTTCCCTTCCACCGGAGGGCGGAGACGGTAGCTTGGAGAGCGTGAACCTTTCCGAACACCGTTACACGCTCGAGCTCGAATGGACGGGAAACCGCGGCGGGGGCACGGACTCGTACCGCGGCTACGGCCGCGACCACCTCATCCGGGCCGCCGGGCTGCCCGACCTGCCCGGAACCGCCGATCCAACCTTCCATGGGGACCGCGACCGCTGGAACCCCGAACAGCTGCTGCTTGCCGCCCTGGCACAGTGCCATATGCTGTCCTACCTCCATGTCGCGGTCCGGAACGGCATCCGTGTCCTTGCCTACCAGGACTCCCCCGAGGGGCTGCTGCGCCTGAACCGGGACGGCAGCGGTGAATTCACCTCGGTGCTGCTGCGCCCCCAGGTGACCATCGATGACGCCGGCGGTTCCGCCGCCGTCGAGCTGGCCGGAGGCCCGATGCACAGCGAGGCGCACCGCCTCTGCTTCATCGCCAGGAGCGTGAACTTCCCGGTGGAGCACCAGCCGGTAATCTTCAGCAGCACCGGGATGCCGTCCGGGGACGGCGTGGCCGGGTAGCCTTAACCGCAGACCCTCTCCGGCTACAACATAAGGATGACCAGCTACCCGTGCTTTCCGCTTCCGAAATTGACCTCTCGTCAGTGACCCTCAACGACTTTGACATGTCGGGCCTGATCGAGGCTGCCGTTATTGTCCTGGCCGCCACCGGCGTCTGGTTCGCCGCGCGCTTCCTGATCAACCGGTTGGTGGCGCGTGCCCAGAAGGGCTATTCGCTGCTGCATTCCTCCAAGATCAAGTGGGCGCAGCCGGTGATGCGCAACCTGGACAAGAAACGCCGCGCCCAGCGTGCCGACACCATCGGCGCCCTGCTCCGCAGCGCCGTCAATGTCTCCATCTGGACTGTCGCGATCATCATGGTGCTGGACGCCATCGGAATCAACATCGCACCGCTGCTGGCCAGCGTCGGGATTGTCGGTATTGCCCTTGGTTTCGGCGCGCGGGAACTCATCCGCGACGCGCTGGCCGGATTCTTCATCACCATTGAGGACCAGTACGGGATCGGCGACGTCATCGAAGTTGGTGACACCGCGGGAACGGTGCAGTCGGTGGGGATCCGGATTACCCGGATCGTCGATGACCGCGGCGTCATCTGGTACATCCGCAACGGCGAAATCGCCAAGATCGGCAACCGCTCCCAGGGCACCTACGTGGGCGAGGCCGAACCGGCGAAGGCGGAACCCGTCAAGGACGGAATGGCCGCCAATGACTGATCCGGCCCCGCTGGGCGAACCGGCGCCGCCCAGCGCCTCATCCCTCCCGCTGCAGCCCGCGCAGCCGTCCAGCCAGCAGCCGCCGGCCTTCCAGCAGCCGCAGTACACCGACAACTTCTACGAGGCCGTAGGCGGCCACCCCACCTTCGTGAAGCTCGTTGACGTGTTCTACGACGGTGTGGCTGACGATCCGCTGATGCGCCCGATGTATCCCGAAGAGGACCTGGGCCCCGCCAAGGAACGCCTGCTGCTCTTCCTGGAGCAATACTGGGGCGGCCCGAAGACCTACGGCGAACAGCGCGGACATCCGCGCCTACGGATGCGGCACATGCCTTTCATCGTCACCCCCGCGGCCCGGGATGCCTGGCTGCGCCACATGCGCGCCGCCGTCGACTCCCTCGACCTCTCTCCCCTTCACGAGGGAACCCTGTGGGACTATCTGGAGCGCGCCGCCCACTCCATGGTCAACTCGGCGTAGGACCGGGCCGGCCAGCGCCTACAGAACCGCGGGCAACCGCGTCAGGACGTGCCCGCGGGCTGTGCTCAGCCGCAGCCAGCGCCCGTTGCTGAACAGGGCGGCCTCGGCGCCTCCGGCGTCCGGGCCGTCCCCCGGCAGGAAGCCGAGGGAGAGCGCCGCAAATGCGGCTCCCGCCGGCACCGGCACCGCGGTTCCGCCCATTGGCTGCGCCCAGACTCCGGAACGCGCACTGTGTACGACGGCGGCTCCCGGGCTCTGCGGCAGCATCGCAGCCACCTCACGGATGCCGCGGTGCGCGGTCTGCTCCAGGAGCTGGACGGGGACCCGGCCGGCCGGCTCCCAGCCGGACCGCGGAGGCAGAATACCCGCCCAGGTCTCACGCACGGTCATCGGCGGCACCTGAAGCAGCGTCTCGGCGGATCCCATCCGGGCCAGCCGGTCGCCTACCGCCGACAGCTGCACCGTGGCGTCGACCTCGGCGGGGGACGCCAACGGCATGGTCCGCAGGCCCAGCACGGTCGGGGTACCCTCACCCAGGATGCGGGGGCGCAGGATGCACACATAGGCGGCCAGGACACTGCCGACCGCCTGCAGGCGTACGGCACCGTCATCGGCGGCCCTGGCACGGGTGATGAAGTTGCGCAGATCAGCCGTGACCTGCGGATCCGCCAGCAGGAGTTCGCTGTCCATCTAGTTTCCTTTTCCTGCAGTGGCGGCGGCACGGAACGGCACCGGCTCGCCCAGCCATTCCTGGAGCACCCGGCGCTGTCCGTCGGTGAGCGGCATGGGTTTGCCGGTGGCCGCCTCCACCTGCACCATGGCCGCTTCGGCGTAGGCATACACCGTGTCCCGGTCTTCATCGGCCAGCCGGAAGCCGTAGCTGAGGCTGCTGGAACCGATGCGCGTGACCCAGACGTCCACCCAGAGAGGTTCCTTCCCGTGGAGCAGCGGCGCGAGATACTCGATTTCCTGCCGGGCCACATAGGTTGCCGTCCGGTCCCCGGTCAGGTCGCGGAAGCTCCCCGGTCCCCCGGCACCCTCCGGCAGCGGCAGCAGGCCCAGCTGGACCCGTGCCTCCTCGAGGAACTGGACGAACGCGACGTTGTTAACGTGGCCGTTGGGATCTTGGTCGCCGAACCGAAGCTGGATGGGAAAACGATGCATGCTCCCATCCTTTCAGAGAGTGAGGTTTGCCCTAAAACGCCGTCCGCGGTCCGGCAGCGATGTTACTGCCCGGTACGTTTAAGATAAGAGTGTTCCGTGGTTCCCCCGGAAGCGTTGCCTTTGCTGCTAGGAGATAGTCCCTGATGTCCATTGATGAGTCCTTCGATCCGACAGCCTCGCTGTTGAAACTGCTGAACCTCAGCTCTGCCGGCGGTGCGAAGACGGATGAGGACATCTTTGTCGGTGACTCCCAGCCGGAGCCGCGCAAGCGGGTCTTCGGCGGGCAGGTGCTGGGCCAGTCCCTCGTCGCCGCTGCCCGGACCGTTCCCGAAGACCGGGTCATGCACTCCATGCACGGCTACTTCCTGCGTCCCGGTGACACCGAAGTGCCCATCACCTTCGGCGTGGAACGCCTAAGGGACGGCCGGTCCTTCTCCGCCCGGCGCAGCCACGCGTACCAGGACGGCAAACCGATCCTGTCCATGATTGCCTCCTTCCAGGTTCCCGATTCCGGCGTCGACCACCAGGAGGAGATGCCTGCGGGCATCCCCGAACCGGAGGACCTGCCGACTACTGCCGAACTGCTGAAGGACTTCGACCATCCCGTGGCCGAAGCCTGGTCCCACCGGCGCCCGATGGATATCCGCCACGTCATGGACCCGGTCTACGTCCGCGCCGGCCGCGAAAAGACACCGCACAACGCGGTCTGGATGAAGACGTTCAAGCCGCTGCCCGACGGCGAGAACCTGCACCGCGCGGTCCTCGCCTATGCCAGCGACTACACGCTGCTGGAACCGGTCCTGCGCGGGCACGGGCTTTCCTGGACCACCCCCGGCATGAGCATTGCCAGCCTGGACCACGCCATGTGGTGGCACCGCCCGGTGCGGGTTGATGACTGGCTGCTGTATGTCCAGGAATCACCGAGCGCCTCCGCCGCCCGTGGCCTGTCCACCGGCCGGATCTTCAACCGCAGCGGAGAACTGGTGGCCACCGTGGCCCAGGAAGGAATGATCCGCATTCCGCAGTAGCTGCATCCGCCGCAGCAACGAAAAGAGCTCCGCTTCCCCTGGGGGAAGCGGAGCTCTTCGTTATCCGGCTGCGCCCTTAGTCGCGGGTGAGGCGGCGGTGGGTTACCCGGTGCGGCTTGGCCGCGTCCGGGCCGAGTCGTTCGATCTTGTTCTGCTCGTAGGACTCGAAGTTGCCCTCGAACCAGTACCAGTTCGCCGGGTTCTCTTCGGTGCCTTCGAAGGCCAGGATGTGGGTGGCCACCCGGTCCAGGAACCAGCGGTCGTGGGAGACCACCACGGCACAGCCGGGGAATTCCAGCAGTGCGTTTTCCAGGCTGGAAAGGGTTTCCACGTCCAGGTCGTTAGTGGGCTCATCGAGCAGGAGCAGGTTTCCGCCCTGCTTCAGGGTCATCGCCAGGTTCAGGCGGTTGCGCTCACCACCGGAGAGCACCCCGGCCTTCTTCTGCTGGTCCGGACCCTTGAAGCCGAAGGCCGACACATAGGCACGCGATGGCATTTCCACCTGGCCCACCTGGATCCAGTCGTGCCCCTCGGAAACGACTTCCCACAGGCTCTTCTCCGGATCGATCCCGCCGCGGGACTGGTCCACGTAGGAGATCTTGACGGAGTCGCCGATCTTCAGCTCACCGCCGTCGAGCTCTTCCAGGCCGACGATGGTCTTGAACAGCGTCGACTTACCCACGCCGTTCGGGCCAATCACGCCGACAATGCCGTTGCGGGGCAGGGAGAAGGACAGGCCGTCAATAAGCTGCCGGTCACCGAAGCCCTTCTGCAGGTTCTTGGCCTCAAGGACCAGGGAACCCAGCCGCGGGCCCGGCGGGATCTGGATTTCTTCGAAGTCCAGCTTGCGGGTGCGGTCGGCCTCCGCGGCCATTTCCTCGTAGCGGGCCAGACGGGCCTTCGACTTGGTCTGGCGGCCCTTGGCATTGGAGCGGACCCAGTCCAGCTCATCGGTGAGGCGCTTGGCCAGCTTCTGGTCCTTTTTGCCCTGGACTTCCAGGCGGGCACGCTTCTTCTCCAGGTAGGTGGAGTAGTTACCCTCGTACGGGTACAGGTGCCCGCGGTCGACCTCGGCAATCCACTGGGCCACGTGGTCCAGGAAGTACCGGTCGTGGGTCACGGCCAGGACGGCGCCGTGGTAGGCCGACAGGTGCTGCTCAAGCCAGAGCACGCTCTCCGCGTCGAGGTGGTTGGTGGGTTCGTCAAGGAGCAGCAGGTCCGGCTTCTGCAGCAGCAGCTTGCACAGTGCCACGCGCCGCCGCTCACCACCGGAGAGAAGGGTGACATCGGCTTCGGGCGGTGGGCAGCGCAGGGCGTCCATGGCCTGTTCGAGCTGGGAATCAATGTCCCAGGCATCGGCGGCGTCGATGGCTTCCTGCAGCTTGCCCATTTCCTCGAGCAGGCTGTCGAAGTCAGCGTCCGGCTGCGACATCTCTTCAGAAATCTCGTTGAACCGCTGGATCTTGCCGTAGATCTCTCCAACGCCCTCCTGGACGTTGCCGAGTACGGTCTTTTCCTCATTCAGCGGCGGCTCCTGGAGCAGGATTCCCACCGTGTAGCCGGCGCTGAGCCGGGCCTCACCGTTGGAGGGGGTGTCCAGTCCAGCCATGATCTTGAGGATGGTGGACTTACCCGCACCGTTGGGACCCACCACACCGATCTTGGCACCGGGGTAGAAGGACATGCTTACGTCGTCGAGGATAACTTTGTCGCCAACGGCCTTGCGGGCCTTGGTCATCGTGTAGATAAATTCCGCCATATCTACAAGGCTAATGTGTCAGCGCCGATATATACCATTTGTCCCGATTCGGCAGGGCAGGCTCGAGTCCCAGATCCAGCGTCAGTCCCGGCTTGAGTCCCCGGCGTCAGTCCCGGTTTCAGTTCCCCACGAAGCAGCCGCCGTCGGACAGCGGTGGAAGCACGGTCACGGTGGCCGCACCGTCCCTCACTTCGCCGAACACACATTCCCCGCCCTGCAAGGCGGCGGCCTGGATCGAGTCGACCTCCAGCCCGGTGGGGGTCCGGTCAGCCGAGACTTCCACCGATGCCGCCGGGAACCCGGCCGCGGCGAAGGCGTCAGCCATGGCCTGCCGGTCCGGGGATGGATCGGATGCGGCCAGCTTCCCGAGTTCCGATTCCAGCGTTTCCACCGGCGTGGGACTGGACTCGGCAGCGCGGGGCGGGGCCGGTTCCGTGGCCGCGGAACCAGCGGGCGCCGCGACCTTGTCTTCCCCGGCGCCCTCCCCCGTCATGATGCAGCCGGCAAGGACCACTGCGAGCGCCATAGAGCCTCCCGCCAGCGCAATGGCAGCGGCGTGCGGGGGTCTGCGGCGGTCCGTCATCCGGTGATTGTGCCATGCGCCATACTGCCGGGAGAAGGTAGCCGGGCAAGGAAAGCCGCAGCGAACCGCGCCTAATACGGTGTGACGGCCGGTTCGCGCTCGTCCCCGGTCGTTAAGGCCTCTTCCCCGGGTCCGACGGTGCGGCTTTCATTGCTGCTGTCTTCATCGGCGCTGCCTTCTCCGGTGGGATCGAGCAGCTCCCCGGTCAGCGGGTCCAGCCGGCCCAGGGACCCATCGAGGTCAGGGTCGCCCGCGGTTCCGCCGACGCCTGCACTGTCCCGGCCCCGGTCCCCGCCCTCGGTCCGGTCCCCGGCGGATCCGTCCGTTCCGGCGGACAAGGTGCGGCGGAAATTGGCCGTCCCCCACATCAGGTCATGGCCCACCGTGTCTGCATCGATGTCCGCGCTGGTGCCGCTTCGGCCGTCCTCCGTGGCCCATTGCCGCAGGCGCAGCCGCCCGGTCACCACCACCCGGTCGCCCTTATGGATGCTGAACGCGGCATTGGTGGCGAGCTGGCGGAAAAGGCTGACGGCGTACCAATTTGTCTGCCCGTCCAGCCAGCTCCCTGTGTCCCGGTCATAACGGCGTTCCGTCGTGCACATCCGGAAGCTGGCCACCGCGAGCCCGTTGTCGGTGGTGTTCCGGCGGATATCGGTGGCGACGTAGCCCCGGAGCGTAATGGTGTCGGTCATGTTGTCCTGCCTTCGGCTCACTGCCGCGGCGTGCTGCGCCGTGCCCTGTACGGCCCTGCACGGTCCGGCGGCCTGGGTACCGGCGGGTCCGCCGGTTCAGCCAGTTTCCGACTTGCCGCAGGCAGAGACCCCGGGACAGCCGCGGTTGTGGATACCGGCGGAGCCTGCCTCGACGGGCGGCCGGCTGTGGAGGACAAGGTGTAGAGGACAAGCTGTAGAGGACAACCGGCCCAAACTGCAAAGTGCCCCCGGCGCGACTCGAACGCGCAACCTACGGATTAGAAGGCCGTTGCTCTATCCATTGAGCTACGGGGGCAACCTCACGATGATACTACGGCGACCCCATCCTGCGTTTCGGACCGCCCGGCGGACGGCGTTCCGCAACCATGCGAAAAGAACTCCAGCCTGTCTGCATCCAAGACGGACCCCCCGGAAGTAATAGGGGTGTAAGTCACAAACCCGTACCGATGGGTGCGGCAGATCAAGGAGCTCAGACCATGCGCAAGACCGCTACCGCTCTTACGGCCCTCGGCCTAGGTACCGCCGCAGCCTTCTCCGCTGTACCGGCATCGGCAGCCGACACGGATATGGCAAAACTGTCGGTACTGCACGGCGTACCGGACACCCCGGTGGACGTGTACGTCAACGGCACGCTTACCCTGGACGACTTCATGCCCGGTGAACTTGCCGGGCCGCTGGACCTGCCCGGCGGGAACTACCAGCTCGCCATCACCGCCGCCGATGCCACGGATGCATCCGCCCCGATCATCGGCCCGGTATCTGCGGATCTGGCAGCGGGAGGAAACTACACCGCCACGGCCAACCTCGATGCCTCGGGCAGCCCGACGGCGAATTTGTTCACCAATGACACATCGGCCGTCGAAGCGGGCAAGTCCCGCCTGACCGTCCGGCACGTAGCGGCCGCTCCCGCCGTCGACGTCCTGGCCGGTGGAACGCCGGTCATCTCCGGCCTGACCAACCCCAATGAGAAGGCGCTGACAGTCGACGCCGGAACAGTCTCTGCGTCGGTCGCCGCAGCGGGCACCACGACGCCGGTGATCGGTCCGGCGGACCTGGCCCTGGCCGAAGGCACGAACACGATTGTCTATGCGTGGGGCTCACTTGAAGCGGGAAACCTGGCCCTCGCCACCCAGACCATCGAGGGGATGCACTCCGCACCCCACGCGGTGCCGGGTGCCATGGAGCAGGTTACCCAGTCCGGGGATGACCAGGCCCTGAGGGCGGCTGCTGCCGCCGGCGGCGTTGCACTGCTCGCCCTGGGTGCCGCCCTGCTCCGCCGCCGTTCCGCGGTCAGCGGCAGCTAGCAGCACCCGCCCGATCCCCCCGGTGCTGCTGCGCACCCCCTTTCCGCGCGGCAGCACCGGGGCCCCTTTCTTTTCCGGAGGTCCATCCATGCCCCTTACCCCCCTGCGGCGGTTCGCAGCAGCGGCCACCCTCTCTGCGGCCGTCCTTGCCGGAACTGCGGCGTGCGGCGGCACCCCCGAGGCCGAATCCCCGCCCACCTCCATTTCGGCGGCGCCAGCATCCGCCCCGCCGTCGGCGCCGTCCGGAGCCCCCGCCACTGGGATACCCGTGCGGCCGGCCGTACCCACCCCTGCGGAAGACGTTCCCGAGCCCGTCCGGGTGAGCGTGGAGGGAACCGGTATTGAGCTGGAGGTCATCCCCGTGGGCCAGGAAACGAACGGCGCCATGACACTGCCGGACAACCATTACCAGGCCGGTTGGTACCGCTACGGTCCGGCACCCGGCTCCTCCCGCGGAGCGGCGGTGCTGGCAGCCCATGTGGATTCCCGGACCGAAGCACTTCCCATCGCTGACCTGGACGATGTTCCTGCCGGCACCCCCGTCACCGTGACCCGCAGCGACGGAACGGTCCTGCGCTACACCACCGAGAAGGTGCAGAACATTCCCAAGGCCTCACTCGACGAATTCAACCTCTTTGACCGCGACGGCGCGCCGCGGCTGGAACTGGTTACCTGCGGCGGGAAATGGCTGGAATCCGAGGGCGACTATGAAGACAACGTTGTGCTCACCGCCGTACCCGTACCATAGTGGCAACCCCAGAGAGCTGCCGGGTACCGGAGGCAGCCGAGCACGGCAGGAGAACGGCACTGATGCCCACGGGCGCGCCAGAGAACGACGCCGCGATGGACTCTGCCTTCGCGGCGGGGGACGAAGCAGCGCTGGCCGAGGCGTACCGCCGCTTCTCACCCCTGATCCGCGCGCTGGCGCTGCGCAGGCTGCTCGATCCGGGCGCGGCCGACGACGCCGTTCAGGAAGTGTTCATCCGGGCCTGGAAATACCGGGACACCTACGCACCTGACCGATCCACCCTGGCCGCCTGGCTGGTCGGGATCGGCCGGAACGTGGCCGCCGGCATGGCCATGGCAAGGGCCCGTTCCTCGGAGACCCTGATGGAAACTCCGGAGACCGGACGGGCCCAGCTTCCACCCGCCGGCCCGGATCCCGATGGTGTGGCGGACCGTGTGGTTCTCGACGCCGAACTGGCCAGGCTCGGGGAACCACAGGGGTCCATCCTCCGCCTGGCCTTCCACGAAGACCTGACACATCAGCAGATATCGGAAACACTGAAACTCCCGTTGGGTACCGTAAAGAGCCACATCCGAAGAAGTCTTGTCCAACTCCGGCAGCGATTGGAGGTCAGCGATGCAGCATCTGCCACCTGAAGCGCTGGCCCTGTGCGCCCTGGGCGAGGCCGGCCCCGAAGACACTGCCCATCTCGACAGCTGCACCGAATGCACTGCCGAGGTCACTGCACTGCAGCGGGTAGTAACCGCTGGAAGGGCACCGGCTGCTCCGGAGGCACTCCCCCGGCCGCCGTCGCAGGTCTGGGCAGGCATCCACGACCGGCTTGGGCTCAGCGATGCCGCCCGCACTGATCCATTTGAGGCGGCACCCTGGAATCCGGCCCCGCCGGTCGAAGCGCCGACCACCTCTGGGGCTTCCCCGGTACCGCTGGATTCCGTCCGGAAGCGGCGGGAGAGGCGGCGGCTGCCTCAGATCCTCGGCGCCGCGGCCGCGGCGGTGGTGCTGGCTGCCGCCGGCACCTGGGGCATCTCGCGCATTGTGGCGGACCGGACCGAGACGATCGCCGCGGTGGACCTGGATCCTTTGCCCGCGTACTCGGAATCGGGCCGCGCCGAGGTGGACCAGCGGTCCGACGGCGGCCGCGAGCTGGTCGTCACGGCAACCGGTTCCGGCGCGCAGGGGTTCCGCGAGGTGTGGCTGATCGCCCCCGACGTCGAGCGGATGGTCAGCCTCGGGACGATGGAGGGGACGGAAGGCCGGTTCACCATCCCGGCTAACCTTGACCTCGATGAGTACCCAATTGTTGACATCTCCGACGAGCCTTTTGACGGCAACCCCACGCACTCCGGGGATTCGATCCTCCGCGGCGTCCTTGACCCCTAGGGTTTCCACGCAGCGCCTGGCCGGCCGTGGCTGAAGCGCTGGACGTCGCCGCCGAGTGGTGGTCCCGGGCCCTGGCCGGCTTCGGCCGTGTTCCCGCTGTGGATCCGGATGCCCGGGTGCTGTTGCTGATTACAGCCCTAGCCGCCCTGCTCAGCATCCCCCGGGGAACCTGGCGGTGGTTCGGGCTGTTCGTGACCTTCGTCCACGAACTCGGCCACGCCTTTGCCGCCCTGATGACCGGGCAGGTGGTCAAGGGCATCCGTCTTCGCTTCGATCATTCCGGCGACATGCGGTCCCTGGGCCGGGGCGGGTTCCCTGCAGCGTGGGCCGGCTTCTGGGGCTACCCCGTACCGGCCGTGGTGGGTACTGTCCTGGTCCTTGCCGCCCTTGGCGGCTGGTCCGGGGCAGCACTGTCCGCCAGTGCCCTGGTGCTGCTCGGTGCGCTGCTGTTCATCCGGAACGGGCAGGGATTCGTGATCGCCTTTGGCTGCGCCGGGATTTCGGTACTGCTGGTCTGGTTCGCGGCCCCGCCGGTGGCCGGCTATGTGGCCATGTGCACCGGGATTGCGCTCCTGGTCGGGGCGGTCCGGGACTGGGTGAACCTGCTGGGCGTACACACACGCCGGCGCCGGAACCTGGAAAGCTCCGACGCCTACATCCTCTCCCGGCGCACCGGGGTTCCTGCCGTCGTCTGGCTGGCGGGGTTCGCCCTCGTGATCGCCGCTTCGCTGGCTACGTCGGCCCTCGCCTTCCTGCGCGGATAATCCCGCGCGGGCGCCTAGGCCTGGGGAGCGGGGAAGGTCACCCGCAGTTCGAGCCGGTGCTGGCCGTCTTCTTCCTGGGTATAGATGGCCTTGCCGGCAATGCCGGCGAGTCCGTCGGTGCCGGAGCCCGGGATGATGTGCCCGGAGCTCGCCGTGGCTGTGCCCTCGGCGAGGCCCCAGTGCTGGATGACCATGGTCCCGGAACGCCCGGCAATGGTTCCGGCGAACACCTCGGAGCCGACATAGCCTGCGCCCACGGAATTTCCGGCCATGATCAGGTCCGCAACACTGGTCCCGGTGATGTCTCCTTCGAAGATTTTCACTGCCCGGACCGTGGAGAGTTCGCTGTTGGTTCCTTCCACCTGGTACGGGGTGGGTTCCCACTCCGAAACGTCAAAATCCGCCACAATTACTTCTTCAGTTAGGTCGGTCATTACTTCAGTATCCCGTGTCCGGGCGCGGATTGCATGCCGGGTGTGTGGCTTGGGTAGCCTTATCGCTGTGCCCGGACGCGGCACGGCAGCGGATTTACCTAAGGAGCACCACCCTCGCATGACCCGGAAACCGGCTTCCCTTCGGCAGTGGGCACTGCGCCCGGCCACCCTCTGGACGGTCTTTGCCGTAGTCCATCTGGGCTTCCTTGCCGCCCTCGCATCGCGCATCCTGAACGGCGATGTCCTCAGCGATGTCGGCTTCTACCGGCGCTGGGCGTTCGAGGGACTCCAGGACGGCCACTGGGTCGGAATCGACGCCGGCTGGGTTTATCCCATCGCCGCCCTGGTGCCGATGGTCCTGGCCGCGGTCTTCGGCTACGGCGGCTACCAGTTTGCCTGGTTCCTGCTCTTCACCGCCCTCAACGCGTGCGGGGTGGCTGTCCTGAGCCGCCGTGCGGGGTCCCGGGGCACCGCGGCGGCGTATTGGTGGCTGGCCGTTACCTCCCTGCTGGGGCCGGTTGCCGTGGGACGGGTGGACGGCCTGACCGCACCCCTGGTGATCATGGGCCTGCTGTTCCTGGCCGCCCGTCCGGTACTGGCCTCCGCACTGCTGGCAGTGGCAACCTGGATCAAGGTCTGGCCTGCCGCCGTTATCCTGGCGGTGCTCGTTGCGTGGAAGAAGCGCCTCACCCTGCTGGCCACGGGTGCCGCCGTGTCGGCGGTGATCGCTGTAGCCGTGGCGGTTTCCGGCGGCCTGCCCCACCTGCTGAGTTTCTTCGGTGAACAGGGTGCCCGGGGCATGCAGATGGAAGCACCGTTCACGACGCCGGGTCTCTGGCAGGCGATCCTTGGCTCGTCGGATGCGCACATCTACGAAGACAAGATCATCAACACCCGCGAAGTCCGCGGCGCCCTGGGCGAGCCGGTGGCCGCACTCATGACGCCGCTGCTGGCACTGGCTGCCCTCGCCGTCGTCGGGCTGCTCATCTGGGCCCTGCGCCGCGGCGCGGATCCACGTGCGCTCCTGATCTCCGGGTCACTGGCCCTGGTCAGCGCGTTCATTGTGTTCAACAAGGTGGGCTCGCCGCAGTTCATGCTGTGGCTGGGTGCGGTGGTGGCCGTCGGACTGGCGTGGGAGGGCCGGTCCTGGAAGGTGCCCGGGATGCTGATGCCCGCCATTGCGGCGTTGACCACGCTGGTGTATCCGATGTTCTACTCGGCTCTGTACAACGACCTGAATGTTGCCGTGGCCCTGCTCCTGACCGCCCGCAATATCCTGCTGCTGGTGCTCTTCGGCTGGTCGCTGGCCCGGGTCATCCGTCTGACCCGGGCGGGCGGCACGGCGCTTAGTGCGTCCGCAGTTCGCCCGGAGCGGGCGCCGTAAGCCGCTTGCGGAACAGGACCTTGGTCTTGGGGTCCACGAAGATCAGGTAGAGGGCGAAGCCCAGCGCGGTGACTGCGGCAATCTGGCGGGCCGCGCTGAGGCTGAACTCAAAGTAGGGCCAGATATCCAGCTGGTCGCTGATGGCGTAGACCATAAAGAACGAAACGAAGAGGTAAAGCGTCTTCGCCTGCCAGTCATCGCGGAGGCCAGTCACCGCGAACAGCGGGATGAGCCAGACGACGTACCAGGACTGGATCATCGGTGCCAGCATCACGATGGCCGCGAAGGCCAGTGCCAGGCGCCTGATCATGCGGCTGTGCTGCCCCACGAACATCTGCCACAGCACAATGGCCACGGAGGCCAGCCGCCCGATGGTGTGCACGATGTCTGCCAGCGTCCAGCCCGGCAGTCCGAGGGCGTTGCCTAACGTGGCCACCAGCATCCCGGCAAAGCCCACCGGGGCGTACCAGATCCAGACACTGCCCGGCGTACTGAGCGCCCCCACCCAGCCGAAACCGAAGCCGTTGATCAGGCCCATGACCCACAGCAGCCCCAGGGAGATGCCGGCCGTCATGGCCCAGTAAGCGAATTTCCGCCGCCACGACGCATTCTTCCCGGCCCACAGCAGGCCGATGAACGGCAGGAAGATAACGGTGATGGGCTTTATGCCGATGGACAGGGTCACCAGCAGGATCCCGGCCAGGGAACGGTTGGTCGCGGCCAGGTAGAGCCCGGCCAGGGCCAGGCCGATCATCAGCGCATCGTTGTGGACGGCAGCGATGAAGTTCACCAGGAACAGCGGGTTGGCGGCGGTCAGCCACAGTGCCCGGTTCGGGTTGATGCCGTGCAGCTCGGCCAGCTTCGGCACGAAGTAGACACAGAGCGCCACGCCGATCAGCGCAATCACGCGGAACAGCAGGATGGAAAACTCGGGCTGACCGCCCGTGATCCGTACCACCAGTTCCTCGATCCAGAGGAAGACCGGACCATACGGGGTGGGGCTCTGCGCCCAGAGATCATCCGCACCGAGCTGCAGGTAGTTGGAGATCTGGGAATAGCCGTCCTTGTACGGATTGAGTCCGCTCACCATCACCAGGCCCTGGGCGATGTAGGCGAAGACATCACGACTGAACAGCGGCAGCGTGAAGCACATGGGAGCGGACCAGGCGATGACTGCGCGCAGGACCACGGGCCGGGATTCCGGGCCCCACCCCTTCATCCGCTGCCCCAGGCGCAGCCAGGACCGCACCAGGAGCATCCCGCCCGTTGCCAGCATCAGGACGGCTGCGACGGCGCCGACGGGCTCGTCGAAGCGCATCCAGATAATCAGCGGATTGCTGCGGAGATCGACTGAGGCAAGCGAAAGCCAGCCCACTCCAAACGAGCCGACAAGCATCAGAAGGGACCCGATGAACCCCTGCAGGATCGCAATATTGGGGCGGTCGGCTTTCGCTATCTCCGGGCCCGGAGACGAAGGCTCAGTCGCTGGGACCTGGGCGGTCATCTACGTGGTTCCAATCTCTGGGTAAAACACTTGTCCTGCGGGCCTGGCAGCAGTCAGGGTCCGGTCGCGGAGTGAATGCCGGCACAGGAATGCCCGGGTACCTTCAACAGGCTGATATTAGCACCGCGGCCTGCGCCTCCCCCGGAGATACCCCGACTCGGCCGCTGTCAATGCTGTGAGCCGGCGCACGGTCGCATAGACTGGAATTTCTGTTGTGATAAACGAAGCAAGGCGGTATTGGCTGTGGGGCGCCACCGGGCAGAACCTGTTAGGACCAGCAAACACCCAAGGAGACGGGCCGAGGCTGCACAATCGGCGTCCCTGCAGGCAGTGAAGCCGGCACCGGGTCAGAAATTGAAGCAGGCAGTGAAGCAGGAACGCAGTCACGAACTGCTGGCCTGGGGTGCCTTCCTCACCGTGGTGGCCACCGTGGCCATGCTGTGGGTGGGTGTGCCGTACGGCGGGGTCACATCCGCTTCGGCTCTGTTGCTTTTCGCTTTTGCGCTCAGCTGGGCGCTCACTCCCCCGCGTCCGACGGCGGCCGCCGCACCTGCTGCGGAGCGCCTGCCGGCACCAGCCCTCCGCGCGGCCGCTCCGGTCCGCACCGCAGCAGCCCCGCTTCACCCCGCTGTCTCCCACCCGGCCCGCATCCGCACCGCGCCGCACGGCCGGCGGGCCGCCGTTGCTCCGGTGTTCCACGAGATGCCCGCAGAGCCAAGCCGCTGGACCCGTACATTCGGGCCGCCCGACACCGGCCAGATCCCCCTGCAGCCCTACCTGAGCGGTATTCCGGCCAGCTATGCCACCGCCGATGCCGGGCTGCCGGACCGGCGCCAGCGCAGCCACTCCAGCCTCTAGTTCCGGAGCCGCCGCCCGGAAGTGTCCGTGTGGAAGCGGTACATTGGACACGTGCCAATAACAAATGAACGTATGGTCTGGATCGACTGTGAAATGACCGGTCTGGACATCAAGAACGACGCCCTGATCGAAGTGGCTGTCCTCGTCACGGACTCCGAGCTGAACATCCTCGGCGACGGTGTGGACGTGGTCATCAAGCCGGACGACGCCGCACTGGCGCAGATGGGCGACTTTGTGCGCCAGATGCACACCACCTCGAAGCTGCTGGATGAACTGCCGAACGGCATCACCATGGCCGAGGCGGAGGCCGCCGTCGTCGAATACATCACCAAATGGGTCCCCGAGCCGAAGAAGGCCCAGCTCGCCGGCAACTCCGTGGGAACGGACAAGATGTTCCTGGCCCGCGACATGCCGGAAGTCATCGACTACCTGCACTACCGGATCATTGACGTGTCCACCATCAAGGAGCTGGCCCGCCGCTGGTACCCGCGGGCCTATTTCCAGGCTCCGGCCAAGAGCGGCGGACACCGCGCCCTCGGTGATATCCGCGATTCGATCAACGAGCTGCGCTACTACCGGGAAGCTGTCTTCGTTCCCGCCCCGGGACCGGATTCCGCCACGGCCAAGAAGATCGCCGCCGGGATTTCGGGTTAGGTCTGTCACAATCGGGCCTCCGGTGGCCGGGTGTGTCAGAAGCACTCAAAAAACCGTGTAAGCTTGATTCCGCTGCCTCAGATAAATGAGTCCGCAAGACCACTCGCCTGGACTTCGCGGATGAACGTTTGAGGCACATGGTGGGTATAGCTCAGTTGGCAGAGCGCCTGGTTGTGGTCCAGGAGGTCGCGGGTTCAACCCCCGTTACTCACCCCAATGAGGCTGGCAGTTCCAGCTTCCAAAGGCCGCCTCGGATTAGTCCGGGGCGGCCTTTTATGTTTGTCTTTCACTGTTAGCGGCACGGTGCGCACGGCGCCCACGGGTACCGGCCCGTGCCGGACCTGCTGCGCCTGCGCGTGGCTTATCAATGAGGAGGCCGCCTTGGACCGCAGACTGTTCGAAGAGGACCATGAGCTGTTCCGGGACGTCGTCCGGGAATTCGATTCCCGAGAAATCGCTGCAGCATACCCGGACTGGGATGCGGCGCACATGATGCCCCGCGGTCTCTGGAAGGCCGCCGGTGAGCAGGGCCTGCTCGGACTGGCCGTCCCGGAAGAGTTCGGCGGCGCCGGTATGCCGGATTACCGCTTCCGAGCCGTGATGGATGAGGAATTCGCCCGGAACAACCATCTCGCCGTCGGGCTGGCCTTCCACCTCCACGATGACATGGTCCTCCCGCACCTGCTTGCCTACGGCTCCGACGAGCTCAAGGAACGCTGGCTGCCGGACATGGTCTCCGGGGACAAGGTCACCTCCGTTGCCTGGACCGAGCCCGGCGCCGGAAGCGACCTGCGCGGTATCCGCACCAAGGCGGTCCGGGCCGACGACGGCGGCTGGAGGCTGAGCGGCCAGAAGACCTTCATCGGCAACGGCATCAGCGGCGACGCGTCCCTGGTTCTGGCCCGGACCGACGGCAGCACCGGCCGCGGGATGCGCGATTCCTTCAGCATGTTCATGGTGGAGAAGACCGAGGGCTACAGCACCGGCCGGCAGCTGGACAAGATGGGCCTGAAAGCGTCCGACACGGCGGAGCTGTTCTTTGACGACGTGTACGTTCCGGCCGGAAACCTCGTGGGCGAAGTCGGCCGCGGGCTGGAGTATGCCGAGGGCCAGCTCCCCCAGGGCCGGCTGGCCATCGCCGTCGCCTCCTCCGCCGTCGCCCGGCAGGTCTACGAAGCAACACTGGAGTACACCAGGAACCGCAACGCCTTCGGGGAACGGATCACCGACTTTCAGAACAGCCGGTTCGTGCTGGCCGACATCCTTACCGAGGTCGAAGTCACCGAAGCCTATGTCGATTCCGCCATCCTCGCCTTCAACGAGGGGAAGCTGGACGCCGTCTCGGCCGCCAAGGCCAAGCTCTGGGCCAGCGAACGCGCCAAGTCCATCACGGACCGCTGCCTGCAGCTGCACGGCGGCTACGGCTACATCCTGGAATACCCGGTGGCCCAGGCCTTCCTGGCGGCCCGGCTGTTGACCATCTTCGGCGGCACCAGCGAAATCATGCGGGAAGTCATCGGGCGCGGCATCGCACGCTGAGCCTGATCCCCGCATATCACCACGAGAGAAAGACAGTAATGACCGTTCGTCCCATCGTCATCCATGGAGAACCCGTTCTGCACCGCCGGGCTGCCGCCGTGGAAGAGTTCAACGAAGAACTCCGCACCCTGGTTGCCGACATGTACGAGACCATGGACGTGGCCAACGGGGTGGGCTTGGCTGCCCCGCAGATCGGCGTCGGCCTACGCCTGTTTACGTTCGACTACGCGAACGACGACGACGCCCCGGACCGCGGCGTTGTCATCAACCCGACCCTGATCACCTCGAAGGTCCCGGGCTCCGCCCCCGATCCGGACGAAACCTCTGAAGGCTGCCTCTCCGTTCCCGGGGAGAACTTCCCGGTCAACCGCGCGGACTGGGTCAAGATCAGCGGCTTTGACGAATTCGGGGCGCCGGTCGAGTTCGAGGCGACCGACTGGTTTGCCCGCGTACTGCAGCACGAGTACGACCATCTGGACGGCAAGCTCTACGTCGATCGGCTCAACGACCGGTGGAGCCGGAAGGCGCGGAAAGTCATCAAAGCCCAGGGCTGGACTGTTCCGGGCAACACCTGGATGCCGGGCGTGGATCCGGACCCGTTCGGGCACTGACACCACTGCCCCAAAAAAGCAGCACAGGCCCGCAGGATTCCTCCTGCGGGCCTGTGCTGTCCTAACCTGTCTGGATGCCCCAGCCGGGCCTGCTGCTAGCCGGCGATGGCGGCCAGCGACTCCGCCTTCGGGAAGGCCGGCGGATTGACGCGTGCCATCTCCTCCAGCACCCGGACGACCTGGCAGCTGTAGCCGAATTCATTGTCGTACCAGACGTACAGCACGAGGTTTTTGCCGTTCGAGATGGTGGCCAGTCCGTCCACGATCCCCGCACGCTTGGAGCCGACGAAGTCGCTGGAAACCACCTCGGGTGACGCGATGTAGTCGATCTGCTTGTGCAGCGGCGAGTTCAACGACGTTTCGCGCAGGAACGCGTTCACTTCGTCCCTGGTGGTGGCGTTCTCCAGGTTGAGGTTCAGGATCGCCATGGACACGTCGGGGGTGGGGACCCGGATGGCGTTGCCGCTGAGCTTGCCCTCAAGCTCGGGCAGGGCCTTGGCCACTGCCTTGGCCGCACCGGTTTCCGTGATGACCATGTTCAGCGCCGCCGAGCGCCCGCGCCGGTCGCCGTTGTGGAAGTTGTCGATCAGGTTCTGGTCATTGGTGAAGGAATGCACCGTTTCAACGTGCCCGTTCACAATGCCGTATTTGTCGTTGAGGACCTTGAGCACCGGAGTGATGGCGTTGGTGGTGCAGGAGGCGGCCGTAATGATGCGGTCGTCGTCGGTGATGGAACCATGGTTGATTCCGTGCACGATGTTCTTCAGGCTGCCCTTGCCCGGAGCGGTCAGCAGCACCCGGGACACACCCTTCGCTGCAAGGTGCCGAGAGAGTCCCTCCTCGTCGCGCCAACGACCGGTGTTATCCACCACCACTGCGTCGTTGATGCCGTACGCGGTGTAGTCCACTGTGGCGGGATCGTTGGAGTAGATGACCTGGATGAGCGTCCCGTTCGCGAGGATCGTGTTGTTTTCCTCGTCCACCGAAATGGTGCCGTTGAAGGCACCGTGGACGGAATCCCGGCGCAGCAGGCTGGCGCGCTTGACGAGGTCGTTTTCCGAACCCTTCCGGACCACGACGGCGCGCAGCCGCAGGCCGCGTCCGCCGCCTGCCTTCTCCACGAGGATCCGGGCGAGCAGGCGTCCAATCCGGCCGAAGCCGTAGAGCACGACGTCGGTACTGGTCCTCTCGTCCGCGCCGCGCTTACCGGCGACGTCGGCCAGCTCGGTCCGTAGGAACTCCTTGAGATCCCCTCCGTGTTCCTTGTACTTGTTGCCCATCCGGGCCAGGTCCACGGACGCGGCGCCCAGTTCCAGCTCGCTCAGCGCCAGCAGCAGCGGATAGGTTTCGGCCACGGGCAGTTCGGTCTCGTCGATCTGGCGGGCAAATCGGTGGGCCTTCAGGATGTCGATCACCGATTTATTGACGAGCGGACGCCCGTACACCGAGGTCACCACGCTGTTTTCCCGGTAGAGCCGTCCGATCAGCGGAATCATGGCCTCGGCGAGGGCCTCCCGATCCATCCAGGCGTCAAGGCACGTATCCGAATTGGAGCTCACAGAACTTCACATCCTTCTATCAGCCGGCACTGCGTTGTGCCGGTTGGCGGTAGTCCCTCCCAGTGTATTAGGTCACAAACTTCCCACCCGTATCTCTGGGGAGAGAAAGGTCACATCTTCGCGGAGTGCCGTCCGGTCGTGGCAGGGCTGGCTGCCGGAAGCTCCGGCCGGTCCGGCTCCAGTTCGGCAAGGTCCCGGATCCCGCGCAGCGGGCCGAACGCAGCCACCAACGGCGCCAGGGCAGCCACCAGGATCCCCGTCAGGATGGAACCGCGGATACTGAGGAATTCCACCAGCAGGGCGGCGGCAAAAGCAGCTACGGCCAGCATCCCCCAGCTCACCATCCGCTGGGCAGAACCGAGGCGGCCAAGCATCTGCGGCGGGCAGACACGCTGGCGGAACGCGGTGGCGACCACAATGTTCAGGGAAATCGAGAAGCCTGCGACAAAAAGCCCAACGAATCCGACCGCCATCCCCCAGCCCGGGGAGATGAACAACAGGCTCGCGTAACCTGCCACGGCGGGAAACATCGAATAGCGCCAGACCCGGCCGGAGCCGAATCGGTCGGCCAAGCGTTTTACTGACAGTCCGCCCACGGTGCCTCCCACGGCGGTGGCCGCGGTGAGCAGGCCCAGCATGCCGGGCGATTCCCCCAGCGACCGGAGCACGAGCAGAACCAGCAGCGAGTTGACGATGTTTCCGCCGAGGTTCCACAACGCGCCGGTAATCAGCAGCATCCGCAGGGCCAGGGTACTGAAGATGTACCGCACCCCCTCGGCCATCTCCTTCACCACGTGCCGCTTCTCCGCACGGCCGGGACGGGGTTCGGTAATGTCCAGGCGCAGGACCGCCGCCAGGGAAGCAAATGAGGCCGCCACCTGGAGAAGCAGCGCATTGGAAGCACCCCAGGCGTCGGTGACCCAGCCGCCCAGTGCCCGCCCGCCGGCGTCGCCCAGTGCACCGGAACCCGTCATCAGCCCGTTGCCCTCCACGAGTTCCTCCCGGTCCACTGCCTGGGGCACCAGCGCCTGCTCCGCAAGGGTGAAGAACACCGCTGCCAGACCAGCGCCGAAGGACACTACGAACAGCTGGGTAACTGTCAGGAGCCCGAGCCACCAGGCCACGGGCAGGCTGGCGAGCAACAGGGTCCGTACGGCGAGTGAGACCACGATCAGGGGCCGGCGCCGCTGCCGGTCCACCAATACGCCGATGGGCAGGGCAAACAGGAGCCAGGGAAGGAAGGCCATGCCGGAGAGGACGGCAACTGTGGCATTGGAGGCGTCCAGTTCCATGACCGCGATGACGGGCAGCGCAACACTGGTGACGGCCGTGCCGAAGATGCCGGCGGTCGACGAGATCCACAACCGCCGGAAGTTGGCGTTTCTGATAACCAGTGGCCTTGCGGCCGCCTTGGTCTTGGACATTGCCACAGAATAGCCCAGCACCCGGGAAATGCGATCCGTCAACGTACCAAACAGTGAACTTTGCGCTAAAGCGTGGCTAACGCGCGTTCTGCGGCAGCCGGGCGGAATGTTCGGCGGAAGGATGGGTGGACGGGCTGGCCGATAAGCCGGGTTTTGTACGCCCGGACCGTTACCGGACCGGGGCGGCAATCATCCATCTAGGACCGCCGTTGCCGGCGGCCTCAAGCGGCCTACCCGGACACATCGGGCGGGCAGCCCTCAAACGTGTCCTGTATGGCCTTGCTCCGGGTGGGGTTTACCTAGCCGTCCCGGTCACCCGGGACGCTGGTGGTCTCTTACACCGCCTTTTCACCCTTACCTGCTCAGGCTGCAAAGCAGCCCGGGCCGGCGGTTTCTTTTCTGTGGCACTGGCCTGCGGGTTTCCCCGAGTGGGCGTTACCCACCACCCTGCCCTGTGGAGCCCGGACTTTCCTCGGCGGCAGCGGATGTCCCGAAGGCATCCGCACCGACGCGATTGCCTGGCCAACCCGTCCATCGTCAACTCTACCGTCCCGCGGGGTCCGCCCCGTCCCGGACGGTGTTCCGGAACCCGCCGCCCGGCTCGCGTAGGATTAACCGGTGCTGATCCTGCTCCCGCCCTCCGAAGGAAAAACGCCCGCGCCGACAGGAGCCGCCCTGGACCTGTCCCGGCTGCATTTCCCGCTGCTGTCCGAACCCCGCTCCCTGGTGCTCAAGGCCCTGGCCGAAGCGAGCAGTTCCGGCGACGCCCTCTCAGTTCTGGGCGTGGGGGCGACGCTGGCACCGGAAGTGCGCCGCAACACCACTCTGGAGACGGAACCCTGTGCGCCCGCTCACCGGGTCTACACGGGCGTGCTGTACGACGCATTGGGCTACGCGACGCTTTCCCCCACGGCGCAGCGGCGTGCCGATGACGCGGTGCTTGTGATGTCCGCACTGTGGGGTGCCCTTGGCTTTGCTGATCCGGTCCCGGCCTACCGGCTCTCCATGTCGGTGCGGCTGCCGGAAACCGGCCGGCTCGCCGCTTTCTGGAAGCAGCACCTCACGGGCCCGCTGGATGAGTATGCGGGGAACTCCCTGGTGGTTGACTGCCGCTCCAGCACCTACGCGGCTGCCTGGTCACCGGATCCCCGGAACACGGCGGCGGTCAACGTGTTCTCCGTGCGCAACGGCGAACGGAAGGTTGTTTCGCATTTCGCCAAGCACACCCGGGGCGAGCTGGCCCGCCACCTGCTCGAGCGGGCCGGTGTGGAGCCGGCTACGCCTCAGGAGCTCCTGGCTGCCGCGCAGGAAAAGTGGGACGCCGAGCTGGTGCCTCCGGCAGGCCGGAAACCGTACCAGCTCAACGTCATCCTGCACGGGTAACTAGCCGGCGACCAGTTCCACTTCGAAGCCTTCGTCGTTTTCGAGGTATGCGGCGTAGTGCTCCGCTCCCCCGGCGTGGGGATGCCGGTCCGCGAACAACAGGGTCCAGCCGTGGCTGGACGCACGACGGGCCAGGAGCTCGACGTCGGCCTCCGAACCGGCACGGAACGCCAGGTGGTTCAGGCCCGCCCGTTTCCGGGAGTAGGGGCCGCGTTCGACGTCGGGCCCGGACTCGAGCACGATGTACCCCTCAGCGCCCTGCCAGCTTCCGCCGGTGGACCAGGTTTCCTTCCGGACGTAGCCCAGCCGCTCCAGCAGCCAGCCGAGGGATTTCTCCGCCGCTGCGAAGTCATTGACCCAGATCTCCGTGTGGTGCAGCCGTCCCGTGGGAGCGGGCGCAGGAGCCGGAGACGCAGCCGCTTCCAGTACGGCTGCGGCAGCCGCCGCCTTGGTGTCTGCGCCTGCGCGCGGCTTCCACGGAATTCCGGCGGTTCCGGCATCCATCGCTTCGTTGGACAGCCGGTCCGCGTCCTTGTTTAACTCGCGCGGAATCCACTGGTACTTAACCCGCTGCGGATTCACGATCGAACGTGCCTTAGCCGCGAGCTTCTGCATATCGGCGTGCTTGATCTTCCAGCGGCCGCTCATCTGCTCGACGACCAGCTTGGAATCCATCTTGGCCAGGATCCAGCAGTCCGGGTCGATGCTGTGCGCCAGCTCCAGGGCGGCGATGAGGCCCGAATACTCCGCGACATTATTGGACACGCGGCCTACGTATTCCGCCTTCTCGGCGAGGATGCGGCCGGTGTCGGGATCGCGGACCAGGGCGCCGTAGCCGGCGATTCCCGGATTGCCGCGCGAACCGCCATCCGCTTCGACGATGAGGGTACGACGGGGTCCGCCGGCCGGGACGCGGGCAACCTCAGCTTCGGCGCCGGAGTCCGGCTCCGGCTCCGGGTCAAACAATGTCACTTCTCAGCTGCCCCACTCGGCGGAGCGGACCAGGATGCAGCCCGAATCCGGACAGAACACAATGTCCTCATCGGCGGCCTTACGGATATCAGCGAGGTCGCCGGGGCTCAGCTGCATGCCAGAGCCTTCGGACGTGCCGTGGAACAGGCGGGCAGCGCCGATACCGTGCTTGGAAAGGGTCTTTTCGTACACCGCCAGGAGGGCCGGTTCGAAGCTGGCGGCGAGTTCTCCGCGCCGGGCTTCAGCGTCTGCGGTGTCGGTGCCGATCACTGCCAGCTCGGCGTCGCGCTTTTCCTCCAGTTCCCGGCGCTTGGCGTGCAGGGCACCCAGGGCCTCGCCTGCCTCGGCCTCGCGGGTGCGGGCTGTTTCCAGCCGTTCCATCACGTCGAGTTCAACGTCCTCCAAGTCGGACCGGCGGCGTTCGAGGGAAACGATCTCCGCCTGCAGGGCGGTGAGCTCCTTGGAGCCGCCCTTCCCGCTGTCCAGGTGCTGCTGGTCACGGGCCATCCGCGCGACGACCGAAGCTACGTCCGCTTCGGCCCGCGCCAGTTCGCGTTCAATATCGGCGACCTCGGTACCGGCGGACACGCGTGCGCTTTCGGCGGCGGCTACGGCATCGCCAAGGGACGCGATCTCGGGATTGTTGCTAACGTTGCGGGCCTGGTTGCGCAGGGACTTGATCCTGCTGTCCAGGGCCTGCAGATCCAGCAGCCTCAGCTGCTCCGCGGGCGATGCTTTTGCCACCGAATACCTCCGTGTATATCCGGACCTGCCTGGCCCGGCTCTCCTAAGCCTATGCCACTGGAGGGGATCACTTCAGCCCGGGAGTAAGTACGAAGTCCCATGGATCGGTGTTGACTCCGCTGACGCGCACGTCAGCGGCGAAGCCCTGGTCCGTGAGGACGTTTTCCAAGGCGTTCGCAGCGGGTGTCAGCCACAGCCATTCGCTGCCGAAGTGGGACACATCGATGAGGTACGGGCGGCCGTTGCCGGTGGCGGCACGCTCCCGCAGTTCCGACGCCGGGTGGTGGCGCAGGTCCGCGGTGACATAGACGTCCGCCTGCTGGGCACGCACGGCGTCGAACAGGCCGTCGCCGGCACCTCCGCAGACGGCGACCCTGCGGACCAGGCCGTCCGGGTCCCCGGCAACCCGCACGCCGCCGGCGACGGCGGGCAGGATGCTGAACACACGTTCCGCGAAGTCGGCCAGGCTGAGCACCTCGGGCAGGTCGCCGACCCGGCCGATCCCCTCTTCGGGCAGTCCTTCGGCGGCCGGCACCAGCGGGGCAACGTGCCGCAGGCCGAAGGCATCGGCCAGGACATCGGATACTCCCCCGACGGCGCTGTCGCCGTTGGTGTGCACTGTCAGGAGCGCGCAGCCGCCTTCGATCAGGCGGTGCACGGCCTCGCCCTTGAAGGTGCTGGCGGCGACGGAATTCACCGGCTTCAGCAGCAGTGGATGGTGGGTCAGGAGCAGGTCCGCGCCCCATTCGAGGGCCTCGTCGATGACTTCCCTGGTGGGATCAACAGCGAACAGGATCCGCCGTACCTCCCGGTCGACGCGTCCGGACACCAGGCCGGGAGCATCCCAGCCCTCGGCCAGGGATTCGGGCCAGAGTTCTTCGGCTGCCAGCAGTACATCGCCCAGGGTAGGCACGTCGGCCTCGGGTGCCTGAACCTGGTCCTCGGGTATGTCCGCGCCGGAGCGCTCGTGGGGGGAATCCGCTTCCATAGCTCTAGTTCTACCCTGCGGCTGTTGCCCTGCTCAATTCCGGCGCGCCTGCCGTGATGCAGGGAACAGTCCCCGGGCCCCTTGCCGGGCGCCGGGAATCAAAGCGGTCCCGGGCGCATTGTTATAGGCATGATGACTTACGTATTAGGCGGAGGCTGCTTCTGGTGCCTCGATGCTCTCTACCGCAAGGTCCGCGGCGTAACCGACGTAGTTTCCGGCTACACCGGAGGCGCGGCCGAGAACCCGGACTATGACAGTGTGAGCGCCGGGATCACCGGGCACGCAGAGGTGGTGGCCGTGACTTTCGATGAGGAGATCATCCCCTCCGAAGTCATTTTGGACATGTTCTTCTCGCAGCACGATCCCACTACCCTGAACCGCCAGGGTTACGACGTCGGCACCCAGTACCGTTCGTCCATGTTCTACGCCGATGAGGGCCAGCGCAGTGATTTCGACGCCGCCGTCGAGCGGGCACGGGAGAACTGGAAGGATCCGATCGTCACCGAGATCGTGCCCCTTCCGCGCTTCTACCCGGCGGAGGACTTCCATCAGGATTTCTACGCAAAGCACCCCGGCCAGGGCTATTGCCAGGTGATTATTAATCCGAAACTGGCCAAAGCGCGCAAGTATTACTCCCAATGGCTCCAGGACTAGGCCGCTGCATCCACGCCGATAGGCTGGAACGGATATCACTCCATCCGGTGAAACGAACGTTGAAGGAATAGAGGAAAACCATGGCTCGTATTTATGACGATGTAACCCAGCTCGTAGGTGGAACCCCGCTGGTGCGCCTGAACCGGCTCACTGAGGGACTCCACGCCCAGGTCGCCGTAAAGCTGGAGTTCTACAACCCGGCCAACAGCGTCAAGGACCGGATCGGCGTGGCAATTGTCGACGCCGCCGAGAAGGCCGGCGCCCTTCAGCCCGGCGGCACCATTGTGGAGGGCACCTCCGGCAACACCGGAATCGCCCTGGCCATGGTGGGCGCAGCCCGCGGCTACAAGGTCATCCTCACCATGCCCGAGACCATGTCCACTGAGCGCCGGGTCATGCTGCGTGCCTACGGTGCCGAAATTGTCCTCACCCCCGGTGCCGACGGCATGCGCGGCGCAGTGGACAAGGCCAAGGAAATTGTCGCCACCACCGAGAACGCCATCTGGGCCCAGCAGTTCGCGAACGAAGCGAACCCGGCTGTGCACCGGGCCACCACCGCCGAGGAAATCTGGGCGGACACGGACGGCCAGGTGGACATCTTCGTTGCCGGCATCGGCACCGGCGGCACCATCACCGGCGTCGGGCAGGTCCTGAAGGAACGCAAGCCGGATGTGAAGATTGTTGCCGTGGAACCGAAGGACTCCCCCATCCTGAACGGCGGTTCCCCCGGCCCGCACAAGATCCAGGGCATCGGCGCGAACTTTGTTCCCGAGATCCTCGACACCACCATCTACGACGAGGTCTTCGACGCCTCCATCGAGGACTCCGTCGCCACCGCCCGGGCACTGGGCACGCAGGAAGGCATCCTTGGCGGCATTTCCTCCGGGGCCATCGTCTGGGCCGCACTGGAACTCGCCAAGCGGGAAGAGAACGCCGGTAAGCTGATTGTTGCCACTGTCTGCGACTTCGGAGAGCGTTACATCTCCACCGTCCTGTACGACGACATCCGCGGCTAGACCGCGCTCCGCCCCCTGCGGGACGGACCAACCGAGCAGAAAGTTCTCTGTGAGTCTGTTAGCCCGACTGCGCGAAGACCTCGACGCCGCCGCATCACATGATCCGGCGGCCCGGGGCTCGTTTGAAAACTTCGTTGTGTATTCCGGCCTGCATGCCATCTGGATGCACCGGGTGACGCACCGCATGTGGGCACGGCCCGCGCTGCGGTTCCCGGCCCGTGTCCTGTCGCAGGTGACCCGTTTCGCCACCGGCATTGAAATCCATCCCGGTGCCACGATCGGCCGCCGGTTCTTTATCGACCACGGCATGGGGGTCGTCATCGGTGAAACCGCCGAGATCGGCAACGATGTCATGCTCTACCACGGGGTGACCCTGGGCGGGCGTTCACTGGCCAAGGTCAAGCGGCATCCCACGATCTGCGACGGCGTCACGGTGGGTGCCGGCGCGAAGATCCTCGGTCCCGTGGTCATCGGCGCCAACAGCGCGGTGGGAGCCAATGCCGTGGTGGTGAAGGACGCTCCCGCGGATTCGATCATTACCGGCATTCCCGCCACGTGGCGGCACCGGGACACCAAAATGACCCAGCCGGCCGTCGATCCGGCGGAGTACGTCGACCCGGCCATCTACATCTAGCCGGCCGGCAAGGCATGGCCGACATTGCAAAAGGCCCGCAGCGTCCGCTGCGGGCCTTTCTGTATGTCCTGTAAGCGATGAGCCCTAGTGGGTGTCCACTGCTTCGACCTCGGCGTGGTCCTGGCCCCACATGGTGTGGAAGGTGCCTTCGGCATCCACCCGGTGGTAGGTGTGCGCACCGAAGAGGTCGCGCAGTCCCTGGGTGAGTGCCGCCGGGAGCCGCTTGCGGCGCAGGCCGTCGTAGTAGGCCAGCGAGGAGGAGAACACCGGTACGGGGATGCCCAGCTGCACGGCAACGGAGACCACACGCCGCCAGGCCGGAACGGCTGCGGCGATGGACTCGGCGAAGGCGGGGGCGAACAGCAGGTTGGCAGGAGCTTCGCTGCCGGCGTAGGCCTTCATGATGTCGTCCAGCAGCTCGGCGCGGATGATGCAGCCGGCACGCCAGAGCGAGGCGATCTCATCCAGCTTCAGTTCCCAGCCGTATTCCTTCGCGGCCGCGTTGAGCATGTCGATGCCCTGCGCGTAGCTGACCAGCTTGGAGGCGTAGAGGGCCTGGCGTACATCCTCCACGAAGGTCTCGGGCAGCTCGACGGTGGATTCGCGGCCCTGGAGCGTCTCCTGGGCAACTTCCCGCTGCCCGCGCTGGGAGGACAGCGCGCGTGCGAAAACGGACTCGGCAATGGCGGAGACCGGGGAGCCCAGGTCCAGGCCGGACACGACGGTCCAGCGTCCGGTGCCCTTCTGGCCGGCGGAGTCCACGACTACGTCAACGAAGGGCTTCCCGGTCTTGGCATCCACGTGGCCCAGGACTTCGGCGGTGATTTCGATCAGGAAGGAGCTGAGCTGGCCTGCGTTCCACTCGTTGAAGATCTTTGCCTGCTCGGCCGGCTCGATGCCGGCGGCGGAGCGCAGCAGGTCGTAGGCCTCGCCGATCACCTGCATGTCCGCGTATTCGATGCCGTTGTGCACCATCTTCACGAAGTGCCCGGCGCCGTCGGTGCCGATCCAGGTGCAGCAGGGGTCGCCGTCGTACTTGGCCGCAATCTTTTCGAGCATCGGCCCGAGGGAGTCATAGGACTCACGGGAACCACCGGGCATGATGGACGGCCCCAGGAGCGCGCCCTCTTCACCGCCGGAAACGCCGACGCCAACAAAGTGAAGGTCCTTCTCGGCCAGCGCAGCCTCGCGGCGGCGGGTGTCTTCAAAGTGCGAGTTGCCGCCGTCAATCACAATGTCGCCCGGTTCCAGCAGGGGCACCAGCTGGCTGATCACGGAATCCACGGGCGCACCGGCCTTGACCATGATCAGGACGCGGCGCGGTGTCTCCAGGGAGTCCACGAGTTCCTGGAGCGACTCGGTGCGGATGAAGTTCCCCTCATCACCGTGCGCGGAAAGCAGGGCGTCCGTCTTTTCGATGGAACGGTTGTGCAGGGCCACCGTGTAACCGTTTCGGGCAAGGTTGCGGGCGAGGTTCGCACCCATGACGGCAAGGCCGGTTACACCAATTTGTGCACTCAAGTTCTCTCCAAGGATCGTTCGGGCGGGACGGGGCAGGATGGCCACGCCGTGTTCAGGCTCCAGCCTATGCTTCTTCGCTATCCCGCCGCCACACGCGCGCCCTTAGGCACCGGCTTCGTAGCCGTTGATCACGGAGGCAACGTTTTCGACGACGCCGATACCCTCCGAAAGCGTGCTGTTCCGGGAACTGAGCACCGCGATGCTGTAGTTCCTTTCCCCGTCGCGGATAAAACCCGAACTGCCGACAGCCCACTCGTCGTCGTCATCCGGCAGCCAGCCGTTCTTCAGGGCCACTTCCGTCAGGGGTGAGGAAACGCCCGCGCTGATCCCCCAGTTCTGCTCCGGGCATACGTTCTCCATCAGGCCGACGGCGAATGCCAGCAGGTCCGCATCCAGCCAGTCGGCGCCGTTGGCCACCGTCCGGGCGATCACCATCTGGTCCCTGGCGGTGGTTTCGCTGGCTCCCCATATTTCGCCGGCTTCGGTGTCGGTCACTCCGATGAGTTCATAGGTGCGGTTCAGTTCCTCCCGGCCGCCCAGGTCGGCGTACAACTCGCTGGTGGCCTCATTGTCGCTGTATTCGATCATCAGGGTGGCGAGTTCCTCTTCCTCCGCCGTCAGGCTGCGCTTTTCCTCCGTGGCCTGGCGGACCAGGGTCAGGAGGATGGGAACCTTGACCAGGCTCGCCTCCAGGTACCGCGCGTCCGGGTTGTAGCTCCATGACCGGCCTGTCCTGTTGTCCTGGACGGCGAAGGAGAAATCCGCCTTCCGGTCCGCAGCGACCACATCGAGAGCGGCGGCAACCGGGGCAGGAACAGGTTCCGCTGGAGCTGAGGGTGCCGCGGCGGAGCCGGCCGTGGATTCCACCGGAGCCGGATCCGTGGGCGCCGTGCACCCGGCCAGCAGGACCAGCGCCGTCACGGCGGCGCAGACGGATTTCCCCGTATTTCCCATCAATCCCCTGTGTTCCGTATAGCTGTGCGGTTAATCCTTCGGAAGGATGCATTTGGGCACACAAAAAACCGCCGTTACTTCCCGCTCCTGCGGAATGTAACGGCGGCCGTTGGTGGGTCCTACCGGGATCGAACCGATGACATCCACGGTGTAAACGTGGCGCTCTACCAGCTGAGCTAAAGACCCAAAACATGTTGCCCGGCCGAGGCGAGATAACTCCGCAGGCCCTGCATCACGAGGAACTACGTTACCGCATTCAGCGCACGGATGCCTAATCGGCGGGTTGGTCCTCCGGTGCAGGCAGGTCCGGCAGGTTCCGCGCCAGCCAGCTTAGGGCGGTACTGACTCCCATATCGATTTTCAGGGTGGCCAGCGGATCCCCGCGGGTGGCGCCGCGGTTAATGATGACTACGGGCTTATCCGCCTTCACCGCGTACCGGACAAAGCGAAGGCCGCTCATGACGGTCAGGGACGAGCCGGCCACCAGGAGTGCACCGGCGTCGTCCACCATGGAAAAGGCCCGTGCCACCCGGTCCTTGGGGACATTCTCACCGAAGTACACAAAATCGGGTTTGAGCATGCCGCCGCAGACCGGGCAGTCCGCCACCACAAAGTCTTCGGTGTCGACGACGTCGGCGTCGGCATCGGGGGCGATCTCGCCGTCGTGACGGGGGCGGTCCAGGTAGCCCGGGTTGAGTTCCTCCAGCAGTTCTGCGACTTCGGAGCGGGAAAAGCCGGAATGGCAGGCCAGGCAGACCACTCTGTCGTAGCGTCCATGGAGGTCCACGACGTTGACGCTGCCGGCGTCGGTGTGCAGCCGGTCCACGTTCTGGGTAATCACGCCGGAGAGCAGTCCCCGATGTTCCAGCTCCACTACTGCCTGGTGGCCGGAGTTGGGTACGGCGTGGCGCAGGTGGTGCCAGCCAACATGGTTGCGGGCCCAGTAGCGGCGGCGGAGTACCGGGTCGCCAACAAACTGCTGGTACGTCATCGGATTGCGCGGCGGAGCGTCCGGCCCGCGGTAGTCGGGGATTCCGGAGTCCGTGCTCAGCCCTGCGCCTGTAAGCAGGGCTAGACGCCGCCCGCCGAGGTATTCAGCGGCGCGCCTGAGCAGGCGCAGCTCCGTCCCGGTAGGCGCAGGTGCGGTGCCGCGGGCACGTCCGCTGGCGAAGCCCGTCAGTCCCAGCCCCGGCCGTGGATCCTGCTCTGCATTCACAGGTCCTCCAAAGCGCTGCGGTACCAGTCGAGGGGACGCGGGGCGCCGGAATCCGTCCGGATCGATGCCTGGAGGACTCCCCCGCGGTCAATGGCAAAACTGGCCCGTTCGGCCAGCCCGCGGCGTCCGTCGAAGACGCCAAACGTCCGGGCGGCTTCTCCGTGGGGCCAGAAATCGGAAAGCAGGTCGAAGCCAAACCCCTCCTGCTCCGCCCAGGCCCGGAGGGTGTACTTCGAATCGCAGGAGACAGCCAGCAGGCGGACGCCGGCGTCGGCGAACAGACCCTTCGCGGACTGCAGCTCCTCGAGTTCACCCCTGCACACCTTCGAATACGCGAAGGGGAAAAACACAAGCACGACGCCGGTGCCCCGCAGTCCTTCCAGCCGGACGTCTTCGCCGAACTGGTTGGGGAGGCAGAAGCCGGGAACCACAGCACCTGCCGCTGGCAGGCCTGCAGTCACTTCTTGCGTCGGCTCACCAGGCGGGTAGCGGCCCAGTCGTCGCTGACACCCGGAGAGGTGGTGACGTGGAGTCCCGCCGTGGGTGCCGCTTCCTCGATATCCGCCGGAGGAACGTAGCCGTCCCGGCCGGACTTGGGCGTCAGCACCCAGACCGTTCCGCCCTCGTCCAGCGTGGTCAGGGAATCGACCAGCGCATCCACGAGGTCGCCGTCGTCGGCACGCCACCAGAGGATGACGCCATCCACAACATCGTGGTCGTCTTCCGTGAGGAGTTCGCCCCCGATGAGGTCTTCCAGGTCCTCACGGAAGTCGAAATCCACATCCTCGTCGTAGCCGAACTCCTGAACCAGGTCGCCGTCCTTGAAACCCAATCTGCTCGCCACGTTTTCCTCAGTGACGGCCTCGGCCTCGCTCACTTCACTCCTCCTGGTTGACTGCATAAATACAAGGGAATCACACATTTGCCTGATCCGCGCTGTCTCAGAGTCAACGAAACACCTAAAACCTGCAGGCTTCAAGGCCCAGCGGGCTGTACGCCGTCAGCGATGCTTCCCGGTGCAGGCTACGCAACAACCGGGGCACGGGACTAGAGTGGAAGGAAAGCAGATCCGGGCGCCGAGGCGCGCACACGCGCAAAACGCGCAAGTGAAGATCCGGCGGACACCGGCCGGATTCCCACAGTAAAGAATGTCGCAGACACAATCTGTACATGAGAGAGGTTGGCCGTGGCCGCAGAAGACACAACGGACATCCTGAGCGGGTTAACCAACCAGCTGCCGGACCGTGATCCTGAGGAAACCGCAGAATGGATCGAATCACTCGATGAGCTGATCCGTTCGCAGGGCACTGAGCGCGCGCAGTACATCATGCGTTCGCTGCTCCAGCGTGCCGGTTCCCAGAGCGTGGGCGTGCCGATGGTAACCACCACCGACTACGTCAACACCATCCCGGTTGATCAGGAACCAGAATTCCCCGGCGATGAGGAAGTTGAACGGCGTTACCGCGCCTGGCTGCGGTGGAACGCCGCGATCATGGTGCACCGGGCCCAGCGCCCGGGTATCGGCGTCGGTGGGCATATCTCGACCTACGCAGGCGCAGCGACCCTGTACGAAGTGGGCATGAACCACTTCTTCCGGGGCAAGGACCATCCGGGTGGCGGAGACCAGATTTATTTCCAGGGTCACGCCTCCCCCGGCATGTATGCCCGAGCCTTCCTGGAAGGCCGCCTGTCCGAAGAGGACATGGACGGCTTCCGCCAGGAGAAGTCCCGCGAGGGGCATGCGCTGTCGTCCTACCCGCATCCGCGCAGCATGCCGGACTTCTGGGAATTCCCGACGGTTTCCATGGGTATTGGTCCCATGAACGCCATCTACCAGGCACAGTCCAACCGCTACCTGCAGAACCGCGGCATCAAGGACACCTCCGAACAGCATGTGTGGGCCTTCCTGGGCGACGGCGAAATGGACGAGCCGGAATCGCGCGGCCTGCTCCAGCTGGCCGCCAATGACAAGCTCGACAACCTGACCTTCGTGATCAACTGCAACCTGCAGCGTCTCGACGGACCGGTCCGCGGCAACGGCAAGATCATGCAGGAACTGGAAGCCTTCTTCCGCGGCGCCGGCTGGAATGTCATCAAGGTTGTCTGGGGCCGCGAGTGGGATGACCTGCTCCAGCGCGACAAGGACGGCTCGCTGGTGGACATCATGAATGCCACCCCCGACGGCGACTACCAGACCTACAAGGCCGAGTCCGGCGGGTTCGTCCGCGAGCACTTCTTTGGCAAGAGCCCGGAGACCAAGGAACTCGTGGCCAACCTGACCGACGAGGAAATCTGGAACCTCAAGCGCGGTGGCCACGATTACCGCAAGGTCTACGCCGCATACAAGGCCGCCACGGAGTTCAAGGGCGCCCCGACGGTCATCCTGGCCCACACGGTCAAGGGCTACGGCCTGGGTACGCACTTCGAGGGCCGCAATGCGACCCACCAGATGAAGAAGCTCACCCTCGATGACCTGAAGGCTTTCCGCGACCACCTGCGGATCCCGATCAGCGACGAGCAGCTTGAAGCCGATCCGTACCGGCCGCCGTACTACAACCCCGGAGCCGACGCTCCGGAGATCAAGTACATGCTGGAGCGCCGGCGCGAACTGGGCGGCAACGTCCCCGAACGCAGGGTGAAGCACGAACCGGTCCACCTTCCGGACGACAAGGCCTACGAAGTAGCCAACCGCGGCTCCGGCAAGCAGCTGGCTGCAACCACCATGGCGTTCGTCCGTCTGCTCAAGGACCTGATGCGGGACAAGGAATTCGGCAAGCGCATTGTGCCGATCATTCCCGACGAGGCACGCACCTTCGGCATGGACTCGTTCTTCCCGACGGCCAAGATCTACAACCCCAAGGGGCAGAACTACCTCTCCGTGGACCGGGACCTCGTCCTGGCCTACAAGGAGTCCCCGCAGGGCCAGATCGTCCACGTGGGCATCAACGAGGCCGGCTCGATCGCGGCCTTCACCGCAGCGGGCACGTCCTACGCCACCCACGGCGAGCCGCTGATCCCCGTCTACGTGTTCTACTCGATGTTCGGGTTCCAGCGCACCGCCGACTACATCTGGGCAGCCACTGACCAGATGGCACGCGGGTTCCTGATCTCGGCAACCGCCGGCCGCACCACCCTGACCGGTGAAGGCCTGCAGCACGCCGACGGCCACTCGCCGATCCTGGCCTCCACCAACCCCGCGGTGAAGACCTACGACCCGGCGTACGGCTACGAGATCGGGCACATCGTGCGCCACGGCCTCGAGGAGATGTACGGCCCGGATTCCAAGGATCCGAACGTCATCTACAACCTCATGGTCTACAACGAGCCGATCCAGCAGCCCAAGGCCCCCGAGGACCTGGACGTGGAAGGCATCATCAAGGGCATCTACCTGCTTGCACCGGCCAAGATCGACGGCCCCCGCACGCAGCTGCTGGCCTCCGGCGTTGCCGTGCCGTGGGCGCTGGAAGCCCAGCAGCTCCTGGCTGAGGACTGGGGAGTTTCGGCCGACGTCTGGTCCGTCACCTCCTGGAACGAACTGCGCCGCGACGGCCTGGCCGCCGAAGAGGAAGCCTTCCTCAACCCCGGCTCGGAGCCCCGCGTGCCGTTCGTTACGCAGCAGCTGGCCGGAGCCACCGGTCCGATCGTTGCCTCCACGGACTACATGAAGGCCGTACCGGACCAGATCCGCCAGTTCCTGCCGAACGAATTCGCCACCCTTGGTGCCGACGACTTCGGTTTCGCGGATACCCGGGCAGCAGCACGCCGGTACTTCAAGATCGACAGCCACTCGATGGTGGTGCGGGCGCTCGAAATGCTTGCACGCCGCGGTGAAGTCGATGCCAACGCCCCCAAGGAGGCAATGGAGAAGTACCACCTGCTGGACGTGAACGCCGGCACCAGCGGAAACGCCGGGGGCGACGCCTAAGCGTCCCGCCGCGTCTCCTGCCTAGGAGAAACCAAAGAAGGGAACCGCCACACCCGTGGCGGTTCCCTTTTTTATGCCCGTCTAGATGCCGGTTTCCGACACCAGATCGATGTGGGCCTGCATCGCCGCAGCCGCGGCGTCCGGATCCGCCGCACGGATGGCATCGGCAATGGCGCGGTGGGATTCCAGGGAGCGCTCAGGACGTCCGGGCTGCCCCAGGGAGGCCAGCCGGGTCTCGCGGACCAGCTCGGAAATGAACGTCATCATGGACGCGAGGATGGAGGAGTGTGCTGCGGAAGCCACTGCCTGGTGGAAGAGTTCATCCCCATGGGTACCGCGGCTGCCGCTGGAAATCTCCCCGGCCATGGCTTCCAGCGCTGCCTCCACCGCCGCAAGGTCGGCGGGCGTACGCCGCTCGGCGGCAAGCGCTGCGAGTTTTACCTCCAGGGTGCTGCGCGCTTCAACGATTTCCGGCATCCGGTCCCCGTGCTCGCGCAGTTCCCGCAGCACGGAGGCAACGCTGGGCCGATATACCAGTACGGCACCGGTGCCATGCTGCACATCGATAACGCCCAACACCTCCAGCGCCACCAGTGCCTGCGCCAGTGTGGCCCGGGATACACCCATCCGCTCGGCCAGCTCCCGCTCAGCGGGCAGCAGGTCTCCCGGCCCCAGTCCCGTCGCGGCAATGAACCCCAGGAGCTGTTCCACCAGGCGCTCGTACAACCGGGGACGCGACACCCGGACAAACCCGCCGCCGCCGTTACTGCCGGGCATTGGAACCTCTCTCTTCGCCTGCACGGCATCCGCCGGCCAGGAATCCGAGTATAGCCAGCCCGGATTACGCGTTGACAAGACGGTGAGAGTTTAGGAGGCTAGTCCAGTGCTTGTGGTGTAGATCACACTCACCGCCGCCGCTGCCGGGCGGCCCCTGACCATCGACCGAGGGAACAATGATGTCCGCTCCGCTCCTTTCCATCCTGATATTGGTGGCCATGTTCCTCCTGGCCACCGTATTGCCACTGAACATGGGGGCACTCGCCTTCGTCGGAGCCTTCCTGCTGGGCTTTGTTTTCCTGGGCATGAGCACCGAGGATATCCTCGCCAACTTCCCGGGCGGCCTGTTCCTGACCATCGTCGGCGTGACGTATTTGTTCGCCATTGCCCAGAACAACGGCACCATCGACCTGTTGGTCCGGGGAGCGGTGAAGCTTGTCGGTAACCGGGTGGCGCTCATCCCGTGGATCATGTTCGCCATCACCGCGGTCATCACCGCAGTAGGCGCACTGTCACCGGCCGCCGTCGCCATCGTGGCTCCCATCGCCCTCGGGTTCGCCGCAAAGTACCGGATCAACCCGCTGATGATGGGCATGATGGTCATCCACGGCGCGCAGGCCGGCGGCTTCTCCCCCATCGCCGTCTACGGCGTCACGGTAAACGGCATCATCGCCGAGACCGATCTGGACTCCAGCCCGTTCGCCGTCTTTATGGCCAGCCTGCTTTTCAACACCTTCATCGCCGTGATCCTCTACTTCGTCCTGGGTGGCAGCAAGCTGCGCAACAGCACCACGGGAGCGTTTGTGGAGCAGGTTGCCGAGGCTCGGATGAACCTCAGCGTCGCCGGCCGGGCCGACGTCGCCTACAAGGGCACCGGATCGGATATTTACGGCCCGCGGGATCCCGCAGGCGACGGGCTTGCCGCCACCAAGACGCGCAGTGAAACCTTCCCCCAGATCGTCACCATCGCCGGCCTGGTCACCCTGGCCGTGGTCGCCCTTGGATTCAAGATCGACGTCGGCTTCGTTTCCATCACCATCGCCACGATCCTTGCCCTGGTGTCGCCTCAGGCGCAGAAGGGAGCGATCAACAAGATCAGCTGGACCACCGTCCTGCTCATCTGCGGCATGCTCACCTTCGTGGGGGTCCTGCAGGAAGCAGGAACGGTGGAATACGTGTCCGACGGCGTGGTCAGCCTCGGGATGCCGCTGCTGGCCGCCCTGCTCATCTGCTATATCGGTGCCGTCGTGTCCGCCTTCGCGTCCTCCACCGCCATCCTCGCCGCACTGATCCCGCTGGCCGTTCCGTTCCTCGCGTCCGGCGAGATCGGCGCGGTGGGGCTCATCTGCGCCCTGGCCGTCTCCTCGACCATCGTGGATGTTTCCCCGTTCTCCACCAATGGCGCCCTGGTGCTGGCCAACGCACCCGAAGGCCTGGACAAGGACCGCTTCTACAAGCACATCCTCGCCTACAGCGGCATCGTCGTTGTAGCCGGGCCGCTCGTGGCCTGGCTGATCATGGTGGTTCCCGGCTGGCTCTAGCCCCACCCGTTTCCCGCACCACGTTCCGCCCGCAAGACTTCAGGAAAAGAGTTACCCATGAGCACCGATTCCACCTCCCGCGGCCCGCTGGACGGCTACCTCGTCGTCGACCTCAGCCGAGCCCTGGCGGGCCCGCACGCCGGCATGATGCTCGCCGACCTCGGGGCACGCGTCATCAAGGTCGAAACCCCCGGCACCGGCGACGACACCCGCAGCTGGGGTCCACCCTTCGTCGGCCCGGAAGACGACCAGCAGGCGACCTATTTCCTCTCCTGCAACCGGAACAAGGAATCCATCGCCCTGGACCTGAAGTCCGGTGACGGCGTGGAGGTCCTTCAGGACCTGATCCGGCGGGCTGATGTGCTGGTGGAAAACTTCCGGCCCGGGGTGCTTGACCGGCTGGGCTTCTCCCCCGCCCGGATGCACGAGCTCAATCCCCGGCTCGTCATCCTCTCCATCAGCGGCTTCGGCCACGACGGACCCGAGGCCACCCGCAGCGGCTACGACCAGATCGTCCAGGGCGAGGCAGGACTGATGTCCCTGACCGGCTCAGGTCCGGAGGACCCGCAGCGCGTTGGCGTGCCCATCGCCGACCTGCTCTCGGGCATGTACGGTGCGTTCGGGTTGCTGGCGGCCCTGCTCGAACGCGAGCGCACCGGAAAGGGGCAGGTCGTGCGGACCTCGCTGCTGGCCGCCGTCGTCGGCGTCCACGCCTTCCAGGGCACCCGCCACACGGTAGCGGGCGAAGTTCCCGCGGCGCAGGGCAACCACCATCCGTCCATTGCCCCCTACGGGCTCTTCTCCTGCCGGGGCGGCAAGGTCCAGATCAGTGTCGGCAGCGAGAAGCTGTGGGAGACCTTCGCCGCGACGTTCGGCATTGACACCTCCCGCCCCGAGTTCGCCGGCAACGCGCAGCGGGTGCGCAACCGGCAGGCCGTGATCGGCGCCGTCGAGCAGGCGTTCGCGGACATCGAGGCCGAACCGCTGCTGGAAAAGCTGCGAGCCGCCGGCATTCCCGCCGGCAAGGTACGCACCCTGGACGAAGTGTACGACTGGGAACAGGTCCACTCACAGGGACTGGTGGTCGACGTCGACCACCCCGTCCTCGGCAAGGTCTCCCTGCCGGGGCCGCCGCTGCGCTTTTTCGATGCCGCCGAGGGCACTGAAACCACCCATCGTGTCCACACCGCCCCGCCGCTGCTCGACCAGCACGGCAGCGGGATCCGCAGCTGGCTCTCCGACAGCGGATCCGCAGCCCCAGCAGGAACCGAAGCGTGAGCGTGCAGGCGCCGCGCCGGCGGTTGGATGCCCGGGGACTGCTGGACCTGGTGGTGGACCCTGGTTCCTTCCGCTCCTGGGATACCCCGGTGGTTTACACCGAGCACAACGCGGCCTATGAACGGGACCTCGTGGCGGCGCGGCAGAAAACCGGCGAAGACGAATCGGTGCTCACCGGTGAAGGCCTAGTGCAGGGGCGTCGCGTTGCCCTGGTTGTCTGCGAGTTCGGATTCCTGGGCGGCTCCATCGGCGTTGCCGCCGCGGACCGCCTGACGGCCGCCGTCGAGCGCGCCACCCGTGAAGGACTGCCCCTCCTCGCCGGACCCGCTTCCGGCGGCACCCGGATGCAGGAAGGCACCCTGGCGTTCCTGTCGATGGTCAAGATCACCGCCGCCGTGCGCCGGCACAAGGAAGCGGGCCTGCCCTACCTGGTCTATCTGCGCCATCCCACCACCGGCGGCGTGATGGCGTCCTGGGGATCGCTGGGACATATCACCGTGGCCGAACCCGGGGCGCTGCTCGGCTTCCTGGGCCCGCGGGTCTACCAGGCCCTCTATGGCGAGCCGTTCCCCGAAGGCGTGCAGACCGCCGAAAACCTGCAGGCCCGCGGACTGGTGGATGCGGTGCTGCCCCCGGAGGAACTCGCCGGCACCGTGCACCGCGCCCTGGCCATGCTGCTGCCTGGCCCGGCAGCCCCCGTCCCCGCTCCCGCGTCGCTGGAGAGCAGTCCACAGCGCGTCCCGGCCTGGGAGTCCATCAGCATTTCGCGCAACCGGCACCGTCCCGGGGTCCGCCAGCTGCTGCATTTCGGCGCCGGCGACGTCCTGCCGCTGAACGGCACCGGGCAGGGCGAAAAAGACCCTGGCCTGCTGCTGGCCCTGGCCCGCTTCGGCGGGACATCCTGCGTTGTGCTGGGCCACGACCGGCAGCGCGGAACACAGCAGCCGGCACTGGGACCGGCTTCCCTGCGGGAGGCGCGCCGCGGCATGCGGCTCGCCGAAGAGCTGAATCTTCCGCTGCTGACCGTCATCGACACCGCCGGCGCTGCCCTGTCGAAGGAAGCTGAAGAGGGCGGTCTGGCCGGAGAAATCGCCCGGTGCCTCAACGACCTCGTCGGCCTGGACTGCCCCACGGTCTCCGTGCTGCTGGGTCAGGGGGCCGGCGGCGGGGCGCTGGCCCTGCTGCCCGCAGACCGCACCGTTGCGGCCCAGCATGCCTGGCTCTCCTCACTGCCTCCCGAGGGGGCCAGCGCCATTGTCCACCGGGACACACTGCACGGCGCGGAGATGGCCGAGGCCCAGGGCGTGACGGTTTCCGCGCTGGCCGAGCACGGGATTGTTGACCATACCGTTGCCGAACTGCCCGACGCCGCCGCCGAGGCACCCGCCTTCTGCCGGCGCCTGGCCCTGGCCGTGGAATACGAACTGGCGTCACTGCGGACCGTCCCTGCGTCGGAACGGCTGGAGCGGCGGACGGCGAGGTTCCGCCGGCTGGGGTCTGCGCTGTAGTGGAAACGGCACGGCGGCGGATGTCGGCGGCCGAAGCTGGACGCCTAGCCAACTTGTAGCCTTCACACAAAATGGCGGTTCACCGGTGCAGGCCGTAAGCTCGCCTGTATGCCAGTGCGTCCCACTACGTCCGCTGCCTCGGCCCCGCCGGAAGCAGACCAACCTACGGTCGAGCGCCTGAAGGCGAATATCGGCAAGCTTTCCACCGCCACCCTGCAGCAGCTTGACATTTCCCTGCCCTGGTACCGGGGGCTGCGCCCGGACGAACGCTCCGCGCTGGGAATGGTCGCGCAGAAGGGCATCGCGTCCTTCGTGAACTGGTACCAGCGTCCTGCCTCGCCGGCCTGGGTCCTCAGCGACGTTTTCGGCACCGCCCCGACCGAGCTCACCCGCTCGATCAGCCTGCAGAAAGCACTGCAGCTGATCCGTGTCGTGGTCCAGGTGGTGGAGGACCGGGTACCGGAACTGGCCGGAAACGAGGTCCAGTCGAAGCTGCGTGAAGCGGTGCTGCGGTACTCGCGGGAGGTGGCCTTCGCCGCTGCCGACGTGTACGCCCGCGCTGCCGAAACCCGCGGCGCCTGGGACACCCGGCTCGAAGCCCTCGTCGTGGATGCCATCCTGCGCGGCGAAAGCTCGGATGCGCTGCGCTCCCGGATCGCCGCCGTCGGCTGGACCTCCGCGGCGCCGGTCACCGTCATGGTGGGCGGCTCCCCCGCCGAGGCCAATGCAACCTTCGTCAATGAACTGCGCCGCGCCACCGGCCGGCTGGCAGAAGACACCCTCGTGGGCATCCAGGGCGAACGACTGATCCTGGTCCTTGGCGGGCTGGAGGACAAGGCCTTCTCCTACACCCGCCTGTCCGAACTCTTCGGCCCCGGCCCGGTGGTCTACGGCCCGCCCGCACCGTCCCTCGTCGAAGCCGGCCCGGCGGCTCAGGCAGCATTCGCCGGACTTACCGCGGCCCGCGCCTGGCCTGCCGCTCCCCGCCCGGTGGCCGCGGATGACCTCTGGCCCGAACGCGTGATGTCCGGCGACGACACTGCACGCCGCGCCCTGGTACAGAGCATCTACACCCCCCTGCTGGGTGCCTCGAACGGCCTGGCCGAAACCCTCAGCGCGTACCTTTCCCTGGGACACTCGCTGGAAGCCACGGCACGCGAACTCTTTGTGCACGCCAACACCGTCCGGTACCGGCTGCGCCGCGTCTGCGACGTGACCGGCTGGGACCCCATGCTGCCGCGGGAAGCCTTCGTCCTGCAGACCGCACTGGTGGTTGGACGCCTCGCCCCCGCGGGAAAGGCAGCCCCGGAGAAGCCCGCCACCCGCCTCTGAACCCTGCCCAAGCACCTCCCCCGGCTTGTAGACTTCCTACAAAGGCGTCCGGGGAGCTTGGTCTACGCAAACACCCGGTCCCGCTCCCTATGTTTGGAAAGCTGTATACGTGCTTGCAATTGTCTGCCCCGGCCAGGGGTCCCAAACGCCAGGATTCCTTGCGCCGTGGCTGGAACTGCCCGGCGTGCGGGATCACCTCTCCGCGCTCAGCGACGTCGCCGGTCTTGACCTGATCGCGCACGGAACGGTATCCGACGAAGAAACCATCAAAGACACCGCCGTCGCCCAGCCCCTGATCGTTGCCGCCGGCCTGATGGCCGCACGGCTGCTGCTGGATCCCGCGGCGCTGACTGCCTCAACGGTCCTGGCCGGCCACTCCGTCGGTGAGATCACGGCGTCGGCCATTGCCGGTGCGCTGCCGGAAAAGGACGCCCTGGTCTTCGTGCGTGAACGCGCCAACGCCATGGCCCGGGCCGCGGCTGTCGAGCCCACTGGCATGAGCGCCATCCTCGGCGGGGACCCCGACGACGTCGCCGCCGTCCTGGAAGCCGCAGGACTCACCGCAGCCAACGCCAACGGCGGCGGACAGACCGTGGCCGCCGGAACGCACAACCAGCTCGAAGTCCTCACCGCCGCCCCGCCCGCCAAGGCGCGGGTGATTCCGCTGAAGGTCGCCGGTGCCTTCCACACCGTCCACATGGCGCCGGCCGTGACGGTCCTGGAAAACCTGCGTCCCTCCCTCTCACCGCAGGCACCCCTCGCCACCCTCCTGTCCAACCGCGACGGAGCGGCCGTAGTGTCCGGGGACGCAAATCTGGACAGCCTCATCGCCCAGGTGTCCCGGCCGGTACGGTGGGACCTGTGCATGGAAAACATGCTGGCCATGGGCGTGACCGGACTGCTGGAACTGCCGCCCGCCGGAACCCTCACCGGCCTCGCCCGCCGCGGCATGAAGGGCGTTCCAACCCTGGCCCTGAAATCCCCAGAAGATCTAACCGCTGCCCGGGAGTTCATCCGTGAGCATTCCGGAACGGCAGCAACTAACGGAGAAGGTAACGCGTGAGCACGCCCACCCTGAAGCAGTCACCCGTCAACGAATTCAGCCGGATTCTCGGCATCGGCGCGTTCCGTCCCGATGTCATTGTCAGCAACGACGACGTCTGCCAGTGGATCGATTCCTCCGATGAGTGGATCCGCCAGCGCACCGGCATCGTGACCCGCCACCGTGCGGACAAGGGCACGTCCGTGGTGGACATGGCCGAGGCCGCCGGCCGCGAGGCACTGAACAACGCCGGCATTGAGGGTTCGCAGCTGGGCGCCGTCATTGTCTCCACAGTGACCCACCCCTACGCGACCCCGTCCGCCGCCACCCAGATCACCGAGCGCCTCGGCGCCACCCCGGCACCGGCCTACGATGTGTCGGCCGCCTGCGCCGGGTACTGCTACGGCGTTGCCCAGGCCGACGCGCTGGTCCGCTCCGGCGCCGCCACCTATGTGCTGGTCATCGGTGTGGAGAAGCTTTCCGATTTCATCGACAACACCGAGCGCACCATTTCCTTCCTGCTCGGCGACGGTGCCGGCGCCGTCGTCGTCGGCCCCTCCGACACCCCGGGCATCGCACCGTCGGTCTGGGGCTCGGACGGCAGCAAGTCCGGCGCGATCGGCATGACCCACTCGATGCTGGATGTCCGCGAGCTTTCCCTCGCGGCGGAGGCCGATGGCGGCATGACCCCCGCAGACCTCGCCACCCGGGAGACCAAGCTCTGGCCCACCCTGCGCCAGGACGGCCAGACCGTCTTCCGCTGGGCCGTCTGGGAAATGGCCAAGGCCGCCCAGCAGGCACTCGACGCCGCCGGGATCACCGCGGAGGATCTTTCCGCCTTTGTGCCGCACCAGGCGAACATGCGCATCATCGACGAGATGGCCAAGCAGTTGAAGCTGCCCGAATCGGTGGTTATTGCCCGTGACATCGCCGATGCCGGAAACACGTCGGCGGCTTCCATTCCGCTGGCCACCTACCGCCTGCTGAAGGAGAACCCCGAGCTGAGCGGCAAGCTGTCGCTGCAGATCGGCTTCGGCGCCGGGCTTGTCTTCGGCGCTCAGGTAGTAGTCCTCCCCTAGCCGTACCACCCGCTGAACCGGTCCCGGACCGGTTCAGCCCCACAAACCACACCGCTTCGGCGGTTGGAACACCGAACCGGTCCCGTACCGGCACTACGAGAAGAAGGAGCCACCATGGCTAGCAACGAAGAAATCCTGGCCGGCCTCGCCGAGATCGTCAATGAAGAGACCGGTCTGGCCCCCGAGGCCGTTGAGCTGGACAAGTCCTTCACCGATGACCTGGACATCGACTCCATCTCCATGATGACCATCGTCGTCAACGCCGAAGAGAAGTTCGGCGTGCGCATCCCGGACGAAGAGGTCAAGAACCTGAAGACCGTCGGCGACGCCGTCGACTTCATCTCCAACGCCCAGGCTTAACCCCATGGCGGCCGCCGCCCGCGGCGGCCGCCCGGCGCCGCCGGCACCAGCACCAGCAACTGCTTCAAGAGAGTGAATCATGGCCCGCAAAGTAGTCATCACAGGCCTTGGCGCGACCACGCCCATCGGCGGGGACGTTCCCACCATGTGGAAGAACGCACTGCAGGGTGTCTCCGGTGCCCGCACACTGGAAGATGAATGGGTGGAGAAGTACTCCCTGCCCGTCACCTTCGCCGCACGGGCCTCCACGCCCGCCTCGGAGGTCCTTGCCCGCGTCGAAGCCAAGCGGATGGACCCCTCCACCCAGTTCGCCGTCGTCGCAGCCCGCGAGGCATGGGCCGATTCCGGCCTGACGGAGGATATTGACCACGACCGGCTTGCCGTGTCCTTCGCCACCGGCATTGGCGGCATCTGGACCCTGCTCGACGCGTGGGACACCCTGCGCGAGAAGGGTCCGCGGCGTGTCCTGCCCATGACCGTACCGATGCTGATGCCCAACGGCCCGTCGGCTGCCGTCAGCCTCGACCTGGGTGCCCGCGCCGGCGCCCACACCCCGGTTTCCGCCTGCGCGTCCGGTACCGAAGCACTGCACCAGGGCCTGGACATGATCCGCTCCGGCAAGGCTGACATCGTCGTCGCCGGCGGCGCGGAAGCCTGCATCCATCCGATGCCCCTGGCCTCCTTTGCTTCCATGCAGGCACTGTCCAAGCGCAACGACGATCCCGCCCGTGCCTCCCGGCCGTACGACCGCGACCGCGACGGGTTCGTTATGGGCGAAGGTGCCGGTGCTCTGGTCCTCGAAAGCGAAGAGCACGCCCTGGCCCGGGGCGCCCGGATCTACGCTGAACTCGCCGGCACCGCAGTCACCGCCGACGCCTACCACATCACCGCACCGGACCCCGAAGGCCTTGGCGCCACCCGGGCCCTGAAGTCCGCTCTCTATGATGCGCGTGCCCAGGCCGAGGACGTTGTGCATGTCAATGCGCACGCCACTTCCACTCCCGTGGGCGATAAGCCGGAATACACGGCGTTGAAGGCGGCCCTTGGCAGCGCGCTCGACGGCGTGGCCGTGTCCGCGACGAAGTCGCAGATGGGTCACCTCCTGGGTGCCTCGGGTGCAGTCGAGGCCGTGCTCACGGCTTTGGCGGTTTACGAACGCCAGGCTCCGGCGACCATCAACCTGGAGAACCAGGATCCGGAGATCCCGCTCGATGTGGTGACCTCCAGCCGCCAGCTGCGGGGCGGCGACATTGTCGCACTGAGCAACTCCTTCGGCTTCGGCGGGCACAACGCCGTGGCCGTGCTGCGCAGCCACTGACCGTTTCAGTACGAAGCAGGCGTCCGGTCCCCGGGGGGACCGGACGCCTGTTTGTTTTTGCTATGGGTTCTGGGAACTCGGTCTAAAGCAGCTAGCCGACCTGATGCAGCCAGCGCACCGGCGCGCCGTCGGCGGCGTGGCGGAACGGCTCGAGTTCCTCGTCCCAGGCCTCGCCCAGGGCCAGGGACAGCTCATGGTAGACGGCGGAAGGATCCCCGGCACCGCTCTCGTAGGCGTATCGGATACGGTCCTCGGAGATCATGATGTTGCCGTGAACATCGGTGGCGGCGTGGAAGATGCCCAGCTCGGGGGTGTGTGCCCAGCGGCTGCCGTCGGCGCCGGCGCTCTGTTCCTCCGTTACCTCGTAGCGGAGGTGCGCCCAGCCGCGCAGGGCGGACGCGAGCAGGGAACCGGTGCCCTGCGGCCCGGTCCAGGCGATCTCGGCCCGGACCATTCCGGGCGCCGCCGGCTGAGGGGTCCACTGAAGATCCGTTCGCTTTTCCACGACGGATCCGATGGCCCACTCAATATGAGGGCACAACGCGGAAGGGGCTGAGTGCACAAACAGTACGCCGCGCGCCATCACAACAGACATTCCATCCTCCATAGCTGTAGGTACGTCTTCCCCAACGACCTGCTGCTGTATGGACGGATATAGTGCCAGGTGTCCGCTGTCCATCATTGTGCCGTAAGTTACGTCTATGTGCCAATGTATCGTTTGGTGCCCCCGCGCAAGGTGAGCAGAGTGCGCGTGTCGACCGCACGCTCAGGCCCGCGGATGGGCCTGGCTGTAGCTCTGCCGGAGCCGGTCCACGGAGACGTGGGTGTACAGCTGGGTGGTGGCCAGGGACGAGTGGCCCAGGATTTCCTGCACCGCGCGAAGGTCCGCCCCGCCGTCCAGCAGGTGGGTTGCCGCCGAGTGGCGCAGCGCATGCGGCCCGGACGCGGAGGTGTCCGGCATGTCCGCCAGGAGACCGGCAACGACGCTGCGGACCTGGCGCTGGTCGACGCGTCCGCCGCGCTTGCCCAGGAAAAGTGCCGGACCGCTTTCTCCCGTGGACAGAGCGGGCCGGCCCCGGCGCAGCCAATCGTCCACCGCAAGCGCTGCCGGCAGGCCGTAGGGGACGGTGCGCTCCTTGTTGCCCTTGCCCAGCACCGTGAGGGTCCTGCGGTCCGGATCGAGGTCATCCACATCCAGGCCGGCCAGTTCCCCCACCCGGGTGCCGGTGGCGTACAGCAGTTCCACCATGGCACGGTCCCGCAGGGCCAGCGGATCACCTTCGGCAGCGGCCGCCTTCAGAGTTTCGAAGAGGTCGTCCAGCTGGCTGCTGCGCAGCACACCGGGCAGGGTTTTTTCCTTCTTGGGTGCCCTGAGCCGCAGGGCCGGATTCTCATGAATCAGCTCCTCGCGCAGCGCCCAGTTGGCGAAGCTGCGGGCGGTGGCGGCACGGCGGGCCAGGGTGGAGCGCGCCTGTCCGGCGGCGCTGAGCTCCCCCAGCCAGCCGCGCAGGACGCCCAGGTCCAGTTCCTTCAGCGATTCCGCTCCCGTGCCGAGCGCGTAATCGAGCAGTTTTGCCACGTCCGACTCGTAGGCGCGGACGGTATGTTCGGATCTCCCGCGCTCCGCCGTGAGGTAGCGGCAAAAGCCTTCCAGCGCGGCATGGAACTCCGCCGGCCATGCCGTGCTCCCTGCTGTTCCTTTTGACGTCACCTCCTTACTGTTCTCTCTTTACCCCTGCCGTTCAAGCAGGCACGCGGTGGAGGGCCGGACACTCGGCCCGTCGCTGCGGTTCAAGCGGACCTGGAGGTTTCCGCCGAGGCGGTAACCGCCTGCCCACAGCTGCGGCGCAGGTGCTCGGTCTGTGGTGCCTTTTCCAGTTCCAGCAGGTACCGCTTGGCGTCCACACCGCCGGAGTAACCCGTCAGTGCTCCGCGGGAGCCCACGACGCGGTGCGTGGGGACCACCAGGTTCAGCGGGTTGCGGGCCAGGGCCGCACCGACGCTGCGGGCCTTGGCTGCGTCGCCCAGAAGCACCGCCAGCTGCTTGTAGCTGGCCGTCCGGCCGTACCCGATGCCCGCAACCTGCTCCCATACCTTTTGTTGGAACTCCGTGCCCTCGGGACTGGTTGCCACGGTGAAGCAGCACCGCCGGCCCTCGAAGTACTCACTCAACTGACGTTCAACGTCCTCGAATCCGTCCTCCACTGCGATGCCGTACGTCGTGCCTGCACCTGCGGGTGCCTGCGGCGGTCCCAGCCGGACTGCGCTCAGGGCGCCCTCCGAGCTGACTAGGGTGAGCACGCCGAGGGGTGAGGTGACAATCTTGTGCATGATCATGGTGTTTCCCTTCCTGGGTGATGGTGGGGTGGAGCGATGGTGTTGCTTCTAGCGCCGGGACCGGCGCCAGAGATCCGCTTCGGCACGCACGGCGAGTCCTTCCAGCTCCAGCCGGGCGAGCCCCGCACGCACTCCCGGCGGAGACAGTCCCGCGACGGACGCGAGTTTGTCCACGGTCGTTCCGTTCCGCACCGGGAGCGCATCCAGCAGGAGCAGGTCCTGCACGGCCAGCCCGTCATGGTCGGACCGCTTCTCCCCGGTCGCGCCCCCGCGTCCGCCGCCTTCACGTCCGCCGGAGTCCCCCGGCGCATCCCCCGCAGCTGCACCCGAGCCGAGCGGCCCGGCCAGTTCGGCAACTTCCCCGGCATCGGTCACACAGACGGCACTGCCATCCCGGAGCAGCCGGTGGCAGCCGGCGGAGTTGGCCGAATAGACGGACCCGGGCACGGCACCTACCTCGCGGCCCAGGCCGGCGGCATGGTGCGCGGTGTTCAGCGCTCCGGAGCGCCAGCGCGCCTCCACCACCACGGTGACAGCGCTCAGTGCGGCGATGATCCGGTTCCGTTGGAGAAACCGCCACCTGGTGGGTGCCGATCCGGGCGGTACCTCGGACAGCAACAACCCTCGGGATGCCACTGCACGCAACAGGTCTTCGTTGCCGGCCGGGTAGAACCGGTCCGCTCCGCCGGCCATCACGGCGATGGTTGCAGCAGTACCGGCGGGAGCGGAGGCCAGGGCCGAACGGTGCGCCTGCGCGTCGATTCCGTAAGCACCTCCGGAGACGACGGTGTATCCGCGGTTGGCAAGCCCGGCGGAAATGTCTCCGGCTATGGACAGTCCGTATCCGGTGGCATCCCGGGATCCGACCACCGCGACGGTGCGGCCGAGCGCCGGCAGTCCCCCGCCAAGGTGCCCCCGGACCCATAGGCAGAGCGGCATCCCCAGCTCCAAATGCAGCAGGGACTCCGGCCACCGGGGATCCTCCGGCACGAGAAGTTCCCCGCCCAGCCGGCGGATCGTCTCCAGGTCCCGGTCCGGCGCGAGATCCGCGACCCGCGGCTTCCACCGTTGGAGCCCCTCTGCCAGCGCGTCACCTTGCCCGCTGCCGCCCGAGGACACGTGCGCGGCAATTTCGGCCCGCACTCCAGCAGGTGCCGTCGACCTGCCGGTGGCGATCTGCAGGGCATGGACTGGACCGGTGGCGGCCACCAGGGCGAGGCCTGCCGTGTCCGAGGGTTCGAACAGTCTCGACAGAGCCGCCCGCGCGGTCAGCACCTCTTCGATACTCATGCCGCCGCGTCCTGCCGCCGGAACGCGAGGGCCTGGCCGACGTCGTCGGCATCCGGCGTCCCGTGCCCGACCAGATCCGCGATGGTCCAGGCCACACGCAATACCCGGTCATAGCCGCGTGCGGTCAGCAGTTGGCGTTCCATCGCCCGGTCCAGTGCCGCGGTCGCGACGGCCGGGGGACGCAGGGTGTCCCGCAGCAGGGTGCCGGGGACTTCGGCATTTGTTTCCGCGCCCAGCGGCCGGAGCCGGTCCCGCTGCAGCTTCCGCGCCTCCCGCACCCGCGCTGCCACCGCGGAACTCGCCTCTGCGGACTCTTGGGCAAAATAATCGCCCAGTGAAACCCGCTGGACCGAGAGCTGCAGATCGACGCGGTCCAGCAGCGGGCCGGAGAGTCGGCTGAAATACCTGCGCCGCTGGGTGGCGGTGCAGGTGCACTCAATCCCCTTCCCTGTCGCCAGGCCGCAGGGGCACGGGTTCGCCGCCAGGACCAGCTGGAAGCGCGCCGGGTACACGGCTGTTCCCGCCGCCCGGTGCAGCACCAGCCTTCCGCTTTCCAGGGGCTGGCGCAGCCCGTCCAGGACCCGCCGCTCGTACTCGGGTGCTTCGTCGAGGAAGAGCACACCACGGTGTGCGCGGGAAGCGGCGCCGGGACGGGGTATGCCCGCGCCGCCGCCGATCACCGCCGCGGTGGAGGCAGTGTGGTGCGGGCTTTCGAACGGCGGCCTGCGGAGCAGCTGACGGCATGGTCGTCCCTGCCAGGCCAGCGAATGGATGGCGGTGACCTCCATGGCCTGGTCGTCCGGAAGGTCCGGAAGGATGCCGGGCAGCCGTTCCGCCAGCATGGTCTTTCCCGCCCCAGGCGGCCCGGTCATCAGGAGGTGGTGCGCCCCGGCCGCAGCCACCTCCACGGCAAACCGGGCCTCGGGCTGCCCGGCGACGTCGGAGAGGTCAGGAATCCTGATGTCGGACTCGTCTTCATTCTCATCCGTTCCCTCCTCCGTCCTGGCGACTGGTGCCGGAAAGTTCAACTGTTCGGGATCGGCACCAAAATCCGCTGCTACCTCTGCTAGACAGGAATAGCCGCGTACCCGTGCACCGGGAACCAGCGCTGCTTCCTCTGCGTTCTGCGCCGCAACGGCAAAGTCCGTGTGTCCGGCAGAGACCGCCGCCATGACCGCCGGCAGGATGCCGCGGATCGGGCGGAGCCTGCTGTCCAGTCCGAGTTCCGCCAGAAAGATGCACCGGCCGGGGCTCCGCAATACCCCGCCGGCGCAGAGGGCGGCGACCGCAATGGCCAGATCAAACCCGGAGCCATGCTTCGGTACGTCCGCCGGCATCAGATTGACCGTGATCCGGCGCCGGCTCAGCGGCAGCCCGGCGTTCTTTGCCGCGGACTTCACCCGGTCCCGTGCTTCGTTGAGGGAGGCATCGGGCAGCCCCAGCAGGATAAAGGAGGGCAGGGATTGCCCGATATCCGCTTCAACCTCGACGATCCTGCCCTGCAGGCCTACGAGTCCTACGCCGTAGGTGCGTCCGAGTGTCACTGAGCTGCCTCGGCGGCGGTGTCGCCGGAGGTATCTTCGCGGCGAGGAACGGCGCTGCAGCGTGTGTCTTGGGTGTTCATGGCCCGAGCATGTCCGGCCCTCACCGGACGCGTGGCGTCATGGTCGGCGGATGTCGACAACTCCCCGGGCTCCGGGACCTCGTTGCCGGCTGGGGAGGAAAGGACGAGTGGCGGTGGAAACGGACGCTCCCAAAGGGCCCTTACTTTCGACCCGCCGATCCCCGCCGATAGAGATCAGCAGGAAATCAAACATCAGCCCATGGTTTTTCAAGCACTGCGGGCACCTGAACAAGGAAATCCATCATGACCGAAAGCCCGCAGACCCCTCCGAGCCGCGGCAGGAAGACACTGGTCATCGCTGCCCTCGGCGCAGCGGCCGTATGCGTCCTGACCGCCGGCACCTTCGTCGGTGCGAACATCAGCAACGGCCAGACCAACCGGCTCTGCACCGACGCAACCACGTCCGCGGAGAAAACCGCCGAAACCGTCAAGGCCTCCGTCGAGACGGCGGATAAGGCCCGTGAACTGGCAAACGGCGCTGAAGGCTACGACAAACACGACGGCGCAGCGGCCCTGCTGAAGACCATGGACAACGCCACGGCCGGCCTCACCGAGAGCGATCCTGCGGGCGACTGCGACAGCCGCGAAGAGGCCAAGGCACTCCGGGACAGCAGTAAGACGGCCAACGCACAGGCGGGCAAGCTCGATGACGCGGCGAAGAAGCTGACTGCGGACGTCAGCGCTTTCCAGGCGGAGGCGAAGCGTGCAGCCGAGGACAAGGCAGCAGCAGATGCCGCTGCGGCCAAGAGTGCCGAGGAGGCCGGGAACGCCATGGCCGGCTTAACTGCGACAGCTGAACAGCCAGCGGCAGCGCAGGCTGGTGCAGGGCAAGTCCCGGCACCGGCGGCACAGCCCCAATACGCCGGTAGCGGCACTGTCTATGCTCCGGCTCCACAGGCTCCCAGCAACTACGCTCCTGCACCTGTCGCACCGGCTCCTTATGTACCGGCTCCTGCCCCAGCTCCCGCACCGGTCAGCGGAGCCAGCGGAGCCAGCGGCACAGGCGGATGGACTCCCCCACCCGCTGGTAGCGGCGGGGGTGGTGGTTGCACCCAAATTGCGGACCATGTCATGTGCAGTGGTCGCTAATCAGCCTGCGCATCCCTATAGGAACCCCGGCGTCCCGGCCTAACAGCCCGAGATGCCGGGATTCTTTGGCTTCCGCCTAGGAAATCCCCCGCAGATGCTCCACGACCGGCGGATTCGTGCCGTCGTCGAGCACCGCCACGGCGTCCACCCGGCGGTGGGTGAAATAGCGGCTGTGTGCCCGCGCCCAGGCGCCGGCCAGCAAATACAGGCGGGCCAGCTTATCCTCGCCAATGGCTTCAAACGGGTGTCCGAAATTCACAGAGGAACGCGTTTTCACTTCGACCACCACCAGGGTGGCACCGTCCACCGCCACCAGATCGATCTCCCCCTCCGGGCACCGCCAGTTGCGGTCAATGATGCTCAACCCGGCCTCGGTTAGATACTGCGCCGCGAGCTCTTCGCCGCGGTTGCCCAGGATGTCTTTGGCTCTCATGCGCACAACAATGGCCCCGTCCAACAAGGTCCCACCCCCGGACACCCGGCATGTGGAGAAGCTCCCTTCGCGGTGCAGCAGTGGAGGAACAGCCGCTTAGGTGGACTGCCTCCAGAGGTCGCCCTGCTGGGCGCGGTGCCAGAACTGCCGCGGTCCCGTCTCACGGACCACATCTGACAGCCAGATGGTCCGGTCCGGATCCCACCCGGCAATCACCGACGCCTGCTCGGCGTCCACCTCCACCGTCCGCCCCGCGCCGCTGAGGTAGCCCTCGACCGTCAGATGAACGGCGTCCCACTCGTCCGCAACGCGCTCCCAGTCGGGGATCACCCAGCGGCCGTCCCGGCCGGTCACGCGGAACCAGGCTTGCCGGCGCGAAGCGGTCACCTCAAGGGGGTGCCTCCTGCACAAGTGGACCCAGTCCTCCGCAGTGTGGATCTCGAAGGTCCGGCCGGTTCCACGGACCGGGATGGTGACAGCACCGATCCACCCCGGGGCATCCTCCACGAGGCTCAGCCCCGCTGGTATGCATCCCACGGTGCCGAGAAGTCCGGACGGAATCGACCACCAGGGGCCGGACCAGTTTGAGCGCACGTCGCGGGCTGCCTCCAGAGCCCGGGCCTCGTCCATCCGTATGTTCCGGCCCCACCGCTCCAACTTCTGCCGCGGGTCCATCCCCAGCGGCGCCGGGTCGTCCGGCTCCCGCCAGTCGATGGCCCACTGTTCTGTCCGGGCGGGCCGACCCAGGTGCGGCGCAGCGTCCGCGACCCGCGCGGCCACAGGACCGAGGGCCTCCTGAATAGCCGGAAGTGCCGCGAGCACGTCGACTCCGTCCGGCGGCTGCCAGTACATAGCGGTGAGCACAGTGCTTTCGAGGGCTGCGAAGACCAGTTCGGCATCCACCCGGCTCAGGTCAACGGATACGAGGAGCGCAGCCAGCTCCTGCGGCGAAGGAATGACCCGGGAAGCCCCGGCACCCGGCCCAAACAGGACCACGGACGTTCCTTTTCCGGGGTCGAGGTCGTACCCCAGCTCGAACACCGCCGAGCTGACCTGCGGATCAAGTTCGGCCGCGAGTTCCAGGCACAGGCGGCGGCCGCGCGGACCGGCGAGAAGTGCGTTCACCGGCCCATCCTCGCACAGGCCGATTTACGCCAGTCCCCCATTCGCATAGAGCACCTGGCCGTTGACCCAGCGGCCCGGACCGGCAAGGAAGGCAACTGTCTCGGCGATGTCCCCGGGCTGGCCCAGCCGTTGTAGCGGCGGCGCCTCGGCCAGCCGGCGGACGGTGTCCTCGTCCTTGCCATCCAGGAACAGTGCAGTCGCCGTCGGCCCGGGTGCGACCGCATTGACCGTGACGTCGCGGCCGCGCAGTTCGCGCGCCAGGATCAGCGTCATCCCCTCCACAGCCGCCTTACTGGCCACGTAGGCGCCGTAGCCGGGGTACTGGGTGCGCCGTACCGTGGTGGAAAAATTGATGACGGCTCCGCCCGGACGCACCCGGCGCGCCGCCTGCTGCGACACCACGAACGTGCCCCGGATATTCGTATGGTGCATCCGGTCCAGGTCCGCGAGGTTCAACTCGGCAATGGGCGCAATGATCATGATCCCGGCAGTATTAACGACGACGTCGATCCCCCCGAACGCTGCCTCGACGGCCTCGAACGCGGCGGCCATATCCGCTTCATTTCCTACATCCCCGCCGACGGCGAGGCCCTGCCCGCCCGCCGCCGCCACGTCCGCCACGATGGACTGAGCTTTGGCGCTGTTGCGGGCATAATGCACCCCCACCGAATAACCGTCCGCAGCCAGCCGGCGGACCACCGCCGCGCCGATCCCGCCGGATCCTCCGGTGACCAGGGCAACGCGTCCGGCGGTTTCTGTGCTCATGGGAGGCTCCCTCAGTAGATCCGTTGGCAGGACCCTAGCGTTTTCAATGCACCGGGTACACCACCGGCATCGGTTTCAGGGTCACGGATTCCAGCGGCACTGCAGGCAGGGCACCTGAATACCCTCGTGCCAGGGTGATATGCGGCCGCAGCTGTGAGGCGAACATGAAGTTCGGGTCCGAAGCCATAAAGCTGGCGGTGTCCTCGACCCCGCAGTCGGCCAGGAAACCGGCCAGGACCGCATAAAGCTCCCGGTGCAGCGCGGTTATTTCCGGTGACGGCAGATACTCCACCACCAGCGTCGTCCCCCGGGCCCCGAAGCCGGCAAATCCTGCCGGCTCCAGCCGGAAGGAATCCGCGGGCAGCAGCTTCTCGGTCCGGGCGATGTACCCGGTGAGCAGCTGCTTGTAGGCGGGCAGCTCAATTCCCGTCTGCGCACTGATGATCCGGTACACGTCCAGCACCTTGCCGAAATGGATCAGAGTCAGGTGCAGCTGGTGCCGCGGCACCGGCCGCGCAGGGGCCTGCACCGACTGGCGCAGGGACAGCAGGTGGGCCAGCGAGGCGGCGTCGGGCTGCATCTGCGCATACAGGCGGAGATTGGAATCGAAACCGGATGAACGGCGTTCGGGCATGGGAAAAGTCTAGGCGGGGCTCCCCCGGCTAGGCTGTGGGGCATGGCTTTCGACATTCCGCTGCTCACCGATGACGTGCTCCAGCTGCGCCCGCACACCCTTGCCGACCTCGACGCCGTCCACGCGCGGTGCGTCGACCCCTTGACTGTGAAGTGGACCACCGTCCCGCTGGACTACACGCGGCCGATGGCGCAGGAGTATCTGGAAACCATCTCGGTTCCGCAGGAAAACGCGGTGTCGTGGGCTATCGATGTCGCCGGCAGCTATGCCGGGACCATTGACCTGCGCTTCCAGGGCGCCGCCTCCGGTTCGCTGGGGTTCGTCACGTCGCCGGAATACCGGGGACGCGGCCTCATGTCACGCGCGGTCCGGCTTGTGGTGGGCCATGCCTTTGAGGACCTGGACTGGGACGTAGTGACCTGGTCGGCGAATACCGGAAACACCGGCAGCTACAAGACGGTCTGGCGCTGCGGTTTCCCGCAGCCGATCACCGTGCCGTATTTGCTGAACCACCGGGGAAAGATGGTTGAAGGCTGGATTTCCAGCCTTGGCCGGGATGATCCCCGGGAACCGGCGGGCAGCTGGGAGGAAGCCGCGGCGGTGCTTACAGCTCGTCCGCCTTCGGCAGCGTGAGGTCGTCGTTGCGGGTCAGTTCCTCCACGTTGACGTCCTTGAACGTGATGACGCGGACGCTCTTAACGAACCGCGCCGACCGGTAGACGTCCCAGACCCAGGCGTCCTGCAGAGTGAGGTCAAAGTAGATCTCGCCGTCGGCGGAGCGTGCCTGCAGGTCCACGTGGTTGGCCAGGTAAAAACGCCGCTCGGTTTCCACGACGTAGCTGAAGAGGCCTACGACGTCGCGGTACTCCCGGTACAGCTGGAGCTCCATGTCCGTTTCATAGTTCTCAAGGTCTTCGGCGCTCATGTTCCCATCATCCCCCAACTATGCTTAGCTCGTCCTCAGGTTCCAGCACCGGCTCGCCCGGGCGGGGCTTGGAGCCCAGCCGCCAGGACATCCGGTGAAGCGGTGTGGGACCGTGGACGTCGATGGCCGCCCGGTGTGAGCCGGTGGCGTAACCCTTGTTGATCTCCCACGAATAGTGCGGGTTCGAAGCGGCAAACTCTACCATCATGGCGTCGCGTTCCACCTTCGCCAGGACGCTGGCAGCGGCCACGCTCAGGCACTGCATATCGGCCTTGATCCGGGTGTGCACCGGTGCGGTACAGCCGGGTTCCTCCCCGCCGGCCGGCTCATCCACGTCAAAGAGGCTGCCCTGCCGTTCGGGTGAGAGCCAGTTGTAGTTGCCGTCCAGGAGGACGACGTCGGGGCGCAGCGTCTGGCACACCTGGTCCCAGGCGCGCGTTCCCGCGATCCGGAGGGCGGCCGTCAAGCCGTGCAGGTCGATCTCTGCGGCGCTTGCATGGCCCACTCCCCAGGCGAGGGACCATTTCTTAATCTGCGGCACCAGCGCATTCCGGTCTGTGACGGTCAGCAGCTTGCTGTCCCGCACACCCTTGAGCGAACGCACCGTGGCCAGGTCGACGGCGACCATTCCCACGGATACCGGTCCCGCCAGGGCGCCCCGGCCCACCTCGTCGCAGCCGGCCAGGATCCGGTGGCCGGAGGCGGCAAACGTACGCTCAAGCCGGAGCGTGGGGGCCTTGGCGGTGGAAGTCACTTGCTGCCGCTCGGTTCGGGCACGTCTTCGAAGACCTCGGAGTAGCTGCTGACCCCACCCACGCGGTTCAGCGGCCAGGCAGTGACAACGGCCTTGCCCTCGATGTCGTCCACATCGACGAAGCCGCCGCCCTCACCGTACTGGTGTTCGCGGGAGTCTGCGGAGGCGTTGCGGTGGTCGCCCATCACCCAGACCTTGCCTTCGGGGACAACCACGTCGAACGGGATGTCGGAGGGGGCGGCACCGGGGTACAGGTAAGGCTCGTCCAGGGGCTCGCCGTTGACCGTGATCCTGCCCTCGGAGTCGCAGCAGACCACGTGGTCGCCTTCGGTGCCAATGACGCGCTTGACCAGGTGCTGCTGGGATTCGTCCGGGAGCAGTCCCACGAAGGTCAGGCCCTCACGGATCGGATTCGCTGCCTTCTCCGCGGCCTGGGGCAGCCAGCCCTTGGTGTCCTTGAAGACCACGACGTCGCCGCGGTTCAGGTCCATCGGTTCGGGGACCAGGAGGTTGACGAAAATGCGGTCGTTGATTTCCAGCGTCTCTTCCATGGACCCCGAGGGGATGTAAAACGCCCGGAAGAGGAAGGTCTTGATCAGGAAGGACAGCACCAGGGCGACCACCACGATCGTGAGGACTTCCCGCAGCCAGGCACCGAAGCCGCGCTTCTTTTCCTTCGGTTCCGCTGCGTGTGCTGCGGAGTCCCGCTGTTCCCCGGAGCCGGGCGTCCCCTCAGGGGACTGGTCCGGTTGCTGCGACATTGCTTTTCCTCTTATTTCTCCGTGTTCCACTCGGCTCCTAAGGATAGCCGGTCAATATTGGTACCGCGTTCGAGCGGCCAAAGAATCCGCTGGGCCTGTCCGATGACCCGTTCCGTGGAGATCAGGCCGCCGCCGGGAGCTCCCAGCAGCGAGCGGGAGTCCGCCGACTCGGACCGGTGGTCCCCCATCAGCCACAGCCGGCCTTCCGGGACGACGACGTCGAACCTGGAGTCGCTGGGAGCGTCTCCAGGGTAAACGTACGGCTCCTCCACCGGGGTTCCATTAACCGTGATCCGGGGATCCCCGTCCTCACAGCAGCTGACATGATCCCCCGGCACGCCGATAACCCGCTTCACGTACACGGTGTCGCTCCCGGCCAGACCCAGCCAGCGGCCTACGGTCGCGGCGGCGTCGGCCAGTGCGGGGCGTCCACTGTGCAGCGGGGCCAGCGAACCCCTGCCGTCAAACACCACTACGTCCCCGCGCTCGATCTCCGCGGAGGAGTAAGCGGTGCGGGAGACGAGGATCCGGTCGCCGGGCTCGAGCAGCGGCTGCATCGAGTCGGACGGAATGTAGAAAACGTCAAACAGGAACGCCCGGACAAGTGCGGCCAGGATCACGGCGGCAGCGAGAGCACATAGCACAAAACGCCAGCCCACAAACCGGGGCCGGCGTTTCGTGTGCTTCGCGGAGGGATCCCCGGAGGCGGATGCTGCAGTCAAGTAAATTACTTGGCGGGACGGAAGTCGCGCTTTTCCTTGATCTTGGCTGCCTTGCCGCGCAGGTCGCGCATGTAGTACAGCTTTGCGCGGCGGACGTCACCCTTGGAGACGACCTCGAGCTTGTCGATGACCGGGGAGTGTACCGGGAAGGTACGCTCAACACCGACGCCGAAGCTGACCTTGCGGACCGTGAAGGTCGCACGGAGGCCATCGCCCTGGCGCTTGAGCACGAAGCCCTGGAAGACCTGAACACGGGTGTTCTTGCCTTCGATGATGTTTACGTGAACCTTGACGGTGTCACCGGCGCGGAACTCGGGGATGTCCGTACGCAGTGAAGCTGCGTCAACAGAATCTAGGATGTGCATTTTGTATCACTCCTGGTGAACGCCACAGGTCATCCACTTTGGTAACGACAGCAAGAATGCGTCCGTAACTACGGGCTGCACGGATGCTGTCGAAGCTAGAAAGACCGGCAGGACCTAGGTTGGTCTACCGGTGTGTACAGATCTGTTGGCCGCGTTCCCCCTGTGGCAGGTACGGACCCAGATGACACAACTCCCTATTTTGCCACACCGGCACGAAGCGCACCAATCCGGGGTCAGGCAGGCCGAATGACCTGTCCGCCGCGGATTTCATAGCCCAGCGCCGCCAGGGTGGCCCGGTCGGCCTTGTCCAGCGTCGCGGCGTCGAGCTTTTCGATCAGGTCCGGACGCCGGTCGGCCGTGCGGCGCAGCTGCTCGTCCCGCCGGAACCGGGCGATCTTCCCGTGGTTGCCGCTGAGCAGGACCTCCGGAACGGGGCGGTCACGCCAGTCCGAGGGCTTCGTGTAGACCGGGTATTCCAGCAGGCCGTCCGAGTGCGACTCCTCCACCAGTGACGCGGGATTGCCAACCACGCCGGGCACCAGCCTGCCCACGGCCTCCACCATGGCCAGTACCGCCACTTCGCCGCCGTTCAGCACGTAGTCGCCGAGGCTGACCGGCCGGACGTCAAAGCGTTCCCCGGCCCATTCCAGGACCCGTTCGTCGATCCCCTCGTAGCGTCCGCAGGCGAAGACCAGGTGTTTCTCCTCGGCCAGTTCGTAGGCCATGGCCTGGGTAAAGACCGCGCCCGCCGGTGAGGGGACAATCAGGACCGGCCGCTCTCCGCCGTCGCCGGCAACCGCATCCAGGGCGGCGGCCCACGGCTCGGGCTTCATCACCATGCCTGCTCCCCCGCCGTACGGGGTGTCATCCACGGTACGGTGCCGGTCCGTGGTGAAGTCCCGCAGGTCATGCACGGCCAGCTCGAGCAGTCCGTCCTGCCGGGCCTTGCCGATCAGGGACAGCTCAAGGGCCGCCAGGTACTCCGGGAAAATGCTGACGACGTCGATACGCACTTACTGTCCGGCTTCCTTCGTGTCGGCCGGGGCGGACTTCTTATCCTCGGGCTTATTCAGCTCGAAGAGCCCCTCCGGCGGCGTGAGCAGGACGTAGCCGTCCTCGACATTCACTTCCGGGACGATCGCCTCGACGAACGGTACGAGGATTTCCTCGCCGCGGACGTCTTCGACCACCAGCAGGTCCTGGACGGTGAGGGTACGCAGGCCGCTGACGGTGCCGACGACGTCGTTCCCCACCCGTGCCTTCAGGCCCACCAGCTCGTGCTCGTACCAGCCCTCGTCGTCGTCGTCCTCCTCCACCGCTTCGGTGTCGATGAACAGCTTCACGCCGCGCAGTTCCTCGGCGCCGTTACGGTCGGTGATTTCGTCGAAGCCCAGCAGCAGGATGTCCTTGTTCCAGCGCGCGCTGATCACGGTCAGCGGGCCCTTGGCGGCCGGCTCAACGGTGAGTTCGGTGCCGGGAACAAAGCGGTCCTCGGGTGCGTCGGTCAGCACCTGGACGGTCACTTCGCCGCGGATGCCGTGCGGCTTGCCGATGCGTGCCACCTGTAACTGCATGGGATCTCCTCTATGGGGGTTTCGTCGCCCGGGTTTGCCGGCGCCGGAAAAAAATCCGGCCCCTTCACCATTATCTGGTGTCGGGGCCGGATCCTGTGTACTGCTGTTACTTCTCTACTTCCGGTACTGCAGTGAAGAGCTGTTCGCTTCCGCTCCGCCGTCTGTGATCATTTTCAGATCAGCGGCGGCGGTCCGTGTCCACAACGTCCACCCGGACCTGTTCACCGTTGGCAAGGGCGGCGATGACCGTGCGCAGTGCGCGTGCGGTCCGTCCCTGCCGGCCGATGACCCGGCCGAGGTCGTCCTGGTGAACCCGAACCTCGAGGGTTTCCCCTCGGCGGTTGCTCTTGGCGGAAACCTTGACGTCCTCAGGACTGTCAACGATTCCGCGCACGAGGTGCTCCAGCGCTTCAGCGAGCAAGTTACTCTGCCTCAGCCTCGGTGGAGGCCTCGGGGGCCTCTTCCTTCTTGGCCTTGGGGGTGATGGCCTCGGGGACAATCACGGACTTCTTTTCGGGAACCACGAAGGGCTCCTTCGGGGCCTTGGTACGCAGGGTACCTTCCTGGCCCTCGATGTTCTTGAACTTCTGCCAGTCACCGGTGATCTTCAGCAGTGCTGCGACCTGCTCGGTGGGCTGGGCGCCGACGCCGAGCCAGTACTGCGCACGGTCCGACTTGATGTCGATGTACGACGGCTCTTCGGTCGGACGGTACAGTCCGATTTCTTCGATGGCACGGCCATCGCGCTTGGCACGGGAATCCATGACAACAACGCGGTAGTGTGCTGAGAACTTCTTGCCAAGGCGCTTAAGGCGAATCTTTACGGCCACTTTTGTGGTCACTCCTGATCTGAAATGGGGCGAACCCGTACTTCTGCTCCCGTGGGGCGGGCCATAACGTTGGGGTTCAAAAGGACAAGATGCATGCACGGAGAGAGGGCCCGCGCAGATCGAGTACCTGACCATTGTGCCAGATGACTTCATCTTTTGCGACTCACGCGGCCGCGGCCGGTATCCGCGTAATTTCAGCCGGCGGCAACGCGCAGCCGGTTGCGCCACGGGTCCTCGAAATGCAGTTCCGCACCGGTCGAATGGCTGGCAATACCGGCGACCCGGAGGCGGTCCGCCAGCCCCGCGACGTCGTCGGCGGACGGAACGCTGATCAGCACCTCCCCCAGTCCCAACGTGTCGCGGCGCGGTCCGGCGCCGCGGCTGTTCCACACATTCATCGCCATGTGGTGGTGGTAGCCGCCGGCGGAGACGAACAGCGCCTGCCCGTGGAAGCCGGCCGTCCGTTCGAAGCCCAGGATGCCAACGTAGAACGCCTCGGCGGTTGCGGTATCGCCTACCTGGAGGTGAACGTGTCCGACGGCGGCGTCGGCATCCCGCAGTCCGTCCAGTGCCGCTTCGGTGAGGTGGTCGCGGAAATAGGCCTGCGGAGACAACGGCAGCGACGCCATCCGCACCTCCCGGCCGGTTTCTGTCCGGTCCCAGTCCCAGCTTTCGCGCGGCTTGTCGAAGTAGAGCTCGATGCCGTTGCCTTCGGGATCCGTGAAGTAGAACGCCTCGCTGACGAGGTGGTCCGCGGAGCCGGCGAAGGCGGAGGCGTCATACTCCGCCGCTGCTGCAACAGTGGCGGCCAGGTCCGCCTGGGTGTCAAAGAGGATGGCGGTGTGGAACAGGCCCGCCTCGCCGCGGGAGGCCACCTGCAGGCCCGGCGCCGGCTCCAGATGGACCACCGGGACGGTGCCGCGGCCCAAATACATTCCGCCGTCGGCCTCGGCAAGCACCTCCAGCCCGAGGGCTCCGCGGTAGTACGCGGAGACTTTCCCCAGGTCGCCCACCTTCAGCATCACCGTGCCCATCGAGAGTGCATCCGGCAACAGGTCGTTTACTTGAAGGTTCATGTAATGAGCTTACGTGGAGCTTTGCCTATTCACCAGCTGCGCGCGCATGGCCACGCGTTCGCCCAGGGAATCCAGGCCGAGGCTGACTTCGTGCCGCCGCAGCGCCGCCAGTTCGCCGTCCGGGTCCTCGACAGTTTCGAAACCGCAGGTGGCGTAGAACGGGCCATTGAACGGCACGTCCGCGAAGGTGCACAGGGTCATGGACGCATAGCCCTGCTCCCGGGCCCAGTCGAGTGCCGCCGTCACCAATGCCCTACCCAGCCCGGCGCCAGCAGCATCAGGGTGGACGGAAAGCTGCTCCAGGTGGGCCTGGCCGTCGACTTCCTCCAGGCGGGCAAATCCAACGGGCGGCTTTCCTGCAACCAGGAGGTGGAGGGAAGCCGCGAGCTCCCGCTCGGTGGACACCGGCGGCAGCACGGGCAGTCCCGCGACGCCCGTCATCCCCTCCAGCAGGGTGTCGGACGCCTCCTCGACTGGAGGCAGGAAGGGCAGGTCGGCGGGGACCGCGTCCCGGATGGAGGGGCTCATTTGCCCGCGGCCGTCCGGCGCCGGCGGGAGAGGAAGTCGCGTATCGCCAGCCGCCCGACGTCCGTATCCTGCGGGCGGTGGTTCCCGCCGACCTGCCGGTGCTCGGCTCCGGTGGAGACGAGGAATTCAGCGACCTCTTCGTACAGCGGCTCCCATCCGCCGGTGAGGACGAGCGTGGGAAGGCCCGGAACAATGTCGAGCGGCGCATCCCAGGCGGGCCCTTCCGGCGGCCGGGGATCGGAGACGGGCCGGAGCAGGTCGCGGTGGGCCGTGGCGGCAGGCAGGCCACGGGTCAGAGAGAAGACCGCCGGCTCGCACAGCACCAGGGAAGACACTTTGCCGGGATCGCGCAGTGCCGCCAGCATGGCGGGTACCGCACCGGCGGAGTGCGCCACCAGGTGCCCGCCGTCGGCCAGCTCCGCCCGGATCAGGGCGATGTCCGCCTCGAGATCCGGCGGGGACGGTTCCGCACCGGCGTCATAACCGTGACGCCGGAGGAACAGGCAGTCATAGTCCAGGGCAAGCCCGTGCTGCCGGGGCCACGCGGCTGCGCCGGAACTGCCGGCGCCGTGCACAAAAACCACTCGTTGCCGAAGCATTGGACTCCTTTCCCGCAGGGGTGTAACCGGCCGTTAACGCATGCACCGCCGGACGCTGGTCCGGCGGTGCGTGCTTGTTTCCTGCCTACTTGCCGAGGAACTTATCGAAGCCCTTGGGCAGGTTCAGCGACGCGGGGTCGAAGTCAGTGTCCTGGCCGCCGAATGCGCTGCCGGTGGGCAGTGCCGTACGGGCACCGGCACGCCGGGCTTCCGCTTCGGCCCGCTCCTGGGCAGCCTTGGCCGGGTTGCCGGACTTGGCCTTCTTCTTGCCCTTGGCTGCCTGCTGCTTCTTGCGGGCACCGGTGAAGCCGCCGGGACCGGCCATGCCGGGCATACCCGGAATGCCGCCGCCGGCAGCCATCTTCTTCATCATCTTCTGGGCCTGCACAAAGCGTTCCAGGAGGCCGTTGACCTCGGACACGTGCACGCCGGAACCGCGGGCAATGCGGGCGCGGCGGGAGCCGTTGATGATCTTGGGGGCGACCCGCTCGTGCGGGGTCATGGAGCGGACGATCGCTTCAACCCGGTCGATTTCGCGTTCGTCGAAATTCTCCAGCTGCTCACGCATACCGGCGGCGCCGGGCATCATCATGAGCATCTTCTTCATGGAGCCCATCTTGCGGATCTGCTGCATCTGGGCCAGGAAGTCGTCGAGGGTGAAGTCTTCCTGATCGACGAACTTCTTCGCCATCCGGTCGGCTTCGTCCTTGTCCCAGCTCTGCTCGGCCTGCTCGATGAGCGTGAGGACGTCACCGAGGTCCAGGATGCGGCTGGCCATGCGGTCCGGGTGGAAGACCTCGAAATCCGTGAGGCCTTCGCCGGTGGAGGCGAACATGATCGGCTTGCCGGTCACCGAGGCTACGGACAGTGCGGCACCGCCGCGCGCGTCGCCGTCGAGCTTGGTGAGGACGACGCCGGTGAAGTTCACACCCTCGTTGAAGGCCTGTGCCGTGTTGACGGCGTCCTGGCCGATCATGGCGTCAATCACGAACAGGACTTCGTCCGGGTTGATGGCGGCGCGGATGTCCGCGGCCTGCTGCATCAGTTCGGCGTCAACGCCCAGGCGGCCGGCGGTGTCGACAATAACGACGTCGTGCAGCTTGGTGCGTGCTTCCTCGACGCCCTGGCGCGCGACGGCGACCGGGTCGCCGGTGGCTGCCTCGAACTCGGAGGAGACACCCGGGTGCGGAGCATAAACGGGAACGCCTGCGCGTTCGCCGTTGACCTGCAGCTGGCGGACGGCGTTGGGGCGCTGCAGGTCCGCTGCAACCAGCAGCGGGCTGTGGCCCTGGGACTTGAGGTGCTTGGAAAGCTTGCCGGCGAGGGTGGTCTTACCGGCACCCTGCAGGCCCGCGAGCATGATGACCGTGGGCGGGTTCTTCGCCAGGCGCAGCCGCCGGGTTTCGCCGCCGAGGATGGCCTTGAGCTCCTCGTTGACAATCTTGACGACCTGCTGGCCCGGGTTCAGCGCCTGGGAAACCTCGAGGCCGAGGGCGCGCTCCTTGACGGAGGCAGTGAACGCACGGACCACGGGTACGGCGACATCGGCGTCCAAAAGGGCGCGGCGGATTTCGCGTACCGTGGCATCGACGTCGGCCTCGGTGAGCCGGCCCTTGCCGCGCAGGTTCTTGAAGGTTGAAGTCAACCGGTCAGACAGTGAATTGAACACGTGCCGCGCACTTCTTTCGTCAGGTTCGTTGCCTTGTTTGCCAGGCCCAGCTGTTAAGGGTACCAAGCCGGGTTGGGTAATTCAGGCATGGACCGTACCGGAACGCACGGCCGCCCGGCTGGAGTCCCAGCCGGGCGGTCGGTCAGTTGCGTTTTACCGGGCTAGAGGGCGGAGTCCCCGCGCTCCCCTGTCCGGACCCGGAGGGCTTCCTCCACGTTCACGACCCAGACCTTGCCGTCACCGGCGCGGCCGGTGTTTGCCGTGGAGACCAGCACATCCACGATGTCGTTGACCCAGTCGTTGGCCACGAGGATCTCCACCCGGACCTTGGGCAGCAGGTCCACGGTGTATTCGGCGCCGCGGTAAACCTCGGTGTGCCCGCGCTGGCGGCCGTATCCGTTGGCGGAGCTGACCGTCAGGCCCTGGACCCCGTAGCTCTCCAGGCTGCCCCGGACCGCGTCAAGCTTCTCCGGCCGGACAATAGCGGTTACGAGTTTCATGAGTTGACCGTCTCCTTGGTGGTGGTGGTGCGTGCCGAATCCGGGAAGGGGCTGAAGGAGCCGCCGGTCCCGAGGCCGCCGAACTCGTAGGCAGTCTCCGCGTGTTCGCTCAGGTCCACGCCGTTGACTTCGTCCTCCTCGGAGATCCGGAAGCCCATCGTTTTGTGGATGGCGAGCCCGATCAGCAGGGTCAGGACGCCGGAGAAGACGATTGCTACAGCGGCTGCTGCAGCCTGGGCGCCGAGCTGGCCGAGTCCGCCGCCGTAGAACAGGCCGCCGCCCACGCCGTCGGCCGGCAGGGCGATGAAGCCCAGGGCGAGCGTGCCGACGAGGCCGGCCACGAGGTGCACACCGACGACGTCGAGCGAGTCGTCATAGCCGAACCGGTATTTCAGTCCCACCGCCAGCGCGGAAAGGACACCTGCAACCAGTCCGAGTCCCACTGCGGCCAGCGGGCTGACGTTGGCACAGGCCGGGGTGATGGCAACCAGCCCCGCGACGACGCCGGATGCGGCTCCGAGCGAAGTGGCCCGGCCGTCGCGCAGGCGTTCGGTCAGCAGCCAGCCCAGCATCGCGGCGGCGGGGGCGGCCAGGGTGTTGATCCAGATCAGGCCCGCTTCTTCCGCAGTGCCCGCTGCGCCGCCGTTGAAACCGAACCAGCCGAACCAGAGCAGCGTGGCGCCGAGCATCACGAAGGGAATGTTGTGCGGACGCTGGTTGGGGTCCTTGCCGAAGCCCATCCGCTTACCCAGGATCAGGGCCAGGACCAGACCCGCCACGCCTGCGTTGATGTGGACTACTGTGCCGCCGGCGAAGTCGATGGCTTCACCGACCACCGAGCCAATGGCGCCCTCGGCCCCGAGGAGGCCGCCGCCCCAGACCATAAAGGCCAGCGGGCAGTACACCAGTGTCACCCAGACCGGCACGAAGACCGCCCAGGCGCCGAACTTGGTCCGGTCGGCCACCGCGCCGCTGATCAGGGCCACGGTGATGATGGCGAACGTTGCCCCGTACCCGGCGGTGATGAGGTCTTCGGTGCCGAGGATGTCTTCCAGCCCGAAGGATGTGAAGGGGTTGCCGAACAGTCCGGCGATGCCGTCCCCACCGGTCATGGAGAAGCCCCAGAGCACCCAGATCACACCGACGAGTCCGATCGAGACAAAGCTCATCATCATCATGTTCAGTGCTGCCTTGGCGCGGGTCATACCGCCGTAAAAGAATGCCACCCCCGGTGTCATGAGCAGCACCAGTGCCGCCGAAATCATTACCCAGACGTGACCTGCTGACAGATCCATCTTCACGTCCCTTCACGTATGGCGGGCATCTCCCGCACAAGGAACTCTGCCGGGGCCAGATTTCCGTCCCGCCCCGAAGGTGTTGCCGGCAGGTTACAAACCGGCTGCTCCGGTAAAAGGCTCGTGACGGCCGGGTTTCCACTGCGTTTCCTGGCACGCAAAAGCCCCGCTTCCCTTGCGGGAAACGGGGCTTTGGTTCAGCTGGAAACGTCCTAGCCGAGCAGGGCGTCCACGAAGCCCTCGGCTTCGAAGGGGGCGAGGTCATCCGCGCCCTCGCCGAGTCCAATGAGTTTCACGGGCACACCCAGGGTCCGCTGGATGGCGACGACGATGCCGCCCTTGGCGGTGCCGTCGAGCTTGGTGAGGACAATGCCGGTGATGTTGACGACCTCGGCGAAGACCTTGGCCTGGGTCAGACCGTTCTGGCCGGTGGTGGCGTCCAGCACCAGCAGCACCTCGTCCACGGCGGCCTGCTTTTCAATGACGCGCTTGACCTTGCCGAGCTCGTCCATGAGGCCCACCTTGTTCTGCAGGCGTCCTGCAGTATCGATGAGGACCACGTCGACTTCGCCGTCGATGCCTGCCTTGACGGCTTCGAAGGCGACGGAGGCGGGGTCGGCACCGTCTATCTCGGACCGTACGGTGGGGACACCCACCCGCTGGCCCCAGGTTGCCAGCTGCTCGGCGGCCGCGGCACGGAAGGTATCCGCGGCACCCAGCAGAACGTCCTTGTCTTCGGCCACGAGGACGCGGGCGAGCTTGCCCACCGTGGTGGTCTTGCCGACGCCGTTGACGCCCACCACCATCACGACGGCGGGGGCCGTTGCATGGCGCTGGACGGCGAGGGACCGGTCCATGGTGGGATCCACCAGCTTGATCAGTTCCTCGCGCAGCATGGCGTGGACCTCATGCGGGTCCTGGCTGCCGGAGATCCGGACCCGCTGGCGCAGCGCATCCACCAGTTCCATAGTGGGCTCGGTGCCCAGGTCCGCCAGGAGGAGGGTCTCCTCGATCTCGTCCCAGACATCCTCGTCGATCGTGTCGCGGGAAAGCAGCGCCAGCAGCGCCTTACCCATGGCGTTGTTGGATTTCGCCAACCGGGCGCGCAGGCGGGCCAGGCGGCCCTGGACCGGTTCAGGCCGCTCGAGGGCGGGCGCCTCTTCGGCGGGGGCTTCCTCCAGGCCGCGTAGGTCATCCGGAACAACGACGGTGCCGTCTTCGGGCGGTGCCTCGAGGGTGTCGGTGCCGGCGCCGCCTCCGGTGACCGGATCATTGGCGTCCCGGCGGGTGGGGTACATGCTCTTGGGCGTGCGCCGGGTCCGTACCAGCAGTGCCGCGGAGAAGCCGACCACGGCGATGGCAACAAGGACATAAATCACTATCGAAAGGGTCTCATTCACGCTCCCAAGCTTCTCACATACCGTTCATCCCATCTCCGGGGATCTGAGAGAATCGCCTTATCATGGTGCGCTCTCCCCGAATCCGAATCCCGCAGGAAATCCAGGTCCTCATCGCGGCCGCCTTCGTCATCGCCCTCGGCTTTGGCCTGGTCGCCCCCGTGCTGCCGCAGTTTGCGCAGAGTTTCGACGTCGGCGTCACGGCGTCCTCCGTCATCGTCAGCGCCTTCGCATTCACCCGCCTGATCTTCGCCCCCGCCGGCGGAATGCTGCTGGAAAAGCTCGGCGAGCGCCCGGTCTACATTGCCGGCCTGCTGATCGTCGCCCTGTCCACCGCTGCCTGCGCCTTTGCCCAGAGCTACTGGCAACTGCTGGTCTTCCGCGGCCTGGGCGGCATCGGCTCCACCATGTTCACCATCTCGGCCATGGCCCTGATCATCCGCCTCGCTCCCCCGGAGGTCCGCGGCCGGGTCTCCAGCGCCTATGCGTCCTCTTTCCTGCTGGGCAACATCGGCGGTCCGCTGCTCGGCGGCCTCCTGGCCGGGCTCGGACTGCGGGTTCCCTTCCTCGTCTACGCCGCCGCACTGGTCCTCGCCGCCGGCGTCGTCTTCCTCCGGCTGAAGGATGCCCGTCCCGCGGCCGGACCCGACGATGCCAAGCCGGCAGCGCTGCCCGTGCTCACCGTGACGGAGGCCCTGCGCGATTCGTCCTACCGTGCGGCGCTGGTCTCCTCCTTCGCCAACGGGTGGTCCTCCTTCGGTGTGCGTAATGCCCTGGTGCCGCTGTTCGCCGCCGCTGCACTGTCCGCCGGCCCGGAGGTGGCGGGCATTTCCCTGACCGCGTTCGCCGCCGGCACCGCCGTCGTCCTGACCTTCTCGGGCCGGCTGGCCGACAGCTGGGGCCGCAAACCTCTGCTCCTCATCGGACTGGCCGTGAACGCTGCAGCCACCGCGCTGATGGGCTTCAGCTCCAGCGTGCCCGAGTTCCTGATCATCTCCGTCATTGCCGGTATGGGAACCGGCCTGCTCAACCCCGCCCAGCAGGCGGCGGTGGGTGACATCATCGGCAACGGCCGCAGCGGCGGCAAGGTCCTGGCTACCTTCCAGATGGCCAGCGACAGCGGCGCGATTGCCGGGCCGATCCTTGCGGGCATGCTCGCCGACTCGCTGGGCTACTCCTGGGCCTTCGGCGTCACCGGCGCCATCGTCGCCCTGGGCTTCATCGCCTGGCTGACCGCACGGGAGACCCTGCCTGCACGGAAACCGGCTCCGGCCCCCACTACCATCGAGGAATGAAGCCTTTCCTGCTCCTGGCCACACGCGCCGAAGATGACGCCGCCGACGAGGAATATGCCTCCTTCCTGCGCTTCGGCGGCCTCGAGGAGGAGCAGCTGCACCGGGTCCGCCTCGAAGCCGGGCCGCTGCCGCCGGTGGACCTGGAGGACTACAGCGGGGTGATTGTGGGCGGCGGGCCGTTCAACTCCAGCGATCCGGAGGAATCCAAGTCCCCCGTCCAGCTGCGCGTGGAGTCGGAGATGGCCAAGCTGCTTGACGACGTCGTTGCCCGCGACTTCCCGTTCTTCGGTGCCTGCTACGGCGTAGGTACCCTCGGCCGGCACCAGGGGGCCACCGTGGACCGCCGGTACGGCGAGCCCGTGGGGCCGGTGGAGGTCCACCTCACCCCGGAAGGCCGCCGGGATCCGCTGCTGGAGGGGATCCCGGACAGCTTTGCCGCCTATGTGGGACACAAGGAGGCGGTCGCCGAACTTCCGCCGCATGCGGTGAACCTTGCCGGTTCGGCCACCTGCCCGGTGCAGATGTTCCGGGTCGGGTCCAACCTGTACGCCACCCAGTTCCATCCGGAGCTGGACGTGGCCGGGCTGCTGACGCGGATCTCCGTGTACCGGAACGCCGGCTATTTCCCGCCGGAAGAGGCTCAGACGGTGATGGACGCGGCCCGGGGAACGGCCGTACATGTGCCGCCCCGGGTGCTGCGGAACTTCGTTAGCCGCTACGCCTCGTAGTTACTCCTGTTCCGCCGGTGTGCGGTCGATCCGCTGGCTGATGACGGTGGACACGCCGTCGCCCCGCATCGTTACGCCGTAGAGCGCGTCGGCCACCTCCATGGTGCGCTTCTGGTGGGTGATGACGATCAGCTGGCTGGACTCGCGCAGCTCTTCGAAAATGGTGATCAGCCGGCCGAGGTTCGTGTCATCCAGGGCTGCTTCCACCTCATCCATGACATAGAACGGCGAAGGCCGGGCCTTGAAGATGGCCACCAGCAGCGCCACCGCCGTCAGTGACCGTTCCCCGCCGGAGAGCAGCGACAACCGTTTGATCTTCTTGCCGGCGGGACGGGCATGGACCTCGATGCCGGTAGTGAGCATGTTGTCCGGGTCGGTCAGGATCAGGCGCCCCTCCCCGCCCGGGAACAACCGGCCGAATACGTGCTCGAACTGTTTGGCGGTGTCCCGGTAGGCGGCGGTGAAGACCTCCTCGACCCGGCGGTCGACGTCGGCGATGATGTCCAGCAGGTCCTTGCGGGTGGCCTTGAGGTCCTCCAGCTGGGTGGACAGGAACTGGTGACGTTCCTCGAGCGCGGCGAATTCCTCCAGTGCCAGGGGGTTGACCTTCCCCAGCGCCGCCAGATCGCGTTCGGCGCGCTTCAACCGTTTTTCCTGCTCTGCCCGGACGTACGGGATGCCGTCCAGCAGCGGATTGCCGTCCTCGTCCACCGGTGCGTGCAGGGCAGCCCACTTGTCACCGGCATCCGGCTCGGCGGGCACCGGCACGGGCTGGTCCGGCCCGAAGTTGGCCACCAGATGCTCCGCCGTCATGCCCAGCTCTTCCAGGGCGCGGGTTTCGAGGGCCTCGATGCGCAGGCGCTGCTGCGCCCGGGCCAGTTCGTCGCGGTGGACCGAGTCCGTGAGCCGGGCCAGTTCCGCCGCGGCATCGTTATTGCTGCTGCGGACGGCGGCCAGCTCGGCCTCGCGGGCGGTCCGGGTTTCCTCGGCACGGTCCCTCTCTCCGGACGCGAGCGCCAGGGAGACCTGCAGGTGGGCCAGAACGGCATCCGCTGCCGCGCCGACGGCAACGGCCCGGGCACGCTGCAGGGACCGGAGACGTGCCCGCTCGGCGGCGGCAATCCGGGCCCGGCGTTCGGCCGCGGCTGCACGTTCCAGGGATTCGGCGCGGCCGGAGACGGCCTTGAGCTGTTCTTCGGTGGACCGCAGGCCCAACCGGGCATCCATTTCCGCCTGCCGGGCGGAGGCGGCTGCCAGGGCCAGGGCGTCCCGCCGGTCGGCTGACGGTTCCTCCTCGGATTGGGGTTCCTCACCGGCGGCGGCGAGGCGCTCGGACACCGCAGCCAGTTTCGCTTCCTCGTCCACCACGTTCGCTTCGGCGACGGCCACCAGGGCGGCGAGCCGGTCCGCTTCACCCGAGGCGGCGCGCAGTGCCGAACCCAGGGTGCCGAGCCGTTCGGCAACTGCGGCGAGCCGGGCATCGGATTCGTGCAGGGCCGCCAGGGCGGCGTCCGTGCGGGCGCGGCAGGCATCCGTCCGCGCTGTTGCCGCCCCGATCCCGGCCCGGGCCTCCTCCGCCCGGGTCCGTGCAGCCGCCAGGCGGGCATCCGTTTCTTCGACTGCGGCGGAAATCTCCAGCAGGCCCGGAGCCGAGGCCGATCCCCCACGGGCGCCGAACGCCGTGAGGACATCACCGTCGGCGGTGACGGCGGTGGCCCCGGGATGGAGGGACACCAGCCCGACTGCCGCGTCCAGGTCCTGCACGGCCACGGCGTTGCCCAGCAGCGCGTTGAGCGCGTCCTGGACCTTGGCGTCAGCGCTGATCAGCGACAGCACCGGCACCGCGCCGGGCGGCAGGTGCGCCGGCAGTTCCACGGCCGGGGCGGGAGTTCCACCCACCACCAGTTCCGCCTGCCCCTCCCCGGTGTCCTTCAGATGGCGCAGGGCACGCGCGGCGGCGTCAATGTCATCGGCGGCCAGGGCGTCGGCAGCCGTGCCGAGGGCCGCAGCCACCGTCCGTTCGGACCCCGGCTTCACGCTGATCGAATCCGCGAGCGGTTCCAGCACCCCGCTCAACCCGGCCGCGCTGAGGGCGGCGCTGCCATCCCTCCGGTCCAGGCCGACGGCGAGCGCCTCGCGGCGGGCCGCAAGGTTCTCCGCTTCGCGGACGGCCTCCCCCTCGGTCAGCCGCAGCTGCTGCAGCGCCTCCCGGGCTTCCTCCAGCGCGGCCTGCGCTTCTTCGTACTCGGCGTCCAGATCCGCTTCACCGGCTTCGGCGCCGGCGGCCGATCCCTCCAGCTGTCCAAACTCTTCCTGCGCACCGGCACGGCGTGCCTCCGCAGCCGTGATGGACTTCTGCAGCCTGCCCAGCTCGGACTGCGCGGAGGCCACCCGTGACCGGGCTGCCTCCATCTGGCCGGCCAGCCGGGCCAGGCCCTCCCGGCGGTCCGCCGCGGCCCGGAGCAGGCCGGCATACCGCTTTTCCTCGTCTGCCGCTTCTTCTTCAGCCGCCTCGCGGATCTCCACGGCATCCTCCAGCCGTGCCCGCCGGTCCTCAATTTCGGTTTCGAGTGCGGCAGCCTCGGCCCGCACCCGGTCCGCGGAGGCCTGCAGCTGCTCCGGATCACGGCCGCTGCCGGCGTCGGGTTCCACGGCCCCCAGCAGGCGGGCACGTTCGGCCGCGAGCGCGGACAGGGAACGGAAGCGTTCCTGCAGGGACGACAGTTCGTACCAGGTGTCCCGCGCCGCGTTCAGCTGCGGTGCCGCCTGGGCGGCTTGTGCCTCCAGTTCCGCCTGGCGCTGCCGGCCGCTGTTCACGGCGGCTTCAACCTCCAGCCGGCGTGCCTTCAGGGCGGATTCGTCGGCGGCTTCCTTTTCAAAGGCCGCCGTCAGGGTGGCCAGGTCATCGGCCAGCAGGCGCGACCGGGCGTCCCGCACATCCTGCTGCACGGTCTTTGCCCGGCGGGCGACGGCGGCCTGCTTGCCCAGCGGTCCCAGCTGGCGGCGCAGTTCGGCAGTCAGGTCGGTGACGCGGGCCAGGTTCGCCTGCATGGCGTCCAGCTTGCGCAGGGTCTTTTCCTTGCGGCGCCGGTGCTTGAGGATGCCTGCGGCTTCCTCGATAAAGCCGCGCCGCTCCTCCGCGGAGGCATGCAGCACCTTGTCCAGCTGCCCCTGGCCGACGATGACGTGCATCTCCCGGCCCAGCCCGGAGTCGGAGAGCAGTTCCTGGATATCGAGGAGCCGGCAGGGGGTGCCGTTGATGGCGTACTCGGATCCGCCGGCGCGGAAGAGCGTGCGCGAGATGGTGACCTCGGAGTACTCGATCGGCAGGGCGCCGTCGGCGTTGTCGATGGTCAGCGAGACCTGGGCACGGCCCAGGGGTGACCGACCCGAGGTGCCGGCGAAGATCACGTCCTCCATTTTTCCACCGCGCAGGGTTTTGGCACCCTGTTCGCCCATCACCCAGGCCAGGGCGTCCACCACATTGGACTTGCCGGACCCGTTGGGACCCACAACCGCGGTGACGCCGGGTTCGAACTCAAAGGTGGTGGCCGATGCGAAGGACTTGAATCCTCGCATGGTCAGGGTCTTCAGATGCACGGGGGTTAATCTTTCCTGCCGGGGTTGATTCCCTAAATCTACGCGGTTAGCGTCGAAATTCCGCTCTACTCGGAGAGCGTAATCGGGCATTTCCCTGCTGAATCGCGGGCCCGGTCAGTAGGCTTCTAAATGAGTCATATGATTTTAGGGCGTGGATGCAGGCTTCACGGCGGCCGCCAGCGCGACAGGTCCAGCAGCAGACAAGGCAGGCATTTTGACCGGGAACTTCAACTTCCAGCACTCCAACTCGGCCATCCTCAGCGTTAACAGCGTTGAAGCTCCGGTGGTGATGAGTTCCAGTGAATTCGATGAACGCCTTGAGCCTTCCCTCAAGCGGCTGCGGCTTTCCAAGCGCATGCTGGAGCGGGTGGCCGGCGTGAGTGAGCGGCGCTGGTGGGCCCCGGGCACTGCGTTCGACGACGGCGCCACCGAGGCCGGTGCCAAGGCCCTCGCCGAGGCAGGTGTGGAGGCCTCCGAAATCGGGCTGCTCATCAATACCTCGGTCACGCGCCGCAACCTTGAGCCTTCCGTTGCCGTCAAGATCCACAACGGCCTCGGACTTCCGTCCTCCGCCATGAACTTCGACCTGGCCAATGCGTGCCTGGGCTTCGTCAACGGCATGACCCTGGCCTCCAACATGATCGACTCCGGGCAGATCAACTATGCCCTGATCGTGGCGGGCGAAGATGCCCAGGGCGTGCAGGAAGCCACCTTTGAGCGCCTGAACCGCCCGGATTCCACCCGCGACGACTATCTGCGCGAATTCGCCACCCTCACCCTCGGCTCCGGTGCCGCCGCGGCCGTCATCGGCCGGGCCGACCGGCACCCCGGATCGCACCGCATCCTGGGCGGCGTGTCGCGTGCCGGCACCCAGCACCACGAACTGTGCGTGGGCGGTATCGACGGAATGTACACCGACACCAAGGGCCTGCTGGACGGCGGGCTCGAACTCGTGGTTGATGCCTGGCATGAAGCGCACGGCAACGGCTGGGACTGGTCCGGCATGGACCGTTACGTCACCCACCAGGTCTCCAACTCCTACACCAACGCCATCATCAAGGCCGTGGACCTGGACCGGAAGCGCGTGCCGATAACCTTCCCGAACTGGGGCAATGTGGGCCCGGCGTCGCTGCCGATGACCCTCGCCCAGGAATCCCGTTCCCTGAACCCGGGCGATCGGGTGCTGTGCATGGGCGTGGGCTCCGGACTGAACACGACCATGATGGAAATTGCGTGGTAGAGGAGCTTTGGCCCGGCGTTCCTGACTCCTGGTCCTCGTTTGTCCCTGTTCCCTCCACCGCCGCCGTCGAGGTCCCCGGTACGGTCCGCAAGTGGCACGTCCTCGACAACGGAGGCGACTTGGCCGCGGCCGGCGTCGAACCGGCCGGGACCCTGCTGTGCGTGCACGGCAATCCCACCTGGTCCTACCTCTGGCGCACCCTGCTGGCCGCCGGTGCTTCCGCGGACAAGCCCTGGCGCGTGGTCGCCGTGGACCAGCTGGACATGGGCTTCTCCGAACGCACGGGTGCCTTCCGTCGGCTCGAGGACCGGATCACGGACCTCGGGAACCTGACAGACGCGCTGGACATCACCGGTCCCGTCGTTACGGTCGGCCACGACTGGGGAGGCGTCATTTCCCTGGGCTGGGCGCTGCGGCACCGCCGCCAGCTGGCCGGTGTGGTCCTGACCAACACAGCTGTGCATCCGGCGGGGTATTCGCTGCCGCCGGCGTTGAAGCTCGCCCTGCACCCGGCTGTCCATCCCTGGGGAACGCGCAGTACCGATGCCTTCATCCGCATCACACACTCCCTCGCCTCCCCCGCCCTGCCCGCTCCCGTCCGGGAAGCCTTTGCGCTGCCCTACCGGAGTGCCGCCCGCCGGCAGGGCGTGGCGAACTTCGTGGCCGACATTCCCGCGGCCGAGAGCCATCCGAGCTGGCGCACCCTCAATACCGTGGCGGACGGTATCCGGCGGCTCAATGTTCCGTCCCTGGTGCTCTGGGGGCCTCGGGACCCGGTCTTCTCGGACCGCTACCTGCGCGATGTGCTGGACCGGATGCCGGCATCCTCCGTGCACCGGTTCGAAGGGGCAGGGCACCTGCTGCCCGAAGACGTCGACATCGCCGCCCCGGTCTTCTCCTGGCTGCGGACCGCAGTCGAAGCCCCCGCGGATTCCGCACTCCGGCGCACTGACCCGTTCCGGCCCATGCTGGCGGAGCTGGACGAACGCGCCGCCGACACCACTGCCGCCGTCGTCGACATGGCTCCCCTGGGCGGGGACGCCGGACCCCGCACCCTGTCCTGGGCGGGACTCGCCGAACGCGTGAACGCACTGGCCGCGGGACTCGCGGCCGCCGGCGTGCGTCCCGGAACCCGGGTGAACCTGCTCGTCCCGCCGGGCATTGAACTGACCTCGCTGATCTACGCCTGCCTGCGCCTGAACGCCGTCATTGTGGTGGCCGACGCCGGGCTGGGCACCAAGGGACTGGGCCGGGCCATCAAGGGTGCCGGGCCTGCCTTCCTGATCGGTATTGACCGGGCCCTCACCGGTGCCCGGGCGCTGGGCTGGCCGGGGACGCGGATCAGCGTGTCCGAGCTGTCCCCGGCGCGCAAGCGGCTGCTGGGGGTCCAGCATTCCGTCGAGGGTCTGATTGCCGACGGCGCCGGCTCCGAGGTGCCGTGGCACCCCACGGATCCCGACGCCGACGCCGCCGTCCTCTTCACCTCCGGTTCCACCGGTCCCGCCAAGGGCGTGGTGTACACGCACCGGCAGCTGGCGGCCATGCGTGATGCGATCAAGGACACCTACAACCTGCGGGCCGGAACCTCCCTGGTGGCCGGCTTTGCGCCGTTCGCCCTGCTGGGTCCGGCGCTGGGGGCGACGTCGGTGACTCCGGACATGGATGTCACGTCCCCGCGCACCCTGACGGCTGCCGCACTGGCCGACGCGGCGGTTGCCGTGGACGCCACCACGATCTTCGCGTCTCCTGCGGCACTGACCAACGTGCTGGCCACGTCCGGTGCACTCGACGCTCCGCAGCGGACCGCGCTGGCACAGGTGGAGCTGCTGCTTTCCGCCGGTGCTCCGATTGCCGAGCCGCTGCTCGCCCAGATGCAGGACCTGGTGCCGAAGGCGTCCCTCCACACCCCGTATGGGATGACCGAGGCGCTGCCTGTCACCGACATCAGCCTCGAGGGCATCCGTGCCGCCGGTTCCGGCAACGGAGTCTGCGTGGGCACGCCGGTATCCGGGGCCGAGGTGGCCATTGCCGAAGTTTTCCCGGACGGATCCGTGGGCAGCAAACCACTGACCGTTGCGAACCGCACCGGCGAAATCCTGGTCAGTGCTCCGCACGTCAAGGACCGCTACGACCGGCTCTGGATCACCGAAAGCCACAGTTCCTCCATCGACGGGTGGCACCGCACCGGCGATGTCGGCCACTTCGACGACGAGGGCCGCCTCTGGGTGGAGGGCCGCCTGGGACACATCCTCACCACCGCGGACGGGGTCCGGACCCCGGTTGCAGCCGAACAGGCGGCCGAGACGGTCGACGGCGTGGGCAGGGTGGCGCTGGTCGGCGTCGGGCCCGCCGGTGCCCAGGTTCCCGTGGCCGTGGTGGAGACCGTTCCTCCCGCACGCCGGGCCGGCACCGCGGCGCCCGGACTGGCCACGGCCGTACGGTCCCGGGTGCACGAGCTGACCGGGCTTGATCTCGCGGCGGTACTGGTGCTGCCGCAGATGCCCACAGACATCCGGCACAACTCCAAGATCGACCGGACGGCGCTGGCGGCCTGGGCCTCCCGGCTGCTGGCCGGCGGTCCCGTGCCGCGCCTGAAGGGCCGCCGGTGAACGGGGCTGACGCAGCGCCCCGCGAGGTCCTCGTCACCGGTGCGAGCGGACTGCTCGGCGGTGCAGTAGCCGACCTGCTGGAAGCCAAGGGCCACAAGGTCCGCACCTTCCAACGCCGGCCGGGAGTCCCGGGCCGGGAGTCGGTAGCCGGTTCGGTCTCCGACGCCGCTGCCGCCGCCCGGGCGGTGGAGGGCATGGACGCCGTCATCCACCTCGCGGCGAAGGTTTCCTTCACCGGCGAGTGGCATGAGTTCGAGGAAACCAACATCACCGGTACGCGGGTCCTGCTTCAGGCCGCACGATCGGCGGGGGTACGCGACGTCGTATTTGTCTCGTCTCCGTCCGTAGCGCACTTCGGCGAGCCGATTTCGGGTGCCGGTGCCGGCACCGCGGATCCGGCCCGTGCCCGCGGTTTCTACGCCGCGTCCAAGGCCGAAGCTGAGCTGATTGCGCTGGGGCAGAACTCGACGGATTTCCGGGTTACTGCCATCCGGCCGCACGTTGTCTGGGGTCCGGGCGATACGCAGCTGGTGGAACGCGTGATCGACCGTGCGCGGTCCGGCCGCCTCCCTCTGCTGGACGCCGGGGCTGCCCTGATCGACACCACGTACATCGATAACGCGGCAGCTGCCATTGTCCGCGGCCTGGAACGGATGGATGCGGCGGCCGGCCGTGCGCTCGTGGTCACCAACGGCCAGCCCCGGCCGGTGGGTGAACTGATTGCCGGTATTTGTGCTGCCGCAGGAGTAGCTGCTCCAGCTTGGAGCGTGCCCGGTAAGGTGGCCCGCGGTGCCGGAAGCCTGATCGAGAAGGTGTGGCTTGCGGCTGGCAAGCGGGGTCTGGTTCACGACGAACCGCCCATGACACGCTTCCTGGCCGAGCAGCTTTCGACGTCGCACTGGTTCGACCAGCGCGAAACCCGTGAAGTCCTGAACTGGGTTCCCGAGGTTTCGATCGAAGACGGTCTGGTCCGGCTTGCCCGGCACTACTCCCCCACGTCTTAGGATGATTTCCGTGAAGAGCCTGCAGAAGATCCAGTCCTGGCGGGTGGAGCATACCGCTGCCGCCGTCGTCGCCGCCGACGGCAAGGTGCTCGGGACTGCCGGCGACCAGGACTGCCGCTTTCCGCTGGCATCCGTCACCAAGCTGCTCAGCGCCTACGCCGTGCTCGTGTCCCTCGACGAGGGAGCCTTGGAACTGGACCAGCCTGCGGGGCCTGAGGGTTCCACCGTGCGGCACCTGCTGGCCCATTCCGGCGGCTACGACTTCGGCGAGCGCACGGTCCGCTACACCCCCGGCACCCGCCGCCTGTATTCCAACGCCGGCTTTGAGGTGCTTGGCGAGACACTGGAACAGGCCACGGGCATGGCATTTGCCGAGTACTTGAAGGAAGGCGTACTCGTTCCCCTGGGTATGTCCGCCACCGCGTTGGAGGGCTCCCCTGCTGCCGGTGCCGTGTCCACTGCTGCGGACCTGAGCCGGTTTGCTGCCGAGCTGCAGGCTCCCACGCTCACCGATCCGGGCCGGCTGACCGAAGCCACGCAGGTGGTCTTTCCCGGACTGGCAGGGGTGCTTCCCGGTTTCGGCCGGCAGAAGGAGAATGACTGGGGGCTCGGCTTCGAAATCCGTGGCCACAAGTCTCCGCACTGGACCGGTGCCAACAGCTCGCCGGCCACCTTCGGGCACTTTGGCCAGTCGGGCACCTTCCTATGGGTCGATCCGGAGGCTCAGGCTGCCGCCGTGTGCCTGACGGACTGTGATTTCGGTCCCTGGGCAGCGGAAGTGTGGCCTCCCTTTACCGACGGGATCCTTGCGGAGCTTTCCGGGCGCTAAGGTTCGGCAGAACGGTTAGGCAGCCCAAATAAGGTCGGTTATGCAATCTTCCAGGAGGCCCTCGGCGGGAGGAGCGCCTGACCTTGAATTGGTTCCGAGCCGATTCCCTCTGCTGGCCTCGACCTTGCCTCCAGGCAGCGGCGGTGCCGTTGACCGATAGGTATGTCCGGTCGGAGTGGTGGTCTCGATCGTGTGCCGTGTTTCGGAACCTAGCGGGTCGACCCTCCGGGCATGCCAGTCCGGTGCTTCCTTCGCCTGGTTGCACGCCTCACACAGTCCCTGCCCGTTCTCGGTACCAGTGACCCCGCCGTCCCGATGTGGACGGACATGATCCACATGCCGGATAGGCGCTCCGCACCACGGCATTCGGCAGGTCTGGTCCCGTGTTGCGATAAAGCGTGCCAGCGATCGAGGGAACAAGCGTGCCCGGGAATCCATTGCGGTCAGTTCACCGGTCACCGGTTCGTCATAGAGCCGGCGGATCCAGCGTTCTGCCTGCTTGTCCCGCTTCGTCTTCCCCCCTGGGGTCCGGTCGGGAGTCGGTTCGGCTTCCTCCCGGGCGCTCCTGCCACGGACCAGATCCCGCGCCCACTGCGGCGGCACGGGACCGTATCCGGGGACCACAGCCGGCTCTGAGTCCCCACCCAGAAGCGTCCGGTCCGACATCACCAACTGCACTTCCACCCTCATCTGGCCTGCCTCGGCCTGCCCGGTCACGCGCTCCACCAGGGTGTCCGCCATAATCTGGCCCCGCCCCCGGGAATCCCCGGACGCACGCAGCCGGTCCGCTTCACGGGACAGCGCGGCATAAACGCCTACCCCCTGGGCTACCGGCAGCAGTCCCGTCAGGTAGGTCATGGTGTCCGGTGCGGGACGGCAGGAGACAAAACGTTCGGATTCGGCTTTGGCTGCACGCTTGATGGCTGCCTGCGGGTCCAGCCGGTAGGAGGCACTCCGGGCACGGGAAATGATCTGCCGGTCCCCCAGCGTTTCGAGCACCTCGGGATTACCCGCGACCTCTTGATCCACGCGGCGACGATCTTCAACGCTCAAACAGGCGGTCTCGCGGACCAGCAGCGTTGCCCGCCATTCATTGATCTTTCCTTGGGCCAGTGCGTGGAAGGTGCACGGCATCTCGGTGGTCAGGACCTTTGCGAACCCCAGCAGCCGTCCACCGCGGTGCGGTGACTCCCTCCGGGCCAGGGCAATCTGGGACGCCACGCCGCGGCCCAGTTCCTCGCGCCGTACTCCGGCGTTAGCCTGCTTCCGGCGTTGCGAAGCATCGAACTGGGCGGCAGCCCGGGCCTGAGCTGCCGACGCTGCGGCTTTGAGTTCCTCAAGGATCCTGATCCGGTCGATGAGTTCGCTGTCCTCCGGCTCCCCGCCGGCCAGGCCTTCCGCCTGGTCCCCCAGCACCTCGACCCAGGCAGTCACCACCGCAGCCCCGGCAGTGGTTCCACCGGTCCGCGGAGAGGCTGGAGACTGAAATGATTCGAACATGTGTTCGAGTCTAGTGGGAATTCCAGACACGCTCTAGGGAAAAAATACCTGTTCCACCACCTGTTTTATCGAGTCTTTTTCCAGGTCTTCCAGGCGATGCCCTCGCGGCCGAAACCCTCCCTAACCGACTAGAAAAGAAAGGACGATGACGGCGACCAGCAGGGCCACATGCCCGGTCAACGCAAGATTTCCCGGCTCCTTCTTCTTCCCGCCCGCCGCCTTCCGGCCGGACTTCCCGGCCTTCACCTTCCCGCGGGGCTTATCGGCGTCGAGCCTATGCGGGGTTCCCCGCGCAGGGAGACCCGGCTGCAGGGACGGGTCCGACGGCAGTGCCTTCGCGGCCGCGGCTTGTGGCCTTCGGGTGTGATCCCACGCCTCCTGCTCGGCATCCTCCGGTCCCGTCGAAGCCTCCGAGCCCGCCTCCCCCGCCGGGCCCACAGACTCAGACCCCCGGCCCGGCAGTTCCGGCCAGCGAAGAACCGCTCCGGCAACAGCCGACGCCAACACAACGATGGCCACCACCCAAAGGGCCACCGATCCGGGACTCCACGGCACCACCAGCCGCAAAAGGCCCGTGAGCGAAGCCGCTTCCATCAAACCGGCCAGCAGTGACCTCCGGCTGGGACCGGACGGCTGTCCCGCCCGTTTCCAGACGGGGACCGCCACGGACAAACAGGTCAGGACCAGCCAGGCGGCGAGGATCCAGGACATCAGGGTGAATGTCATCAGAGACCTTCCTTCAGCAAAGCCAACGCAGCTTCTTCCTGTCCGGCAGCCACATTGGAGAGGACCAGCACGGCCCTGCCTGCCTCACGGTCCATCGCCGCCATAGCGGCAAAGCCTCCGGTTTGACCGTTGTGCCACGTCGTTGCCTGTCCGCTCGATGGGGAGAGGGAGGTGAACCATGCCAGGCCCACCTGCTCGCCGTCGTCATCGGTATCCCAACGAGGGTCCAGAGCGGCGGAACCCGGTGCCGTCTCCGCCAGCAACCCCTCGAGGTAGAGCGACATATCCGCTGCCGTAGAGCGGATCCCACCTGCCGGTGCCGTGCCGTTGGCTGTCCAGGCGGCCTGCGACAGTCCGCTTGTCCCCCGCCCGGTCGGAGCACCGGAACGCAGGTTCTCAGGAGTGACCGGAACGTACGTGTCCTTCATGCCCAGTGGCCCGAGAATCCGTTGCTGCAGCAGGTCGGCGTATTCCATCCCGGCTGCCTTGGCGAGCAATTGCCCGAGGAAGGCATAACCGAGGTTGGAGTATTCCACCGTGCCCCTCCCTCCCACGGACGCAGACTGTGGCTGATCCAGCACGTCCGCAGGTGAGGCTGTGTAGGGGTCGCGGTGGAGCATGGTTCCGGCGAGCAGGGAGACCAGCGCTCGCGTGTCGGTGGCAAGCCGGGGAAGCCCCGAACGGTGGCTGGCCAGCTCGGCCAGGGTGACGGTGCCGACCTCGGCTTCCGGGTCCCGCAGCTCAGGGCCCAGGATCTCGGCAACAGTGGTCTCTAAGGTCACTTCACCACGCTCAACGGCGTCCGCCAGCAGTGCTGCCGTGAACGTCTTGGACACCGAACCGATTTCGAACTCGGTCCGCTCGTCTGCACCGAACCCGGCAAACCGGACAGTGCCGTCTTCCAGGTAAGCCACGCTGACCGCATCGGCAGGTGTCTGCAGCAAGGGCCCGACAGCCTCCGCGAGGGCTGCATCCCCCGAAACCTGCGTCGACAGGCGCGGCGTCCACGGGGCAGCAAGGAGCCCGCAGGCCAGGACAGCTGAAGCGGCAAGGACGGCCACGGTCTTGCGTCTGTATCTGGACATGTCAGTTACCTCCGGAGGCAGCGGTCAGAATCGCCAGCAGCGGGATGACCCGGGCCGGCGGAATTTGGTAGCGGGACCGGGCGTGCGGTGCGAGCCAGCCCGAGGCGGACAGCTGGTGAACGTGGTGGTAAATCTGTCCGGAGGTTCCGGAACCCAGTTCCTCCACCAGCTCTGCCACGGTCTCGGTTCCGCCGAGAACGGCGCGGAGCACAGCCAGACGGACGGGATGGCCGAGGGAGGCAAGGGAGTCGGCGAACTGCGTCCAGTCGACGTCGAGCAGATGTCCGGTCTCCAACCCGTACTGGTACTCGAAGTGGGCACCGGCGCCGGTCGTGGCGGTGCCGGCGAACAGCACGGCTCCCGGCTCGGGATGGCGCTTCCGCACCCCTTCGAGGGCCCAGAACACGTCTGCCCCGTCCGCGGCCGACGTCGGCTCCGTGGCTTCCGCGCGTTGCTCCAGGGCTGCCACGCGTGCTTCCAACGCCTCCAGCCGGGCGTCGTCTCGTGGGGTCATGAATAGAGAATTACGTAATTCCGAAACAATTACAAGAGTCTCGTAATTTTTCTGACGCTGGTGGCGGGACCGGCCATGGATGCCCGTCTGGAGCACGTCCGGGTGTAAGGCCTGCTAATCGGCGAGGATTCCTTGAGGTTATCCAGGTGCCCGCCCCGGATTTGTTACCGTACGCAGAGGTGCCGTGAACTGGCTGCCGCCGGGACCCTGCTCAATCCGTAGCGCTGAAACGGCCGGTGAACCTACCGGCACCCGAAACGAGGACAGCCGTGAAAATCTTCAATCCGCAGGTCATCCTGTTCGCCGCCGACGTCGCGCGGGCGGCACGCTTCTACGCGTCCCTCGGCTTCGTGGAAGAATCCCGCGTAACAGGTGCAGGGACAGCGCCCGTCAAAATAGAAATGTCATTGGGAGGCTTCAACCTCGGGCTCGCACTGCCCGGACCGGCGGCCGAGGCCCACGGGCTCACCCCGGTCACGGCCGGACACCGCGCGTGCCTCACGCTCTGGACGGATGACACCGCAGCCGCCTACGCCGCTGCGCTCGACGCCGGAGCAAGAGGCCTTCAAGGACCGCACCCGTTCCTGGATGGAATACTGAGCGTTGCATTCGTCGAGGACTTCGACGGGCATCCGGTCCAGTTCGTGGAACGGCTGGCACCCTAACGGAAGGAGTGAAAGTGAAACCTACCAGCGCCCGTTCCGGGGCCGCGGCTGGCAGACCGGGCAGGAATACGAAGACCGGTTCATAAACGAATCCCGCCGGATCAGGGTATGCAGCCCCAGCTCTTCACACCGCGGACAGGGCAGGCCTTCGCGGCCGTAGGCGTTAAGGGACCGGGAGAAATACCCTGACGCGCCGTTGACATTGACGTAGAGCGAATCGAAGCTGGTGCCGCCCGCAGCCAGGGCACGCGTCATCACGTCCCGGGCAGCCTCGACCAGCCGCAGCGCATCGGCCCTGCGCATGGTGTCCGTGGGGCGGGCAAAGTGCATCCGTGCAGCCCACAGGGATTCATCGGCATAAATGTTGCCGACGCCTGAAATCAGCCCCTGGTCCAGCAGGGCACGCTTGATCCCGGTACGGCGGGCCCGCAGCCGGCGGTAGAACTCATCAAAGGAAAACGCAGGATCCAGCGGGTCACGCGCAATGTGCGCGGCTTCCTGCGCCACCAGCGGCAGCGCGGTTTCGGACAGGCCGCCGGGAGCACCATCGGGCGTGGGAACCAGATCGGTGAGGAACACCCCGCCGAAAATCCGCTGGTCCACAAAACGCAGCTCGTCCGGCATCGCAGCACCGGAAGCGTCCAGGGCGGGGCTCAGGGTGAACCGGACCTTCAGGTGCTTTTCGTCCGGAAGCGCCGAGTCCTCCATCAGCAGCTGGCCGCTCATACCGAGGTGGGCCATCAGCGCGAAGGAGGGCACGACGTCGTCGGCCGCGCCAGCCGGCGAAGGAACAGTTGATGAAGAACGAGACTCGAGCAGCGGCAGCCACAGGAACTTGCCGCGGCGCACGACGTCGGCCACCACCGCGCCTTCAAGGTTGCCTTTGAGGTCCTCGGGACCGGCGGCGTGACGCCGCACGGAACGTGGATCCACGACCTCGACGCCGGTGATGGTGCGGCCGCGGACCCATGACGCCAGTCCGCGGCGGACCACCTCGACTTCGGGAAGCTCAGGCATCGCCGGGCAGCCCTAGGCGCCGGCAGCCGCGGAGTCGGCTTCCTTAGCGTTAATCATCTTCCAGGAGGCAGCGGCGGCTTCCTGCTCGGCTTCCTTCTTGGAATGGCCGGTACCGGTGCCGTACGGCTTGTCGCCGATGTGGAGCACGGCGACGAAGCTGCGGGAATGGTCGGGACCGGAACCGGAAACCCGGTATTCGATGTCGCCCATTTTCCGGCCGGCAGCGATCTCCTGGATACTCGTCTTCCAGTCCGTACCGGCGCCCAGGGCTTCGGCATTGGACAGCAGCGGGCCCACGAGACGCATCACCATTTGCCGGGCGGTTTCGATCCCGTGGTCCAGGTACACGGCACCGATGATTGCCTCGGTGGTGTCCGCAAGGATGGAGGATTTGTCCCGCCCGTTGGTGAGCTTTTCGCCCTGTCCCAGCAGGATGTACTCCCCGAGGCCCAGGTTCCGGGCGATGCCGGCAAGGGCACGGGTACTCACGACGGCGGAGCGGCGCTTGGCCAGCTCGCCCTCGGAAAGATCAGGATTATCCCGGTAAAGCGCATCGGTTACCGAGAACCCCAGGATGGAGTCGCCAAGGAATTCCAGGCGCTCGTTCGTGGGGATGCCGCCCTGCTCGTAAGCGTAGGAACGGTGCGTGAGTGCAAGACGAAGCGTCCCGGCGTCGATATCGACACCGAGACGCTTCATAAGCTCTTCAGTATTCTTCACTTTTTGGATACAACCCGAAAAGCAGTATTCATGTGCCCGTCTGCAACAGTTCCCTTAGGGAAGCGCAAAACCGGGCCGAACACTGGTCTTAGACGTCCGCTACCTTGCGGCCCTTGTATTCAAGGAACAGCGCGGTGCCGGCGGAGTCGGTTACGACCTTGGCCTGGTGCGGCAGGCTATAGGTGACGCGGCCGTTCTCCACGGTCTTCACCAGGTTGGGCGCGGTCGCCTTCCACTGGGACCGGCGTGCACGTGTATTCGCGCGGGACATTTTCCGCTTCGGAACAGCCACGGCTAACTCTCTTCTCTCTCGTCTGACTCTGTACTTGGTGCCGCAGTATCTTCTGCGGCCGTGCCGGTCAGCCCGGCGAGGGCTGCCCAGCGAGGATCCACAACTTCATGGTGGTGACCCGGATCCTCCTCTAGGCGCGCTCCGCATTCGGAGCAAAGGCCTGGGCAGTCTTCCCGGCACACCGGCTGGAACGGCATGGTAAGAACCACTGCGTCCCGCAATACCGGTTCAAGATCGATGACATCTCGCTCGATCCGGTGTTGCTCTTCTTCATCTTCTTCTTCGAAGGACTCGGCGTCCTCGTAGTAGAAGAGTTCCTGCACATCGACTTCTTGGTCGTACGCGAGTGGCTTCAGGCAGCGGCCGCATTCGCCCCTTACGGGAGCGATTGCAATGCCGGACACCAAAATCCCTTCGTGCACGGCCTCCAACCTCAGGTCTAGCTCGAGGCTGGATCCTTCCGGAACGCCGATAAGCGCAACACCGAAGTCTTTCGGTGCCGGAACATGTTCATGAAGAGTCCGCATCGTTCCCGGGCTGCGCCCGAGATCCCTGACGTTTACCGCCAGGGGAGTTTCCGGATTGGACCGCGAAAATTCGCTAATGAGAACTCCTGTAGAACATAGACCGACATATCATCTTAGCCTGAGTTGCCGGAATCTCTCAAACTGCAGCTGCACCGCAGCCAGGGAACCCGTGCAGGCACGTGCTCCGCTCTCCAGTTTACCCGCCGTCGCGGATCCGGCTAATCGGCGTCCGTGAGGCGCTTCAACACCGCCGTCGGAACATAACCGGAGACATCGCCGCCCAGAGCCGCCACTTCCTTGATCAGGGAGGAGGAGAGATGGGCATAACTGCTTTCCGCAGCCAGGAACACGGTTTCGACGCCGGTGAGCTGCCGGTTCATCACGGCCATCGGCAGTTCGTACTGGTAATCCTGGACGGACCGCAGTCCCTTCACGATGGCAGAGGCACCGTGGTCGTGGCAGAAGTCGGCCAGCAGCCCGTCCCCCATGGGGACCACGGACACCCCGCGCAGCGATCCGAGGGTTTCGGCTGCCAGGGACAGGCGTTCCGCGGAGCTGAACCGGTACGTTTTCGCATAGTTGGTCGATACCGCCACGATGACTTCGTCGAAGAGATTGGCCGCGCGGGCGATCACCTCGAGGTGTCCGTTGTGGATGGGATCAAAGGAGCCTGGGCATACAGCACGTTGCATGAATCGAATCTACCGGGTGCAGGCGGGTAATACTTGTTGAATGAGTGCAACCACAGCCGCGTCCCTGCTCCGCGCACAGCACGGCGCCGGACCAGGTACCGGAGCAGGTCCAGCGCAGCCCTGGCAGCGGACGGCCGCTGGCGCCAACCTTCTGGCTCCGGACGGCAACCTCGGCGTCACCATTTTCGAGGAGATCACCGCCCTGGCCGGACGGCACGGAGCCATCAACCTGGGCCAGGGCTTTCCCGACGAAGACGGCCCGGCGGAAATACTCGAAGCGGCCCGGGCCGCCATCTCCGCCGGGGCCAACCAGTATGCCCCGGGACAGGGCCTGCCGGTACTGCGCGCCGCCGTCGCCGCGCATCAGGAACGCTTCTACGGGCTGCAGGTGGACCCGGACAGCGAGGTCATTGTCAGCACCGGTGCCACGGAGGCCATCGCCTCGGCCCTGCTGGCCCTGACGGGTCCCGGCGACGAAGTGCTGACCTTCGAACCGTTCTACGACTCCTACGGCGCCGTCATTGGACTCAGCGGTGCCACGCACACCACCGTCGCCCTCGAGGCGCCGCGCTTCCTGCCGGCCGACGGCGCCCTGGCCGCCGCGTTCACCGACCGCACCCGCGTGGTCCTGGTCAATAATCCGCACAACCCCACGGGCGCGGTCCTGCCCCGGGAAGTCCTGCAGGAGATCGTGGACCTTGCGGCCAAGCACAACGCCGTCATCGTCACCGACGAGGTCTACGAGCACCTGACCTTCGGACCCGTGCATATCCCCGTGGCCACGCTGCCGGGTGCCGCCGAACGGACGCTGACCATTTCCTCGGCCGGCAAGACCTTCTCCGTGACCGGATGGAAGATCGGCTGGCTCACCGGCCCGGCACCACTGGTGGCCGCAGTCCGTACCGTCAAGACCTTCCTGAGCTACACCTCCGGCACACCCTTCCAGTCCGCGGTCGCCGTCGGCCTGGGACTGGATGATTCCTACTTCACCGGCGCCGCCGCCGCCCTGCAGGCGAAACGGGACCTGCTGGGCTCGGGGCTCCGGGCCGCCGGGATGGAGGTCCTGCCCTCGTCCGGCACCTACTTCGTCACCGCCGACACCTCGGCCCTGGGCATTACAGACGCCACGGAGCTGGCCCGCAGGCTCCCGGAACTGATCGGCGTCGCCGCCATTCCGGTCGCCGTGTTCTGCCACGCCGACGGGGCGCAGCGCACCCGGTCGCTGCTCCGGTTCGCGTTCTGCAAGAAGACCGACGTCCTGGACTCCGCCTCCGAACGCCTTGCCCGGCTGGGCGGTCTGCTGTGAACGCGTCCCGGCTGCTGCGCGGCATCGGCGCCCACGCCACCATCACCGAAGACGGCTTCACGCCCGGCGCCTACATACTGAGCATCGGCGGGGCCGAACAGTCGCACGTGGATCTGGCCCGCCCGCACAAGATCTCCTACGAATACCTGCGCCGGATGGGAAATGTCCTGAACCTGGCCGCACCGGCCGGGCAGCCGCTGCGCGCCCTGCACCTGGGCGCCGGGGCGCTGACCCTCACCCGTTATCTCCAGGCCACCCGACCCGGATCCAACCAGGTGGCGGTGGAACTCGAACGCGAGCTGCTGGACTTCGTGCTGGCGCATCTGCCGCTGCCGGACGGCACGGTCCTGGAAACCGTGATCGGCGATGCCCGGGAGTCACTGGACCGCTTTGCCGGGCAGACCTTCGACGCCATCGTCCTGGACATCTTCGCCGGCCCGGATGCCCCGGCCCATCTGGCGACGTCGGACTTCTACGCCGAACTGGCTGCCCTGCTCTCCCCAGCCGGCGTACTGCTGGTCAACGTCGGGGACGACCCACCGCTGGCCTTCGCGCGCCGGCAGGTGCGGGAGCTGCAGTCCGCCGTGGGGACGGACGGAGAAGTGGCGGCGCTGGCCCAGCAGGACATGTTCACCGGCCGCTATCCCGGGAACATCGTGCTTGCGGCGACCCCCTTCCCCTGGCCCGGCGAGTGGACCCCGCAGCTCCTCGCCGCCGGACCGCACCCGGCGGCGGTACTGACCGGCGAGGACCTGGACGTGTTTACCGGCTAGGCCTGCGCTGTATCTCCAGCGGACCCGGCATCCTCAGCGGCAGGCTCCGCGAACCAGAGGGTGGTCTCGCCGTATTTCCGTTCACTGAAGCGCTCCATCCCCTCCGGCCAGAGGGGTTCGGGCGAACGCGTGGAACGTTCCAGCACTACAACGGCTCCGTCCGCGAGGTGCCCGGCCAGCGAGGTGAGCACCGTGGCCAGTTCCGGTTCGGTCAAGGCATAGGGCGGGTCAATGAAGACCACGTCCCACAGCACGTCGGCAGGGACACGCAGCAGGAAGGTTTCCACCTTGGCCCGGTGCACGTTCACGCAGGTCCGGCCCAGGATCTTGTTGACCAGCCCGGCATTCTCCCGGCACGTGGCTGCCGGCTTGTCGGCTAGTTCCACCAGGTCGACGGCGGCGGCACCGCGGCTGGCGCTCTCCACACCCAATGCCCCGGAGCCGGCGAACAGGTCCACCACCTTGGCGTCCTGCAGGACCCCGTAGGACTCCAGGCGGGAAAAAAGTGCTTCCTTCACGCGGTCCGTGGTGGGACGCGTCCCGTCTCCGGGAACACTGAACAGGGTGGTTCCGCCGGCAGCCCCGGCAATAATGCGGCTCATGCCTTCACTTTATCCGGCCCCTGCCGGCGGCCCGAACCCGGGCCTTGCCCCGGCGGTCAGCCGCGTTCCAGGAACGCTTCGGCCTCGGGATTCAGGTAGGCCTCGATCGCTTCATCCAGGGCCGGGTATTCCCGCAGGTCCGGGTCCTCGGCGACCAGGGCGACGGCGTCCGCCCGGGCCTTTTCGATGAGCTTTTCGTCCTGGACCGCGCGCAGCAGCTTCAGGGTGGACCGGCCGCCGGACTGGCTGGCGCCGAGGATGTCGCCTTCGCGGCGCAGTTCCAGGTCCTTGCGGGAGAGTTCAAAGCCGTCGGTGGTGGCGGCCACGGCCTCCAGCCGCTCACGGCTCGGATGCCCCGGTTCCAGCTGCGTCACCAGCAGGCAGGTACCGGGCAGCCCGCCGCGGCCCACCCGTCCACGCAGCTGGTGCAGCTGGGAGATACCGAAGCGGTCCGCGTCCATAATCACCATGAGTGAGGCGTTGGGCACGTCCACACCCACCTCGATGACGGTGGTGGAAACCAGCACATCGATTTCTCCGCGGTTGAAGGAGGCCATGGTCTCGTGCTTGTCGGCCGGGTCCAGCCGGCCGTGCAGCGGCGCAATGCTCTTGCCGGCAAGGGCGGGCACCGTGGTCAGGTACTCGGACAGCTCGGTCACGGAGGTCAGCTCCTGCCGCTCGGCACGCGCACGTCCCTCCGCTGCTTCCTTCGCATCGAACAGTGCCAGGTCGGTCCCCGGCTCGTCTTCCTTGGCGCCGATTTTGGGGCAGACCACGTAGACCTGCCGGCCGGCGTCGATCTCTTCCCGCGCACGGGACCAGATCCGCGGTTCCCACCGCGGGTTCTCGGCCAGCGGTGATACGAAGGTGGAAATGGGGGCACGTCCCGCCGGCAGCTCGGTCAGGGTGGAGACCTCCAGGTCCCCGAAGACGGTCATGGCGACCGTACGCGGAATGGGCGTGGCCGTCATCACCAGCAGGTGCGGGGTGCTGTGGCCCTTGGTGCGCAGCACATCGCGCTGTTCGACGCCGAACCGGTGCTGTTCATCCACCACCACCAGTCCGAGGTCGGCGAAGGACACATGCTCGGACAGCAGGGCATGCGTGCCGATGATGATCCCGGCCGCGCCGCTGGCGGCGTCCAGCAGGGCTGCCTTGCGTCCGGCGGTGTTCATCGAACCGGTGAGCAGTGCCACCCGCGTCCCGTCCGGGTCGCCGTCCAGCTGCCCGCCGCGTCCCAGCGGGCCGAGCATGGCGCTGATGGATTCGTAGTGCTGGGCCGCGAGGACTTCCGTGGGGGCCAGCAGGGCCGCTTGTCCCCCGGCGTCGATCACCTGCAGCATGGCTCGCAGTGCCACCAGCGTCTTGCCCGAACCCACCTCGCCCTGCAGGAGCCGGTTCATGGGGTGGTCACCGGCCAGCTCGGCCGATAGGTCGGCGCCGATGGAGGCCTGGCCGTTGGTCAGGGTAAAGGGAAGGGACGCGTCAAAGCGGTCCAGCAGCCCGCCGGGCACGGCCGGGCGTGCGGTGGCTTCCTCTTGGGCGGTCAGGGCACGACGCCGGGCCAGTGCGGTCTGCAGGACCAGGGCTTCCTGGTACCGGAACCGGTGCCTGGCGGCGTAGGCCTCCTCCATGGTGGCGGGGCGGTGGATCTTGTTATAGGCCTCCACGACGTCCGGAAGGCGGTCGCGCTGCCGGATCGCTGTCGGGATCGGATCGCGCAGCCGGGCGCCTTCCATCGTGTCCAGCAGCATCGACACGGACTTGGCGATGGTCGGACTGGCCACCCGGGCCGAAGCGCGGTACACGGGGATGGGGCGCTTGGCTTCCTCCTCATCCACGGCTTCTTCGTCCAGGAGCACATAGCTGGGATTGGTCAGCTGCAGCTGGCCCTTGTAGGCGCCCACCTTGCCGGAAAACATGGCCCGGGTGCCCACAGTGAGTTCCTTGGAGGCATTGAATCCGTTGAAAAACGTCAGGTGAAGCTGCCCAAGGCTGCCGTCGGTGTCATCGGTAACCACCACCTCGACGATGGTCCCCTTGCGGGCCCGCATCTGCCGGCGGTTATTGCTCTGCACGCGGGCAATCAGGGTGACGTCTTCGTCGAACGGTATGTCGGCGATGGGCGTGAGCTCGCCGCGCTCCAGGTACCGGCGCGGGAAATGGTGGAGCAGATCGCCAACGGTCTTCAGGCCAAGCTGTTTCTCCATGGCATTGGCCGTGGTTTTGCCGATCCGTCGGTCCAGTGGAAAGTCGAGTTCTCCGGGGAGCCTAGAGTCCATGTGCCCCGGGGATTTCATTGGTTTCGTGGCCGTCGGCGGACAGCTCGGTGATGGTCAGGTTCTGGGGTTCACCCAGGCTGCGCAGCAGATCGATGGTGGTGCCGGCATCCGGTGTGTGGACGTGGATCCGCCAGCGGTAGCCGTCCCCGACGGGGCTGACGGCACTCATGATGACGGAGTCCCCCAGTTCGTCCAGCTGGAGCCGTAGGGTAGCGGCATCAAGCGGGCTCAGGGTGATGGTGCACATAACTTCCACGCCTTCCATGCGGGGCATGTGCGCGTGGATATGCGGATCCTGTACGTCATAGCCGTGCAGCCCGTCCAACAGTTCCTCCTGCAGCTCCTCCCCTAGGGCAGCCGCACGCAGCGCGTCGAGCACCAGCAGGAAGCCGACGCCTCCGGCGTCCACCACACGGGCCCGGGTGAGGGCATCCAACTGGCTCTCGGTGTGGATGACGGCGGCCAGGGCGGCGTCCATCATCGCGCGCAGCGTGAGTGCCAGTCCGACGTTGCTGTCGTCGCCGGTGACGGCTGCTTCACTGTCGGAGGCTGCATGGGCAGCCGCCTCAAGGACAGAGAGCATGGTGCCGGGCACCGGGTCGCTGAGCACCGACCAGGAACGCAGCTGTGCACGCTGCATGGAGGAGGCGAGCAGCGGTGCAGAGAGCCGGGTGGCTCCGGCCAGGGGCTCGGCCATGGCCGTAAGGAAAACGGAAAACAGGGTTCCGGAGTTGCCCCGCGCCGACTCCATGGCGGCACGGCCGGCCGTGCCCAGCAGCTCACCGATATCGGAGGTGTCTGCGGCTGCGGCAGCCGAGGACGCGGCCCGCAGCGTCAGGTAGAGGTTAGTGCCGGTGTCGCCGTCGGCGACGGGAAAGATATTGATGGCATTGAGCCGGTCACTGTGGTTGCCAAGCGAGACCTCTGCATTGCTCAACCATCGCTTCAACGCCTGCGCGTTGGCGGTGATTTTAGTCTGCAAAGTAATCCCGTTTCCTGCCTGCGTATCTGCCTTTGATCCTGCTGGTCCCGCTCATCTGGGTCCGTCCCGTCCGGTCTTCGCCGTCATTGCCGCCAACCGTCTATGTCATTAGGAAGCCTACCGTAGGGCACTGACAGTGACCCATAACGATTTCCGGTGACGGCCCCCGTTCAGTCCTGGGGAACAGCCGACCGGAGGTAACCGGCAAGGTCGTCGGCGTCCATCGCGGCACCGATTTCCGCGATCGCTTCATCGTCCGGGAGCACAATGGACTGCCCATCCGTGGACGTGCCCACCCCCGCATTGGGCAGGGTAAACATGTGGACGTCCGCTGCCCGCACGCTGCGCAGGCTGAGTCCCAGACGCCCGACGGCGGCTGCGTCCAGTCCTTCGTCCACGCTGAGGTACGGGGAAATTTCCCGGACCACGTTACTGATCTTTACGGGGTTTGTCAGGGTCCCCGCGTTGAGAACGCCGCCGAGCACGCCCCGGACGAACGCCTGCTGGTTCCGGACGCGCTGATAATCCCCGTCGGTGAAGGCGTAGCGTTCCCGCACGTATTTCAGTGCCGATTCGCCCTGCACCTCGATGGGTCCCGCCGCGAAGTATTCGCCCTCCGCCCCCTCGGACTGGAAGGCAATGTCGTTGTCCAGGGTGACCCCGCCCAAGGCGTCGGTAAGGCCCTTGAATCCCTCGAAGTCCATGATCACCACGTGGTCGACCGGGACTCCGAACAGGTCCTGAACCGTTTCCACGGTCAGGGAGACACCGCCGAGGGCCATGGCTGCGTTGATCTTGTTCCCGCCGTGCCCGGGCACCTCCACCCAGGTATCGCGCATGATCGACATAACGTAGACACCGCTGCGGTCCCCGGGCACGTGGACCAGCATCAAGGCGTCGCTCCGGGCGTCGCCCGACGCCGGATCCCGGGTATCGCTGCCCATCACCAGGATGTTGAGCGAGTCCGTTGCCGCCGCGGACCGTTCCGGGGCAACGGAAGGCAGGGCGCCGCTGATGGTCTGTTTTCCGGAGTCGAAGGTCCGGGCCAGGTGCCAGAGGTAACCTCCGGCGGCCAGCGCGGCCACCAGGACGATGCCCAGCACAACGATCAGAACCCTCCGGACAGGATGTTTCTTCCGTACGTCCGGTTCGGACGGTTCGGTGGGTGGAAGGTGGAAATCGCTCACGGGGAATCCTCAGGCTAGTCGGCGCCAGCAGTTTACCGCGTGCGGGCCGCCACGCGATTCAAGCCAGCGGCGGCGTGCCGGATACGCTTGAATCATGAAGCTCTATGCGTTATCCGCAGTATCCGTGCTCGTGGCAGTGGCGGCCACCGGCTGCAGCCCGGTGGCCAATGTCGATTCCGCGCCAGACGCGGCGAACCCCGACTGCGCCTCCGTGATGGTGGCGCTCCCGGACGAGATGGCGGGCTATCAGCTCAGGGACACGGACAGCCAGTCCACCGCGGCCTGGGGCAACCCGTCCAAGGCGATCCTCAAGTGCGGCGTCCCGGCACCGGGACCGACGACCGATCCGTGCGCCGAAGTCAACGGTATCGACTGGATCCTGCGCGAGGGCGAAGACACCTGGACCGCCACTACCTTCGGCCGGGAGCCGGCCGTCGAGGTGATGTTCGATCCGAACGAGGTGGCTTCCTCCGAGGTGCTGGTCCAGTTGGAGAACGCGGTCTCCAACATTGAATCCACCCGTCAGTGCCTCAGCCCCGCGGACACCCTGGAACTGGACAGCCAGGCGGGCTAGCGCAGGCCGGTCTTCCGGCTCAGCGCCAGGGAAATCAGTTCATCGATCAGCTCGGTGTACGGGAGACCGGACTTGGCCCACATCTGCGGATACATGCTGATCGGGGTGAACCCGGGCATCGTGTTGATCTCGTTGATGATCAGCGCACCGTCCGGGGTGTAGAAGAAGTCCACCCGGGACAGGCCCTCTCCTCCGACCGCGTCGAAGGCGGCACCGGCCAGCCGGCGGACTTCGGCGGAAACGTCCGCCGGCAGGTCGGCCGGGCAGCTCAGGTCGACGGCTGCACCATCAACGTACTTGGCTTCGAAGTCGTACCACTCGTGGCCGCCGTCGCGCACCGCAATCTCGCCGGGCTGGCTGGTGCGGGGGTCCTCGGTGCCGCGCCCCTGCAGGACAGCCACCTCGATTTCGCGGCCGGTTATCCCGGCTTCGACGACCACCTTGGGATCGTGCAGGCGCGCGGCTTCGATGGCGGCCGGAAGCTCCGCGGGGTCGGTGACCCGCGTGATGCCCATGGAGGATCCGGCGCGGGCCGGCTTCACGAACAAGGGGAAGGCCAGGGCTCCGGCACGGTCCAGGCAGGACTGCGGATCCCGCAGCCACTGCCGGTCGGTAAGCACTTCGTAGGGACCAACGGCCAGGCCGGCGGCCTCGAAGACCACCTTCATGTAGTGCTTGTCCATGCCGACGGCGGACGCCAGGACACCGGCGCCCACGTACCGGACATCGGCCATTTCCAGCAGCCCCTGCAGGGTGCCGTCCTCGCCGAAGGGACCGTGCAGCAGCGGCAGGACGACGTCGATGGACCCCAGGCTGCGCGGCAGGCCGCCGGGAGTGTGCGCGACGAGCTCACGGCTTCCGTCCTGGGAGGACAGGACCACTGATTCCGCGGAGACCGGCACCTCGGGCAGGGTGGCTGCGCGGAGCGACCACTGCGCCGGATCGGCGGAGACGAGGCTCCACTGGCCGTTCTTCGCAATACCGATGGGCACGACGTCGTACTTGGACGTATCGATGGCCTGCAGCACACCGGCCGCAGTCACGCAGCTGACGGCATGTTCGCTGGAGCGTCCGCCGAACAGGACGGCCACCCTCGGCCGGGCGTTTCCGGAGCGGTCCTCTACGGTACCGGCGGGCAGGGGTTCAACAGTCACGGGGCGGACACACCTTCGGATTTCAGTTCGCGGGCCAGCAGCCGCGGGCCCAGTTCATCAACACTAATAACGCCCTGCAGGACGGCGACAACGTTTTCGGTGATCGGCATGTACACACCCAGCTGGGTGGCACGGTCCAGCACGGCCTGCGCGGACTTGATGCCTTCGGCGGTCTGGGTCATGGACGCGTTGACCTCCGCCAGGCTCAGGCCCTGCGCCAGCAGTGTTCCCGCAGTGTGGTTGCGGGACAGGGGTGAGGAGCAGGTGGCAATCAAATCGCCCATGCCCGCCAGTCCTGCCATGGTCTCGGCGCTGCCGCCCAGGGCGAGGGCCAGCCGGGTGGTTTCGGCCAGGCCGCGGGTCATCACGGACGCCCGGGTGTTGTCACCCATGTTCTTGCCGTCGCAGATCCCCACCGCGAGGGCAATCACGTTCTTCACGATGCCGCCGATCTCCGTACCCACCACGTCCTCGTTGGTGTACGGCCGGAAATACGGCGCAGTGCAGGCTTCGGCGATCCAGGCGGCCGTGTCCAGGTCGGTGCAGGCCACCACGGAAGCGGTGGGCTCCTGACGGGCAATCTCCATGGCGAGGTTCGGGCCGGAGACCACGGCAATACGCTCGGCGGGCAGTCCCAGTTCCTCGGCGATCACCTGGCTCATCCGGGCGTCCGTGCCCCGTTCCAGGCCCTTCATCAGCGACACGACGACGGCGCCGGCCGGAATGAGGCCCGCAACGTCCTTCAGCTGGGCGCGCAGTGACTGTGCAGGAACGGCGAGCACCACGATCTCCGCACCGGCCAGGACCTCGGCGAGGTCCGTGGAGGCGCGCAGGTTGGCGGGCAGGACAGTGTCCTTGAGGTACTGGGTGTTGCGGTGCCTGTCATTGATGTCGGCGGCCACCTCGGGGCGGCGGGCCCAGAGCCGTACATCGGTGCCCCGTCCGGCGCCTGAGTCGGCGGCGATCTTGGCGAAGGCGGTACCCCAGCTTCCGGCGCCTAGGACCGCGACGACGGCGGGGTATTCACTGCGGGCGGTCACTGTCCGGCCTCCGGTTGGGTTGGTTTGGATTCAAAGGAGCGTCCGACCTGCCGCTGGCCCTTGGCCACGGGGTCCCACCGCTCAGCGGGTGGCTGGGTGCCGCGGAGCTTGGAGACCATGTCCGTAATGTCGGACATGATCCGATCCGTAGCGGCGTCCAGGACGGCCTTACTGATCGGGAGGCCGGCGAATTCGGACAGGTCCACAGGCTTGCCAACCACCAGCCGGACCCGCTTGCGCGGGAACAGTGCCGGGAACTTGGCGTAGCGGGGAAAGAGTTCATGGGATCCCCAGTGCGCCACCGGGAGCACGGGAACCCCGGTCTGCAGGGCCAGCCGGGCAGCGCCGGTCCGGCCCTTCATCGGCCAGAGGTCCGGATCCCGCGTCAGGGTTCCTTCGGGATAGATCACCAGGGTGTGCCCGGCCTCCAGTGCCTTGCGCGCGGCGTCCAGGGAACCGGCGGCCCCGGTGGTGATCCGTTCCACCGGGACCTGGTTCGTCGCGGACAGCGCGGTTCCCAGGACGGGAACCTTGAACAGAGATGCCTTGGCCAGGAAGTGCGGCGGGTACCCCTTGTTGTACAGGAAGTGCCCCACCACCACCGGATCGATCTCAGTCACGTGGTTGGGACAGACGATGAAGCCCGTGTCCCGGGGCAGGTTCTCCGCCCCCTGCCACTGCTTTTTCAGGAAGACATTGAACAGCGGCCGGAGGGTTCCGGCCAGCAGCGCAAACGCAACCCGTGACTTATTCGAATCCGTCATGCGGTCAGGCTACCGGAGTCCGGCGGATACGCCGGAAGCGACGTCAAAGTCCGCGCCGAGCCCCTCAAGCTTGCCTTGGAAATGCTCGTACCCGCGGTTGATCAGCTCAATGCCGGTCACCCGCGACGTGCCCTCGGCTGCCAGCGCGGCAATGAGGTGGCTGAAGCCGCCGCGCAGGTCCGGGATGTCGATCTCGGCGCCGCGCAGCTGCACGGAACCGGCAATCACGGCCGAGTGCAGGAAGTTGCGCTGCCCGAAACGGCAGGGCACGCTGCCCAAGCATTCGCGGTGTACCTGGATGTTGGCGCCCATCCGGATGAGGGCATCGGTGAAGCCGAAACGGTTCTCATACACGGTCTCGTGCACAATGGAGACGCCCTCGGCCTGGGTCAGGGCGACCACGAGCGGCTGCTGCCAGTCGGTCATGAATCCCGGGTGCACGTCGGTTTCCAGCACCAGCGGGTTCAGTGCCCCGCCCGGGTGGTAGAACCGGATGCCGCCGTCGTCGACGTCGAACGCTCCGCCGATCTTGCGGTAGGTGTTCAGGAACGCGGTGAGGTCCTTCTGGTCGGCGCCTTCAACGTAGATGTCACCCTTGGTGACAAGTGCGGCGGAGGCCCAGGACGCGGCTTCGTTGCGGTCCGGAAGCGCACGGTGGTTGTAACCGGTCAGCTCGGAAACGCCCTCGATGCGGATGACGCGGTCCGTCTGCACGGAGATGATGGCGCCCATCTTCTGCAGGATGGCGATCAGGTCCATGATTTCCGGCTCGACGGCGGCACCGCGAAGTTCAGTGATGCCCACGGCCTTGACCGCGGTCAGGAGCACCTGTTCGGTGGCTCCGACGCTCGGGTAAGGCAGTTCCAGCTTGGCGCCGCTGAGGCCCTTGGGAGCGGAGATGGAAATGCCGCCTGGGCGCTTCTCCACTACGGCGCCGAAGTTGCGCAGCATCTGCAGGTGGAAGTCGATTGGCCGGTCGCCGATCTTGCAGCCGCCAAGGTCAGGGATGAACGCCTCGCCGAGGCTGTGCATCAGCGGTCCGCAGAGCAGGATCGGGATGCGCGAATCGCCGGCGTGGGCGTCGATGTCCTTGGACGCCGCCGTCTTCGCGTTCTTCGGATCCATGGTGAGGTCGCCGGTGACGGGGTCCTTGGTGACCTCGACGCCGTGCAGCTGCAGCAGGGACGTCACGACCTCAACGTCCTTGATTTCCGGAACGTTGCGCAGCGTGGACGGCCCGTTGCCGAGCAGGGCCGCAACCATCGCCTTGGGGACCAGATTTTTCGCCCCGCGGACCGGTACCTTCCCTGAGAGAGGAACACCGCCTCGGATCGTGAGGACGCTACCCATGAATACCTGATTTCCTAAATAGATTGGCCCCGGAAGCAATAAGAGACTGCACTCAAGCATATGAGCAAGCGCCTGCTTACTGAAATAACGCCGCCCTCCACCGGGCCCGGACCGGTGTGATTCCGGTCATGCAGCCCGCAGCGATAACGCGGTAGGCCCCGCCGAAGCGGGGCCTATCCATAATATCGGGCCGGCGGAGGGGCCGGGAAATCATCCGCGCTGTGGGCCTAGTGCCGGGCGGGGAGGGTGAGCGGCTTATAGGAAGGGCGGCGTGCCTCGAACGACGTGATCTCTGTTTCATGGCGCAGGGTCAGGGCAATGTCGTCCAGCCCTTCGAGGAGGCGCCAGCGGGTGTATTCATCAATCTCGAACGGAGCCGAGACGCTGCCGCAGACTGCGGTGCGGGCCTGAAGGTCCACGGTGACCGTTGTTCCCGGAGAGTTCTCCAGGACCTTCCAGATGAGTTCGATGTCATCCTGTGCCAACTCGGCCGCGACGAGGCCCTGCTTGCCGGCATTCCCGCGGAAGATATCCGCGAAGCGGGAGGAGAGGACGGCCCGGAAGCCATAGTCCTTCAACGCCCAGACGGCATGTTCACGGGAGGAGCCGGTGCCGAAGTCCGGCCCTGCCACCAGGACCGAGCCCTGCCGGAAGGGTTCCTGGTTCAGGATGAAATCCGCATTCTTCCGCCAGCCGGCAAAGAGTGCATCCTCGAACCCGGTGCGGGTGATCCGCTTGAGGTAGACGGCAGGGATGATCTGGTCGGTGTCGACGTCGCTTTGGCGCAGCGGAACGCCGATCCCGGTGTGGGTGGTGATCTTTTCCATTGGTGGTTCCCCTAAGCGGCGGTGGAGGCGTTGACGGCGGAGGTTCCGGCACTGTCCGGCAGCGGATCAAGGTCGGAAGGTGAGCTGAGGGTCCCGCGCACCGCGGTGGCGGCGGCCACCACCGGTGACACCAGGTGGGTCCGGCCGCCCTTGCCCTGGCGGCCCTCGAAATTGCGGTTCGACGTGGACGCGCACCGTTCCCCCGGTTCAAGCTGGTCCGGGTTCATGCCCAGGCACATCGAGCAGCCGGCAAAACGCCATTCCGCCCCGAAGTCCTTGAACACCCGGTCCAGCCCTTCGGCCTCGGCTTCCAGCCGCACCCGGGCGGAGCCGGGCACCACCATCATGCGGACCGCCGGGTCCTTCTCGCGGCCGCGGATAATATCGGCCGCCGCGCGCAGGTCTTCGATCCGGCTGTTGGTGCAGGAACCCAGGAAGACCGTGTCCACCCGGATGTCCTTCATCCGCGTTCCGGCGGCAAGATCCATGTAGGCCAGGGCCCGCTCAGCGGCAGCACGGGCGTTCTCGTCGGCGAAGTCTTCGGGGGCGGGGACGGCTTCCGAGAGCGGGACGCCCTGCCCGGGGTTGGTCCCCCACGTGACAAACGGCTCCAGGGTGTCGGCATCCAGGAAGACCTCGGCGTCGAACTCGGCATCGGCGTCGGTGGCCAGGGACTTCCAGTGTTCGACGGCGGCGTCCCAGTCCCGTCCCTGCGGGGCGTGCGGGCGGTGCCTGAGGTAGGCGAAGGTGGTTTCGTCCGGGGCGACCATGCCGGCCCGGGCACCGGCTTCGATGGACATGTTGCAGATGGTCATCCGCGCTTCCATCGACAGAGCACGGATGGCCGAGCCCCGGTATTCCAGGACGTAGCCCTGTCCGCCGCCGGTGCCGATCCGGGCAATCACCGCCAGGATGATGTCCTTGGACGTGACGCCGGGACGCAGCGTGCCTTCGACATTGATGGCCATGGTCTTAAACGGCTTCAGCGACAGGGTCTGGGTGGCCATCACGTGCTCCACCTCGGAGGTGCCGATACCCATGGCCAGCGCCCCGAACGCCCCGTGTGTGGAGGTGTGGGAGTCACCGCAGACCACGGTGAGCCCGGGCTGGGTCAGGCCCAGCTGCGGACCGACAACGTGGACGATCCCCTGCTCGGCGTCTCCCAGCGGATGCAGCCGGACACCGAATTCTGCGCAGTTGGCCCGCAGGGTTTCAATCTGGGTGCGGCTCACCGGATCGGCAATGGGCTTGTCTATCGCCAGCGTCGGTGTGTTGTGGTCCTCGGTGGCGATGGTCAGGTTCGGACGGCGCAGCCCGCGTCCCGACAGCCGAAGACCTTCGAAGGCCTGGGGGGAGGTGACTTCGTGGACGAGGTGGAGATCGATGTACAGCAGGTCGGGAGCACCGTCCTCCCCTTTGCTGACCACATGCTCGTCCCAGACTTTCCGTGCAAGCGTCCTGCCTGCTACGTGCTCACCCATATCAGGTACCCCTCGTTGTCTTTCCCTGTGGGGTTAAGAGAACCAGCCTGCGGGTGGGACGCGCCACCTTTTCAATTTGCATCTCAGATAATGAGACGGCAGTATCAGTTTATGGACACAGCGAGCGGGGTAGGCGTCATCGACAAAGCGGCCATGGTGCTGGACGCACTGGAAGCCGGACCCACCACACTGGCTCAACTGGTGTCCGCGACGGGACTCGCCCGTCCTACGGTGCACCGGCTGGCGCTGGCCCTGGTGCACCACCGGCTGGTGGGCCGCGACATCCAGGGCCGGTTCGTCCTGGGTGGGCGGCTGGTCGAACTGGCTTCCGCTGCCGGTGAGGACCGTCTGATCGCCTCCGCCGGACCGGTACTGCTGGCACTCCGCGACGCCACCGGGGAGAGTTCGCAGGTATTCCGGCGGCAGGGTGAGTGGCGGGTCTGCGTTGCCTCCGCCGAGCGTCCCATCGGCCTGCGGGACACCATTCCCGTCGGCACCCAGCTGTCCATGAAGGCCGGTTCCGCTGCCCAGTGCCTGCTGGCCTGGGAGGACCACGACCGGCTCCTCGAGGGGCTGCATAATGCCCGCTTCACACCCACTGTCCTGGCCGGTGTCCGGCGCCGTGGCTGGGCCCAGAGCCTGGGCGAACGCGAACCCGGAGTGGCCTCCGTGTCGGCACCGGTGCGTGGACCGGCCGGCCGCGTCATCGCCGCCGTGTCGATCTCCGGGCCAATTGAACGCCTGACCAGGCAGCCCGGGCGCATCCACGCCGAAGTGGTCGCAAAGGCCGCGGCCCAGCTCACCGAGGCGCTGCGCAAGGGCGGCGAGTAAGCCTATATTGGGAGCCTGAAACCGTTGGGGGTCCAAGAGCCCAGGGGGTTCCCATGAAGCGGATGCGTGTGCTGTGGCACATTGTCCGAATCTCCGGCGCCGATTATATTTTCTCCGGCTTCCTGATTGTCCTTGGGGTCGCAAGCTTCCTGCTGCCGCGGCTCGAGGCGGAGTTCGAGAACTTCGGCGACGGCCTCTGGTACCTGTTCGTTTCCTTCACCACGGTGGGCTTCGGCGACTACGTGGCCACCGGACCGGCGGGCAGGATCATTACGGTGGTCGTCACCCTGTACGGGATCCTGGTGGTGGCCCTGATGACCGGCATTATCGTGGGCTTTTACACCGAGCTCCTCAAAGCCAGGGCGACCAATGCGCTCGATGATTTCGTGTCCGAGCTCGAGCACCTGCCGGACCTGTCCCGGGAACAGATCCTGGAGCTGGCCGAACGGATCCGGAACCGGCGGATCCTGCCGGATTCCTGAGCCGGTCCGATGACGTCGCAGTGACGGCGCAGTGACGTCGCGACAGTACAGCTAGCCGGCGAAGTGGTCCCAGCCGGTCACCGGGGGCACCTCGCCGCCGAAGGTGACGCCTTCGCCGTCGGACACCGTGCCGATGCCGACGAACCCCTGGGGCAGGACCGCATCCGGCGGGAAGGTCGCCAGCAGCCCATGGTCCTCTCCCCCGCCCAGCACCCAGGCCAGCGGGTCTGCGCCCAACCGTTCCGCAGCCGGTGCCAGCGCCTCGGCCCGGGAGGTGAGATAGCCCCGGTCCAGGTCAATGCCGACGCCAGAGGCCCGGGCGATCCGGCCGGCGTCGCGCACCAGTCCATCCGAGACATCCAGCATGGCAGTGGCACCGGCAGCCGCCGCTTCGGGTCCGGCGCCGGTCCGCGGCGGACACGGCCGGCACTGCGCCATGGCCAGCACGGCAAGTGGATGGTCGTCGGAATCCCCGGGGTCTGCCATGTCGACATTGCTCTCGAGTACCGCCAGCCCGCCTGCCGCGAGTCCCAGCGACCCGATGTGGGCCAGAACGTCCCCGGGCCGGGCACCTGAACGCAAAACGGGGTCCCGCCCCTCCAGGTCGCCTGTGACAGCTGCCGTGACGACGATTTGGCTGCCCCGGCCGAGATCGCCACCCACCACGGAGCACCGCTCGAACGCCAGGGAATCAATACCGGCGGCGAGTCCCGCGGCGAGCTGCTCCACCCACGCGACCTCCGTACTGCCCGGAAGGGTGAGGCTGACCACCAGCGAGGTGGGCACAGCGCCCATGGCACGGATATCGGAGACATTCTGCGCCACGCATTTCCAGCCGACGTCGAACCCCGTGGTCCGGTACCCCGAGGGCCAGACCAGGCGGAAATCGGCGTCCTGGACCAAGGTGTCGATGGAGATTACCGTTCGGCGGTCCGGAGCAGCAATCACGGCGGCGTCGTCGCCCGGCCCCAGCAGTGCGGTATCCGGCCCCAGGCGGGGAAAGATCCGGGCCAGAAGCGCCTTCTCGTCAAGCTGGTCCACGGTCAGGGCTTCGGACGGCACAGGCTGTTCCTCGGGTTGGGATTGGGAGCAAGGTTTTGAAATTATCACGCGCGGTCCCGCACCGCTGGCCGCCCGGTTCGGAGGGCAAAACAAAACCGGCCCCGGACATAGTGTCCGGAGCCGGTTATCTGTGACCCCAGCGGGATTCGAACCCGCGTTACCGCCGTGAGAGGGCAGCGTACTAGGCCGCTATACGATGGGGCCGTGTACAGTGCTCCGGGCTTACTGTCCGGGCACTTCCTTGCCGGTTTCGAAGAACCGGCCTGTAGAGTATTTCATACTCTTTCAGAGGAGACCAATCGCGGTGAACCGCTTATTGATGACCGCTGGGATACCAGGACTCGAACCTAGAATGTCGGTACCAGAAACCGATGTGTTGCCAATTACACCATATCCCAATGCGCTTATCCGGCTGCTTTGCGAGGACTTATCCCCGGCCGCAGCCCCTCAGCACGAGATATAACTATACACGGGTTCCAGAGCAAGTACAAAACGGGCCGGCTGCCGTGTCAGACCAGTTCCAGCAGCTCCCCGAGGGACCCGATGGTGTGCACTCCGGGAGGAACCACGGCCGCCCCGTCCCGCACGGGTGAGGGGTTGCCGATGCGGTCCAGCCAGATTCCGAGCAGGCCGGCGTGGGCCGCCCCCACGGCATCCACCCGCAGGTTATCCCCCACGTAGGCGCTGCGCTCCGGGGTACTGCCGAGCAGGCGTACCCCCTCGTGGAAGATCGCCGGTTCCGGCTTGGCGGAGCCGGCGGTGTCGATGCCCACCAGGACCCTGATCCGCGTCAGCCCGGCGGCGTCCAGCTTGGCCCGCTGGTAGTCGTGCACGTTGTTGCTGACGGCACCGTAGGCAATGCCGCGGGCCTCCAAGGCATCCAGGACGGGAACGACGTCGTCGAACGCGCGGAAGTACTGCGGCAGCGCCGCTTCGTAGGCTTGGTTCCAGACGCGCGCGGTGTCGCTGTCCAGCGGCGCCAGACCCGCCCGTTCCCGGGCGTGCTGCAGGCGCAGCACCCGCTGGTCGGCAAAGCTCAGCCGGCCGGCGAGGTACGCGTTGTAATGCCCCTGCGGATCGGCGGCGAACAGGGAGGTATAAGCCTCCCAGTCCGCCGCCGTGAAGTGGGTCAGGTCCTCAGCGCCAACCACCTGCAGCGTGGCGCCCATGGCCGCCTGCAGGTCAACGAGTGTCTCGTCGATGTCGAACAGCACCGCATTGATGGACCCGCCGCCCACTGTGTACGGACCTTATGCCGCGGCGCGGAAGGTGCGGAGCCGTGCCAGGGAGGAATCGCGGCCCAGGATCACCATGGACTCGAACAGCGGCGGCGAGATCCGGCGTCCCGAGACGGCAGTGCGCACCGGGCCGAACGCCAGCCGCGGCTTGATGCCCATGTCTTCCACGAGGGCCTGCCGCAGGGCGGCCTGGATGTTCTCCGCCGTCCAGTCGGAGACGGATTCGAGGGCCGCCAGCGCGGCGTCGAGCACCTCGGCCAGGTTAGCCGGCAGTCCCTTCCGGGCGTCGTCGGCGACGTCGACGGCGTCGTCGGCCTTGAAGAGGAAGCCGAGCATGTCCGGGGCCTCGCCCAGCAGGGTGATGCGTTCCTGTACCAGGGGGGCGGCCTCGGTCAGGATCTGCTCCTCGCGGGCGGTGAGGGTCTCCCCCACCAGGCCTGCCTGCTGGAGGTACGGGACCAGGCGGTTACGGAAGTCTTCGGCCTCGAGCATCCGTACGTGGGTGCCGTTGATGGCTTCGGCCTTCTTCAGGTCGAAGCGGGCGGGGTTGGCCAGCACATTGTGGATGTCGAAGTTCTCCACCAGCTGGTCGACGGTGAAGATGTCCTCGTCGGCGGACAGCGACCAGCCCAGCAGGGACAGGTAGTTCAGCAGGCCTTCGGGGATGAAGCCGCGCTCCCGGTGCAGGAAGAGGCTGGACTCCGGATCCCGCTTGGAGAGCTTCTTGTTGCCTGCACCCATCACGTAGGGCAGGTGCCCGAACAGGGGCATGTACTTGGCCACGCCGACGTCGATCAGCGCACGGTACAGCGCAACCTGGCGCGGGGTGGAGGACAGCAGGTCCTCGCCGCGCAGGATGTGGGTGATGCCCATGAGCGCGTCATCGACGGGGTTGACCAGCGTGTAGAGGGGTGCACCGTTGGCGCGGACCACGACGAAGTCCGGAACCGTTCCGGCCTTGAAGGTGATCTCGCCGCGGACCAGGTCGGTGAAGGTGATGTCTTCATCGGGCATCCGGACGCGGAGCACCGGCGAGCGGCCTTCGGCGCGGAAGGCTTCGATCTGCTCCGCGGTGAGGTCGCGGTCATAGTTGTCGTAGCCGAGCTTGATGTCGCGTCCGGCCGCGCGGTGGCGCGCTTCGATTTCCTCCGGGGTCGAATAGGACTCGTAGACGTAACCGGCGTCGCGCAGCTTGGCGATCACGTCCTGGTAGATTTCGCCGCGCTGGGACTGCCGGTACGGTTCGTGCGGGCCGCCCACTTCCACGCCTTCGTCCCAGGTGATGCCGAGCCACTTCAGCGCGTCGAGGAGCTGGAGGTAGCTCTCCTCGCTGTCACGGGCGGTGTCGGTATCTTCGATCCGGAACACCATGGTGCCCTTGGTGTGCTTGGCGTAGGCCCAGTTGAAAAGGGCGGTCCGGATGAGGCCAACGTGCGGGGTGCCCGTGGGAGACGGGCAGAAGCGCACGCGTACGGGCGTGTCATCGGTGACGGTGGGAAGGTCTGCTAAGGGAGTGGGAGCGTTAGTCATGATGTTTCCCAGTTTAGACTCTTCCCTCCGCGGGGTGCCTTAAGCCGAGTAGGACAGCAGCCAGAGGAAGACTCCACCGCCGGCAAGTGCGCCGGCCGCGGCGGCGGCAAGGTGTGCTGCGGGCTTCCCCCGCCGGAGCCTGGCGGCGAGGGTACCTGCCAGGACGGCAGCGATGAGGATCGCCGCCGCAGTTCCCGGCAGCCCCGGGAAAAGCAGTGCCGCCGTCGAACCGAGGATGACCAGGCCCGCACCGAGCGTGAGGTCCAGCCAGGACCAGTGCGTGAAGGAGTTGGCGATGAGCAGCACGAGGGCTGCAGCCAGCAGGCCGAAAACCGCGGCCGAGAGCGGTAACGGACCGTCCAGCCAAAGGATGAGCCGCTGGAACATAAACGCCAGCGCCGCCGCGCCCAGCACTGCAGGCGGAAGCGACGACGGCGGCAGCCGCCGAAGGTCGTTGCGCCGCTGCAGCTGGAAAACCAGGGCTGCCGGGAAGACACCCATCAACAGGGCGGCACCGGCACCCCAGGGCAGGGCGGCATCCGGCGGAAAACCAAGGAACGGAGCGGCCAGGAGGATCAGCGACCAGATGAGCGCAGCCCAGGCTGCGCTCCGGCCGGCCTCCCGGTCCGCTCCGCGGGGCATCAGCTGCGGACGGTGTTGACCAGCCGGCCGATGCCCTCGATGTCGACCTCGAAGCGTTCGCCGTCGCTGATGATGCCGACGCCCGCAGGGGTACCGGTGAGGATGACGTCGCCGGGCAGCAGGGTGAAGGCCTGCGAAACGTAGGACACCAGTTCCTTGACGCCCCAGATCATCGAGTTGGTGTTCCCGTCCTGAACGAGTTCACCGTTGAGGTAGCCGCGCACCGCGGTGTTCTCGGGATCCAGCTCGGTTTCAATCCACGGGCCCAGGGGGCAGGAGGTGTCAAAGCCCTTGGCGCGGGCCCACTGGTCGTCGGTGCGCTGGGCGTCACGGGCGGTGAGGTCGTTGGCGCAGGTGTAGCCGAAGATGACTTCGTCCACGCGTTCGATCGGGACATCCTTGCAGATGCGGCCGATGACGACGGCGAGCTCGGCCTCGTAGGACACTTCGTCCGAGAAGGACGGCAGAACCACGGGATCGTTCGGGCCGATCACCGAGGTGTTGGGCTTGAGGAACATCAGTGGAGCCGGCGGAACGTCGTTGCCCATTTCGCTGGCGTGGTCGGCATAGTTACGGCCGATGCCCACGACCTTGCTGCGCGGGATGATCGGGGCAAGCAGGCGTACGTCCTCCAGCTTGTGCCGCTCCCCTGTCAGCTGGACGCCCGAAAAGAACGGGTCACCCTTAATGACGGCGATTTCTTCGCTGCCTTCTTCTCCTCCGACCACGCCGAAGGCGGGGTCGCTGTCCTGTACAAATCGAGCAATACGCATGCGTCTAAGCCTAGTGGAGAAACGGACCAAGCCGGCAGGCGGTACCTAGAGGGCCATGAATACTCCAAAAACCGTCGGAAGGACAACAAAGACCATCAGGAACACAACGACGGCGGTGAGCCCCCTGCGGTTGCCTACATTCACTGTCAGGCCGGTGCCGGATCCGCTGCGCTTGGGTACCAGGATGTGGGGATCATTCGGATCGTTATAGAGGATGCCGCCCACCCACCGCTTATCCTCTTCCCGTTCCTCGGCTGTCGGGTGGACACCGTCCCGCTCAGCCGTCCGCCGCGCCCAGCGGCCGGCAGCAGTATAGGAAAGGAACAGGCAGCCAAGGATCAGGGGAACCATCATCAGGGCCGGCCCGGCGGGCACGTGGTCGGGGGTCCGCCAGCCGGCGACCGTGAGCCCGCCGATCAGCGCCGCAACCAGGACAGAGGTCCCGCCAAGGGCAGCAACGGTGCCGCGGATCATCCCCTCCCGGCGATACAGCTCCCAGTCGGACGGATCCTTATCCGGCAGGATCATGGCGGGTGTGGCGGCGGACACCACAGCCAGGAGGACGCTTATGCCGGCGCCCATCAGCAGGGGCATATACACGGTGCCGAAGGACTTCGTGTCCCACTCGTCCGGACGGCCGCCGCCGCCCCAGTGGGTCGGGATGGTTTCCGGCAGGGAATCGTAAATCGTGGTTCCGTAGGCAAAACAGGAAGCAAGCAGAAGGACGGCGGCCACATGCGGCAGCCAAAGCGCCGCCCGGGTGCCAGTGATTTTTATCGCAGTATCGGATCCCATCCCACAAACCTATCCGGGCCGGTGGATTAAACCGGTCAGGCCGGCACCCCTGGCGGGAGAAATTTGGCCGGTTAAACCTGGCGGGTTAAAGAGGAAGAGCCCGTACCAGCACTGGTACGGGCTCTTCCTGTTATTCAAATATTGTCCGGCGGTGACCTACTCTCCCACATCCTCCCGGATGCAGTACCATCGGCGCTGTGGGTCTTAGCTTCCGGGTTCGGAATGGGACCGGGCGTTTCCCCCA